>CAWAVJ010000060.1:0-46536 GCA_963785355.1 uncultured Alphaproteobacteria bacterium
CGGTTAGCAAATAGGGCAACATGGTAATTAGGTAGGGTGAAAGACCAAGTCCTACAGCTTGAAATCGCAGCTGGAGTGCCGCTAGGGCTCCAAACAGCAGAGCTCCCCCAAAAACTCGCAGCGGATCCCACGCGCCAAAGACAACCAAAGCGAGTGCAATAAGCCCTCTGCCAGCGACCATATTTTCCAACCAAAGGTGTGTATATGCCACCGATAAGTAAGCGCCCGCTAAGCCAGCAAGGGCAGACCCTAGCACAACAGCCGACAGCCTTATTTGGCGGACATTTAGCCCCGTAGCCTGTGCCCCTTGAGGATTGTCTCCTACCGCTCGCACACGTAGTCCCCAATGCGTGCGATAGAGTGCAACCCAGGCTAAGGGCACTAGCAAAAACATTAGGTACACTATTGGGTCGTGACGAAAGAGCACCCCCCCTAAAAGTGGCAGCTTCTCGAGATACGGTATAGGAACTAGGTTTAGCCCCTCGAAGCTTTTGCCAACGTATGGTATCCCAACAAACGCTGAAAGCCCTGAGCCAAAAATAATCATGGCTATTCCTGTAGCCATTTGATTAGTTCTAAGCCAGATGCTCATCACCCCATGGCAAAAGCCGAGACAAATGCCGCTGGCTGTTGCGGCTAGGATGCCCAACCAAGGGCTGCCGGTGTGCACGGTCGTTGCAACAGCTACTACCGCCCCTATCGCCATGATCCCTTCGAGACCGAGGTTAATTACCCCGGAGCGCTCGGCAAAGACTTCGCCTACCGATGAGAGAAACAGCGGTACAGCCGCCTGCACTCCCCCCGCGAGAACCGCGAGGATGAATAGCTCCCATTCCGCGCCACTCATTATGGCCTCCGTAGCTGGCTCACTAAACTACCGCCGATAAGAAGAAAGAAAAACATAAGGCCAAGAACTATATGTACTGTTGCAAAAGGCAAGCCCAACACGATTTGAAGGTTATCACCCCCGGCAAGGACGCCACCGATGCATAGCGCCACCAGCAGAATCACCACGGGATCATGCCGGGCCATCCATGAAACCAATATTCCCGTGTAGCCGTATCCGGGCGAAATGGTCGGCCGCAAGCGCTCCTGAATGCCGGAAACTTCGCAGGCTCCCGCAAGCGCGGCCAACCCCCCGCCGATCAGGAAGACAAATATGAAGTAACGTGAAATCGGAATGCCTGCGTATTCCGCCGCCTCCTGATTGACCTGAATAACCCGCATAGCGAAACCCCATGTCGTCCGTCTTCGAACAACATGAAGTGCGAACGCCAGCGCTACTGCCATAGCAGTACCTAAATGCACGCGGCTGTCACCCAAATGCGGAAGTAGAGCAGCGTCAATAAAACGTGCCGTTTCGGGCCAACCGTGACTTGCGGGATCCCTCCATGGTCCGTAAACTAGATATTCCACGAAAAGAAGCGCAACGAAGTTGCTCATAATTGTGACCATCACTTCGTTCACGCCAAATCGGGACCTCAGCACGCCAGCAGAAGCACCCCATACCCCACCTGCGACGATTCCCGTGATCATCATGACGGGTAACAAGACCCCGGACCATAGCGACGGGAAAAACAAGGCGACGCCGGAGGCTGCGGCTGCACCTATGTACAGTTGGCCCTCAGCGCCAACATTCATGAGCCCTACCCAAGCAGGCACCGCAACTGCCAATGCACATAAGCATATCGGAGTTGCCTTCACGATTGTCTCGCTGAAGCCGTAACCGGTAGAAAAGGATTCCTGCAAAATCGTAGTATAAATGGCAACAGGATCCGCCCCCAAGACGCCAAGCAGCAACGACGCCGCTATAAGCGAGGTAACCACTGAAGCAATTGGTAATATAATATTATTATACCATAGCTGACTTATCACAATCACTCTCCAGCCCGAACAGCTTGGGACAGATGCCCCCCCATAAGTTCCCCGATAACCGCCAAGGATGCATCTTTTCGATCAATGATACCCTTGCACTCACCGCGAAAAAGCACCAATATGCGGTCGGCGAGTTCCATTATCTCATCAAGATCATAGGAAACTAATAGAATTGCGCACCCTCCTTCCCTCATACTGTTAAGATATTCGCGCACTTCTACTGTGGCCTTAACGTCAAGCCCAATTGTTGGATTAACCACAACTGCCAGCGCAGGTTTTTTTGCGAATTCTCTTCCTAATACCAGCTTCTGAAGATTTCCACCCGATAGCGTGGAGGCTGGAGCATCAAGCTCATCATACTTCACGTCGAAGACGCTCAGGCGCTGCCTAGCCTCTGCTGCGAGAGCAGCGAAATCCATAAAGATGCCGTTTGCGATAGGCTTATGCGAAAAGTCTTTCAATATCGCATTGTCGCAAACGGACATTTCTAACCGTTCTTATTCACCCGCCGTGCGGATTTGGCATGGCGGGTGTAGCGCAAAGCGTTGAAGTAGCGTAGGAAATGGGTGTCGAGACCATCCGTTGCGCACCGTACGCTGGAGCCACACCCGCCATGCCTGACGATAGCCCAGTCAGCGTTCTCTATCCAGCCGTATCCCGCAAGAAAGTCACAGCCGCGTTCGACGGCGGACGGCTTTCCTCCGATAGCGGCGTCATGCTGCTTTCTCTGGCTGAACGGCGCCGGGGCATTGCCAAGACGCTTGCCGCTTTGATCGCCGATCCGCGCGATCCGGCGCATGTCACGCACACCGTGGAGGATGTGCTGAAGGCCCGCATCTTGGCCATTTCCTGCGGCTATCCCGATGGCAATGACCTCAACTGGCTGCGATCAGATCCGGCGTTCAAGCTCGCTTGCGGGCGGCTGCCGGAGACGGGCGCCGATTTGTGCTCCCAGCCCACCATCTCGCGCTGGGAGAACGCACCCACGCTGCGGGAGGTTATCCGCCTCACCTACGCATTGATCGATATCTGGTGCCGGAGCTACGCGAAGCCGCCCCGTCTGGCGGTTCTGGACATCGACGACACGCTCGACGTCGCGCATGGCCATCAGGAAATGGCGGAATGGAACGCCCATTACGATGAGCGCTGTTTCCTGCCGATCCACATTTACGACACCGCTACGGGACGTCCGGTCACCATGATCTTGCGTCCCGGCAAAACGCCGTCCGGCGCGGAAGTTCGCGGATGGCTGCGGCGGCTGGTCAAACGCATCCGCCAGCACTGGCCCAAGACACGCATCACCATCCGCGGCGACGGCCATTATGGCCGCGACGAAGCCATGAGTTGGTGTGAGGACAACGGCGTCGATTATATTTTCGGCTTTGCCGGCAACACCGTGCTGGACCGGCTGGTCGAGGTAGAGGCAGACGATATCCGTACGCGCCGTGCCGAGGAGAAACTCACCATTCTGCGCGGGTATGCCGAAACGCGCTACGCCGCCAAATCGTGGGCCAGGGAACGCCGGGTCGCGGCCCGGATCGAAGCGAAGGAAAGCGATGAGGACGATATGCTGCGGCGTGGGATCGACATCCGCTACGTCGTCACGTCGCTGAAAAACGGAAGCACCGAATATATCTACGCGACGGTCTACTGCGCGCGTGGACAGATGGAAAATCTCATCAAGCAGCACAAGGCGCAAACCGCCTCTGACCGCACGAGCTGCCGCTCGCCGCTTGCCAATCAAGTCCGCCTCATTCTGCACACCGCCGCCTACTGGCTGCTGCTCGACGTGCGCGATCATGTTCCGTCCTGGCATCCCTTGCGGCAGAGCGAATTCAACAGCATCCGTCTTCATCTGCTGAAGGTCGCCGGGCGCTTCGTCGAGACGGCAAGCCGGATCCGTGTCGCGCTGGCCTCATGCTGTCCGGAGGCCGGACTGTTCGGTCTTGTCGCATTCCGGCTGCAACCTTCCGGGCCATGAACGGCGGGGCGCGCCGCCCCTGGAACCCGTATCGCCAACCGCCAGCGCGTAAGCAGCGTCCGCATTCTTTACCCGCCCGGGCACGGTCTCCCGCCCCCGGAGGGCCGGGCCGCGCTCAGCAGAAACCGCCGCCGAAAGCTGGGCTCAGATGCATAAGAAGGGGGGCTAGGGTGGCGGCGCGTCCTCCGTATAAGTCCCTGTTAACCGTATTCTTGCGGTTTTCTTGCCCAACATGGCGCAATCCTTCCGGTTTTCTTCAGCGGCCATTATAGCAGCAATATCTTTCCGCATTCTTAAGGCGCCATCCAACGCATTGATAGTGCACGATAAAATGAAATCGCGACCGGCTATTTGCCGGCGAAAGATGCATCGTCGTATGGTTAATTTCAAATCTGCGCGTATATTTAATGGGATTTTGGAGTCGCAGAAATCGACCTAAAGCGAGAAAAGATTCGCAGAAAGACGGCGGCGGAAAATATGAAGCACGCGCGTTTACTATATTCGCATTTACCATGATAGGGCCTTACGCGATGCGTAGCACCCACAATCGCCGAAGGGTGAGTCCTAGCCATAGGGCATTACCCCTCAACCTGTCCTTCTCCCAATGGGAGAAGGGACGCCTGCCCGGCGGCTGCGGGAGTGTGCTGGGGAGCGGCCTATCTGCCTATTAAAAGCCACGGAATGCGCCTATGGCGCTGGGGGATACTCAGGGGGCGGACATGCGCATTGGTTTTCTCATAGGCACTTTCCTGTTTTGCATCGCGGCGGCGGCTGCCGGGCCGGGCGTGCCGGCTGACGCACCCGCCGCGCCGGCGCCGGACAAGCGCGTGGCGCTGGTCATCGGCAACAACGCCTACAAAGAGCTGCACGCGCTCGGCAATCCCGGCGCCGACGCGCAAAGCCTCGCGCAGCTCTTGGCGGAGCGCGGCTTCGACGTGATCTCCTGCGACGGCAAGCGGCCCGGCTGTTTCGACCTCACCCGCGACGGCCTTACCGCGGCAATCGCGCAGCTTAAGGAGAAGTCGCAGGACGCGGCGCTGGCCTTCGTGTTCTACGCGGGCCACGGCATGGAGGCCGCCGAGGGCAACGTGCTCGTCCCCGTCGACGCCGATGTCGATTGCGAGCGCCAGCAGGTGGTGCGCGGTGTGCTGGTGGACGAGGTGCTCGAAGCGCTGGCCGGCGCCAGGCAAAAGATCGTGGTGCTCGACGCCTGCCGCAACAATCCGCTGGGCGAAATCTGCCCGCCTGCGACCAAAGCCAAGCTCACCTTCCGCGATTTCAAGGTGCCCGATGCGGGCAATTTCCTGCTGGTCAGCTCGACCAAGCCCGGCCAGGTGGCGGACGACGGCCTTGAAGGCGCGCATTCGCCCTTCGCCCGCGCGCTCCTGGCCGCGCTTTCGGGCACGCCAAATGTGCACTTCGATCAGGTCTTCAACCGCGTCGCCAAGACCGTGATCGAGGAGACCGCCAAGGGCAACTTCACGCAAATCCCCGAGATGCTGATCCGCGGCGGCGCGCCCGAGGCTTGCCTTGCCGGCCAAGCTTGCGCGGCCGATCCGCGCGCGGCCGCGCTCGCTGAGGAGCTGGAAGCGCTGAAACGCGACCGTGCCCGCGACCAGGAGCTGGGCGAGACGGCGAAGGAGTATCTCGCGCAGATCGAGAAAGCCCGCGGCAAGCCGCTCAGCGAGGACGAACGCCGCCTGGAGCTGGCTTCGCTCAAGGAAGCCACCCGCTCGCTGGCCGCGCGCAACGACAATCGCGGCGAGCGCGCGCTGGCAAAGCTCAAGGCTGGCGACACGGGCGAGGCGGAGCGGCTATTCGAGGAGGACCTCGAAGCCGAGAAGGCCGAGGAGAAGGCCGAGACCCAGCGCCTAGCCGGGCGGCGCAAGAAAGCTGCCGCTTCGGCAAGGAACATCGCCGCGCTCGCGCGCTGGAAGGACGTGGCGAAGGCGCTGGAATACTACAAGCGCGCCGCGGACCTCGACCCGGACGATGGCAAGACCTGGAACGATTATGCCAGCGCGGCTCAGGACGCCGGCCGCACAGACGAAGCGAAGGCGGCCTACGAGCAGGCGGCGTTGAAAGCGAGCGGAGAGAACGCCGCAAGCATACAATACTCGGCAATTAGAGGCCGCGGCGACATAGCGTATACGCAAGGAAGCCTGCCGGAGGCCGCGCAGTTTTACCGGAAGAGTTTCGAGATTGCGGACAGCCATAGCTCGGCGGAGCCCGGAAACACCGAGTGGCAGTGGAATCTGGCGAAGTCCCACAGCATGGTTGGCCGTGTGCAGACCGCGCAGGGCGATCTCGCGGGCGCGTTCGACAGCTATAAACGGGCCACGGACATTATGGACCGGCTCGCCACGGCGGACCCCAACAACACAGCGTGGCAGAGGGATCTGGCGGCGGCCTACAGTCAAGTTGGCGATGTGCAAAGCGCGCGAGGCGATCTTGCAGGGGCACTCGGCAACTTCGAGCGCATGCGGGACATCCTGGACCACCTCGCCAAAGCGGACCCGAATAACGCCAGCTGGCAAAGGGATCTGGCGGCGTCCTACGGCCGGATTGGCGGTGCACAGGTCACGCAAGGCGATCTTGCGGGCGCACTAGGCAACTTCGAGAATGCGCGGGACATTATGGACCACCTTGCCAAGACGGACCCCAATAACACCGCGTGGCAAAGAGATCTATGCGGTGGCCTACGACAAGAATTGGGACTTGTGCTCAAGGCGCAAGGGAATTTGCCCGAGGCGTTGAAATCCTTTCAGGTCGATCTCGACATTTCCGAGCGCCTCGCCAAGACAGACCCCCAAAACGCCGGATGGCAAAGGGATCTGGCGGTGCCCTACAACAGGATAGGCAGTGTGCTCATGTCGCAGGGCGATCTTGCAGGCGCGCTCGGAAATTTCGAGCGGCTCCGGGAGATTGTGGAGCGGCTCGCCAAGGCAGACCCCAAAACGCCGGATGGCAAAGGGACCTGGCCGTGGCCCACAACAGGATCGGCAATGTACGGGTTACGCAAGGCGATCTTGCAGGAGCGCTCGGCAACTTCGAACGAAGCCGCGGACATTGTGGACCGCCTTGCCAAGGCGGACCCCAATAATACCCAGTGGCAGACGGATCTCGCGGCGGCGTATATCGAGGTTGGCGATGTGCTTAAGACGCAAGGAAACTTGCTCGAGGCGATGAAATCGTTCCAGGACAGCGTCGCCATCAGGGAACGCCTCGTCAAGGCAGACCCCAATAACACCAACTGGCAGAGCCAACTATCGCTATCCTATCTCAAAGTTGGCGATACGCTCGTCGCGCAAGGAGATTTGCCTGAGGCGATGAAAGCCTTCCAGGAATGCCAAGCCATCGGTGCCTGAGGCGATGAAAGCCTTCCAGGACTGCCAAGCTACCCGGGAACGCCTCGTCAAAACAGATCCTAATAACCGCGGATGGCAGAGCGATCTGGCGGCGATCTATCAAAGGATTGGCGATGCGCTCAAGTCGCAAGGAAATTTGCCCGAGGCGCTGAAGATGCTCCAGGCCGCTGTTGCCATTGCAGAAAGCCTCGCCAAGGCAGACCCTAGGAACGCAGGATGGCAGAGGGATCTGGAGGTGGACTACGACAGGCTCGGCACTGTGCTGAAGGCGCAAGGAAATCTGCCCGAGGCGCTGAAATCCTACCAGGCCAATTTCGCCATCGCCGAACGCCTCGCCCAGGCCGATCCCGCTAACACCGAATGGCAGAACGACCTGGGGTGGTCCTATAATAAGCTTGGCGATGTGTTTTCTGCTCAAAAAAGCCACCCCGAGGCGCTGAAATCCTACAAGGCCGGTTTCGCCATTGCCGAACGCCTCGCCCGGATGGACCCGGCCAACTCCAAATGGCAGAAGGATTTGGCCTATAACAACCAACGTTTGGGCTTCGCGCTGAAGGCGGCGGGAAACGCACCCGAGGCCATCGCGGCCTTCGACCGGGCGGTGCACATTTTCGACGCGGTGACGGCGCGTGCCGAGGACCCGGAAGCCCGCGCGGAATCGACGATATCCCTGTTTATGCTGGGCATCCTGAAAGGAAAAGACGGGCAAGCTGAGCTGCGGCGCGCCCTGGAAATACTCGTCCCGCTACGCGACGCTAAGAAGCTCGACGCGCAAAAGGCCGCCTTGATCCCGATGATCGAACAGCAGATTGCGAAGCTTCCTGACCTGCAGGCGGAAGCGGAAGCTGCGGCGGCCTTCGAGGCGGGAAACTATGCCAAGGCGGCGGCGGCTCAGGCAAGGCTCGCTGAGGCGAAGGAGAAGGCCGAGCGGGAGAAGGCGGGAAAACCGGGACCGCAGACCGCTTCCGCGCTGCTTACAGTATCCGCGCTACAAGCTTTTCGCCCGCGACTTCAAGGGCGCTCTGGCGGTATGCAGCCGGGCCGCAACGCTCTCGCCCGATCCGATCTACCAAACCAACAAGGCGCATGCGCTGATGTTTCTCGGCCGGGCGCAGGAGGCGCGGGCGCTGTACGTGCGCTTCAAGGGGAAGCGCGTGGAGGGCGGCAAGCTCTGGGAGGAAGCGGTCCGCGACGATTTCAAGGAACTCAAGAAGCGCGGGCTAAAGCACCGGCAGATGGCGGAGATCGAGGCGCTGCTCGCGGCGAATAAGGGCGGAGCGAAAGCGCCGCCAAAGTCACGCGGAGGCCGTTGACCGTCAAATCCGCTTAAACCGTTCGGTAAAATCGGACCACTGTTCAATTCGGAAGGCCCGGATATCCCGGACCGAGGACGGGAACCAGGGCAGCGACTTCAGCGCATTCATCGCGTCGAATAAGTTGCCGAGATCTTCGCTGGGGCAGACATAAACGCTACCTTGAATCCGCTCGAAGCCGAACCTGTCGAGAGTTTGCCGGATATCGCTATAGGCCTGCGAAACACCCTTCGGATGCCGCCGCTCCGTCTCTTCGACGGTGAGATCGAACGCTATGGCAAACATTAGCCGCGCGGGTCCTCAAGCGCTTTCGCCAGCGGATAGAGTGTTTCTTCGCCGGTATCCAGCACGCGGATGAGCAGGCGGCCATCCGCCGTCTTACGCTTGATTTCATAAAGTACGCCGTCCGGCCCGAAACGGCGAATTTCACCGGCCTCGATTTGCTTTGCGGGGGAGGGTGCTATTTGGAGATTGGCCTGCATATGGTCGACCATATCATGAGCGGCCTAGATTAGGGAGTGGAAAAAAACACCTTTTCACTTAAGCGGTATGAAATCCGGTTGAGCGTTTGCTCGCGGGGCCGGACCCATTTCCCTTATCAGGTGTTTGGAAACCTGCACCGCCGCGCGATTTTTTGCCCTAGAGGTGGATTGACGTGGTTCTAAAAGAGAAGCGTTTGCAATGAGAATTGCCCAGATCGCGCCGCTAGCGGAAGCTTGCCCCCCTCGCCTTTATGGCGGCACCGAAAGGATCGTATCCTATCTGACCGAGGAGCTGGTGGCGCTGGGCCACGAGGTGACGCTCTTCGCTACGGGCGATTCCCGGACGAAGGCCGAGCTTGTGCCCTGCGCCGGCACGGCTCTGCGGCCGAACCCGGCGGTGAAGGATACGATCCCGTATCATATGATCATGCTGGACCGGGTGCTGCGCCGCGCTTCGGAATTCGATGTGCTGCATTTTCACATCGATCTCTTGCAGTTCCCGCTGATCCAGGAATTCGCCGGCAAAACCGTCACGACGCTGCACGGCCGCCTCGACTTGCCCGATCTGAAGCCGTTCTACGCCGCCTTCCCTAAAGCGCCGCTGGCCTCGATATCGTACAGTCAGCGCCTGCCGATGCCGCCGGCGGTACACTGGGCCGGGAACGTCTATCACGGCCTTCCCGGCGAGCTTCTCCAATATTCTTCGCGGGCGGGGGGCGGATATCTCGCGTTTCTCGGGCGCATCTCACCCGAAAAGCGTCCAGACCGCGCCATAGAAATCGCCGTGCGTGCCGGCCTGCCGCTCAAGATGGCAGCGAAGATCGACGCGGTGGACGAGAGCTATTGGAAGGATATTATCCGGCCGATGGTCGAGGCGAATCCGCTGGTAGAATTTGTGGGCGAAATCGACGATCGTCAGAAGACGGCCTTTCTGGGCGAAGCCCTGGCACTCTTGTTCCCCATCGACTGGCCGGAGCCGTTCGGGCTCGTCATGATCGAAGCCATGGCTTGCGGAACGCCTGTTGTCGCCTTTCCCTCGGGGTCGGTTTCCGAGGTCGTCGACGAAGGCGAGACGGGATATGTGGTGCAGAGCATCGCGGATGCGGCGGAGGCCGTCTGGCAGGCGATATCGCTGGACAGGGCGAAGGTTCGCGCCGGGTTCGAGCGCCGCTTCACGGTAGAGCGCATGGCGAGCGCCTATCTCGATATCTATCGCTCGCTTCCAGGTGTTGCCCGCAATCCGGCTTGGGCGCACAAAGCGTATGCCCCAGCCGGATTGCGGGCCGTCCCTTTGCTTGGCTCGCCCTAGGACAAGCCGCGCATTCTCTTAGTCTTCCTTGCCCCAAAGCTCGGCGACCGCTTCGCGGATGCGCCACTCGGGCGTCGTATGATAGTGCAGCTCGACGTCGCGGATGAAGCGGCCCTCGTGCCAGCCATGCGGCAGGTCGATTACGGCCTCGCCGCCATCGGGGATGTGCCGGTCGAAAACGATGTCCTCAACCTGGCCGTTGCCGAAGAACACCTTGACGCTGTTGAGCTTGATTTCGTTCTTACGGATGATGAGCTTGAGGCGCACGAACTTGCCGTCGGTCCGGCCGACATGGATGGTGTCGTGGTCGTTGACAAAGCCGACATGCTTGTCGGCGAGCCTTACCCATTCGCCCGCAAACGAGGCGCCGGCCGAAAACAACACCATCGCCAAAGCTGCTACTAGAATTCGAAACATGATTCCTCCACACAAGATTGCAAAAGCGCAGGTTGATAAGCGTGCAACTGTGGCACCACAGCGGCAGATGAACAGCCGGGACGTAACTTATTGTACCGGCGTGCACTTTTGCACATGACGCAACCGGTTCCGGAAGCCTGGCTGCAACTGCTTCAGCGTTCGGAGAAAACTAATTCTTACCGTTATGGCGCGCCCGCGCTTGCCTGCGCTAGGCTGTGCGGTTAGCGTGTCCGGCAAGGGAGACACTGGATGCGGGATGCTCGTCTCATTCTCAATGCCTTCACTGCGGTGAGCTTTGGGGTCGCTGCGTTCGCGGCCTTCGCTGTGCCGGGCGCACCATATTTTCAGAGCGCCAGGGCAGAAGGCCAATCCTGGACAGCTTCGGCGCAACCGTTGCAGGCGCCGCCGCAGCAGCAGCCACAGGTGCCGGCTGTCCCTGTCCCTCAGTCTGCGAATGGCGCGCCTCCTCCGGCTCCCGCTTCACCTCAGAAACCGGCCGCTTCGATAAAAAAGGCCAACGCAAGGGAGCTGTTCGGCGCGGCGAAAGAGCCCGCAAACCTTGCCACCCGGTCGATCGGCTTCTACGCCAGGGGCTGCCTCGCCGGCGGCAAGCCGCTGCCCGTGAACGGGCCGGCGTGGCAAGTTATGCGGCTTTCGCGCAACCGCAATTGGGGCCATCCCTCGCTCATCCGGTATATCGAGCGCTTTGCCCTGGATGCGAAAGAGAAGGACGGCTGGCCCGGCCTCCTCGTCGGCGATCTTTCCATGCCGCGCGGCGGACCCATGCCTTATGGCCACGCCAGCCACCAGATTGGGCTCGACGTGGATATCTGGTACAAGCCCGCACCCGGCCACGAGCTTACAGACGCGGAGCGGGAGACCATGAAGATGGAAAGCTTTCTCCTCGATGCCGGCCATGTAAACCCCGAGGTTTGGAAGCCGGAGTACGAGAAGCTTTTGCGCCGCGCCGTGTCCTACCCCGAGGTTGCGCGCATTTTCGTGAACCCGGCGATCAAGAAGTGGCTCTGCGACAATGTGAAGGGCAGCCGCGGATTCCTTGCGAAGATCACCCCCATCATGGGGCACGACGATCATTTCCATGTGCGGCTGGTTTGCCCGGCCGGCAATCCGGGCTGCGAGGGCCAGGTTTTTAAAGCGGATGAGGGGTGCGGCAAGGGCCTCGATAAATGGATCGAGGCATTGACGAAGCCGAAGCCGAATCCGAAGCCCGGTGCGCCGGTGCCAGCGCCGCGCCCACGAAGCTTGCGGCCTTGAGAGCCAAGATCGCCGCGTCGAAGGACGAAACGCCGGCCTCGAATAAGAAACCGCCGTTCATGCTTGGGCAGCTTCCATCGGAATGCGAAGCGGTGCTGAAGGCCGGTCCCGCGCAAATCCCAGCCGCCACCGCAGCAACGCAGTAGCCGAGACCGCCTTCTGGGCTCGCGGCCTGTAGCCAAAGTAGCGCCCGCGGAAAGCCTTTAGACGGCTAAAGGGCCTGGACGCCGTCCAGGCCCTCGTAGCTTAAGCAGCGGTGTGAGGGCTACCGCAGTTCGAGCCTGCCTACGCCGGCTGCAATGGCCACGCCCGTCTCGTGCTGCAGGCTGAGCGGCTGCAGCGAAACCGTCCCGGCATTGCCGCCAACGAGCACGTTCGCGCCGCCGCCGATGCCGAGCGTGGCGCCGGCCTGGGCGCCGACATATTCGCCAGCAAGCGCATGGCGCCTGACATCGCTCGGCGCGATCACGGCCCAAACCAGAACGGTATCGTGCGTAACGCCCAGATCGACCCCGAGCTTGCTCATGCGCCCGGCATAGCGCTCATGCCGCCCGTTGTCGGCTTGGAAAAAGCAGCGCGCCGCGTGCGACGAGGCAACCACATATCCCTCGCCGCCCTGAATGTGACAGCGGAGGACGCCAACGCGCGACCCGGCTTCCGCCGCAGACGTCAGTCCGAGTGCAAGCGCCGCCACGCCGGCGATTTTCACAAGTGTCTTCATCATCATCCGATTCTCCCTTAAGTGCCCCACTGGCGAGATCAAACGTCAGCTTCGCGGCGAAGTTTCGGCAGGCCAAGCTTCGCCAATTAACCGTTGCAATCCCGCCACTCCGTTTGCCGTTTAGTTAAGTCGCGAGTCCGTGTCCATGCGCGGGAAGGGGGCGGCGGCCATCGCCATCTTTCTAATTGACTGTTTCATCAGTTGCCGCGCGGTCTCCGCCTGTGACTCACCCCTCACCCGGCCGCTTTGCGGCCCCCCTCTCCCGCGCAAGCTCGCCAAGGCGACCTTGCTGGGAGAGGGCTGGGGTGAGGGGGTGTCAAAGACCGCGGCTTCAATTTAATGTGAGCGGGCAGCGGATTAGCGCGCGAGGTAGGCTTCGCCGATAAGGCGCGCTACGCGCTCCATCTCGCGGAGCGGTTCATAGGTCCAGGTTTCGATTTCCGGCGAACGCGCGCGTGCGTCCGCTTTCTTGAAGGCTGCGGTGGAAGCGGGCGAACTTATCGCGCATGCCCCCGCCGCGCCGGCCTGGCGTAGGCAGCATCGCCACATGAACCGGCTTGCCGGTGCTGCAGGCCTCCGTGACCATGTTGACGGAATCGCAGGTGACGATGAAGGCGTCCGCATGGGCGAGCATCCCGAAATAGGGATTGTCTCCTTCGCCATCCGAGATGAAGGCCGGCAAGCCTTCGAGCGCTTGCCGCAGCGCCTCGATGTTGGCGGCGCCAGTACGGCGCGACCCCGTTATGAGCAAGCCCCAGCCTTGCGATGCAAGCGCCTTAAGCTGCCTCGCGAGCTTTTGGATCTCTTCGCTTCCCATGCCAAAGCGGGCATTCGGCCCGCCGAGCAAAACGCCCAGCCGCGGGCGGGGTAGCCCTGCGAACCGGCTCTCCCAGCGCGGCGCTTCGGCGGCGAGCCGTTCGGGCGTGATGCGGTGCAGCGCACCCTCCATGACAATCATGTTCCCGCCGGAAACCCCGTCATGGGCAGGAACCACGATGCGGTCGAACCGGCTGCGGAAGGACACCGGGTTTTGGAGCTGGACGATGAAGGTGCGTCCGCCGCTTTGCTCCTTGACGTACAGCGGCGGCAGTACGCTTGGGCGGCCGGTCGCGATCAGGATATCCGGCCAAGGGGGGGCGACTTGATCGCCCCGTTTGCTGATCGCGTAACGCTTGAAGGCAGTGATGTGAGGGCTTAGGACGCGCCATGGCGTCTTGAGAAAGACACGCTTGACCACAGGCTTCAGCCCCATGGCCTCGGCGAGGCCAACCGTCTGGTTTTCCATGCCCGGCCGGCCATCGGTCAAGCACCAGCAGACAGGCAGCGGGTGAGGCCAGCTCACGGCCAAGTCAGCGCCGGGTCGCAATTCCGTCATAGTATCTCGCTCATTTAACGAGGGTTTTTTCCGGCCTAGCACGGCTTACGCTTTAGGGAAAGCGCCGTGCGGCGTTAAGGCAAAGTTGCGGTTTTGCGTTGAACGGGGCCCGGTCCCCGCTACGAGGCGCCGCAGCAGGCCTGTACGGAGGCGGTCCTGCTTCAAAGTTGTCCATCCTAGCAATGTGCGAAGCAAGGATGCAAATGGAGCAGCTAAGACGTTGAAAGAACAAGAATGACCTCGGGCCCTACTGGCGCCGGCGTTAGTGCAAGCGCAAGCAGCACAACGGCGACTACCGGTGTAAGGCTTGGACTTGCCTTTATCGGCCTTTTCCTGCTCATCCGCGTAGGACTATCCGTGACCGCGGATCTTTCGGAGGACGAGGCCTATTACTGGCTTTGGTCCACGCATCTCGCCGCTGGGTATTACGATCACCCGCCGATGATAGCCTATTGGATCAGGGCCGGGACGGCTCTCTTCGGCGATACGCCCTTCGGGGTGCGGTTCACGGGGCGCGGTGCTGCGGTGCTGGGATCCTACTTTCTTTACCGGACGAGCTTCAGCTTGTTCCGCGACACCAACGCGGCGCTGCTCGCCGTCCTATGGCTGAACACGACCCTTTTATGCAACGCCGCGGCCATCGTTTCGACGCCCGACACGCCGCTCTCCTTCTTCGCCATCCTCGTGCTGTTCGCGTTAGCCAAGCTCGTGGAAACCGGGCGCGGCGCGTGGTGGTACGGCGTGGGTGCGGCACTTGGCCTTGCCTTCATGAGCAAATATTCCGCGGTCTTGCTGCTGCCCGGGGTCTTCCTGTGGACGATCGGCCATGCGGAGGGCCGGCGCTGGTTCAAGCGCCCGGAGCCCTATATCGGAGCGCTGATCGCGGCGGCGGTGGTTGCGCCGGTAGTCTGGTGGAATTACGGCCACGATTGGGTCTCGTTCGCCAAGCAGGCCGGGCATGCCGTCAAGGACAAGCCCGCCGACGCACTAGCGAGCATTGGGGAGCTGCTGGGCGGACAGGCTGGGCTGGCAACGCCGCTTATCTTTGCCTTTTGCGTGGCCGGCAGCTTCTTTTCGCTCGTTCGCGGATGGAAATCGGCAGGATGGGCGCTGGCTGCTGCTTGGCTGTACATCGGCGCCCGTTTTCCTTTTCTTCCTGGTCCACGCAGCGAGTGAAAAAATCCAGCCGAACTGGCCGGGCTTCGTCTACCCCGCTGCGATACTTGCGGCCGTTCACGGCTTTCTTTCGGCTGGGAATGAATGCACCAGGCAAAAATGGTATGCGGCCGGCTTCCGGCTTGCGCCTTGGCTCGGCATCGTTTTTTCGCTTGCCGCGTTCGTTCAACTCGGGATTGGCGCATTCCCTCTCAAGCAAGACCCCACCGCGCGGCTAAAGGGCTGGGCGAAGCTTGGCTCGGACATCGAAGACCTGGCGGACAGTCAAGGCGCGGCCAGCATTCTGACCGCAAACTACGCCACCACGGGTGAGCTGGCATTCTACGGGGCCAAGGATCGGCCTGTGCTGCAGATCGGTGAGCGGATCCGCTACGCAAACCTCCCCGCCCCCGATGAAGCCAAGCTCAAAAGCGGCCCGGCGTTGCTTATCTCGCGTCATGGCAGCGGCTTGGGGGGCGCCGATGCTTTTTTCGAAGGCTGGCGCTTCGTAACCACAGTTACGCGCGAGGCTGGATTTCAGTCCGGCGAGGCTTATGATGTGCGGCTTCTGCTTGGCTATCGTGGCGGGCTTTTCGGCGGGGACTAGTGTCACCGTCTCCGGATTGCCTATGAGAGGCTAGCCGCATAGGGTGTAGGCAATTGCGGGACGCCGCTTTTACGGCGAGAGGGTAAACCAGGGCATAGCATGCAACTAGAAACAACCACTCTGCAGCGGCCCGCAAGGACGCCCGCGCCGCAGGAAGGGCCCGAGCTGACGGTTATCGCGCCGAGCTTCAACGAGGCCGAAAACGTCGTTCCGCTGATCGAGAAACTTACCGCGGTGCTTGAGGGCGTGCATTGGGAAGTGATTTTCGTCGACGACAACTCGCCCGACGGAACCTCAGAAGCGGGTGCGCGAGCAGGCGAGGGTCAATTCCCGGGTCCGCTGCGTGCAGCGCCTGGGCCGGCGCGGGCTCACCTCGGCTTGCGCGGAGGCGGTGCTGGCTTCCTCGGCGCCCTATGTGGCGATTATCGACGCCGATTTGCAGCACGACGAGACGCTGCTGCCCAAGATGCTGGCCGTGCTCAAGAACGAGGATGCCGAAGTCGTCATCGGCAGCCGCTACACCGAAAATAAGCTTTCGGAGGGCTTCACCCGCTTCCGCCAGATTACGAGCTTCGTCGCGACCCGGCTCGCCCAGATCATCCTGCGCGCGGAACTCACCGATCCGGTGAGCGGCTTCTTCATGGCCAAGCGCGAAGTGTTCGAGGGCGCCATCCGTAAGCTTTCCGGCATCGGCAACAAGATTCTGGTAGACGTTTTCGCTTCGTCGGACCACCGGCTCAAATTCCGCGAGCTGCCTTACGTATTCCGCGCCCGGCTGCACGGCGAGAGCAAGCTCGATACGCTCACCGTCTGGGAATATCTCGTGCTCCTGGCCGATAAGCTGTTCGGCCGGTTCATTCCCGTCCGGCTGATCCTGTTCAGCCTCGTGGGCTTGAGCGGCGTTTTCGTCAACTTCGCGGTGTTCTGGGCCGCGCGGCACGCATTGCTTACGGGCGCTGCGGGGAACTATACGCCCGGCGCAGAGGTTCGCTTCAAGGTGGCGCTGGCTGTGGCCACGCTGGTGGCGGCCACGTCCAACTTCTTCTTGAACAACGTCCTAACCTATCGCGACAAGCGGCTTCGCGGCTGGGCGGTTTTGAGCGGACTACTCTCCTTCCTGGCGATCAGCGGCGTGGGCGCGCTTGTCAGTGTCTCCTTCGCGGCGCAGCTCCGGTCCTGGTTTCCCTTGGGCATGCAGGAAGGTAGATATGTCCTGAACCTGGCGGTGCTCAGCGGCATCGCCGTGAGCACGATCTTGAACTTCTCGGCGAGCGCCATCTTCACCTGGCAGAAGAAGTAGGCCGCCTTTCCGCACTCTAGCCGGCCCGACGTAACAGAGGCAAAAGGCCAGGCAGGTAAGTAGAAGCTGTAGGCGGTCGTCCCCGCGAAGGCGGGACCCACGCTAAGGTCTTGTTCTAGTGGCTGAAATGGATTCCCGCCTTCGCGGGAATGACGCTGCGGAGTCTCGCCGAAGTCTGTAATTTCGATTTTTTCACACGCTCTTGCGCGGGAATGACGCTCGTGCATCAGCGTACCGGCAATTGCCTGCCCGGACTTTTGCCGCTCTTACGCCCGGACGAAAACATTGCGCCGCATGGGTGCAATGAAGAATGGGCCTGCGGCATCGTATTGTACGAGGGCTTCGTAGCGGCGCCTGACCTCGGGGCCGGCCTCAGCCAGGCGCTCCTGCCGCGACGGATCGGCGGCCATGATCGTTTCGAAAGTATGGCTGGCGTCGCGCGGCCGGACATCGCTTTCGTAGAAAAACTCCCCATCCGGGATGAGGGCCGGGGGCGGGGCCTGCAATGCCGCGTAAGCGGCGGCACGCACTTCGGTCTCATCGTCGATCGGGCGCGTTACCTCGAAATAGCTGCCCTCGGCCAGCGGCTCGATCGCAACGAGACGCCCACTTGGCGCGAGCACGCGGGCGGCTTCGGAAAGTGCCAGCGGCATCGCCGCCAATGGCAAATGGTGAAAGCTTTTCATGAAGAGGATGGCATCGGCGGAGCCATCTGCGAATGGCAGGTTTTCTGCACTCGCCACGCTATAGGTTTCTCCAGGTCCCGCCTGCGCCCGCGCGCGTTCGAGCTGGCCTTCGCTCACTTCAATGCCGATAGCGCGGGCGCCAAGGCGTATAAAATGGCGCACAAGCGCGCCGTCGCCGCAGCCCACATCGACGATGGTCTTGCCCGCCGGCTCGATAACGCCTTCGAGGGCCTGCACAAGGGTTAAGCGCGGTCTTGCCATTGTTCCTCCAATTCAGCAGTTAACTGGTTGCTCTCAGGGCGTGAGCCAAGGAATTTGGCAAACCCTTGGCAAAGGTTTTGCGTTAGCATTCCGGAAAGTGCGGTTCGGCGCAAAGGGAGCAGGCGGAATGGCTTATCGCAAAGAGTTTTTGGTCGAGCCCGAATCCAAGGTGAACTTGGACAAGATCGATCCATCGTACACCGGCAGGCACGAGTCCCAGGAGAAAGCGAAAGGCGAAGTCGAAGAAAACCTCGAACGCTTGCGCAAAGCGCAATATCTGCTTTACGCGGATGCCGGGCAATCGCTGCTGGTGGTGCTGCAAGGGCTCGACGCCGCGGGTAAGGACGGCGTTATCCAGCACCTATTTTCCGGGCTGAACCCGCAAGGGGTCAAGGTGGCCCGCTTCGGTCCGCCAACTGCCGATGAGGCCGCTCACGATTTTCTTTGGCGCGTGCACGCCAAGGTGCCCGCGGACGGCGAGATTACCATCTTCAACCGGTCCCATTATGAGGACGTGCTTGTCGCGCGCGTGCATAAGCTCGTTCCGAAAGCGGTCTGGTCCAAGCGCTACGGGCTCATCAACGGCTTCGAAAAACTGCTGACCCGGAACGGCACGCGCATCCTCAAATTTTACCTCCACATAAGTCCGGAAGAGCAATTGGCGCGCTTCAAGCAACGGCTCGACGACCCAACCCGGCAATGGAAGATCAGCGAGAAGGACTATTCGGAGCGCAAATTGTGGCCCAAATACAAGGACGCGTTCCAAGACGCGCTGCCGCTGACGAGCACGGACTATGCACCGTGGTTCGTCATCCCGTCCAACCATAAGTGGTTCCGGAATCTGGCCATCTCCGAAATCGTCGCCGATACGCTGGAGGCGATGAGGCTGAAATTGCCGCCCTCCCGGGTGGACATCGACGAGATCCGCCGGAAATATCACGAGGCGGAGGAAGCCGTTTCCGAAGCAAGCTCCAATTAGATATCTACCGCAACCTACCGCAAAAGAAGCTTTGGCACGCCTTCGGCGTTCATGGATGAGAAGACCATGACACCCAGCCAAAAGAGGGCCGATAAGCCGGCTGCCCATCGGGCCGATAGCGGCGTGGCGGGAGGCTCCTTCAGCGCATATCGAAAGGCAAGCCGCCGGTAGATCAGCGTATTGATCAGACCGAGAACGATCATAATCATTTTCGGCGTGAAGTAGGCCCGGCTTCCGGCGTGAACGGGGTCGTAGAGAAAAAGCAGAAGCCCGCTCAGCATCGCCAGAGCGAAGGTGATGTAAAGCCAAGAGAGCGTATCGCTTGCGAAGGCTTTGAGGCCGGCTCTGGAGCGCAAGCCGGCAAGGCGGAGGTCGAACAGCAGTATTCCGCCGAAGAATGCTGCCGCCGAAACGATGTGCGACATTCGTATGAGATAATGATAGGGCTGCACCGCAAAGTGGTACGCGCGGTTGTCGAGCGCGATCAGCATTTCGGAGGGAATACGCAACGCGTCGTAAAGGCTAGGATCGGCCATGGAGCATTCCGGAAGGCATCGGGTTATAGGGGATCGGCTTGATTACTTCGCATGGACGCTGCAAAAAGCCCCCCCTCATCCTGTCCTTCTCCGCGCAAGCACGCCTTGGCGTGCTTGCATCTTTTGCTGCCGCATCCGCAAGCGGAGGCGGACGGGGAGAAGGAACCCCTGAATTGTCCGCAGCGGATGTTATAGCGTCCTCTCTCCCAGCCGCATCCGCAAGCGGATGCGGCCACGTTGAGATGCCAGCTCGCCAAGGCGAGCTGGCGGGGAGAGAGACAGAGTGAGGGGGTCTTTTTGCAGCGTCCATGCGAACCATTCAACCGGATTTCGCATTAATCCGCCTGCGGATATTTGAAAACGAACGTCTCCTCGAAAGGAGCCCACCAGCCGGGCACGCCGGTCTCCCTGTCGATGTGGCGGAAGAAGCCATTCTTCTCAGGCGGCTCGAACCGGTACGTCAGCTTGTATTCGCCCGGGCCGTCCATAGCCACGTTTTCGGCATAATGCGGGCCGTCTTTAGCGGTCATCGGCCTAAGGGCGCCGGAGGACTTCCACTGCGAGCCTTTCTTCTCCAGCGTGTATTCGATGGAGAGATAGGGGACCCAGGCGCCATCGGGATAGCCATAGACGTTATCGGCTGTCGCGTGCACGTCCGCCTCGATATGAACGGCATCGCGGCCATGCACCATGTTCGCGGCCATGGGCGCCATTTCGATGCCCACAAGGTAGTTCGCGACGATTTCCATGTCGTACTTGTGGATCGGCCCGCCAACGTAAAACTCGTGGGCATTTGCTGGCGGACCGTCTGCGGACCAGACAAGCAGGGCCAGTGCGGCAAATGCCGTTGCGGGCTTCATCGCTTCTCCTATTCCGCGGCTACGTGCGAGGCTGCGGGCGCGCTCATAGCCGTCTTCGCTTGCGGCTTGGCGGACCCGAAAATGCGCATGGCTGCGAAAATCGCGGCGAGGGTCGCGAAATAGACAATCGCCTGCATGATCGACGGCCTGTCGTCATAGCCGATCAGCGTGTGCAGGATGCGGCCGCCGAGGCTGTCCATCGAGATAATCCAGGACGTATCCCAAAGCCGAGTGCTGAGCGCCGTAACGATATCGGCTTGGTCGAGGAAATGGACGCATTGCGAGGCCATGCCAGCGGCGAGGAACGCGATAAGGAAGCTTGTGACGCTAAAAAGGTATCGGGTCGGGATGGTAACAAGGCCGGCATAGGTTAACGCGCTAAACGCGACGCCCGCCCCCAAGCCAAGCAGTCCGCCGGCCAGCAGGCTCAGATTGCTGTCGCCGCCTGCGATTACGATCCCGGAGAGAAAGAGAACGACTTCTACACCTTCGCGCAAGACCGCGATGCCGACAACGGCGGCGAGCGCCAGCAAGGTCTTGCGGCCCGTCGCAACCGCGTGGCCGGCGGCCTTCAGTTCGGCGGCCAGCTCGCGCCCGTGCCTGGCCATCCAGACGTTGTGCCAGGAGAGCATTACGACTGCGACGGCAAGGATCGAGGCGCTGAACACCTCCTGGCCCATGCCTTGGAGCGCGCTCGAAAGGGTGCCCGCGAAAATCGCGAGAAGCGAGGCGCCGGCAACGCCCGCGGCGATACCCCCGGCCACATATTTTATCCGGCCCAGGACCCCCTCGGTGGCGGCAAGCACGATGCCCACGATCAAACCGGCCTCGATCACCTCGCGGAAAACGATAATTGCAGCCCCAAGCATTATTCACTCCTATTCAATGACCAGCATGCCTTGCGCGGTCTTTGCATGATATTCGCCCTGGAAGGGGTAACGGCCGGCGGCAAGCGGCTTGAGCTTTATGGTAATGGTTTGGTGCGCGGTGACAATCTTTTCCGTGCGGAGCGAGTTGCTGTCGAACTCCTCGAAGGAGTCGTCCTCGTTCTTCAGCGTGATCTCGATGGGCTTGTTCGGGGGCGCCTTGATTTCGGGGGGCTCGAACTTGTGATCCTTGAGAGTAAGACTGATGGCAGAAGGATCGTCCGCCCACGCCGCAATGGGCAGGGCGATGGATGCTGCCAGGAGGAGGGCCGCCGGAACCTGTTTTTTGCGCATTCATTCTCCAAGTGTTGTTTCGCCAATTCATCCCCGCATCGGTGCAGGGCTAGTATTGGCTTCTTCCAAATCATCCCCCGGCGCGAAAAGGGCAGAAGATCGCGCCCGCTTGTCCAGAGCTATTATTCCCACTTGGGAAATGCAACCTTTTTCTTTTTTAATTAGAGCAATTCTAATATCCCGATCCGATTAGTATTTAACTGCAGAAGCGCGTTGCTTTTAGTTTGACTTCGATCCGGATCGTGGAAGCCCATTTCCTGCCGCGCTCCGATAACGGAAAGCCGGAGAGAGAGGCGCGACTTTTTTGACACGCTTTGCTCGCGTTTTTTGGGCTCGCTGTGGCCGCGGCTCAGGTATGAGCTTTTTTCGTGGACATCATACTCTAAGAGTCTGTAATCTCTAGCGCGGATCGCGAAGTCAAATTCGGTCATCGGCTCAATCGCATGAAGAGGTGGCAAAGAGGTGTCTCCTTGTGCATCAAATACAAACAGCCATTGGCTTGCACGGTAACCCAGCGACGAACCTAAAGGACCAAAACAAAGCGGGATAGACATGTACCATGCGCGAAAGAGCCATGATTTATGCGCAAGTTATGAGGAAAATGGCTACCTAGTCCTGTTTTGAGCTGGAATAACTCTAAACTATACCGATTGACTTGTGCGTGAGGGCTGTTTAATGGGCTTTTGGAGCGCTAAGCGAATCGGGGCATAGGGGCCGAATGGGGGAGTCTGCATGCGCATCGATATATTCGTCCCTGCGCGGGGAAGGCATCGGGCCGTGCTTGGCTGCGCGGTGGGCGGGTTAGTGCCGCCGTTATCCGGATCTCGCGCATCGCTGAAGTTTTGGCTCGCACTCTCAGCGGCCGCGATCGTCGCTATGTCTGCCGGGAGCGCCTTAGCTGCGGACATTATGCCTGCCGGGCAAGCGGCGGTTCCGGATGCTGAACCCTCTGCGGTGGACTGGACCGGTTTCTATCTGGGCGGCCATCTGGGTTACGCGTGGGGGAGCTCGAAATGGACCGCCAGCACGGCGGCGGGGGTCCCTATTGCCACCGGCTCGCTCGGCTTAGCGCAACCCATCGATAGTTTTATGGAGTCGGGAAGCTTTTTCGAAGGGCTTCAAACCGGCTACAATTATATGCTGCCGAACCGTTTTGTCATCGGCGGCGAGGCCGATGTATCGTTTTCAAGCTATCCAAGCCCCGTCAACGGCCTCTCCATGGGTGGCACTTCGACGTTATTGCACGGCACGGAGAGCTATAGCGACAATGTGTTCGCTTCCGGCACCGCGCGGGCTCGCATCGGTTACGCGCCGGGGAATTGGCTCTTTTATGCGACCGGCGGGCTCGCCTGGAGCTACGATCAGGTTACGCTGGACAACCTGGCCGGCAAGACGTCCGAAGGGCCGTTTTTGTGGCGATTGGGATGGACGGCGGGGGCCGGCGCCGAGGTGCCGGTGGCGGCCCACTGGAGTGCGAAGGCCGAATATCTATTCACGGACTACAGCTTTAGCAGTGTCGCTTTTCCGGCGGCTGCGCAGCGGTTTAATTCCGATCTGTCGCTGCAGGAAGTCCGCGTAGGCGTGAATTACCGGTTCGCCGGCGATGCGGGGGCATCGGAAAAAGACGCAGCAAAGCCGGCCGCGCCGGATTCGGACAACATCAGTCTCCACGGCCAGGCCACG
Organism: uncultured Alphaproteobacteria bacterium; assembly: GCA_963785355.1. Taxonomy (GTDB): domain Bacteria; phylum Pseudomonadota; class Alphaproteobacteria; order Rhizobiales; family Rhodomicrobiaceae; genus Rhodomicrobium. Next base: position 23,404 of record CAWAVJ010000060.1, read on the forward strand.
GTCACCTGGCAAGGATATCCTGCGTTCCGGTCGCCTTATCAGGGCGCCTATAGCCTGCCAGGCGGCGGAGAGGGCGACGAGACCTTGGATGTCACGCTCTTTGCCGGCTTGCGCTTGTGGAAGGGCGCTGAGATTCTGGGTCGACCCGGAGATCGATCAAGGCTTTGGCTTGGCGAACACGCACGGGGTGGCAGGATACCCGAGTGCGGAGGCTTACAAGCTCGGGCTGGCTGAGCCTTACGCGCGGGTACAGCGCTATTTCATCCGGCAGACCATCGATCTTGGCGGCGCGACTGAAAAGGTGGAGGCCGACCAAAATCAGTTTGCCGGATCGCAAACGGCGGATCGCCTTGTGCTGACCCTAGGTAAGTTCGCCATCGTCGATATTTTCGACACCAACAAATATGCGAACAATCCCAAAAGCGATTTCTTGAATTGGTCGGTCATCAATGCCGGCACGTTCGACTATGCCGGCGACGGCTGGGGCTTCACCTACGGGGGCGCTGCCGAGTGGTATCGGGGGCGCTGGACGCTGCGCGGCGGGGTTTTCGACCTGTCGGAAACCCCCGCCGGCGGAATTAGCCCCTTGAGCAGCAGTCTCGACCCAACGTTCCGCAATTTCGAGCTGGTAGGGGAGATCGAGGAGCGGCATGAGTTGTGGGGGCAGCCCGGCAAGCTGAAGGTCACCGGCTATCTCGAATTCGGCAGCATGGGAAGCTATGCGGACGCTATCGCGGTCGCAGCGGAATACGGCTATGCCGACATCAACGCCGTGCGCAAGTACCAGAGCCGGCCGGGAGTGAGCGCCAACTTGGAGCAGCAGGTTAGCGAAGACATCGGCGTGTTCGCGCGCGCCGGCTGGGGCGACGGCAACGTAGAGCCGTGGGATTTCGCGGACATCGACTACACCGTGTCGACAGGCGTCTCGGTGTCCGGCAAGCAATGGGGCAGGGCGGACGACCGGGTTGGGGTTGCGGGCGTCCTCAACGATATTTCCGGCATCCACGCAGCGTTTTTCAACGACGGTGGCCTCGGCATCCTCATTGGCGATGGGAAGCTGCCGAATCCGGGTTGGGAGAAGATTCTCGAGGCGTATTATAGCTACTCCTTGACCTCCTCGACGAAACTCACCTTCGACTATCAGTTCATCGGCGACCCCGCCTACAATACGGATCGCGGCCCGGTAAATGTCGTGGCCGGCCGGTTTCATTGGCAGTTTTAGGATCGCGCGAAGGCCGTGCGGGCAAGCGGCTCTCGAAACGGTCCCGATCCCGGCAGCATCGCGCCGCGGCACCATTCCCGCAAGGAAGCGTCGAAAGGGCAGAATTTTGAGGCCGCAGCGCCGGCCCCGCGCAGGCTGGGCCTGGCCAACGAATGCCTAAGAGAGGCGGCATTGCGGAATTTTGCGGCCAGCTCAGTCCCCAACACATAGCCGCTCCATTTAAGTGGCGCATAAGGCCGAGTCCGGACCTTTGGGATTGTAACAGGAAATTCTCTTGCCGGGGGCTAACCGGCTGTGCAGGCCGTACTCGCCGCCTCACAGTGGGCCTAAAATGCCGCGCTAAGCGTGACGCGGAACGCCAGTGGTTCCATCGGATGCAAAACATAATCCATGACGCCGGTCTGACAGGCAGCGTATAATCCCGTGCCCGGCGCCGGCGCTGGGCCTCCATAACAGAGGTTATACAAGCTGTCGGTCTTGATCAGCGATCCGTACGCATAGGTAATCTGGTTGGTTCTGGCATTCAATAAGTTTAGCGCATCGAGTTGGAGTTTCCATCCACTGTCGAACTGATAGCCAATGCGTCCGTTGAAAATGCTAATCGGCGGAGACCGGAAAGCGTTGTCTTCGGTGAGAGGACTTACGCCAAGAAAGCGGTAGCGCAAGCCGCCGAACCAGCCTGTCTTATCGCCGAGCGTAATGCCTGCCGACGCCACCATCGCGGGCGCGTTGGGTATATAGTTGCCAGGCGCGTTCCCGATCTGCGCCTGCGGGTAGCCCGCGAGAGAAGCATAAAGCGCGGCTTGCTCCGAATCGTATCCCACAAATCGCGCATGTGTCAGCGCGAGGTCTCCATCCAAGGTGAGCCAGGAGACCGGATGATACTTATTCGTGAACTCGACACCATAACGCTGGCTGGGACGGCTCGCCGAGGTGTCGCCAGCGTCACCGTTGAAAATAATCTCCGACGCTTGGTCGAGAAGGAACACGCTGACCGACGAGTCGAGACCCGGAACGATCTTGGTGCGGATGCCAGTTTCAGCGCCCTCCGTGCGGACGAGCAAAGGCGAAGCGGATAGCTTTTGAGTTGGGTCGGTGGGCTCTTCCGTGATTGTGGCTCCGCGTGCGTCGTTACTGTGCATTCCCTCGCCAGCGCCGAAGAATATCTCGGTTTTTTCAAACGGCCCCAAGACGACGGTCATCTTCGGACTACCGATGCCGGCCTGGACATAGCCGGAGTTCTTCGAATTGTAGATCGAGTCGACACTTGCTTCGAAATAATCGGCTCGATAGCCAAGCGTAGACCGAAGCCAATTCGTCCAATGGACGGTGCTCTCGGCGTAGACCCCGGCGCTCCCCTCGCCCACGTTGTCGCTCCGCACGTTTGACAGAAAGGCCCGCTCGTAAGTATCCGTGAGGCCGAGCTGGATGTCGTCGTACCGGGTTTGAATGCCAAAAGTCGTCTCCACCGGCAATCCGGCAACCGAGTCTTTCACTGTTTGGGCCGCGTTCGCGCCGGTCAAAAGGCGGTCATCGTGCTGATGGAATTGGTCGCCGAGGGTGGGATTAGTGAGAAAGTATGTAAAGTTGTTGAACAGATCGAGTTCGCTTTTGACGGCGTAGACATTGGCTTTCCACGATCCGAGATCGTCTGTTCCGGCCGCGCGCACCGAGAGCGCGAAGCGGCTAGTGTTGCCGCCGTCAGTTGGATCCTCCTCGCCATAAAGCCCGATCTGTCCGGAAGTGATAGCCCGCAACGGCACCTGATCGGTTGAGTTCCATATGTTCGAATAGGCCTGAGCAGTAACGGAGAGGCCATCCTGCGCCGTCCCTTGCGTGTAGCGCAGCATGCCGTTGAATTTTTCCATGGCGTCGGGATTGAGCCAAGGCCCATTATAAAAGCCGGTCTCGCCAGCGAACAGCAGTGTGCCGTCGCCAGCTTTGGCGGAACTCATGCCAAAGACTCTTTCGTAGCCGAAACTGCCGATTGTCGTCGTCAGAATAGTCTTATCGATACTGTCGATAAAGCTGATATGGACGTTGCCAGCAGACCCAAAGTCTCCTTCGTCCGCGAAATACGGCCCCTTACGGACATCGACCGCATTGACTGTTTCCGGCATCAGCCAATTCAAGTCCGAATACCCCTGCCCGTGGGCATGCGTGCGCAAATTGATCGGCACGTCATCGACCCAGATCGCCATATCCGTGCCGTGATCGAGATTGTAGCCGCGCAGAAAATATTGGTTGGCTTTGCCTTCGCCGCTGTGCTGGGTGACGATGAGACCCGGATCGGCCTCAAGCACCTCCCCTGGGCGCGTAACCGGGCGCGAGTTGATCTCCTCGCCGGTAAACGTCAACTGGCTCGCCATGGCGGGCGGCGCTACAATTCCAGCAGCCACATTTGCAGCCCCCGATGCTGGCGACGTTGCGACGGTTTGGTGGGAAACGCCGTTTTCTGGCTTTTTGGGCGTTTGCCCGGCGGCCGGCGCTCCAGATTTACGTGCGGTTCCTGGTGCTTTTTTGGGGAGGGCCGGGCCAACTATGACCTTGACCGGCGGAAGCTCCACGGCAGCGCCTGGCACGGCAGTAGTGTCGGCGTGAGTAATGTCCGCAGGATAGAGTAGAAACACCCCAAGAACAGCGCTGCAAATTGGTCGCGGTAAGCGAATACGCATGACATTTCCCCAGGAATTGCCTGCAGCACACGCAGCAACGGGTTATGCCGGGATCGCGAACGATCACTCCGGCTCTGCAGCACGGCGTGTTGTGAAGTGGTGTTTGCTTCGATGTATCTAATTTATGTAGTGGATTTGCACGCAACCCAACTGCATGTACGGTAGAGGCGATGAGGTATGATGTCTACGAAAAAAGTTCATACCGGACCTGCGCACTTTCGCGGCCTAGACGATAGTGTCCCAAGTGCCACTCGACCTGCTGGGAGCATGCTTGGCGCTCCGCACATGCACGCGCACGGGGCTCGGTGGGTCTCCCCGTTTTCGCTTGTTGAGGCGATTTCCGGATTCGAGGGTAGTGCTGGCGCAGGTTTCTGCTGCTTCAATTTCCGTAATCGACCCTTATGCGCCCGCGGGAATGGCGATTTGCGGCCTAAGTTCGGTCGAAAACGCTAACATTATCTTATAGGCGAGCGCGGGCGGCTATGTAGGTGGGGCGCAGGGGCCGTAGGGCGCTATCGTGGTAAATTTGCGATGGTTAATGCGCACGGCTGGTAATTTCCGCCGCCTTCTTTCTGCGCATCTTTTCGCGTTTTTGCCACCAATTCTGCGATTCAAAAACCCCGTTAAATATAAAAATCGCTGCTTATTAATATTAATAGCTGGTTGAAATTAACAACTCGCAAACCAAGAAAAGTTAACGCCAGTCGCGGGTGCAAAATCCGGTAGAGGAGTTCGTCATCGCGAGGCGCGTAAGCGCCGTAGCGATCCAGGGCAACCCATAAATTGCCTCGCTTGCGCTCGCAATGACGCGAACTGTTCAACCGGAGCCAGATCAACCGGATTTGCGGTCACGCTCGAATAACGGCGCCCTCGATTGCGACGAACTGGCAAGCGGCCCCGCCCAGCACGAACAGGTGCCAGATCGCATTATGGAAGCGCATCCACTCCATGAGGTGGAACGGCACACCCGCCGTGTAGACGATGCCGCCAATGACTAAGAGCCATAGGGCCTGGGTTGGCAGCGATGCCGTCACGGGTTCGAGGGCCAGGACCACGAGCCAGCCTTGGGCCAGATAAAGCAGGATCGCAAGTTTGTCGAAGCGCCGCGGAAAGCGAAGCTTGATCGTCACGCCGATGACGGCGATGGCCCAGACCGCTGCAAGCATGAACCCGCCCGCAGCCCCGCCCACTACGATTGCGAAGGGCGTATAGCTGCCGGCGATCATGACGAAGATGGCGGCATGATCGAGGCGCCTCAGGATCTCCTTGAGACCGCCGTGCGAGACGACATTATAGGCCGCCGACGCGGCGAACATGCCCATGAGCCCGATGCAATAGACGATGAGGCCGGCAATATCGGCGGCGGCGCGTAGCTTCTGCGCCGCGGCTACGAGCAGGAAAACCGTCGCGGCAACGCTGAAGAGAATGCCCGCGGCGTGAATGCAGTTGTCGGCGAAGCGCTCGAGCCGCGTGTAGGATGGAAAGACGTATTTGGTGTGGTACATGATCGCTTCAACCGTCCGTATCCGGCCGCGGCGCACCGCGACTAAAGTTTAAAGCTAAGATAGGGTTCCGGGCGGTCTGCGCCAGGCGATAAAGGGGGGAATTCAAGAAGTTTTGATCCTTTTTGCCATAGAGCAGCGGTTTGCCGTCCAGCGTCAGCACGCAACCGCCCGCGGCTTCGAGAATGGCCTGGCCCGCGGCGGTGTCCCATTCGTTCGTGGGGCCATGCCGGGGGTAAACGTCGGCCTCGCCGGCGGCCAGCATGCCGAATTTCATCGCCGATCCCATGGTCTTCCTTTCGGGGTTCCCGCGGCTGGCAAGGAACGCTACCGTTTCAGGCCTGATATGCGACCGGCTTACTATCGCGGTGAAGGGCCTGCTGGCCGCCTCGCCGCGGAGCGGGGTGAAATCGAAACTCTGTTGCCGCGGCGGATTGTGTGCCGGATGGAGCTCGCAGCGGTATGCCTCGCCAGGTCCGAGTGTCACGAAGCAATCGGCCTTCGCCGGTGCGAAGAGGAGCCCGAAAACCGCTTTCCCGGCGTCGACAAGGCCGACGTTGATGCAGAATTCGCCATTGAGTTTCAGAAACTCCTTGGTTCCATCAAGGGGATCGACGGCGAAGTAGGTGCTGCCGGTGTTGGGCAGATTGTTAGCCGCCGCGCGCTCCTCCGCGATGGCCGGAACATCGGGCATGAGCTTGGAGAGTGCTGCGATCAGGATGTCCTCGGAAGCCTGATCGGCATCGGTCACGGGGGAGCGATCCGCCTTATAGCGGACATCCATGCCGGGCCCGTAGATATCCATGATGGCCGCGCCGGCTTGCTGTGCTGCCGCCATGACGGAGAGCGCGAAATCCTTGTAATCGGCCGCTGCAAATGTCACGATGCGCTCTCCCTTAATTTGAGGTTGCAGTTTTCACTTTTGCACCGGTTTTGTAGCTTTTATGTTCGTACCGGTATTTTTTTGGCAGGCGATGTTGAAGTCCACAGCCAAATCATGATGCTAGAAATAGCTACGCCCGCGCCCATCCGCTCCAGCGGTAATGGATTGGGATGCGGCATGCCAGAGCAGGAGGATTACCATGACAGCACAAACGCGGCTCGAAGACACAACACTTGCTGCTCTGATTTCCAGCAAAATTTGCCACGACCTCGCGGGGCAAATCGGCGCCATCAATAACGGCCTTGAACTCCTGGAAGAAGAAAACGACGAGGACACAAGGTACTACGCCCTCGAACTCATCCACAACAGCGCAAAAGCGGCCTGGGCGCAACTGGATTTCCACCGGCTCGCCTTCGGCGTCTCGTCAAGCCTTGGCGCCGCCGTTCCGATAGGGCATGTCGAGCAGGTCGCGCGCAGCTACATCGAGAACGGCAAGCGCAGGCTGCATTGGCAGGCCAATTTGCAGGACATCGACAAAGAAAACGCGCGGCTGCTGCTCGCTTTGCTATCGGTCGCGCTCACGGCTCTTCCTGCGGGCGGAGATTTTTATGTCGGGGTGCAGGGAAGCAATGCCGGCGGACGCGGGGCCTCGCGCTTCAAGCTGGCCATCCTCTGCCGGGGCAAGTCCGCGCGAATTCCGGAAGGTGTAGCGGATGTTTTCGCAGGCAAGGAGGCCAAGGTTGGCGACACCAAGCTCGTCGTGGCCTATTACGCTTGGCGCCTTGCCGCTCAAGCCCATTGCAAAGTGTCGGCCATGAAAGATGGCGAAGACACCGTATTCACGGTCGAGCCTAAATAAGCTGGGCAGAACCTGGCGCGTTCCCACCAGCGCGCCGCTTAAGTGCTAAGCAAACATTCCTTGCTTGCCAACGAATGCGTTGCAGCCTCCTGCGGGTCGAAGATCGGGATAGGGGGACGCCTCACGGCGCCGCCCCTCCCACACCACCTGGCATACGGGTCCGTACCGCGGCGGTTCGACCGGGTTAAGCCTTTGCGGTGACATAAAGCCGGGGGAGTCCGAGATCGTCGAAAACATGGTTGCGCAGGGCCTGCTGAACCGCCGGGTGTGATGACATGCGCCAACACCCCGTCGGCGAGCTGGCCGCGACCGCCGCATGGAACTTTGACACGCCACGGCGGCGCAGTTCTTTGAAGCGGTTCGGACCGTTCCGCCACTGCCGCCAGAGATACGAGCGTAGCCTCCGGCGTATCCATGCTTCCAGGTTCGTGAGCACACGCGGCGTCTGGCAGAAGCCGAAGTACCCGCGCCAGCCGATAAGATACGGGGCGAGGTCTTCGACGACCTGTTCCAGGCTGCGTCCGCGGTTCCGGCGGGTCATGTCCCGGGTTTTCACCTTGAACTTGTCGAGGGCCTTGGGCGCGATGCGCCGCTCGGCCCCATCGTTCGTGATGGTAAAACCCAGGAACTTACGCTCCTCCGGTTGCGCCACCGCGCTTTTCGCCTCGTTGACCTTGAGCTTTAGCTTTTGGGTCAGGAACCTCGTTACGGAGGCCATGACGCGTTCACCGGCACGCTGGCTGCGAACATAGATGTTGCAGTCGTCCGCGTACCGGCAAAAGCGGTGCCCCCGCTGGCTCAGTTCCAGGTCGAGATCGTCGAGCACGATATTACTTAGAAGGGGCGAAAGCGGACCGCCTTTAGCGGCGCGCTACCGCACGGCGCTACTTGAGCGCTGCGGGGTCCCTTCGACCACCGGACAGACCAAACCGTCTTCCATCACCCCGGCATTCAGGAACGCCCGGATGAGTTTGAGCACACGCTTATCTGACACCCGGCTGGCGACGCGCGCCATCAGCATGTCGTGATTGACCCGGTCGAAAAACTTTTCGAGGTCCAGATCGACCACGATGCCGTAGCCCTCCGCAATATAGCGTTGGGCTTGAGCGACCGCTTGATGAGCAGAGCGCCCCGGCCGGAAGCCGTAGCTATGCTCGGAAAACGTTGGGTCCCAGCGCTTCTGGAGAACCTGCAGCAAGGCTTGCTGGATCAGCCTGTCGACGACACAAGGCACGCCGAGCTTTCTGACCCCGCCGTCCGGCTTGGGTATTTCTACCCGCTTGACCGGCAGCGGCTGATAGGTTCCTTCAAGCAATTGAGACCGGATGCTTGGCCATTGCTCACGCAGGTAGTCCTTGGCGGCATCGATGGTCATCCCATCCACGCCAGGACTGCCCTTATTCCTTCGAACGCGTTTCCACGCTGTTTCGAGATTTTCCCGGTTGCACACCTCCTCCATCAATTGTTCCGCTAAGGCCGGGCTTTCGGATGCTGGGTTCGCCGCAAACGGTTCGGCCCTTGAGCAACGGCCGGAAAGGGCTTCACCCTCACCTGCCGTTTCCAAGGCCACTGAACAGTGGGTTTTCTGCCGCTTTCCGTTCATGAGTTGCCAGTCCTACTTGCCGCTCCCAATCGTTCGGGCCTTCAGCCACCGTTTCCGGCTTGGCCTATCCGTTGCTCCGCCTTCCGGCATTGGAGTGCCTCATTAGCCTTGCCAACCGCATAGCCTTAATATGCCCTCTGCTGACTTCTGCGCCGCGATCAGGTCGCCTCGCGGTCCCCCCAGTTCCAAATCCGGAACAACGGCGCAGATCTCCCCAGGTAAGTTCGATCGCCTTCCCCGCATCCCTGCCGGATCTACAGACTTGGCCTTTGATGGATATGGACTTTGCGACTCGTTGCCCGCTCGTCCGGCCAAGAATGCCTCCTATCCGGTTTCTGTTCGTCAGGACGCGGTTTTGCTCCATACTTCCTTCAGACGCCGCCTCGCGGCGGCCGCCCTTGTACTTCGCTAGTCCTTCACCTCCATCAGGTTGGACAGGAGACTTTCACTCCCAAGCTATCGAACATGCTGGGCACACAACGAAACCGCTCTCGCGGTAGGCCGCTGCTTCACGGGCAATATTCTTTCTAAATCGTCAAGGCAAGCCCGAGCGTCGCTTATGGTGCGGGGCTCCGGGCCCTAGAGCCTGTCCACTTTTGATAGAATCAAATGCGGGGCTCTAAGCCTTCGTTTAACCGTGCGTCTTATCGGAAAAACCGCTCACACTTTTTCCGGATGCACTCTAGAGTTTCCAGGCTTCCCCAACGCATGGCCTTTGCAGGCGTTAGCGGCCATCCTGACGGTAACGGCCAGTAGAATGAATTTTAACGCATAAGGCCGATTGCCGAAACTCCTGAACCGATGAACGCGCGCGGGTCCTCTCCAGCCCGGCCGGCGCCTGAAGTACAGCCCGCCGGAAGTTCGCACTCCCATGCCGCTTGCCGCCGAGCGAACTTCCGGCGGATCAGCTGTACTAGATTTAAGAAGTCTGCTAGTACGCCTGATCCGCAGGAAATCCTGTCAGTGCCAGCCGCAAATTGGTCAGGATTTCCTGCGGGGCGTACTAGTGCTTTCGCATTTACCCGGCCGCAAGCACGGTATGGATCTGCGCGACCGCTGCGGCGCCCTCCCCGACCGCTGCCGCAACGCGTTTGGTCGAGCCGGCCCGCACGTCCCCGATGGCGAAAATGCCGGGCCAGGCTGGTCTCAAGCGGCAGGGCCGGGCGGGAAATCGCGCGATTTGCCCCGGTTACCACAAAGCCTTTGCTGTCCACTTCGAGGCAGCCATTGAGCCAGGATGCGTTCGGGTCCGCGCCGATGAACAGGAACAGATGCCGCAACGGGCAGGTGCGGGTAGCCCCCGTTGCGTGCTCGCGAAAAACCAACGCGGTCAGGCCCGTGGTCTCATCCCCTTCCAAGCCGGCCACCTCGGTGCCAGTGTGCAGCACCACATTAGGCAAGGCGGCGATCCTGTCGATGAGATAGCGCGACATCGAGGCTTCGAGGCCCGGCCCGCGCACCACGAGATGCAAGCGCTTCACCTTAGGCGCCAGAAACACTACGGCCTGTCCAGCGGAATTGCCCCCGCCCACCAGCGCGACCTCCTCGCCCTCGCAAAGCTTCGCCTCCACCGGAGAAGCCCAATAGGAAATGCCCCTGCCCTCGAAGACATCGAGGTTCGGGATCGCGGGCCTGCGGTAGCGGGCGCCGGAGGCAACCACGACGGTGCGGGCCTGCACCGAATCGCCATCGGTAAACTGCAGGCGGAAAGGATCGCGGGGTTTCGCGCCGGGCTCGCCGCAATCGAGCTTTGCCACTTCCAGCGGAATGGCGATCTCCGCGCCGAACTTCAGGGCCTGATTGAAAGCGCGCCCGGCCAAGGCCATGCCGGAGATGCCGCTTGGGAAGCCAAGATAATTCTCGATGCGAGCCGACGCACCCGCCTGTCCGCCGAACGCGCGCTGATCGAGCACAAGCACGGACAGGCCCTCGGATGCCGCATAGACCGCGGCGGCGAATCCTGCCGGCCCCGCGCCTATTATGGCGACGTCATAGACATGTTCCGGGTCGAGCTCGGGGGTGATGCCGAGGCAGACGCCGGCTTGAGCATCTGTGGGCCGCTTCAGAACTTTCCCGTTCGGACACAGCATCAGCGGCAGCTCGCTTGGGAGCACGCCAAAACGTTCCACCAGCGCGCGGCCTTCTGCATCGTTGGCCGCGTCGAGGACCGTATAGGGGTAGCCGTTGCGGCCGAGGAAGCCTTGCAGCCGGACAACATCGGGCGAGCCTGGGATGCCCACAAGCACCGAGCCGGCCCCGCCCCCTTCAATCAGCCCCACCCGGCGCAGGATGAAGGCCCGCATCATGATCTCCCCAACCTCCGCAGAGCCGATGATCAGAGCGCGCAGATGGGGCGCATCGAACGGAAGTGCTACGCAGCCGTCCGCCCCGGCGCGGGCCGACGCAAGCGATTCCCGCCCCGCGAGCTGGGCGACTTCGCCAGAGAATTGGCCGCGCCCGTGGCTAACTATGGCCGCCTCCCGCCCGAGGCCGTCGCGGCGCACAACGTCCATCGAGCCCTTAAGCACGAGCCAAACCGGGGCAAAGCGCTCGCCTGCGCTGAAAATCGCCTCGCCAGGCGCAAAATTGCGCACAGGACCGCTTGCAAAGCGCTTGGCGGTCTCGATCTGGCCTGCGTCGAGCACGGGAAACATCTGGTGGCCACGGGATTCAATGAGGGTCATCGTTGCTCTCCTGGCGGCGCTCACGCTTTTGTGCTCTCGAAAGGGACAGCCCGGTTCGCCGTCCATCCCTCGCCAGTAAATACCTGCGGCGGCACCGAAGTTCCGCTCTAGCAAGCCTTCAGGTCAGCCGCCGCTCCGCTTCTGCCTGCTGGACCAAGTTTGCGGGGTGCGGCACAAACGATGTGGAAAAATCACACGTCAAGCTTTTTTCTCTATGTGGCCTTAATTTCGTCTCAACGCTGCGGCATACATATCACATCACAAGACGGCGAACACTCCGGATCGCCCCCACCCCAGAACGGAGCGCCTTTTGTGAAGTACGAGTTAAGTTGCGTTGAGGTATGTTGTAAGGTTGCGTCCGGGTTACGTTGAAAGAGTTTATGCTGTTGCGTCTGTGGCGTTACAGTAAGCGCGTGGCCGGTATTGCGTGGCGCGAGCGTACCCTCAGTACAGCATGTCCGCGTAACCTGTTGTTAACGAGTTCAGTCTAGCGTTCAGAGTCAAAGGGACGGTAAACCCGGTAAAAGTTGCCCCTGAGAGACGAAGCCTGCCCATGGCCCACCCCCCCCCGCTAGCCAACGGGCTTCGTCTCTCCCTTTCTTCCCCCTCTTCCAATCCATCATCGGCCTAAAGACGCTTGGCGCGCTGGCGCTTTAGCGGAGAAAAGGCTTGAGCAGGCTCAGGTCCGCGACGAAGCGGGCATATTCGGCCTGCGCGTCAGCCTGCTCTTGAATGCGCAGCAGGTAAGAGGGGTGGATCGTGATAAGGGCCTTGGCTGAGCCCAGATCGAAAAGCTGCCCGCGACTTTTGTTCACCGCCATCGCCTTGCCGAACAGCGCCTGCGCGGCCGTCGCCCCCATTGCGACTGCGATCTCCGGCTGCACGAAATCGAGTTCGCGCTCAAGCCATTGCCGGCAGGCTTTGATCTCTGCCGTCACGGGCTTTTGATGCAGCCGGATTTTGCCGCGGGGCACATATTTGAAATGCTTGACGGCGTTGGTGACATAGACGCCGCTGCGTGAAATGCCCGCCTCCGCCAGCGCTTCGTTCAATTTCTGGCCGGCGGGGCCCACGAAGGGCTGGCCCGCGAGATCCTCCTTATCGCCCGGCTGCTCGCCGATCAGCATCACCGGCGCCGGAACGGGGCCTTCGCCAAACACGGTTTGCGTCGCGAGATGCCAAAGGTGACAGGCCCGGCAGCTTCGCGCGGCGTCGCGGGCTTCCTCGAAGGCTGCGGTTGCGGCGGTTTTAGCGGGCGGGAAGTCAAAGCTCAATTGATCGGATGTTCCAGGCATTGCGACTCCTTCGCAGGATGTTCTCATGCAACCCATGTTCGAAACAAGTTGATTGACCGGCGTCAACTTTTGGTCCAAAACGGGAACAAAGCGAGATCAAAACGTGTCATGAGTGCAAACTCTAAGCTCGAAACCCTGCGTCTGCAAATCCGCGCGCTCGAAGGCCACCGTTTGGAGGCGAATTCCCGCGTTTTGCCTTTCGCGGACGCGCGGCTGAATGCTCCGCTGCCGGGAGGCGGCTTGGCACTTGGCGCGCTCCACGAATTTTGCGCAGGCGGCTTGGAAGGCGAATTGGCGCCGGCCGTGACGGCCTTTGCGGCGGCGGTGGCGGCGGAAGTTTTGCGTGCGCACGATGGCTTTCTTCTCTGGGCGGCGAGCCAGGCCGATTGCTATGCGCCGGGCCTGGCCTGCCTGGGCCTCGATCCGTCCCGCATCGTTTGGATCGAATGCGCGAAGGACGCCGGGGTCTTGAGCGTCATGGAGGAAGCCTTGCATTCCCGCGCGGTGCCTGCGGTCTTGGGCGAAGCGGATGCGCTTAATTTGAAGACCGCGCGCAGGCTCGATGCCGCCGCCCGGCAATCCGGTGCCACGGCGCTACTCTTGCGGCGGCCCCGTTCCAAGCCTGCGGACGCAGACCTGCCTGGCTGCGGCGCGGCCGCAACACGCTGGCGCGTGAGCGCCATGCCTAGCGAAATAAGCCCCCCTCATCCTGCCCTTCTCCCCTCGGGGAGAAGGGACCCCAGAATTAGCCACAGCGTGAGTTCTGGGGTCCTCTCTCCCAGCCGCATCCGCTTGCGGATGCGGCCACGCGGAGATGCAAGCTCGCCAAGGCGAGCTTGCGGGGAGAGAGACAGAGTGAGGGGGGACTTGGGGCTAAGGGGGGACTTCAAGCCCGGCCTCGGACGCCCGCGCTTCCGGCTTGACCTGGAATATTGCCGCAACGGCAGAACGGCATCGTGGATTGTGGAGGTGTCCGATGGCGCAAGGTTCGATAACGCAGAAGCGGGTCATGTTCGTGTGGTTGCCGAACTTCGCGATGACGCTTGCCCGCTTGAAGAAGCCCCCGCTCGCGAAGCTGAAAGAGCCGCTCGTGCTTATTGAAAAGTGCGGCAATATCCGCCGGATCGCGGCTCTCGACGGTCCCGCCATGCAGGCCGGGCTTTATCTGCATCAGCCCCTGGCGGACGCGCTCGCGATTTACCCGAAGCTCATCGTTGCCGATGCCGAACCCGAAGCCTGCGGGAACGCGCTGACCGCGCTTGCCGCTTGGGCGCAGCGTTATAGCCCCTTCACCGCGCCAGCCTACGCTTGCGGCCTCTGGCTCGATATTGCCGGATGCGCCCATCTCTGGGGCGGCGAAGCTGAGCTTGCCGAAGATTTGCTCGGCAGGCTCGAAGCGCGTGGCATCCCTGCCCGCGCCGCCATCGCCCCAACCTTCGGCGCGGCCTACGCGCTCGCCCATCACGCCAAGCGCTACGTCTTTGTGGACCGGAACACATATAAAGTCCTGCTTGCGCCTTTGCCTGTGGAGCGGCTGCGCATCGCCGGGGAGACGGCGAGCCTCTTGCGAAAGCTTGGGCTTTTCACCATCGGCGCTGTGCAAAACCTGCCCCGCGCCGGCCTTTCGCGCCGCTTCCCCGATCTGCTGCCGCAGCTCGACAAGGCGATGGGGCTTGCCCAAGAAGCCATCGAATTCTTGCGCCCGCCCACGCCATGGATCGAGCGCTTGCGCTTCGCAGAGCCCATTTCCGCGCCCGAGGATCTGGAGCGCGCCGGGGCGAGGCTGCTGGAGATGCTTTGTGCGCGCCTTGAGGCCGGGCGGCAAGGCGGCTTGCGGTTCGAACTGAGCTTCTTCAGGTCCGATGGCGGTATCGAAACGCAAGCCGTTACGGCTGCGCTGCCAACGCGCGACGCAGCCCGGATCATGCGCCTGTTCCGCGAGAAGCTCGGGTTTATCGATCCGGGCTTTGGCGTGGATTTGGCGATGCTGGCCGCGCCGCATACTGAGCCTTTGGACGAGCGGCAAGGGAGCGTTTTGAAGGCCGGGCAGCATGCCGCTTGCGTGGAGGAACTCGCGGCGCTGATCGATTCGCTCGAAAACCGGCTGGGCAAGGGGCGCGTCTACCGGCTTAGCCCCCAGGAGAGCTACATCCCCGAACGCGCGGTGAAACGGCAAGCCGTCATCCCGGAGTCTGTTCATAGCGCTGCGGCGAAACGGATGGGGTTACTCCCCTCACCCTGTCCCTCTCCCCATGGGAGAGGGAACGCCCTCTCAACGGCTGCGACCTACCCCCTCTCCCATGGGGAGAGGGTTGGGGTGAGGGGAGCGAGCGCAGTTTGGCCCTTCGCGGGCGAGCGGCCTATCCGGCTGTTAGCGCGGCCACAGCCTATCGATGTGACGGCCGCGCTGCCGGATGCGCCGCCGGTGCTGTTCCGGTGGCGGAAGGTGTTGCATCGTATCGTCCGCGCCGAAGGTCCGGAGCGCATCGAGCCTGAATGGTGGCGCGGCGACGCCGATGCAGGCGGCGAGACCCGCGATTACTACCGCGTCGAAAGTACGGCGGGCTTGCGCTTTTGGGTTTTCCGCGAGGGCATCTATGGGGCGGGGCGCCTGCCGCGCTGGTATTTACACGGGCTGTTCCCATGAGCCGGACGCCCCTGCGAGAGGTTCGCTATGCCGAGCTGCAAGCGGCGACGAATTTCTCCTTCCTCGAAGGAGGCTCGCATCCGCATGAGCTAGTTATCCGCGCCGCCGGGCTTGGGCTCGATGCCATCGCCATCACCGACCGCAACTCGCTTGCCGGCGTGGTGCGGGCGCATCTGGCCGCGCGCGAATTGCGCTCAAGTAGCGCGAAGCGCGATAGCGCAGCTGAAGACTTGCGCTCAAGTAGCGCGAAGCGCGATAGCGCAGCTGAAGACTTGCGCTCAAGTAGCGCGAAGCGCGATAGCGCAGCTGAAGAATTGGATGTGAAGCTGATCGTGGGCTGCAGGCTCACGTTCCAGGATGGCGCGCCAGATATTCTCTGCTACCCGCAGAACCGCGCGGCCTACGGCCGGCTGCTGCCGGCTGCTGACGGTTGGGAAATCGGATCGGGTTTTTAAGCAGAAGGGGGAAGTCCCCCCTCATCCTGTCCTTCTCCCCGGGGGGAGAAGGGACGCCAGAATTACCCGCAGCGTGAATTCAGGGGTCCTCTCTCCCCTTGGGGAGAGAGACAGAGTGAGGGGGGCTTCAGCCAAAGATGAGATCCCGAAAGGCGAATGCCACCTTACCCTCGAGGATTTCCTGGAGTTTTCCGAAGGGCAGATCGTAGCGCCGATCCCGCCGGAAGATGTGTTTCAAAGCGCGGAGAGCGCCGGGCGGTTTCAATTGCATCTGGCAGGCCTGGCGGCGCGGCTCCAAGGCCGCGTCTATCTTGCCGCCTCCTGCCGTTTTCACGGAGACGATGCCAAGCGGCTGCACCGGCTCGCAGCGCTTGCCCATGCGGCGCGCGTGCCGCTGATCGCCACCAACGATGTGCTCTATCACGATCCCGCCCGCCGCCGCCTTCAGGATGTGCTGACCTGCATCCGCGACAGCTGCACCATAGACGAAGCGGGCTTCCGGCTCGCCCGCAACGCCGAGCGCCATCTTAAAAGCCCCGGGGAAATGGCCCGCCTCTTCGCCGCCCATCCCGAGGCAGTCGCGAACACGATTGAGCTTGCCAGCCGCTGCACGTTCAACCTCAAAGAGCTGACCTACGAATATCCCGATGAGATCGCGCCCAACGGCGAGGTCCCGCAAGCGCGTCTCGAACGGCTGACCTGGGAGGGGCTCAAGCGCCGCTATCCCGGCGGCACGCCCACTCCGGTGGTCCAGCAGATCGAGCACGAGTTCGAGCTGATCGAGCGGCTCAACTACGCGCCGTTCTTCCTCACAGTCGAAGACATCGTGCGCTACGCACGGGACAATAACATTCTCCATCAAGGCCGCGGCTCGGCCGCCAATTCCGCCGTCTGCTATGCGCTCGGCATCACCGAGGTCGACCCCGCGCGCTCGAACCTGCTTTTCGAGCGCTTCATCTCGGACGCGCGCGACGAACCGCCCGATATCGATGTCGATTTCGAGCATGAGCGCCGCGAGGAGGTGATCCAGTATGTCTACCGCCGCTTCGGCCGGCATCGCGCGGGGCTATGCGCCACCGTCATTTGCTACCGGACGCGAGGTGCTGTGCGCGAGGTGGGCAAGGCGCTGGGCCTTTCGCCCGATGTGACGGCCTCGCTGGCCGGGGCGGTCTCAAGCTGGAGCGAGGATGTTATCGGCGCCGAAGAGCTTCGAGAGCTTGGCCTCGATGCGGGCGACAGAAGGCTTGCGCTGTGCATCGAGCTTACCCGCGAGCTGATCGGTTTCCCGCGCCATCTGTCGCAGCATCCGGGTGGCTTCCTCATCGCACGCGGCCGGCTCGACGAGCTTGTGCCCATCGAGAACGCATCGATGAAGGACCGCACCGTCATCTCATGGGACAAGGACGATATCGAAGCGCTCGGCATGCTCAAGGTGGATGTGCTGGCGCTCGGCATGCTCACTTGCCTTGCCAAGGGCTTCGAGCTGTTGCGGCAGCATTACGGCGTTGACCTCAAGCCGGCAACCGTGCCCCCTGAGGATGCCGGCGTCTACGAGATGCTTTCGCGCGCCGATTCCGTTGGCGTGTTCCAGGTCGAAAGCCGCGCCCAGCAGACCATGCTGCCGCGCCTCAAGCCGGCCTGCTTCTACGATCTCGTCATCGAGGTCGCCATCGTGCGGCCCGGTCCGATCCAGGGCGACATGGTGCACCCCTACCTGCGCCGCCTGCAAGGTATCGAGAAGGTCAGATACCCTAGCGAGGAGTTGAAAGAGATTCTCAAAAAAACGCTAGGTGTGCCGCTTTTCCAGGAACAATGTATGCGCATAGCCATTATAGCTGCAGGATTTCAACCTGCGCGTGCCGATGAGTTGCGGCGCGCAATGGCAACTTTCAAGAAGGTTGGCACCATCCATACCTTCAAGGACGAGTTCATCCGGGGCATGCTGGCCAAAAATTACGAACGCGATTTCGCGGAGCGCTGCTTCAGCCAGATCCAGGGCTTCGGCACCTATGGCTTTCCCGAAAGCCATGCGGCGTCGTTCGCGCTGCTCGTCTACTGCTCGGCTTGGCTGAAGCGCTATTACCCCGATGTGTTCGCCGCCGCGATCTTGAACAGCCAGCCCATGGGTTTTTACGCGCCGGCCCAGCTTGTCCGCGACGCGAGGCTGCATGGTGTTACGGTGCGGCCCATCGATGTGAACGCCAGCGATTGGGATCATACGCTTGAGCCGGTTGCTAAGACCCCCTCACTCTGTCTCTCTCCCCAAGGGGAGAGAGGACGCCTGAATGATCCTCTTCCTTTGAACAGGCGTCCCTTCTCCCCTCGGGGAGAAGGACAGGATGAGGGGGGACTTCCCCCTGGCAATCGCCATGCATTGCGCCTTGGGCTTCGGCTGGTTGCAGGCTTGCGCGAGAACGATGCCAAAAGCCTCGTTGAGGCGCGGCAGCAAGGCGGGCCGTTTCTCACGCCAGAGGATTCTCATGCGCCGGGCAAAGCTTGGGGCCGCCGCCATGCGCACCCTGGCACGCGCCGATGCTTTCGGCTCGCTCGATCTCGCCCGGCGCGAAACGCTTTGGCATGTTGCAGGGCTTGAGCCGGATGTCTTGCCGCTTATCGAGCATGGCGGATCGCAGGATTCGCAGCGTCGTCCCCGCGAAGGCAGGGACCCACCTAAGACGTTGCACATGCAACAGAAATGGATTCCCGCCTTCGCGGGAATGACGCCGCCGCAGCAGCGCGCGCGGGATGACGTAGAGCTGCCTCCGCTGCGGGAGGAGGAGGCGGTTGCGGAAGATTACTCCGCGTTCGGGCTTTCGCTTCGCAATCATCCAATGGCGTTCATGCGCGGGGCCTGGCGCGCGAAGGGAATGGTCACGGCGGCGGACCTGAAAAAGCTGCCAGATGGCAGGCATGTAAAAATTGCTGGGCTCGTCCTTTTCCGCCAGCGGCCGGCAACCGCCAAAGGCACGATTTTCATCACCATCGAGGACGAGACCGGCGCCGCCAATCTGATCGTCTGGCCGAAGATCGCGGTCAAATACCGCCGCGCCGTTTTTGGCGCCAAGGTCCTCCTCTGCGAGGGCGTTCTACAAAAGGAAAGCAATGTCATCCATGTGGTTAGCCGCCATCTCACCGACTGGACCGCTATGCTCAAAAGCCTTCAGCCGGGCCAATCGGACGCCATACTGTTGCAGCTTGAACGCGACGGCCAAACTTTTCAAAGCTCAGCCCCCGTCTTCCATACAAGAAAAAGTGTTCATCCGATCTGGGCCAATTCCTTAAAAAGCCGCGATTTCCGGTGATAGGTTTTTGCGTCCTTTCGAGGCAGCGGCGGCACGCGCCATTGACTGTCAGCAAGGGTAGGTCAAAATATGACCCCAAGCGAAGGCCGAACGCTGGCGGGCAGACTGTTTTCGCTTCACATTTAAGAGGGAACGATGCGTCTTAAGTCACATATTTGGGTGAGCGCGTACTTGCGGCGGCTCAACACTGTTTTTGTATCGGCGGCGCTCGTCCGCCGCGGCGATTCCGATGCCGGTGCGATCTACATAAAGGTCGCGCATCTGGATGGCACAGCTCAGGTCTACGCGCCGCTATCGACGCATCTTACCGGGGCGATGCCAGGGGATGCGCTCATCCTCGATGAGGGGCGCGCATGGCAGCCGGTCTATTCTCCAAGCGCTACCGAAGCCGAAGTGGACGCCTATCTCGCGCGCCAAGCCGCCCGCGATCCGGACATCTGGATCCTGGAGGTTGAGATGCCCGAGGGAAAGCGCCTGCCGGGGGAAAATGAACTGGCGCTTACGTAATGCCGGCCGCTCTAGAGTGCGTCCGGAAAAGCACGCCTTCGGGCTTGACCCGAGGTGCGAAGCGGTTTTCCGATAAGACGCACGGCAGAACAACAAGCTAGAGCCTGCTTTCGATTCCATCGAAAGCGGATAGGCTCTAAATCGCTGCTTGGTGCGGGCGGAGCGGCACGGGCAAACCCCCCATGCGTTTTTCCAGTGCGGTTGACGGCGTGACTGCTGCGCTTTCGAGGTTCGTGAGTTTGACCACGGCTTCTAGCGCCAGGGCTTTTGTGGTCAGCACATCGTGGTGGATTTCGCTAACAGTGACGTTGATCTTGGCCACATCGGCGTGAACGCGGGCAATCTCAGCGCGGATAATCTCATCGCGTTCGGCGGCTTCCTTGCCGAGCGTTCGCGCCTGGCTAAGCTCGCGGAGAATGCGTGCCCCTTGCTCAGCAAGGAAGTTGAGATCGACGGTTCCGGTTTTTTCATCAGCCATGTGATTCCCCCTCAGGCTCACTATACACGCTCCGCGAGCTTGCCGTGAGTTCTCGCCTTGGAAATACCCCTCGCTCACGGCCCGCGTATCGCCGTACATGCTGCGGCTCAGCGTCTCCCGGCCGCCTTCTGACAAGCTCGCCCATAGCTCGGGAGCGGTGTCCCAATATTCCGCCATGTCTGGATTGAGCGCGGGCTCCTCGGCCAGAAGCGCGTCAAGATCGGCGTCTTCCTCGAAATCGTTCCACGCCGCTTTCACGCCGCCCTCACCATCCTCGCTGATGGCTGCGCCTTCACCCGGCTGCCGGACCGGTGGCGCAACGCCCCATTTGAAGCACACACCTTCGCCCGTAACGCCTTCCACGGGATCGACGAACCGCAAACCGGCGTCTTCGAACGCCCGCCGCAAGGCTTCTAACGTGCGCTCATAAGGCTGCCGGGCGTTCGCTTCAAAAGTCGCGATTGTTGCATGAGCCACATTTGCGCGCGCGGCCAAATCGCGCTGTCCCCATGCCAGTAAAGCCCTGGCGGCGCGGCAAGTTTCAGGGCTAAGTGAAGCCATTGGATCAACCTTAAATCATGGGATTGACGTTACGTTGTATCCAGGGTATAACCCTAGTACTATCTTTGCAACGCAAAAGGCATCTCCAATGCCCCTGAACGCAGTTTCAAATCGACGCTGTGAAGTCTTTGTTGCGCCGTGCCACCGAACTTATCGCGGACGCGCAAAACGTGGCTGACGCGGCCGGAGATCACGCCGCGGTAATCCGCCTGAATAGCCTTCTCCGCAATCTGGGATGCGAAATCGCCGATATTGGCCGGGAGGCGAAGCGCAAATGAACAGCGGAGAGCTGAGAGACCTCCGGACGCGCCTGCAAATTGCAATGGAGACGGTTGAAGACGCCGCCGTTTTGCTCGGGCCGTCCGACCGCGAGCAGGCTGCCCGGCTTACGAAGACCGCCACGAGGGTGAAAATGGAAATCACCCTGCTTGCCGATAAGATCGAAGCCGCGCGCAAAGCGGAGAAGGGCGAGCGGTCATGAGTGAAGATCACCTCTCTCCTATTCGCGGCCTGCGGACGTGCTGGAGCTGATGCGCGAAGGCTTCCTCACCATCGAGGAAGGCCGGGCAAAGCACCGGAAGGCAGGCGGCAACGCTGCCGAGTACGAGGCCGAACGGAAAGGGCGCTGAGCATGGACAGCGAAGATTACGCGAGGCGCCTGGACGAAGCGCTGAAGCAATACCGCGATGGCCTGCTGACCTACGAGGAAGCACTCAAGCGATGGCTGCGAGCTGCCGGCATAATTCGAGGTTTTGAAGGCGCCACCGGGGTTCCGTGGGAAAGGCCCTCGAAATGAACCGGGAATGGAGCCGCCTAACCCCAACGCAGGCAGCCGCGGTCGAGCGCTGTATCGCGAAGGCCCGCATAGAGCCGGGGCAGCACGATGACGGCGGCGCCTACGCCTACGCGGTTGGCGATACCATCCATTGGGGCTTCAACGGCGGCCCGAACGGCTTCTGCATCGCGCGGGGCGTTGTCCCGCGCTATTAGTCCTTAGGCCTGCCCTTGAACTCCCCGCACCACTCCCCGCCCATCGTTTTGGGCCAGCTCAGATTTTCCCAGGCGGGCCTTAGACTAAAGCTCGATTTGATCTGAGTGGGCGGGTAGCGCCTGCAAGTTCCCCTCGTACCCAGGATAGAGCCAGCCTCCCAAAATTGGCAGTTGCGGCACGAAACTTTGACATCGGAACTGGCCATTCTTCCCCCTGTAGCCGTTAGCAAGCCAAACATACGAAAACGGCCTGCTAAGCCGCAACACTTTGGGCCGAATGGAGGCGCCTTGATCACATCTTTTGCGCTCACCGCCGAGGGGTTGCGCTGGCTATGCCGATGCTGCGGCAGACGGCTTCGTGGGTTAGCCCACGCGCCGGGCACGCCTCGGTCAGGCGTTCGCGGAAATTCGCGCTATTGCGCAAGTACCATCCCAAAGCTAGGCGCATGGTTCGATTGCGGCCAATGTCAACCATTGGTTGACAATACTTCGGAGTGGCCCACTCATTACTGCGTTATGTCAACTTGTAGTTTACACACTTTGGTATAGTACATAATATAACTGGCAAAACGATATTGAAATTCTACGCACGCAGGCGCATATCGCTACCAGCGGTTGACACCTGACGTTAGCGCTGGAGGATTTTCGAATGTTCACATGGACCCCGGAACAGAAGCGCCTTCTCGATGAAATCGCGGCGTGGCCGCCATCGGCTTCCCCGCCGACGCGGAAGGAGCTCGGGCTGAAAACGGGGAAAACCGCCGCAGCCATTTCGGCCATGCTGGAGAGAATGGAGCGGCGTGGGCTGGTCCGGCTGCATCGCGGCTGGAGGGGCATCGAACTCCTGCAACGTCCCGCCCGGCAAGCAGCATAACAAAAAAAGACCCCGCCGGAGCGGGGCATTCAACTCTTTGAGTTTGTCAGTACTGCGTGAACCCAAACCATCGCCTTGTCCAGAGGGGATGGCTCATCATAACCCGGTTCACAGATGAAAACCGCAAATCGCAACCTTATGACGACAGCAATTCAGAATCAGCAAACTGAATATACGCATCGCCGCGCGCTTTTGCAACAACCTTGTGAGCCTGAACGCAGGAAAGCACAACGTGTTGCGGGGATATACTGCAGGCGCTGAAGCTTCGGCTTCATACTCTAAAATATCCGTCCATCGTCAGCGGAGGCCATCATGAATGGCCGCGTTCACGCTGAGACTATAACCATATCAGATAATACCAGGGTGCAGCGCACCCCCGGAAAACGGGGCTCAGAGCGTAAACGGCCTCGCGGAAATGGCCACGCTCACGTCTGGTGCGGCCACGCTGACGCTGCCGCAGAGCGTTTTCTGCGGACGCTGCCGGGGCGGCCATGGTGCGGGAACATCCTTGCGCACGGCATCGCCCAGAAGCCGCGGCGCTTGGCCGTGGATTATGCGCATGTGCAGTGGAACCGCGAGACAGCGCGAAAATGGTT
>CAWAVJ010000061.1:0-48111 GCA_963785355.1 uncultured Alphaproteobacteria bacterium
AGTGAGGGCCGTGGGATACTTAGAATACCGCTGAATGCCCATGGCGTTAGTCCCCACCTTGAAGCTGACGTGATCGACTATTTCGATTTCGGGACAAGGCTGCTCACGAGCACCCAAGGACGTACTGCTGTAAAGCGAAGACGCATGCAGGCCATGTCAAAAAGCCGCTACCTCACGACCGCGCAGCGAGATTTGCGCCTCAGAATTTTCGGACACGATTAATCGCATATTTACCCAGAATCCGGTCTTGGCAGGCGGCGGGCGAGGTGATATCAATGATATCGCCGAACTTCTGGAGATGCGCGATGGCTGACTTGCTGGTACGCGGGGTCGATGACGAACTCGTGCGGGCGCTCAAGGAGCGGGCCGGCGCCCATGGACACAGCGCGGAGGCGGAACACCGGGAAATCCTGGCCGCCGCGCTCGCCCGCCCGCGCAAACGGAGCTTTGCTGAGGTGCTTGCATCGATGCCGGACGCTGGCGCGGACGCGGACTTCGAGCGCGTGCAATCGGCCGGGAAGCGCCGCATGTATTTGATTGACACCAACGTCATCAGCGAGGCCCGGAAGAAGGCGAACGCAAACCCAGGGGTCGCCGCCTTCTTCGAAAAGGCGATAGCCTCGGGCGAGCCGGTTTACCTGTCCGCAATATCCGTGGGCGAATTGCGCCGCGGCGTGGAGCTTATCCGCCATCGCGGCGATATCGCCCAGGCGGAAGCGCTTGAAGCGTGGCTGAATAGTATCCTCGAACAATACGCGGAGAACATCCTGCCCTTCGACGCGGACGCGGCCCAGGTTTGGGGCCGGCTGAGAGTTCCTAATCCGGGGCATGAACTCGACAAGCAGATCGCGGCCGTTGCCCTCATCAACGATCTAACGCTCGTGACGCGCAATACCTCCGATTTCCAAGGCACCGGGGTGATGCTGAGAACCCGTTCTCGCCGCTCCACGCGCCGGGTGAGGCCTCGGCCTAAAACGGCGTAGCCGATTTTGGAAGCGGCGCACAGTCTACGAAGTGACCTCGAAGCCACCCGGCATCTTCGAATGCAAATAGAGGATAAGTTGGCGGCGCCGGCCGGACAGCCAAACAAAATGAGTTTATGCGTGACGGCAGAGGGAGATCGAGCCATGACTGCTTCAAGGCCGGAACGGCAGCGCGCATGGGTGAGAGCGAAACACCTCACTCCCGATGGAAAGGCTGCCATCGCCACGGCGTGCGGGCGCTTCATCGCAGAGGTCTTGAAACCCCAGTTCCTCCCGGAAATCCAGCCTACGCGATTTAACTATCCAGTAGACATTTTTGGAAAATGGCGAGGAAGCAACTACAGCTTCATCGTGCGCTTCCGCTCGGGTTTTCCCGAAAATGCAGGCGAGGAATTCGATTTCGCATTCGCGCGGCTGGATCATGTGCCGGAAGGTTCGGACACCCGATTTGACGTGATGTGGCACAGGCATACTGGCCAATGGTGGCGTGTGTATTCTTCCGTCACGCTTGAAGAAGCGTTGCGCCTGATCGGGACCGATGGGAGTGCCGCGGCTGCCTATATGAAAAAGATGCGCTTGGCCGCGGGCGCAGCTTTGCCGAAGTACAGGCGTCGATGCCGGCGGTTGGCGCGGATGCGGATTTCGAACGCGTGCAATCGGCCGGGGAAACGCCGCCTGTAGCCCTCTGCCTTAAATGGCGTGGCCAATATTGGAAACGGTATATCCCATTGGCATATCCCACCCATCGTCTCACAATGGCGGCCAAAGGAGGGATCGCGATGGTCCGTACAAAGCTATTCCAGTCGAACCGCTCGCAGGCTGTGCGTTTGTCGAAGGATGTCGCCTTCCCGGACGGCGTCAAGGAGGTGACCGTGCTTCGTGACGGCAGGCAGGCGCGTGATCGTGCCTGCGAGCGCGGTCTGGGACGATTTCTTCGATTCTCCGGGCATCGAGCTTGGGGCTCGCGACCAGCCGCCGGCGCAGGAGCGAGAGCCTCTCTGATGCTCCGCTACATGCTGGACACCAATCTGTGCATCCGAGTTCTCCGGGACCGGCCCGAGACGCTTCGCGAGCGTTTCAATCGCGAAGCGGACGGTCTTTGTATTTCAACGATCATCTTAACCGAATTGCTCCATGGCGCGGCGAAATCGGCACGGCCCGAGCACAACCGGCTTGAGGCCGGCCGGTTCGCGGCGCGCCTCGAAGTCTTGCCGTTCGATCTGGAAGCCGCGGGCCACGCGGCCGAAATCAGGGCGAAGCTGGGCGGCCAAGGCCAACAGATCGGCGGATATGACGTGTTGATCGCAGGTCACGCACTTAGCCGCGGGCTCATCGTGGTGACAGGCAATCTGGGCGAATTCAATCGCGTCGAGGGGCTCAGATGCGAAGTTTGGTGAAACGGATCGCGGGACATAGCAGCTTGCCCGCGCCGAAGAGTTGCCTGAGGCATCTTGGTGTCGTGCAAAGCACCTGAAGCGGCCGGGTATTGGCCGTACAATTTGGCCAGGAGACATGCCATGCCAAACGCAGCGTCAAAATCGTCCCGCGACCGCCGGTAGAGCAGATCTCGCCCGCGCGGACAAAGTAGAAGTGCGGTTATACTCCTCAAGATAGGCCGCGATTCCCTGGGGATCGCGCTTTGCCCTTGGGGTGCCATCAAATCTTTTCCCAAGAGACTTCTTTGGAACGTTCGCCAGTTTCCCAGAATAAGCGCAGTGCCGTGCGCGCGTGCGTCATCGGCACCAGAAACCTGCGCGGAACTTCGTTCCATATGCCGTAGAAATAGAAATCCACGGTTTCTTCGCTTCCTCTGCCCGATCTGCCTGAGGTAGCTACATAATAAGGTGGGTTTATTGAAGCGGCGAAGCTTAATACAGCCTCTTTGTAGCCCAGGCCGATATATAGAACCTTCCCATCCTGCCGCTCTACTTCAACGGCCATCGGCTGCTCTATTTCCGCGTCCCGCTGAAGAGTATCGATCCATTCATCGAGCGCACCGAGCGAGCCGGTGTATACACCCCTCAAGTCCTTCCATCTGACGTATCCTTCAGCCACAAAGCCCTCATCCCCTTTGAAAAGCCAGGCGGTCCTGCCGCTCGTGATACCGCGCATGCGGCAGGAAGCTGTTTACCCCAACTTCCGGGTTTGCAAACAGCTTTTTGCGCCGTGGAAGCGAACCTTAACGGGGAGTTGATTTCGCGTAAGACGCTATCATCGTTAATGCGCGCAAGGTTAACGGCCGCTCTTCATATTTTCTGCCGCCGTCTTTCTGCGAATCTTTTCCCGCTTTAGGCCGTTTTCTACGACTCCAAAACCCTATTAAATATACGGACAGTCTGTAAATTAACCAAAAGATTTAGCCGCCAGGTTACGCCCGCCTTTAATACTTCTTAAAAACACTTGTGTTATATTGTTTCAAACTCGAAAGAGGCTCAAAGTATAAAGCGTCATCGCGAGGCGGCCTTGGCCAGGGCGGCGTTCGAGAAGCAGCAGGCACGGCCTGTCTTGCCTCTGGATCGCTTCAGGGCTGAAGCCCTTCGCAATGACGCCCGTAGTCCGCGCGCGGCCTAATCCAAGTTGCCGCAGAAGCGCTGGATGCGGCGGCACGCCTCTTCCAGCTCCGGCACGGAAGTCGCGTAGGAGATGCGGAAATAGGGCGAAAGCCCGAAGGCCGCGCCATGCACGACGGCCACGCCTGCGTCTTCGAGCAGCGCCGTCACCACCTCTTCGTCGTTGCCGAGCACTTTGCCAGATGGGGTCCGCTTGCCGATCAGCCCGGCGCAGGATGGATAGACATAGAATGCGCCTTCCGGGGTTGGGCACTCGATGCCCTTGGCCTGGTTCAGCATGGACACCACGAGGTCGCGCCGCTCCTTGAAGCTTTGCGCGCGCTCCTTCAGGAAGTCCTGCGGCCCGTTGAGCGCCTCCACGCTGGCCCATTGGCTGATGCTCGTGGCGTTCGACGTCGTCTGCGATTGCAGCTTGGTCATCGCCTTGATCAAGGGCACCGGCCCCGCGCAATAGCCGATGCGCCAGCCGGTCATGGCGTAGGCCTTCGACACGCCGTTCATGGTCAGCGTGCGCTCGTAAAGGCCGGGCTCGACCTGTGCCGGCGAGGTGAACTCGAAGCCGTCATAGACCAGGTGCTCGTACATATCGTCGGTCAGCACCCACACATGGGGATGCCGCATCAGCACTTCGGTGAGTGCCTTCAGTTCGCTGCGGGTGTAGGCGGCGCCGGTCGGGTTCGACGGGTGGTTGAAGATCAGCCACTTGGTCTTGGGCGTGATGGCCGCCTCGAGCGTCGCGGGGCTGAGCTTGAACTTGGTCTCGATCCCCGCCTCGGCAAAGACCGGCTGGCCGCCCGCCAAGAGCACGATATCGGGATAGGACACCCAGTATGGCGCCGGGATGACCACCTCGTCGCCGGGGTTCAGCGTTGCCATCATGGCGTTGAAGATGACCTTTTTGCCGCCTGGCGCCACGAAGGCCTGGGCGGGCGTATAGTCCAGCCCGTTCTCGCGCTTGAACTTGCCGCAAATGGCCTCCTTCAGCTCGGGAATGCCTTCCACGTTCGTGTATTTCGTCTTGCCATCCCGGATCGCCTTGATGGCAGCTTCCTTGATGTTGTCCGGCGTGTCGAAATCAGGCTCGCCGGCGCCAAGGCCGATCACATCTTTCCCCGCCGCTTTGAGTTCGCGCGCCTTGGACGACACGGCGATGGTGGGCGAGGGCTTAACGCGAGCAAGCGCGTCCGATAGGAAAGCCATGGGTTCGAACTCCAAGATGGGATTGCGGCGCAAAACTAGGCTTCCCGCGAGCCTTTCGCAAGCGTTCAGCGCTCGTAACTCAAAAAAGTAATTGGGCGCGGGCTTCGCTTTTCCTGGCTCAATGCCCGCCCGCGGGATCGTCTTGCACAGCCTGGTTAGCGGGCCACGGTATGTTTATGCGGGTCCCGAGGTAGCGCGCCCCAGCGCTGGTCAAGTGATTATTGTCCGCGAACAGGATCACCCCGTCCTTTTCAGTCCGGCAAGTGTCACCCTCGCAAAAAGCATGGACAGTCTGCACGATGGGTACGTTGTAGCGGTGGCTTATTTCGCGAAGGATGGACGAGGTCCGTTCCGTGCCCTTTTCGATGTCGTGGCGGGGGAATTTGAAGCACCGTTCTTCGGAGCGCCTGAACAGTTGTGCGCGCCCCACGCAATCGAAAATCCTCAACGGAAATCTTGGTACGTCCTCCATAATGGCGAAGTTCATATTCAGAGAACGAAGCAGCTTCGCCGTGTCTCTTAGCCCAACGGGCCCGGCTTTCCTGTCTTTCGCGATGCTAATATCGGCTTCAGCAATGCCCTCGCTTGGGGGAACGGTAAGCCAGCCCGCCTTTACATAAACACTCCACCCCCCGGCAAGAAATACCATTTTCAACTTTCTCTGCGTCCTTAGCCATCGCTCGACCAATTTGTTGTTCTCGCGGCAATCCTTTGCAACCCCGGTCTCGTTCACGAAAGGTGGACAGAACGGAAACCATATCACGAGGCCAGCGAGCCCAAGCGAACTGGCCTGGCCTGCGAAAGCCCCGGTCAAGTGGCCCGAATGCGAATCGCCCCATAAAATGAAATCGTATTGCATGCCGGACGCGGGGGCACCGATTGGGCAGGTACGGAGGCCGAAGACAGGCGCCTCCTCGTTTCTGCAACCGGCTCGGCCCAGTGCCGACTCCTTTACCGAAGCAGCGATTGTTTGAATAACGCCCTTGGGCATGCGGGCGGGAAAGCCGCTGGTGGCGTGGAAAACCATGCCGCAGGCTGCCAGGACCCCCGCGGCCGGGGCGGCAGCGCGCAAGAGCGCCGGAAATGAGAGCCTGGCCTGGCGTGCAGGGGTCTCGATATACCGGTAGGAAAGTGCGGCCGCCGCAATACTTACAGCGATTACGGCCAGCCGCTCTTCTGGAAGAAGCGCGCGATCCAGGTAGAGGTGGGCGAAGGAAAACAGCGGCCAGTGGATGAGGTAGAGCGAATAGGAAATCTTCCCCACAAACCGCAAAGGGCCGAAGCCAAGGATGCTCCGGCTCAGCGCGGGCTCATTGGCGCCTGCGCCTATGAGCAATGCGGCGCCAAGGCATGGCAGAAGTGCCGCCAGGCCCGGAAAGGGCGTCGCCGTATCGAAGCCCGCAGCCGCGTAAGCGATGGCAGCAAATCCGCTAAGGCCGGCCACGTTCGCGGCAAGCCTTGGCATCGCTGGAAGGGAAGCTACCGCCAGCAAGGCTCCCAGCAATAGCTCCCAGGCCCGGTAGGGCAGAAGATAAAAGGCTTGGGCCGGATCGGAATCGAGGGCCATCTGAGAAGCCGCGAGAGAGGCAATCAGCACGGCCACGATTGCCTGGGGCAGCGCTTTGCGGCCAAAGGCGCGATAGAGGCCGTAAACGGTGACGGGCCAGAGCAGATAGAACTGCTCCTCGATCGCAAGCGACCAGGTGTGCAGAAGCGGCTTATCGATGGCCGGACCGTCGAAATATCCGACTTGCTTATAAAAGTCCCAATTGGAATAGAACAAGACCGTTGCCGCAAGCGAGCGGCCAAAGCTCCGCAAATCGTTCGGGATCAGCAAAAAAACCGCCGCCACCGACGAGGCGGCCAGCACAGCGAACAGGGCAGGACAAATGCGTTTTATGCGGCGGGCATAAAAGTTGGCGAAGGTGAAATGCCCGCGATCCAGCTCTCCGGCGACGATGCCGGTAATCAGGTATCCGGAGATGACGAAGAATATGTCGACGCCAACGAAACCGCCCGAAGTTGCCGATAGCCCTGCATGATAGAAAACGACGAGCAAAACTGCGACGGCGCGAAGGCCATCGATGTCCGGGCGGTAAGTATTTGCGTGTCCTGTGCCGCAGGAGCGCGAGCCGGCCTGCATAAGAGAAAGTGCCCCCTTCGCTGTGTTGGGTTGCTATCCTTAAGCGATGCACAAGGCCCGGGCAATGCCCTACCGCGGCTACCCCTTCCCGATTTAAAGACCGTTGATGCGCTCCAGTCACGGCGGAAGCCGGACGCCGTCGCGGGTGCGCCACGGTTGGACCGGCTTCAAATCCGCGCGAAAATCGCTTTCAACAGCGCCGCTTCGTCATCGCCGCAGAACTCTATTGCGATCGGCAGTGCGCGCGCCGATGCCCGCAGCTCTGCCAGCGCGCCGGACGTCCCTTTCAGCCGTGCCAAATCTTTGGTGGTCGTGATTAGCCCTGCTTGCAGCGCTTTGGCCTCGGCGAGGAGCGCCCTCGCATCGGCCTCCGTATAAAGATGGTGATCGGGGAAGGCGCGGCATCTCACGGCGCCAATACCGGCGCCGCTGAGCGTATCGAAGAATTTGGCGGGCCTGCCGATGCCGCAAAAGGCAAGGTATGGCCGCGCCCGCATCTCATCGGCGAGCTGCGGGACTATTCGAGCCTCGAAAGCGTTGCGGCCGAAACGGAAAAAAGCCCCCTCGCCCCAGCCCTCTCCTGGCAAGCCCGGCATGGCGAGCTTGCTGGGAGAGGGACAGGGTGAGGGGGTCTTTTTTCCCAAACTCAAGTTTATTTGCTCAAGCAGATCTTCCCCGCCAGCCGCTCCCCCCAAAATCAGGATTGCGTCTGCCATACCGGCCTGGAAGTTCAGCGGAGCGCGCAGCGGGCCGAGCGGAAAAACCCGTCCGGAGCCAATTCCAGCTGCGGCGTCGACGACGATGAGGCTGAAATCCTTGGCCAGCGACGGATTTTGAAAGCCGTCGTCCATGACGATCGTATTGGCGGTCAGCGTTTCGAGCAGCCGTGCCCCGGCCGGACGGTCACGGCTGACCACCGTGAGGGCCGCGGCCGCCAAAAGCAGCGGCTCGTCGCCAACGCGCGCGGCATCGTCCAAGGCTGCGTCAACCAGATGCGGCCCGCGTTCGCGTCCGCCATAACCCCGCGTGAGAAAGCCGGGCCTGATGCCCAGGCCTTGCAACAGAGCGGCGAGCTTCAGTGCAACCGGGGTCTTGCCCGCGCCGCCCATCGTAAAATTGCCAACGCAAACGACCGGCAACTTGCCGCGATAGGGCGCGGCTTTGCGGTAGCGCTTCTGAACGAGCGCGCCATAGAGCGCCGAGATAGGCAGGAGCCCCCACGCGGGACGAGGAATCCGCCCACTGTACCACCAGGAAGGCGGCTCAAGCCGCATGTCCGGCCGTTTCCTCCGCCGGCGCAGCGGGCAAGGCTTGCGGCGCGGGCAGATAGGGTTTGAGCGCCTCCAGCGTCATTTCGAGCGCTCCGCTCAGCGAGCCGATGGCGGCGGCGGCGCGGCGCTTCATCTCTTCGGCTTCCTGCGGATTTTCGAAAAGCTTCTTGAGCGCGGCCGCGAGTTCCTCGGGGCTTGAAACGAGCCGGAACCCTTCGTGGCGCCGCAAAGCCTGGTAAGTCTCGGCGAAATTGAAGGTGTAAGGCCCGCTCAAAATGCCGGAGCCGAGCTTGACGGCTTCGATGGGATTCTGCCCGCCGTGCTTGATCAGCGATCCGCCGATGAAGGAAAGCGGCGCGAGCTTGTAGAACAGCCCCAGCTCGCCGAGGGTATCGGCAAGATAGATCTGCGTATTCGCGCAAACCGGCTCACCCGCCGAGCGCCGCGCGACGGAAAAGTGCTTGGCTTTAAGCACGGAGGCGATGGCCTCGCCGCGTTCCGGATGGCGCGGGACGATGACAGTCAAAAGCGACGGCATCGTGCTATGCAGGATTGCGGCGGCGCGCGCGACAGCTTCGTCCTCGCCCGGATGGGTGCTGGCCGCCAGGAAAATAGGCCGGTCTTCGAGGTGCCGCCGCAGCTCTTCCACCGCGTGCGCATCGACTGGCGGCGGCGGAGCGTCGTATTTGAGGTTGCCCGCGACGATGGCCTTGCGCACGCCCAGCTGCCGCAAGCGCTGGGCGAAATGCCAATTCTGCGTAAGCACAAGGTCGAACCGCGAGAAAACCGGCTTCGACAAGCTCGGTAGCCATGCCCATCGTTTCTTCGAACGCGGTGACATGCGGCCATTGAGGAGCGCGAGCGGGATGTTCTTGTCGCTCGCCTCGACAATCAGGTTCGGCCAAATTTCGGATTCGGTAAAGAGGGCGAGATCGGGATGCCAGTGCTCGATGAAACGCCGGCAAAAGCTCGGGCTGTCGAGCGGCATGAATTGATGGATCGCGCCCGCTGGCAGGCGCTCGGCGGCGATCTTTGACGACGTCACCGTCACCGTGGTCAGTAGGATGTTGAGCGCGGGGCAACGCCGCTTGAGCTCGTGCATAAGCGGAAGGACGGCGTTGGTCTCGCCCACGCTTGCCGCGTGAAACCAGAAGAGCGGGCCTTCCGGCCGGGGTGCACTCGCGATGCCGAGGCGCTCAGAAAGGCGCGCGGGAACTTCCTTGCCGCGTGCCGCGCGCCGGCGCAGGATCGCCATGGCAGCGGGCCGGGCAGCCGAGGTTGCGCCACGGTAAACCGAGAGCAGAAATCCCGAGCGCCTGGGCGGTTGCGCGGCCCTAGGCAAGGTTTTTCGCGCGTCGCTGCCAACCAGCGCATAGGCGCGTTCCGTCGCCGCGTTCATGGCCGCTTCCACCTTTTGGCGGAACGCCTCCATTGTCTCCCCGTCCGCGTCGCGCGGCACGTAGATCGGATCGCCCGCCACCATCGCCAGCTTCGTGAACGGCAGATTGATGGTGAAGCGGCTCCAGGTGGGCAGCGTGACGAAGCGCTTTGTCGCGATTGCGAGCGGGACGATGGGCTTGCCCGACATGCGCGCCAGCGTGACGATGCCCATGCCGGCGATTGGCCGGCCCTGGCGGGATATCGGTTGTCATCGCCACGTTGATGTTCTGGCGCAAAGCCTTGACCGCGGCCCTAAGTGCCCCCGCGCCGCCGTGATCCTTGCCCTTTTCGCCAGCACCCGCCCCCCGGATGAGCCCCATGTCGAAGTTCAGCAACGTCCGGCCGATCATTTCGCCGTCCGAATGCCGGGCGACCATGTTGTGAACTTGAACGGTCTTGGGCTTGATGAGCGGAAGCAGCAGAAATTGGCCATGCCACATGGCCACGATCATGGGAGTGAGCTTTTCGAGGTAGGAATCGGTGTCCGCGGGCTCGCGGACAACCTTGGAGGTTGCATAAACCGTGCGGATGTGGCGCGCAGCCAGCGAACTGACCGCGTTCAGAAAGAACTCGGACTGTTGCAGCTTTCGGCCGAGGGCTTTGGCGCGCTTTACGGAGGCGAGCGGTTTCATCAAGTGCTGGGGTTTCCGGAAGAGGGGGCGCTTCTCGGCGCATCGGTGGACGGGTCGAGCAGGCGGTGCATGTGCACGATGAAATAGCGCATCAGCGCGTTGTCCACGGTGCGCTGGGCCGCCGCCTTCCAGGCATCGTAGGCGGCCTTGTAGTTGGGGTAGATGCCAACGGCGTGCAGCGCGGATGGATCGCGGAATTCGGTGCTGTCTACGGATATCAGCTCGCCGCCAAATACGAAATGCAAGAGCTGCCGGTTCTGGATTTCAGTCATCAAGGTCCTCTTATCGGGCGCCAAACTCATCAATGACTTAGCGCAAGCGCTCGATCAATACCCGGTGCAATCCAGGAGCGGCAGCAGCAAGACTGGCAACCTTGGCCTCTGCCGAGTTGAAGGTCAGAGGCGCACCCGTTTTGCCAGTAACCACGCCACCTGCCTCGGACACCAGCAGCGCCCCCGCAGCGATATCCCACTCCCACTTCGGGTTCAACGCGAAAGAAGCATCCGCGCGGCCGGAAGCTATGAGTGCCAAGCGGTAGATGCTTGAATTGGCGCCCACGGGAACGGCACCTGGCCAAGGCGGCCGCCATTTGCCTTTCGCCAATGCCTCCGCCGAAACCGCGACGCGCGCTCCTGCAAGCTCCTGCTGGCCGCTTGCGGAGATGCGCCGCCCATTAAGGAATGCCCCCATTCCCGCCCGCGCCTCGTAAAACTCGCCGCGCACCGGGTTGACGACGGCGGAAAGAACCGGGGAGCCATCCTCCACCAGGCATAGGGCAATGGTCCAGCCATCGCCGCCGCGAAGAAACTCGCGCGTGCCGTCGATGGGATCGAGTATCCAGACGCGGCGTGCGGTGAGCCGGCGCTCGTTTTCGAGGCTCTCCTCCGAAAGCCAGCCATAGTCCGGACGTGCATCTTTCAGCCGCGCCGCGAGAACGCTATCGACTGCTTTGTCCGCTTCGCTTACTGGGGTACCGTCGGCTTTGCGCTCGCGGGCGATGGGGCGGTCGCGATAGCTCAGGGCGAGGCTCGCCGCCTCCCTGGCGGTTTCCCGAAGCAGATCGAAATCTTGGGCGAGGTCTGTCATAGGGAATCCGGTTACATGGTTCAGCAAAGTCCCCCTCACCCTGTCCCTCTCCGCGCAAGCTCGCCTTGGCGAGCTTGCATCTTACGTGACCGCATCCGCTAGCGGATGCGGCTGGGGCGAGGGGACGCCAGAATTGTCCTCTTACCTCGGTGAAAGGCCGCAGCCAACTCCCTCTCCCCTTGGGGAGAGGGCTGGGGTGAGGGGGTCTTTTGCGGCCATGCGAAGCAGTTGCCGGCTATCGCAGCGCGGCCGGTATTATGTCGGCCACAATGGCCAGGAACACGATGGCGCCAAAATGGTGGTTGCTGCGAAACCTCTGAAGGCAGTTTTCCGGATCGTCTATGTTAAGCGTAGCCACTTGCCAGACGAGGTGTGTGGCGGCCAAGGCCAATCCGCAGTAGAACCATAGCCCCGCCCCTACGGACCATCCCGCGAAGGCCAATCCGCCGATGGTAATCCCGAAAAAAAAGCTGAGCCAGGCCGGAGTGCTGTTGCCGAAGCGGAGCGCGGTGGACTTCAAGCCCACGAGAATGTCGTCCTCTTTGTCCTGGTGCGCGTATATGGTGTCGTAGCCAATTGTCCAGGCGATGGCAGCGGCGTAAAGCACAATCGGGGCGAGCGCCAGGTCTCCCCAGTAGGCTGCCCAGCCCATAAGGGCGCCGTAAGAAAATGCTAGGCCGAGCACCGCTTGCGGCCAGAACGTAACCCGCTTCATCAGGGGGTAAATCAGGACGATGCCGACCGAGCCGAAGCCCAACGCGACTGCAAATGTATTGAATTGAAGCAGAACCGCGAGACCCACCAGGCACAGCGCCAGGGCGCAGACGATTGCGGCGCCAACGGAGATTTGTCCGCTCGCAAGCGGACGCCCCTTGGTCCGCGCAACTTTTGCATCGATATCGCGGTCGATGATATCGTTGTAAATGCAGCCCGCGCTGCGCATGGCGAACGCGCCCACCGTAAAAAGAAGGAGCAGCCCGATAACGGACCAGATGTCGGGGATATCGTCCTCCGCCCGGACCGAAAGGGCGACCGACCACCAGCATGGCCACATCAAGAGGTATGCGCCAATGGGACGGTCGGCACGCACCAGCCTGAGCCAGGGCTTGAGACCATCGGGAGCGAAGCGGTCGACCCAATTCGATGGCGGCGCATCGGCGAGGGGGCCGGCCCCCGCTCCTTCGCCTCCAGACTTGCCATGTGCACCGGCCGAAATTGTTCGCATAGCTTCTTTGTCCGTTGGCCCTATCCTTCTCGATACCGCAACACTCAAATAGTATGCCAAAACTGAGATTCTGTTATGTCAACAGCACAAAACAGCATGCAGCGCAATGACCGTACCTAGATTATTTGTCGCGAATGTTATCGAAACCGGCGCAGAGTTAACGCTCGCGCCCGCGCAGGCCCATTATTTGATGCATGTCTTGCGGCTTTCTGAAGGCGCGGAAATACTCGCCTTCGACGGCAAGAACGGCGAATGGCGCGCGGAAATCGTAAAGGCCCGGAAGGGGAGCTGCTGCATAAAAGCGCGGCAGAAGGTGCGCGAGCAAACGGCGGCTCAGGATATTCATTATGCCTTCGCTCCGCTAAAGCAGGCGCGGCTCGATTACATGGTGCAAAAGGCAACCGAGATGGGCGCCGCCGCGCTGCAGCCGGTGATAACCGCCCACACGGTTGTCCCCCGGCTCAATCTTGAGAGGATGCACGCTAATGCCGTCGAAGCTGCGGAACAATGCGGAATCTTGACGGTTCCCGCCATCGGTCCAGCAGTCAAACTTGAGGCCCTGCTCAAGGCTTGCGAAAAGAGCCGGGTCATCGTCTTTTGCGACGAGCGCGCCGCGATTGCGCCGCCTATCGACGCAATCGGCAAGCTTAGGGGGCACAGGATAACGGCTCTCATCGGCCCCGAAGGCGGATTTTCCCAAGGCGAGCGCGAGTTGCTGCTTTCGAAAGATTTCGTATGCCCGGTGTCGCTGGGCCCGCGAAATCATGCGAGCGGACACTGCGGCGGTGGCCATCCTTGCCCTCATCGACGCGGTATTGGGCGATTGGCGCTGATTGCGGTTTTATAAGCGAAGCGCTACAGATACTTGCGCGAAATCAAAAGAGCGGAAACACGATGGCAGCGTCCGGCGAAACCAAATTGCCCCCAATCGAAAGCCGTGACGAGCTCGTGACCTATATCGAGCAAGGCGAGAAGCCCAAGGCCCAGTGGCGCATTGGCACGGAGCACGAGAAGTTTCCGTTCTATCGCGACGGGCTCCGTCCCGTGCCTTACGAGGGGCCGGCCGGAATACGCGCGCTTCTCGAAGGCATGGCGGAGCGGTCCGGGTGGCGCCCAATCTACGACCTGGAGCACGTCATCGCACTCGAAGACCCGCACTGCGCACTGGGCGGCTCGATCACGCTCGAACCTGGCGGCCAGTTCGAACTTTCGGGCGCGCCGCTTCAGACGATTTTTCAAACCTGCGAAGAGCTCGCCAAGCACCTCACGCTGGTGCGCGAGGTCGCGGGGCCGCTTGGCGTCTCCTTTCTGGGCCTCGGCTTTTCCCCGCTCTGGACGCTTGCAGAAACGCCCCGGATGCCCAAAAGCCGCTACGGCATCATGACCCGTTACATGCCCAAGGTTGGCAGCCTGGGCCTCGACATGATGTACCGCTCGGCAACGGTGCAGGTGAACCTCGATTTCGCCGATGAAGCGGACATGGTGAAAAAGCTGCGCGTGTCGCTGGCTTTGCAGCCGGTTGCGGCGGCGCTTTTCGCCAATTCGCCATTCACGGAAGGAAAGCCGAACGGCTACTTAAGCTTCCGCAGCGCCATCTGGCTCGACACCGACCCGGCCCGGACGGGAATGCTGCCCTTCGCCTTCGAGGACGGCATGGGCTACGAGCGCTATGTGGACTATGCGCTGGATGTTCCGATGTACTTTGTGCAGCGGAACAAACGCTATATCGACACGGCGGGCGCTTCTTTCCGCGATTTCCTGGCTGGCCGCCTCCCGCAGCTTCCAGGCGAGAAGCCTACGCTCTCCGATTGGGCCGACCACCTGACCACGCTGTTCCCCGAGGTGCGGCTCAAGCGCTTTCTTGAGATGCGCGGCGCCGATAGCGGCCCCCACCTCAGTTTGTGCGCGCTGCCCGCGTTCTGGACCGGGCTGCTTTACGATCAGGCGAGCCTCGACGCGGCATACGATCTCATCAAGGATTGGACGGCGGAAGAGCGCCAGCAGCTCCGCAACGAGGTGCCCCGCCTGGCGCTTGGAACGCCGTTCCGCAAGGGCACCGTTCTCGATGTTGCGCGCCAAGCCTTTGAACTGGCCGGCGCAGGGCTCAAGGCGCGCGGCTATTCCGACCTTGTGACCGGCGACGAAAGCATTTTCATCGAGCCATTGGCCGGGATCGTGGAGAACGGGAAAACCCTCGCCGAGCGCCTGCTCGAACGCTACCATGGAGAATGGGGCGGCGATGTCAGGCCCGTCTTCGTCGAGAGCGCTTATTAGAGCCTGATCGGCCTTCTGCAGCGCAATGGCGCGGTTTTGTCATCATACCAGATCCGGCTGATCGCTTCGCGTAGCGCCCGCAAAAGACCCCCTCACCCCAGCCCTCTCCCAGCAAGCTCGCCTTGGCGAGCTTGCCGCTCGAGTATCCGCATCCGCAAGCGGATGCGGATGGGAGAGGGAGTCCGCTCGCAGCCGTTGAGAAGGCGTCCCCTCGCCCTGCTGCATCCGCTTGCGGATGCAGCCACTTTAGAAGGCAAGCTCGCCAAGGCGAGCTTGCTGGGAGAGGGACAGGGTGAGGGGGTCTTCGCGAACTACTCAATCGGATTCGGTATCAGAAGCGCGTGGCCGCGCCGAAGCGGAACATCTCCATATTCGCGGCATTCGGTTCGAAGTAAGCGATCTGCTTGTCCCCCGGGGAGGTGATGCGGTACCCGAAGGCGATCTGCTTTTCCTCGTCCGCACCGGTCTTCATCGCCCACAGCATAACGCCGCGCCTGCCGTTTATGTCTTTGGCCGATGGCTGCGGCCCCTTATCCATGAGGAAGTCAACCTTGATGTCCTGGTGCCTCGCCACTGGAACCCGGTCGATGACGTGAAGCTGGATGGGCTGCGCGTGCAGGTTCTTGACCGCGATAGCGTAGTGGCGCTCCTCCGTGTGGGATGTGGTGAAGGTGCCCGTTTCGCCCTTCTTGTCCTCTACCACCGCATGCTTGACCTTGACGCGCTCGTCCGCCCCGAAGCCGAGTTCGTATTCCTCGCCAGGCGCGAGTTGCGGAAGCTCGCCATTGCCGGTGAACACGCCGTCGCGGAACAACGCCACAGACCCGGCCAGCATGGGGCTGGACGATTTCGGCAGCGTCAAGCGCGCGTAGAGATAGGCGGTCAGGTCGAAACGCGGAACGGTAAGCACGAGAAGCGAGGGGTCCAGCTTGTCCGTACCAAGCTGCAAGCGCTTGACCTCGCCATTTGCCCTTGATGGCGATGCGGCCGGGGATGGCGTAGACGGTCTGGAACGCACCGGTCTCCGTGCTTACCGGGGCCGGCTTCGCGGCCTTGTTGGCATTGGCCGCGACGGTCATGTCGTATACACCATCGGACCTCTCGTACAATGACCGCGTCTGCGAGGCGGGAGCCCGGTTTGTCACTCCCCCCTCAACGCCAAAATCGATGCTCAGCATCTCCGGCTGCCGGGCTGAGGTCGCGCGGCCGGGGCGCGTGGTGGACAGCGCCAGCGCTACGTCTTCCCAGTCCTCGCCGCTGTTCTGTTGAACGCTGGCTCGCCGGATGATCGCGAGCGAGGGAGAAACGCCCGCGCCCTGATCGCCGGTCGCCAGCCGCGCATCGTAAAACGCCGTCCAGGATGCGCCTTCAACCTGATAGCGCAGCTTGAGTTCCGTTTCGAGTGGCGCGGCCGCGCTGACGAAGACGCGGACCTGCGTGCGCTTTTCGATTTTCCCGCCCGTGGCCTCAAGTTGCTTACGGAGGTCGGCAATGGAGCGGTCGAGCTGGCGCTGCTTTCGCTTTGCGTCCGCGATGGTCTTCGCGGTTTCGCTCATGCCCCTGCCGATGATGCCGGCCACGGCTTGCCAGTCTTCCCTCGGCCCTTGAGCGCCGCCGTTGCTGGGCGCCTCGGGCAGCTTGCGCAGGTTCTCAAGATAGGCTTGCTGCGCCTGAGCGGCCTTGATCGCATCGTCTTCGGCTGCGCGCTGGTCGCCCAAGCCATCGAGTTCATCTTCGAGCCGTTTGCGGGCCGATTGCGCCACGGCGGGATCGGTGCTGGCAAGGTTCACCTGGCTGGCGTCCACCGAGCCGATCTCCAGCTTGTCCGTGGCCACGGCCTCTATGCGGATGGAAGATGGAAGGGCCTCGCCGGTGATGCCATCCACCACAAGCGTGTGCTCACCGGCGGCGAGCTTCACCTTCAGCGTGCGCGTCACTTCGGCGCCGGACGGGAACACGGTCACGGCTTCGATCTTTGACGGCGTGGAAATTTCAGTCGCGAAGGCCGCGCCGGGGGCGGCAAAGACAATTGCTGCGAGAATTCCGCATTTGCGCATGGTCACCTCTCCAAGAAATCGCCGTAAGGCATCTTGGGAGTCCGCCCCGGAAACTGGGTTTTTTGCATGGCGGATGTGGGATAACAGCCGGACGAGTATGCCCAAACTCCGCCATCTTGCGCTCAGCTCAGGGTTGCGCCTAACAGGAGGCCGGATGCGATCCAGCCCTGCAAGTCAGCCGGCCGCGCGTAACGCAGCCGCATCGGCATCGCCATAAGCCGCCGCCATCTCGCATAGAATGCCGAAGCGGACGCCGTTTGCCGCCTCGTCCCAGAGCATGGCCTCCTCTTCGCCCAGCACCCGGAACTTCGGCACGTCGAGCCGCCAGACCAGAACGCGATGCGGCCCGCCCGCTTCGGCGGCTGGCGGCTCGGAGCCGCGCTTGAGTGCGCTCCAGATCTCTGCCGCATTGGTTCTGAAATTCAGCCGCGCCGCCGAACAATGCGGCGTGAACTGTAAGGACGCCCAGTCCTCAGGCGCAAAGCCGGCCAAATCGGGAACGCCAATCGCGGCTTCGTCCACGGCGTAGAAAGCATCGTTCAAAGCCTTTTCGAGCGCCGCCAGTTCCGCAATCGCGGGATACTCGCGATAGGGCTCGGCTTCGGCCAGGAATTGCGGAACATGGGCGCAGAAGTCCTTGGCGTTGCGATAGCGCGACGGATAGGCGGCCGCGTAGCCCCGCGCCATCTCTTCGAATGCGTCGTCGCCGAGATAAACACGGAGTAGCTCATGATCGTTCTGCGCGAACTCGATCAAGCGCAAAATGTAGGAGTCGCGGTAGAGGCCGAGCAGCACGTTTTTCGGCTCGCGAGGGCCATCCGCAAGCTGCGTCAGGAGGCCATCGCTGCCCGCCAGCAGCGCCTGCTGGAAGCTGTCCTGAACCTCGGCAAGCGTCATTATTCCGCTGCGCATAGCTTAGGCTCCTCTCTGTTTGCTAAGGTATCCGCTGCAATTGCGCGCGCTCGATCGAGCTCTGCCACAACCTCGCTCAGCGGCGGAATATTGGCGTCGCGCTCGATCATGGCCGAGACCGGGCCGAAATGTTCCACCGCCGCCCGGTACAGGTCCCAAACCTCGGTGCGGATGGGGTGATCGTGGGTGTCGATAATGTAGGTGCCCATGTCGCTGTGGCCGGCGAGGTGGAACTGCACCACCGGCTCTTTCGGCACGCCACGGATGAATTCGAGCGGGTCGTAGCCGTGATTGAAGGCGCCGACGAAGACGTTGTTGACGTCGAACAAGAGCCAGCAGCCCGTCCGGCGCGTCAGCTCAGTCAGAAACTCCCACTCCGTCATCTCGGTGTGTCCGTACCGCACGTAGCTCGACACGTTCTCGATGGTAAGCGGGCGCCCGAGCAGCTCCTGCACCTTGTGTACGCGCGCCACAACGTGATCGAGCGCTTCGCGCGTATAGGGGACGGGCAGCAAATCGTGGAGATTGTAACCGTGTACGCCAGTCCAGCACAGATGGTCGGATACCCATTTGGGCTCGACGCGGGCGATCAGCCGCTTAAGCCCCGCTAAGTAGTCCAAGTCCAGGGGCGCCGTGGAGGCGACAGAAAGCGACACGCCGTGCATGACGATGGGATAGCGGGCGCGGATTTTTTCGAGCATAGCGAGCGGCCTGCCGCCCGGAACCATATAGTTCTCCGAGATGATCTCGAACCAATCTACCGCTGGATTGCCATCGAGAATCTCGCTGTAATGCTGCGGCCTCAGGCCCAGGCCGAAGCCTAGATAAGGCGGCTTTTCTCGCATGCTGGCGGACATTGCAATTTCTCCGGAGCCTTTTTTGCAGAGGGTGGGAGCGTGTGCTATTTGTCATTGCGAGGGGCGCAGCCCCGAAGCAATCCAGGAGTTAAGCGCGGTGTGCGGCTTCCCTGGATCGCCACGGCGGCCAAGCCGCCTCGCGATGACGGCCGAGGCTGGTTTACATCTTTGGCATTTCGAACTTCGTGCCGGGGATCTTTGCGCACGCCGCCTTGGTCAGCGAGAGGAAGCCCTTGCCTTTGCAAGCATTTTGCCCTTTGCAGGAATTGCTGGCGCTCTTGCAGGCGCCCTGGCCCTTACAGGAATTGGCGCCGATGCACTGACCCATGGCCTCTTCGGCTTGGGCGACTGGCGCCATAGCGGCGCCTGCGAGCATAAGGGAGGCGACGGCGGCGGCGATGGTTGTTCCAGAGCGGCTGGAAAGCTTCATGACGTGTTCCTCTTGTTTAACGTCGAATTAACCCGTGACTGTACTGGCTGCTACCGCGCTTTATAAACGTCCCGGCAGCATCAATAAGGAATTCGCGTGGGCAAGCTAGAACGTTACGTCAGACAGTGTTCAACTTTTGTTGAATAGAGCCGCGAAGCGGCGGGACAAAATTGTCGATAGACAGAGTTCCGGGACCGTATTTCATAAGATAGAGCAGCGCCGTGGCCCATACGCCATGCGTGTCGAAAGCGTTGGGGTAGACGAAAATCTCGATCACGAGCGTCATGCAGAACAGCGCCAGCGCGGCAAAGCGGGTGAGAAACCCGGCAAGGATGAGGATTGGCATCGACAGCTCCATGGCCATAGCCAAGGGGGCCGCGAATTCAGGCGGTATGACCGGCAGCTTGTATTCGTACTGGAACAGCGCCAGCGTGTTGCCGTTGCTCCAGCCGTCGAGCTTAAGCAGCCCTGAGCGAAAGAATGTCGTGGCTATGCCGATGCGGGCGATAATGGCGATCAGATCGCCGGGGATGCGCTCGAACAAGGCGGTGGCTTTCGCGATTAGGCTAAGCATGGCGCGAGTCTCCTGCTTGGATGGGGCCGGCGGTGAAATCGCTAAAGGTGCTAGCAGCGATGAGTTTTGCCAGCGATGGGCCTAAATCGAAGCCGTCATGGGCCGCAGCCTTGCCGGCCGCGTCAGCAAGCGTTCGGCCCGCCGCCAGCGCCGCGGCGAAGGCGTGCTCAGCCGCGTCGAGCCGCAGCACGTTCACCTGAAGCCGTGGACGGATGACCAGCGCCGCTTCGCCGGGAAGCTCCGGGCCGATAGGGTGGACTTGCGCGTCGAATGCGTTGGTCTCCCAGATGCTGACGATGGGGTATGGCGAGGCGATGAGGCTGGCCGAGGGATGAAACGCGAAAGTCAGGCTCTCCGCCTGCTCTGGCGGCACCGCGGCGAGGCTTGAAGCGGTCAGCGGCGTGCGATCGGCGGCATGATATGCCGCGTGCCTCAGCCACTCCAGCCGCGCCACATCGGCGAGATAGGGCAGGCCGCGCGCGGGCTCGAAGCTTTCGAGAAACTCGGGGAAGCGCTCGCCGTATTCGATGAGCACAGGGCTGGAGGGAGGATAAGCCCCGGCGAATAGGCGCGCAGCGGATATGAAGAACTCCTCGGCTACAAGGCGCTCGATCGCGGGATAGCGGGCGCGCAGGACATCGATGAGGCTTGCGTACAGGTTGTTGCGGTGGACGCTGAAGCGGCGGGCGGGGAACAGGCTGGCCGGTGCCGCCAAGCCGGTGTCGAGCATGGCGCGCGAAAACTCGGCTTGCAGCCCGGCAAGGCTTTCCCTGTCAGTGGGCGAGCGCATCGGCAAGCCTTTCTTGCGCCACTGCATCGGCTCTTTCCGCCTGCGCAACAAGCGTGGCGAGCGGGGGAATTTCGTTGTCCCACTCGATCAGCGTAGGCACCGCGCCCGTGCGTCCCATAGCGCGCGCGTACAGCGCCCAAACGGCATCCCGCACCGGGCTGTCATGCGCGTCGATCAGGAAGCGCTCGCCGGCACTATCTTCGGCCTCGAAAAATCCCGCGAGGTGGATTTCGCGCACATGCTGCACAGGGAACGCGCCGATATAGGCGTCTGCATCGAAGCCGTGGTTTTGGGCCGAGACATAGACGTTGTTCACGTCGAGCAGGAGCCCGCAGCCGGTGCGGCGCGCCAGCTCCGACAGGAACTCGGTTTCGGCCAGTTCGGTGGCTTCGAACGCGATATAAGTTGACGGGTTTTCGATCAGGATTTGCCGTCCGAGCGCGTCCTGCACCTCGTGTACATGGCTTGCGACATGCGCCAGCGTCTCCGCCGTATAAGGCAGCGGCAGCAGATCGCTAAGGTAGGCGCCCTCGTGGGTAGACCAGGCAAGATGCTCGGAAAAGAGGCCGGGCTCATAACGGTCTATGACCGCTTTTAGGCGGCGGAGGTGGTTTTTGTCGAGCGGGGATGCACCGCCGATGGAAAGCCCGACGCCGTGCACCGATAGGGGATAACGCTCGCGTACCCATTCGAGAAAGCGATGCGGCGCGCCGCCCGCACCCATGTAGTTCTCGGCATGGACCTCGAACCAGCCCACGCCGGGCGAGCTTTGCATGAGGTCTTTCATATGCTCGGGCTTGAGCCCGATCCCGGCCCGCGCCGGAATGGGGGGGGCGTTACGCCATTGGGCAGGATGCTCGGCAAGCATGTCTTGGTCCTCAGTGTTCCGCACAACCCTTACGCCCCTCACGCTGTCCCTGTCCCCATGGGAGAGGGGACGCCTTCTCAACGGCTGCGACGGGACTCCCTCTCCCATGGGGAGAGGGCTGGGGTGAGGGGCGTGACCTATGGATAGGACGCGCCCTAGCTCTTGCCCGGCTCCAGCGTGCCGTGCTGCTTGGTGCCGTTGGCGAGCGTCACCTCGGTCGTGAGGCAGGTGCCTTTTGGCACGAGCGCCCAGGCGGCTTTCTCGTAATCCGCCTTCGCCATGCCGGCGCAGCTATTGTTGCCCGTAGAGGCGCAGTCGTTGTGCCCGGCCTTCGAGATGCCGTAGCATTTTTCCTTGGCGCCATCGCCGGCGGCCTGGGCTGGAACGGCGGCCAGCGCCAAGGCGGCGGCGAAGGCGCTGACGAGAGCGTTGCGGGAGGGATTGCTCATTCGTATTAACTCCATTCGGCAAAAAGAACTTGAAGGGCTCACAGCGGGGATTACGTTGCAGC
The DNA here is from genome assembly GCA_963785355.1 of uncultured Alphaproteobacteria bacterium. Taxonomy (GTDB): domain Bacteria; phylum Pseudomonadota; class Alphaproteobacteria; order Rhizobiales; family Rhodomicrobiaceae; genus Rhodomicrobium. The sequence goes on from CAWAVJ010000061.1 coordinate 21,824, forward strand.
GGCCTTTTGCGTTACAGCGGTGGCAGCAATGTTATTATTTGCATGGACACGGGCCTGGCTAGTAACAAACGGATGCTATGCAACGAATTGACTAAGGAGCAGCAAGCGAGTGCGCGGCGAAGAAGCCCAATGGGCCGGTTGGATGCGGGCTGCGAGTGCCGGCGATAATGCCGCTTACCGCCGCTTGCTAGAGGCGCTGACACCCTTCTTGCGGAGGGTTGTACGGCAAGGATTTATGAGGGCCGGCCTCGCCACCGGCGACGTGGAAGACGTGGTACAGGAAACGCTGCTTGCCATTCATTTGAAACGCCAGACCTGGGACGCGGACCAGCTTTTCACGCCCTGGGTAAGGGCGATCGCGCGCAACAAGCTCATCGACAATTTGCGCCGGCGCGGGAGCCGGACGGAGCTGCCCATCGAGGACTTCATCGACGTTCTGCCAGCCGAGCCCGCCTCCGGGGAGCTTTCGGCGTGGGAGGCGGACAGGCTCTTGTCGGTGCTCAATGGCCGGCAGCAGGAGATCGTGCGGGCGATTTGCGTCGAGGGCATCAGCATCCGCGAGGCTTCGGCCCGGTTCGAAATTTCCGAGGGTGCCACCCGCGTGGCCTTGCATCGGGGCTTGAGCGCGCTGGCGGTAGCCTATAGGAGCGGGGAGCAATGAAGACGAACGAACTCATCAACGCGCTCGCGCAGGACCACGCGGCGCTTCCCCAGCCCCAGCCTCTGCGCTGGACCTTCCTCCAGGCGATGGCGGCCGGATTTGGCGTTGCGGCGATTGCGTTCGCGCTGACGCTGGGCGTCCGGCACGACGTGGCTTCCGCCATTCTAACCTGGCGATACGATTTCAAGTTCGTGGTGACGCTTACCTTGGCGGTTACGTCCGCGAGGCTCGTGTGGCAGCTTGCCCGCCCCGCCGCCGATCCGCGCTCCGCTGAGCTGACCATCGCGGCGGCACCGCTGCTTCTGTCCGGTGCGGTGCTGTACGAGCTTTGGGTGCTGCCTGAGAGCGCCTGGCTTCCGCGCGCGGTGGGATCGAATTCCGTGGCATGCCTCATAAGCATTACGCTCCTGTCGATAGGGCCCCTCGTGGCCGCGTTCTATGCGCTACGGCGCGGCGCGCCACTGCGGCCGGGTTTGGCGGGCGCTGCTGCGGGGCTGCTCGCAAGCGCGCTTGCCGCAACGCTCTACGCCATGCACTGCCCGGACGATTTGCCCCTGTTCGGCGCCATCTGGTACACCGCCGCAATGACGCTGGTCGCCTGCGCGGGATGCGTTGCCGGACGGCGCTGGCTGCGCTGGTAAGCTTGGCGGGACTGGCCGCTAACCGTCTGTTAACCCATTTTGTTCGCATTTTGCCGTGGCCTGGGCTGCTGTTCGATATTGAAATAATATAGCAGATGCTCCTTAAGATATCATAAGCGCAGCACGCGTATATTAAGTCATTGAAATCTATGCGAAAATGTTGCTGGCGCTTTCTCATCCTCTGCCAGAGTTTTGGTTAACGTTAAATCTGCCCGTATATTTAATAGGATTTTGGAGTCGCAGAAATCGACCTAAAGCGGGAAAAGATTCGCAGAAAGACGGCGGCGGAAAATATGCTCCGGTGCCGTTTACCATCCGCGCATTTACCATAGTAGGGCCTTACGCGAAACGAACTGTTCGTTAATGCAGCACAGCCTCGCCAATGATTGAGACGTTCATCGGAGCAATCCAGGAGTCAGAAAAGCAAACGCCTGCAACACATTGCCCTGCGTCGCCACGGCGCTAAAGCGCCTCGCAACGACGAACTGTTCAAGCGGATCCGGTACAATGTAGCGATTAAGGGAGCTTCTAGTACAGCCGGAGGCAAGTTCGCACCCCATTTGCCGCACGCTCGCAAGCGAACTTGCCTCCGATAAGCTGTACTAGAATCAAAGAGTTGCTAGTACGCCTTATCCGCGGGAAATCCTGTCAGCGCCAGCCGCAAATGGGTCAGGATTTCCCGCGGGGCGTACTAGCCGTTCTTATTCACCCGCCGTGCGGATTTGGCTGGCGGGTGTAGCGTAAGGCATTGAAGCAGCGTATGAATTGGGTGTCGAGACCATCCATTGCGCGCGATTTGCCGGAGCCACACCCGCCATGCCTGACGATACCCCACTCAGCGTTCCCTATCCAGCCATCGCACGCAAGAAAGTCACAGCCGCGTTTGACGGCGGGCGGCTTTCCTCCGATAGCGGGGTCATGCTGCTTTCCTTGGCTGAGCGGCGCCGGGGCATTGCCAAGACCCTCGCTGCCCTGATCGCCGATCCGCGCGATCCGGCGCATGTCACACACACCGTGGAGGATGTGCTGAAGGCGCGCATCTTCGCCATTGCCTGCGGCTATCCCGACGGTAACGATCTCAACTGGCTGCGATCCGATCCCGCCTTCAAGCTCGCCTGCGGACGGCTGCCGGAGACGGGCGCCGATTTGTGCTCCCAGCCCACCGTTTCACGCTGGGAGAACGCGCCTACGCTGCGGGAGATCGTCCGGCTGACCTACGCACTGATCGATATCTGGTGCCGGAGTTATGCGAAGCCGCCCGTCTCAGTGGTTCTGGACATCGACGACACACTCGACGTCGCGCATGGCCATCAGGAGATGGCGGAATGGAATGCTCATTACGATGAGCGCTGTTTCCTGCCGATCCATATTTACGACACTGCCACAGGCCGTCCGGTCACCATGATCCTGCGCCCTGGCAAAACGCCGTCTGGCGCGGAAGTGCGCAGATGGCTGCGCCGCCTGATCAAGCGCATCCGCCAGCACTGGCCCAAGACGCATATCGTCATCCGGGGCGACGGCCATTACGGCCGCGACGAAGCCATGAGCTGGTGCGAGGATAACGGCGTCGATTACATTTTCGGCTTTGGCGGCAACACCGTGCTCGACCGGCTGGTCGAGGTAGAGGCAGACGATATCCGCACGCGCCGCGCCGAGGGGAAGCTTGCCGTTCTGCGCGGGTATGCCGAAACGCGCTACGGCGCCAAATCGTGGACCAGAGAACGCCGTGTCGCAGCCCGGATCGAAGCCAAGGAGAGCGATGAGGACGATATGCTGCGGCGTGGGATCGACATCCGCTACGTGGTCACCTCGCTAAAAAACGGTAACGCCGAACACCTCTACGGCACTGTCTATTGCGCTCGCGGACAGGCCGAAAATCTGATCAAGCAGCACAAGGCACAAACCGCCTCTGACCGCACGAGTTGCCGGTCGCCGCTCGCCAACCAATTCCGCCTCATCCTGCACACTGCCGCCTACTGGCTGCTGCTCGATGTGCGCGATCATGTTCCGTCCTGGCATCCTCTGCGGCAGAGCGAGTTCGCCAGCATCCGCCTCCATCTCCTGAAGGTCGCCGGGCGCTTCGTTGAGACAGCGAGCCGCATCCGTGTTGCTCTGGCCTCCTGCTGTCCGGAAGCCGGACTGTTCGGTCTCGTCGCGTTTTGGTTGCAACAATCCGGGCCGTGAACGGCGGGGCGCGCCGCCCCTGGAGCCCATATCGCCAACCTCCAACGCGTAAGCAGCATTCCCAGTCCTGATCAGCCCGCAGGCGGTTCCGCTCGCGGGGGGCAGAGGCGTGTTCAGCTGCAATGGACGTTAGAGACTGGGCTCAGACGCATAAGAAGGGCTAGTCTAGCCGCGCAGGGCAGTGCCGATTTCCAATGCGCCGTTTTCCAGGCGCATCCCGCTCAAGAAGCGGCGAACGGCGCTGCGGCCTTGCTCAATCGCCTGCTCTGCCTTGTGGAAATCGAAAAGTCCGATGCCATCGAGATTGACCTGGATCGTGGCGTCGGGCGGATCGCCGGCAAGCCTTGAGCGCGCGATCCGGTTCTGCGTGATGTTGAACGCCTCAAGCACAACGCGCGGAATCCCAGGAGCGCCATCGCGGCGATGCCCGCCCATCAACTGGCGCTTGACGAGCGCGAAACGGCTCTTCTTGGGCGGATCTTCGGCCGCCGGTGCCTTGGCGTCGAACGCGGCCTCGGCCTCCACGGGGAACAGCGCATTGCGCATGTACTGCCCCTGGTGGAGCGTCACCGCGATCACGAACTGGGCGCCAAGGGCGCGTGCCGCGGAGACGGGGACGGGATTGACGAGCGCGCCATCCATGAGCCAGCGCCCGCCGATACGGATGGGCTTCAGGATGCCGGGCAGCGCGTAGGATGCGCGCAAAGCGGCGGCGAGCGAGCCTTTGGTGAGCCAGACCTCCTGGCCGGAGCCGAGTTCCGTCGCGACCGCCACGAACTTTTTCGGCATTTCCTCGATTTGCAGATCGCCGATATGCGAAGCCAGCGTCTTTTCCAGGCGCTTGCCCGTCATCAGGCTCGATCCGGCGAGGTTCACGTCGAGATAGCGCAGGAGCTGCCGCAGAGTCAGCCCGCGCGCCAGGCTGTGCAACTCCTCCAGCCGCCCAGCCGCGTAGAAACCGCCGGCAATCGCCCCAATCGAGGTGCCAGCCACGATCTGCGGCTCAAGGCCCGCATCGGCCAGCGCCTCCAGCACGCCGATATGCGCGAGCCCGCGTGCGGCGCCGCCGCCGAGTGCCAGTCCTATGCGTGGCTTTTCGGTATATCGCAGCATCGTGGAGTGCCGGGCCTAGATTTGCGTGCCATCGTCAATGAATTTTAGGCCATCCTGCGTTACCCGCCGGTAAAAGCAGCTCCGCCGCCCCGTGTGGCACGCCGCCTCGCCGGAAAGCTTGACCTTTACCCAAAGCACATCCTGGTCGCAATCGGTGCGCAGATCTTCGACCAAAAGCCGGTTGCCGCTGGTCTCGCCCTTGCGCCAAAGCGTAGCCCGCGACCGGCTCCAGAAATGGGCCTCGCCCGTCTCCAGCGTCAGGCGCAGCGCCTCCGCATTCATATAGGCGAACATCAAGACGCCGCCGTCCGCGGCATCGGTGACGATGGCGCCGATCAGCCCGGCGCTGTCGTATCTGGGCGCGAAAACGCTGCCTTCCTCGATATCGCGCTTGCTGAGCCCGGTGGCCTGAGACATGAGCGTGTGCCTCCCTGGCCCTATTTCACGGTAACGGGGCGCTGCCCGTTTACGAGCTGCATGAAACGCTCGCGATACTCGGGATTGTCCTTGAACACGCCGGTGAACCGCGTGGTGATGGTTGTCGTGCCCGGCTTATGGACGCCGCGCGTGGTCATGCACTCGTGCAGCGCATCGATCATCACCGCGACGCCCGCCGGCTGCAAAACCTCCTCGATGGCGTTGGCGATCTGCGATGTCATGGTCTCCTGCGTCTGCAGGCGCTTGGCGTAAATATCGGCGACCCGCGCCAGCTTCGAGATGCCGGCGACGCGCCCGCGCGGGAAATAGGCGATGTGCGCAACGCCGACGATGGGCAGCATGTGGTGCTCGCAATGCGACTCGATGCGGATGTCGCGCAGCATGACCAGGTCGTCGTATCCCTGCACATCCTCGAAGGTGCGCGAAAGAACGTCGTAGGGATCGGCTTCGTACCCCGCAAAAAACTCTTCGTAGGCTTCAACCACCCGGCCCGGCGTTTCCACGAGACCCTCGCGGGACGGATCGTCGCCGGCCCAGGCGATGAGCGTGCGCACCGCTTCCTCCGCTTCAGCCCGGCTCGGCCGCGTCCCGGCCCGGTCCACGCCATTGCCGCCATGCAGGCTGCGGCCATGCTCCGGGAGTGAAGCTAAAGTATCCATGGGAACATACCCTTTCGGCAGGTGGTTACGGAGCCAGGCCCGAACGGAAGATAGTTGCGCTATCCAATCGATCCAGTGGCATTTGTCGCGCGGCCCCCACCGCGGGGTCGTCCGGGGCCCGCCGCATTCTTGTGGTCAACACATGAGAAGCCGGGGCGATTGCAGGTGCTGAGACGCAACAGTATATAAGATGGGCGAATCCCCCGGCAAGGCCGGCTGCTTGCTGCGAGTTTAAGCCTATGGTTGACCTCGAAGATATCTATAGCCAGCGGGTGCTGGAGCTGTCGGCGAATATCCCCCGCACCGGCCGCCTGGAAGACCCGCACGCCATCGCCAGCGTGTACTCCAAGCTGTGCGGCTCCCGCATCACCGTCACCCTCAAGATGGAGGGGGATAAGGTCACGGACTACGCGCAGGATGTGCGCGCCTGCATTCTGGGGCAGACCTCGGCGGCCATCATGGGCGCCAATATTGTAGGCTCTACCGCCGCCGAACTGCGCGAGGTCCGCGAGCAGATGCATCGCATGCTCCGCGAGGGCGGTCCGCCTCCTGGCGGGCGCTGGAGCGACCTCGCAATCCTCGAATCCGTGCGGTACTACAAGGCGCGGCACGCCTCCACGCTTCTCGTTTTCGAAGCCGTCGAAGAGGCCATCGCCGCCATCGAGAAGGACCAGGCGGCCTAGTACAGCCGGCCGGAAGTTCGCACCCGCATGCCGCTCGCTCGCAAGCGAATTTCCGGCCGATCAGCTGTACTAGAAACAAGAGTTTGCTAGTACGCCTTATCCGAGGCAAGTTCGCTCGCGAACTCGCGGCGAATGGGGTGCGAACTTGCCTCGGGCTGTACTAGGGGGCGGTGCGCTTCTCCCATATCGCTGCCTTGGTAACCCCGGCAAAGCGCCGGATATGAGCAGCATCTCCAAGAGCGAGCCGGGCCGCCTGTGCTAGGAGACATCGCATTTATTCTGGAGGGAGCAGTTTATCCTGTGAGAAGCACGCCTTGGCGGTTGACTCCGCGCCCGAACAATGAGAACTAAACCAGAACATGCGGGCAGCTTCTATTAATGGAGCTGGCGGGCATAGGCGAACCGGAACGATCGCAGACTCGTGGATGGACTACTACACGCTCGAACAACTGCGCAAACACCATCCGGCATGGCGGCTCCTCAACGCCGATCATGCGCCGCTGATCGTGAGCTTCCTTCACCGGGTCTTCATCGAGCCGAACGTCCGTTCCTATCCCCAGCCAGAACTTGCGCAGAAGCTCGAAGACACGCTGTTCCACCTGAACCGGGAAGCGGGCGAGCGCATCTTTCCGCGCGCCGCCCAGAGCTATCTCGACGATTGGGCACTGGACGGCCACGCCTGGCTTCGCAAATATTATCCTCCTGACGGCGACATTCCCCATTACGATCTGACGCCCGCCGCCGAGCTGGGGATTGGCTGGCTTTCGGGCCTTGGCAAGCGCGAGTTCATCGGCACCCAGTCCCGCCTTCTTGCCGTCTTCGATCTGCTGCGCCAGCTTATCGAAGGCGCTGAAACCGACCCCAAACTGCGCATCGAGGAGCTGGAGCGCAAGCGCGCCGCCATCGATGAGGAGATCGCGGGCATCCGCGCGGGCAAGCTCAAGCTCATCGACGATACCGGCATCAAGGAGCGCTTTCTTCTCGCATCCCAAACCGCGCGGGCGCTGCTATCGGATTTCCGGCAGGTCGAGCAGAATTTCCGCGATCTCGACCGGGCAACGCGCGAGCGCATCGCCACCTGGGACGGCGATAAGGCCTCGCTTCTCGATGAAATCTTCGACGCCCGCGACGCCATCGCCTCCTCCGACGAAGGCAAAAGCTTCCGGGCGTTTTGGGCGTTTCTGATGTCTCCCGCACGGCGGGAGGAACTGTCGGACCTGCTTGCCAAAGCCTTCGAGCTTGCGCCTGTGCGCACCTTGGAACCCGGCGAACGCTTGAAGCGTATCCATTACGATTGGCTCGAAGCGGGCGAAACCGGCCTCAGGACGGTGGCGCGGCTATCGGAGCAGCTCCGGCGCTATCTCGACGACAAGGCTTGGCTCGAAAACAAGCGGATCATGCAATTGCTTCGCGAAATCGAAGAGAACGCGCTCGCGCTCCGGGATGCGTCCATGGAGGGGTTTTTCATCGATTTGGACGGAGCCGTTCCTGGAATTGAGCTGGTCATGGACCGGCCGCTATTCACCCCACCCGCCAAGCCCGAAATCGACGGGCGCATCGTGCTCGGTACAGGCCAGGAAATCCCGGCGGAAGCATTGTTCGGTCAATTCGCCATCGACAAGACGAAATTGCAGGGCCACATCCGGCGCGCCTTGCAAATGCGCTCGCAGATCAGTCTTGGCGAGCTTATCGGGACAGAGCCCCTCAACCATGGGCTTGCCGAGCTCGTGGCTTACATGAGCCTCGCGGCGGAGGATGACAGCGCAACAATCGACGACGGTCAGCACCAGGTCGTCCAGTGGACCGATGCACGCGGCCGGAACATGCAGGCGACGCTTCCTCTTGTCATTTTCGCCCGCCTGCATGCGATTGCCGCAGACGCGAAAGAGAAGCGGCCATGACCATCGCGCAGGCGTCCCCTGTTGAGGGAAAGGAGCTTTCGCACGCGCTGATTGCGCTGTTGAAGGGTATCGTGGAGCGCGATGCCGATCCAGTCTTATGGCAAGCGCTCCTGAATCACGAAACCGGTGTGCGGGATTACGCAGGCGTTCTCGGGCTTGAATTGAGAACGGTGGAGGCAGAGGGGTTTGCGTATCTTGTGCAGCGTCAGACGGCGGACGGGGAGCCGGAACTGCCAAGGCTCATTCCGCGCCGCCCGCTTTCCTATCCCTATGGCTGGCTGATGGACGCATTACGCCTGGATCATCCGTGTTCCCTGGATTCGGCAATGCCGCTGGAGCCCCATCCGAAGCAGGAGCAGCGATGATCTCGCCCCCTGGCCGGTGAGCTACTGCGCACGGCCGGCAACTGCATGATCGTCGCACCGCACTTGCCGTTCTCAAATTCCCGATTTTTGAGAAGGAATAGGACAGGCTGAGATGGGATGGGATGGACTGGCGGAGAGGGAGGGATTCGAACCCTCGATACGCTTACGCGTATTCCGGTTTTCGAGACCGGCCTATTCAACCACTCTAGCACCTCTCCGAAGTCTTGATCCTTACCGCCAGCCCCTGGGAGGGCCGCAGCCGGGCCGGAGCGCCTCCAGCCGCGTCGAGGAAAGACCGCTCTTTTATGTACGGTTTTTGCACAAGGCGTCAATCGATTTGCGACTTCCCTCTAGATTGCCCACACCGCCCGGTTCCTGCTAAGTTTAATGCGGCGGGGGAAAGGGGCAAACCATGACCGGCACAGTCTTGCATGCGGATGGCCTTATTAGCGTTCGCTCGTCTCTCCCCTTCGCGAAAACCGCCGCGAACCTTCTGCTCGCGCTCGAGCGGCGCGGGATGACGATGCACGCCCGCATCGACCACGCCCGCAACGCCGCCGCCGCCGGATTTCCACTCCGGCCCACGCAGCTTTTCATCTTCAACTACCCGGAGGTGGAGGGGGCCATCCTCGCGCACTGCCCGCTGATGGGCCTGGATCTGCCGCGCAAAATCGCCGTTCGCCAGGACGAGGACGGAACGGTTTGGATAAGCTATAACGATCCCGCCTGGCTGGGGCGGCGCTATCACGTAGGCCACAAGGTTCAGAGCCTTCTTCACGCGATGGCGAACTCGTTCACGGGCATCGTCTTGGAGGCCGGCGGAATGGCGCCGCATGCGTCCGCGGGCAGCCGGTGAGAAGGGCATCTGAATTCCAGGTTGGGGATTGTGGCGGCCATCAGGAGATGAAGCATGCCCGTGGAACTTGCGATGGTCTTGAGAGCGGCCGAGGCCGCCGCGCACTGGCACAGCAGCCAGAAGCGCAAGGGTGCGGCCGGCGAGCCTTATATCGACCATCTGATCGAGGTTGCGAGGCTGGTCGCGGAAGCGACAAATGGGGAGGACCCGCATCTCGTTGCTGCGGCATTGCTGCACGATGCCGTGGAAGATCAGAATGTTCCGCTAAGCCAAATTGCTTCGATGTTTGGGGACGATGTGGCCGCGCTTGTGGGCGAGGTGACAGACGATAAGTCGTTGCCCAAGGCGGTGCGGAAACGGATGCAGGTCGAGCACGCGCCACACATGTCTGACAGAGCGAAGATCTTGAAACTTGCCGATAAAATCAGCAATGTGCGCGCAATCGGGGCGAGCCCTCCGCCGGATTGGACGATGGAGCGGCGGCGCGATTACATAGACTGGGCCCGCGAAGTTGTCGCCGGCCTTGGCGAAGTGTGTCCTTACCTCCAGCAGCAGTTTGAGCTAACTGCCCAGCAGGCGGATCGGCTGATAGAAGGCTCAGCCTGAGTGGGCAAAGAGCGGCTGCTGAAGCCTTCCCCAGGGTGACGGCCTGGGAAGCGCTCGGGCCCGATTCGGTATCGTACCGGATCCGCCCGGCTACTTCCCTCTAGCTGCAGCAAAGAGCCCTCTCACGCCAACCGCCATGAGTTCTTAGCAATTTGTTAGCCATGTTCGACAGGTGGATCTCCCAGACCTTGCGTTTTTCAGGGGCTGAGGGCAGCGTCACGCGTTTACCTTTTGGCGCGATGGGCGCTTGCCAGAACCTACCCCAGCCTGCGCTGCCCGATCCCGCCGCGTACCGCGCGGGAACCACCCCAGCCCCGCGCTTAGTCCTGTAAATAACGCCATTCAGCGCCTCCCGGCCGCGCCTGCGCCTTCCCATGGCTCTATCGTGGACCATAGCTCCTTACCAAGGCGCTAATGCCCCGCAGTGCAAGGCCGCAGCGTCGCCCCGCGGAGGCGGGGACCCACCCAACAGCTTGTTCCAAAAGGAGAAATGGATTCCAGCCGGAGTTTAGCCTCGCGGAGGCAGGGCCGGGAATGACGCTCCGGAGTCTGCCCCTGCCCCGGTAATAGCGTTGCGGAAACGCGGCCGGTGCGCGGAGGAAGACTCAATGCGGCTTCGCCCAAGCATAACCTCGGAGGAGTCCGCCTTCTATTTGCCGTGCCGGGCCAGCACTGGCCATTAATGCCAGCGACGCAGGCATTTCCATGCAAATAATCTTCCTTTCATACTGTGGCAGCCGCATTTCTTAAATACCCGCAAACCAATATATTCTGCCAATACATTGCCACGAGCTTGACTTTCTTCCTCCTCAGACGCGCTGCCAAGAAAAAGCAATTCCGGCAATGCCTAATCCGAATACGGATTAATAAGCCATTGATATTACGCGATTAGCTTTTGCTTGCTGTTAACTATTTCTGCAACTTCAGGTTTGGATTTGTGGTTAACGCACGCAATAATCTAATATTAACGGGTATTTTGGAATCGTAGAATTCGACCTAAAGTGGCAAAAAATTCGCTGAAAGACGGCGGCGGAAAAGATCCCGGGTGCTCATTAACCAACCGAAAATTTACCATGGTAGGCCCGTACGTTATCTAACCCCGCCGGCCTACACCGGTAAGGCGGTCCGTAAGCGAACGCACGATCCTTGAAACCGCACCAGCGATCCAAATCTGACGCTTGGTACCCGGCGCAATTTAGGTCGCTGGGGGTCAATTCCTGTCGTTCCATAATTTCGAACGATGTGCCGCATACCCCCAACAAGCGGATATACAAATGGGGAAACCGCATGGCTCGAAATTGCCCGAAAGGTCACGATTGTAAATCGGCAGGGGCTTCTTCAGCACTTTGGTGAATGCCACCAGGTTCAGAAAGCCGACTATGTCCGCGGCAAGCGCAACTTGGCGTTACGGAGTTCCCATAGATCACCACTTATTTCCAGTTGACCGGCCTGCACAAGGGCACGGATGCGCGCGCAAAGAATGACGTCATTCGTTTGGAAACAATTCTGGTCCAGGTCACTAGCCAAGGCATGTCCAACCGCAAGCATTGCTTTGCGCCATTCTAAGGTGACGCACGAAATCAAGAGTGGATCGAAGTGGGAAATCGGGGCCGAAGCAAGTTCGCCTTTTTCCAATACACGCAGAGGGGCATCTTCCATCCGAAGGCGGTGCCAAAGGCTTCGATAGTTCTTTCGCTCTGTGGTTGTGATTGGCCTAGCCAGGTCCCACAGTGCGTTTCTTACAATCGTTTCGAAGGTATCAACGCCAGAGGGTAACCAAGTAGCGGCAGCAGTTGCCCGTCCCGCCTGCGGGGGACGATTTGGGCATCGGTGAGATCGACTATCTTAAAGTCCGTATCACCTGCGCGCCAAAACCATTCAAGAAAACCTGAGTAGTCACTTACAGATCGCCTTGACATCCAAACAAGCCGCCGGGTTCCATCGGCGAGCGAAGTCCTCCAAAACGTCTCTATCAAGGGTGGTAACTGCGGCGAGTAATTGTGCTGGAGTTCTTCTTCCATCCATTTGGCGCGGATATCGGCGTCCGGGGGGCTGATTGGTCCATAACTAAGATTGTCGGGGAACGCCGCGACTTCGTCCGCCCGTTCTGCCTTGCGCAAAGCATCGCGAAGATCTTTCGCTGCGGACATGCTGAATACGACATGCAGGATAGGGGATTGAGCGCTCATTTGAAAAGGGTTCTCCCTTAAGTTTCGCTAGCGGGTTGGTCGGATTTCAAGACCTCAGGGTCATGCCACGCTCCGCAGCGATAAGCGTTACGGTGTAAATGATAACCAGGATGTTTGCATAACACTATGGACTAGGCCGTGGCCGACGGCATCGAATAAGCGATCCAGCAAAAAAGTCCGGTCATAGCCTCTTATCGCGGTTGGCTGGAATAGGTTGGACTTTCAGCTCACGGCCTATCGCCACCTAATATGACGCTGGCGAGCTTGCTTGGAGAAGGACGGAGCCCGCGAAGGCGGGCGATGAAGGGGCATTGCCAAGCGATCGCCCGGATTCGGTATCACCTCCCGCGCGCAGCGGCGATGAGGGCTTGGCCCAGCGAAACGCCGCCATCGTTGGCGGGGAAGGCGGCGGGGGCGACCGCCTTGAGGCCGCGGCCGGCGAGCCGTTCGCTTACGCCTTCGAGCAGGATCTTGTTTTGGAACACCCCGCCGGTCAGAACCGCGATTTCGCAGCCATGGGCCTCTGCGAGCGAATGGGCCGTAGCGGCCACCGTTTCTATTAGGCCGCGATGAAAGCGCGCGGCGATAATTGCGCGATCCGTCCCGGCGGCGAGGTCTTGCAAGATCGCGGTCCAAAGCGGCGTCCAGCTAAGCTGCGCGGGCTCGCCAGGCAGCAAGGCCGCGCCGTAGCCTTGGCCAGCGTCACCCATCGAGCCTTCTGCCAGCGCCTCTAGCTCAATCGCCGCCTGCCCTGCATAGGACGCGGCGTCGAAGCAAAGCCCAAGCGCTGCCGCGACGGCATCGAAAAGGCGCCCCGCCGAGGACGATGGCGGCGAGTTGATGCCGCGCTCCATCATGCGCAGGCAGGTTTCGAGAGGCTTTTGCGCCAGGCGCTGTACGGCTTCAAGCCCGGCGTAGTGCGTCCGGACGCTTTCCCAGCCAAGGAAGGTGTGAAGGTGCGCGAGCGTATTGCGCCAGGGTTCGCGCATAGCTTTGGCGCCGCCGATCAGAGGCACAGACGCGAAATGGGCGAGCCGCCGGTACGAGCGGTAATCGGCCAGCAGGAACTCGCCGCCCCAAAGCTCCGCGTCCTCGCTCAAGCCAAGGCCGTCGAGCGCGATGCCAATCACGGGCGGGGCGGAAAGGGGAACGCCGCATTCGCCAAGTGCTGCGGCGATGTGGGCATGATGATGCTGGACGTTTATGGCGGGCAGGCCGCTCTCCTGCGCAAGCGCCCGGCCCCATTTCGTGGAGATGTAATCGGGATGGGCGTCCACCGCGACGGCCTGGGGCTCGAAGCGGTAGAGGTTCCGGTAAAGCTCCAGATTGCGCCGGTAATCGGCATGCGTTGCGGCTTCCTCCAAGTCGCCCATGTGCTGCGAGACAATGGCTTGCCCATCCTTCAGCAGGCAGAAGGTGGATTTCAGCTCTGCCCCCATCGCGAGCACGGCTGGCGCGTTCTCGAAGCCGGGCGGCAGCAGGAGCGGCGTTGGCGCGTAGCCCCGCGCCCGGCGCAGCATACGCGGCTTGCCCGCCATCGGCCGCGCGACGCTATCGTCAAGGCGGTTCACGATATCGCGGTCATGCATCAGGAAATAATCGGCGACGCCGGCTAGCCGCTCGCGCGCTTCGCCGTTGCCGATGCATTGCGGCTCGTCGCTGCGGTTGCCCGAGGTAAGCACAATCGGGCGCGCGAGGTTTTCCATCAGGAGATGATGGAGCGGCGTGTAGGGCAGCATGAAGCCGAGCGTCGATTGGCCCGGCGCGATGCCGGGCGCCAGCGGCGGCGCCTGGGGAGTTTTGGCGTTCAATGATGAACTAGACTCGCTCCCCTCACCCTGTCCCTCTCCCCATGGGAGAGGGGACGCTAGAACTCTCGCTGCGGGTAGTTCAGGGGTCCCCTCTCCCAGGGGGAGAGGGACAGGGTGAGGGGCGATTCCCTCGTTCGCTGCTCCATCCGCGGCCAACTGGCTGTGCCTAGCCTTCAAAATCACAATGGGCGCGGCGACGCTGGTGAGCAACGCGCGCTCGGCTTCGCCAACCTCCCCATAGTTCGCGGTTATCTCAAGATCGCGCGCCATCAACGCAAACGGCTTGCCGTAGCGCACTTTGCGTTCGCGCAGCCGGGCGACCGCGTCCGCATTGCAGGCATCGCAGGCCAGATGAAATCCGCCGATGCCTTTGATGGCGACGATCTCTCCCGCCGCTATGAGCGCCGCCGCGGCTTCTATTTCATCGCGATAGGTGGAAGTATCCGCGGGCGCGCCGCGCGCACCTTCCAGCCAAACCTTCGGGCCGCATTCGGGGCAGGCATTGGGCTGCGCGTGGAAGCGGCGGTCGGCAGGATCGCGATATTCGGCAAGGCAGGCGGGGCACATGGCAAAGTGCGCCATACTCGTGGTGGCGCGGTCGTAAGGGATCGAGTGGACAATCGAAAGCCGCGGTCCGCAATGCGTGCAATTGGTGAAGGGATAGCGATAACGCCGGTTGGATGGGTCGCGGATATCGGCGAGGCAGGCGGGGCAGGTCGCGGCGTCCGCAACGATGCCGGTCTTGACCGCGCCTCGCTGGCTTTCAACGATCCGGAAGCCGGCCCCTTCATAGGCGGCTTCCAGTGGCGTGCATTCGATGGAGTCGATCCGGGCCAAAGGCGGCGCTTCGGCGGATAGCGCGAGTTCGAACCCGGTCAGCGCCGCCGCCGGCCCCCAGGCGCGAATGAGCACGCCCTGCCCGTCGTTCAGTACCTCACCCGAAAGGCCGAAGCGCTGCGCGAGCCGCCAAACCGTGGGCCTGAATCCCACCCCCTGCACGAGCCCGCGCACGCGGATGGAAATGCCCTGGCTGGCCTCGCCGCCGTCGATCATCTAGTAGCCACTACCGCTAAGGGATGAGTCATACCCATAGGGCGTTACCCCTCACCCTGTCCCTCTCCCAATGGGAGAGGGGACGCCCTCTCAACGGTTGCGAGCGAGCCCCCTCTCCCATGGGGAGAGGGCTGGGGTGAGGGGTAATGTGCGTTGTATGGAGCACGGATTCCGGGACTAGCAAGCCATTCGCGTCAAGCCCGCGCTTCGAGGTCTTCGCGGCCGGTCAAGGCGAGCGCGCGGGCGGAGCGGATGAAATTCGCCCAAGAGTCCATGCCTTCGCCAGTGCGTGCGGACACCTTCAGCACTTTGATGCCGGGGTTTATCTTCCTAGCATTGGCGACGAGCGCGGCCACGTCGAAATCGATATGCGGCAAGAGGTCGATCTTCGAGATCAGCATGACCTGCGAGCTTGCCACCATATCGGGGTATTTGAGCGGCTTGTCCTCGCCCTCCGTCACCGACAGCACGACAACGCGATGCGCCTCGCCCAAATCGAAGAGCGCGGGGCAGACGAGATTGCCGACATTCTCGATGAACACCACCGAGCCCGGCTCCGGCTGCAAACGATCGGCCGCGTGGCCCACCATATGCGCGTCGAGATGGCAGCCTTTGCCGGTGTTGATCTGGATGGCGGGTGCGCCGGTGGCGCGGATACGGTCGGCATCGTTCGAGGTCTGCTGATCGCCCTCGATGACGGCGACCGGAAGCTCGCCCTTGAGGTGCTCGATGGTCTTCACGAGCAGGCTGGTCTTCCCGGAGCCGGGGCTTGAAACGAGGTTCAGGGCAAGGATGCCCGCGGCGTTGAAGCGCGCGCGGTTGGCGGCGGCATAGGCGTTGTTCTTGCTGAGGATGTCCTGCTCGACCTGGACGATGCGAGACTGTCCATCGTCATGCTCATGCCCATGATGGTCATGAGTGTGCGCATCGCCATGATCGTGGCCGTGATCGTGGTGATTGTCGTGCCCATGCGCGTGGTCATGCTCGTGAGCGGCTGCGGCTCCGTTGGGCCCGGCCTCGATGCGTACTTCGCCCTTTCCGCATCCGCAAGTAGCGCACATTCAATCGACCTCCATAGACTTTATTTTCAGTTCGTTGCCGCCTGTGATTTGCAGCTCGCGGCTTCCACAATCCGGGCAGCCGTCGAAGCGGCTTCCCAGGTTGACGTTCTTGCTGCAAGACATACACCAAGCCAGAAGCGGCGTGTGAACGATTTCGAGCTTCGCGTTTTCCGCGAGCGTCCCCTGCGTCACCGCGTCGAAGCAAAACATCAGCGATTCCGGCTCTACGCCGGCCAGCGGCCCGATTTCGAGCCACACGGCCTTCACACGCGTGTAAGAATGAACCTTCGCCTGCTCCTTCAGTGTTTCTACGACGCTCATGCAGATCGACATTTCGTGCATCAGGCTAGTCTCAGCTCATAGCCGACGCAAGGATCGACGGCTGTTATGAATAGGCGCGCGAGGACTTCGCGGCGCTCCGGCGGCAAAGCTGCGATGCTGGCGAGGCCCTGAGCCGCGGCGCCTTGCGGGTGGAAGTTCCATTCCGTGGGCGCCAGAATGCAATAGCGCTGAACCACGCCGTCCGCGATTTCCACCGCATGGGTGAGCCGGCCCCGCGCGGCCTCGGCAAATCCCAGGCCCGTGCCGCAATTGCGGGAGGCGTCTTCCGCGCGGCGGTCCTCCGCCTCCGCAAGCGAGGCTGCCAGCGCCCGCATCCGCCCCGGTATCTCCGCGAGCTCGGCGAGGCAAGCCGCGAGCCGGGCCAAGAGGCCATAGCCGTAGCGCTCTCTCACCGATTCGATAAGAGGATGGCTTGCCAGCCGGCTGAGCGGCGTCGTCTCGCGGGGCCGCCCGTCCCACTCCGGCTGTGCTACGAAAGCATCCGCACGCCCCGCCAGCAGAATGCCGGCCAAGTCTTCCGGCTTCATCGGAGGAAGGGGCGCGATGTCCGCCGCGCCGGCGTCCGCCGTGCCGGTTTGCACGAGGTATTCGAACATGGTCTGGGCTAACGTTTCATTGCGGCGCGCCCAAAAGGCAAGCTCTTCCGTGTCATGCCGCGACAGCCATTCCTCGGGCACTTCGCCGAATACGGCCTCGCCGAGAATGGCCGCCAGCTCGGAAATAGCGTGGTCCAGCCGGGCGGAATTGATCGCGCTTGCGTCTTGCACCGAGCGGCCAAGCTCGCGGTCCAGAACCAGCAGCCGCTTGATCGAGCCGGACGCCATGGCGGGCTCCGGCGCATGCACACAATGCGGCCAGGAATGCAGCACCTGGAGCGCGTGCTCGCGAGCGGTTTCGCCCAAGACGAGGAGCGACCGTATCGCTTTCGTGCGCGGGCTCGCGCCGTTGCCGAGCGCGTTTTCAAGGGCTTCGGCGCAGGCGGCGGATTGGGCGGCCCGGCAGATCGAGAAAACGAGAGGGACGAGGCTCGCCACCTCGGAGGGTTTCTTGCCTGAAAACCGGCTGGCTAGGCCAAGCGAACGGGCATTGTCTATGCGCACCGCGCCCCTGCCGGAATTGGCGGAAAGTTCGATCCGGATGATGCCCTCGGCTGGCACGCTCATGAGAGCCGCCTCCGCGCGCGAAGTTCCATAAGAAAAAGCCGTGGCTGCTCCAGTCTCGCTGGGTATAGAATCATCCGCGCCACTCCCTCACGCCCCCAGGTTGAGCCCTATCATTAAGATCAGCGGCGCCTTCCGGCTCACTTATTTCCGAGCAATACCTTAACGTGGCACAGCAAAGCGTGCGCGGCAAGCATTACGCGCGCGGGCTGCGCGCGCCGGGCAGGGGCATGCGCCGGCGTTGAATATTTGTTTACCGAAGCAGGCCATTAGCAGAGCCTAACATCTGAGGTTAACTACGAAAGACCTCTGCAATGAGCTTTACGGCCAATTTCGATTTTACGTCTTTCGGGCTCGGCTTCGCCGTCGCGCCGGTCGCTTACCTTGTGTTCGCCGCCGCGCTCTACTCCGTTTATTGCGCCGGGAAGTGGCTTACAGCTCCTCTCCGCCGCCGGCGGAGGCGTATTTAGTCTATGTGCGCTATTTGGTGGTCAATAGTACGCCCCGCGGTTCGCAGAAAGACGGCGGCGAAAAATATGCCGGGCGCGTGTTAACCTTGTCCGCATTTACCATAATACGGCCCTTAGCTGTGTTAATCCCTTCGCAACGAGTGAAAACAATGCAAACCGAAATGGCGTAGGGGAAAGTGCCCCAGCGTATTATAAAGACCTGCGGTTCTCCAACTTCGCCCGAAGTGGCAAGATGGCTGCGGCAACGTCCTCTTCGGAAATAAACCTCTGTTCAATTCGATCTAAGCGATCAGTATTTAGGTATATGTCTAGGTGTGTGGATGCGCGCCCAATGGGAGCTGTGATCTTTGACATGCTTGCGTTCGTGCGTTCGAAGAGACGTCGCCGTCGACTTTCATACTCCGTCTCCACATCGAAGATTGGCGCCCGGTTTCCCACAGATTCGGTGAGGACGGGTTCCACACGATCAAACGCTTGCTCCCTCATCGGCCGGCGCTCTCGCCAAGCCCTATACGAACAATGGATGAGATAGAGAAAGTACAGCTGCGTTAACGAAGCGGCTTTACCAGCTAGGTTATTGGTTAGTTCATGCAAATATGCGCTGGTGAATTCCGAAGCGACGTTCGCTATTTCAATGGCAAAAGTAGCTTCCCAGCTGCCTCGTCTCCGGCGGATATCGTGGATGTGGAAGTATCGGGATCGATCATGGACGTTCGTTGGGATTTGCCCCTCAGTTAGGAAATAGGCATGAGCCCCCAGAAACTCCTGTGCGCCTATCGTGATTTGCTTTTCAAGGCTGGTCGGCATCTTGTGCTCAGCTGCACCAAGACCATCGTATACGAGCCTAAAGTCAAACGTTTCCATTCGTCGCTCCCGCGACGATAAGCCTGTCGCGCCACTCACTTCAGGGTAGGCGATTCGCCAGCAAATGGGAACAAGACTTGCGCCAAGCTTGCAACAATGCTTAGCGATCGCGGGCGGCGCGGGCTTCTCTCGCGATGGCGATGAGGAAGCTGGCGGCGATGTCTTCGGCGAGGGCGGGGCGCAGGCGCGTCTCTCTCAGCACGGCGTTAAGCCGGCCGATATGCGCCGATAGCGCCGCCGCGGTCCAGCGCCGGGCCTGTGCCGCGAGCACATCCTGCGCCTTGTAGAACACCGGGGGGCGCAGCTCCTTGATCGCCTGGGCGAGTGGCGTGCCGGCATCCGCCGCGGTTCGCACGGCGTGCAGCCGCAGCAGCGCCTGCGAAAGCACCACCAGAACCGGCGTGACATTCTGCTCCGCCGCCATGAAACGCTCGTAGGCCAGGAGCGCTTTCCGCCCTTCGCCGTTCAGCGCGGCATCCACGATCTCCGAGAGCCCGGCGGTTTGCTGGTCGGCGAGGCAGGCTTCCACGTCTTCGAGCGCGATGCGGCGGGTTTGCCCGGCATAGGTCATGAGCTTTTCGGTCTCGCTTTGGGCGAGCAGAGCGGAGAAGTCGCAGCGCACCGCGACCAGGGCGGCGGCATCGGCGGCGATTTCGTAGCCGGCGGCCTGAGCCTTCTGCCGGATGGCGGCGCTCAGGCTTTGCTCGTCCTCGCCGTAGGAGGGGATGGCAGCGAGGTAGGGTGCTGCTTCGAAGGCCGCGAGGAGCTTGTGCCCCTTTTTCATGTCCGGTGCTTGCACCGCGAGATAGGCGCCTTCGAGCGGGCTCTCAGCGATTGCCGCGAGCGGCGCCTGCGCCTTGAGCGGGCACGAGGTCAGCCAAACGATCTTGGTGCCTCCGAACAGCGAGCCGGTCGAAAGCTCGACCGTGATCCGGCCGGGATCGGCGGCGAGATCGCTATCGTGAAGCCGGATGATTTCGGCGTCCGGCCCGAGCTTTCCGGAAAGCATGCGCACCAAGGCTTCGGCCCTGGCCGCGATTTGCATGGTGTCCGAGCCGTAGAAAAGGAAGCCGCGGACAGCGCCGGGAGGAGCGGATAGGAATTTCGCGGACGAGGCCGCACTTGGCGCAACCATTGGGTTTTACCGCGGGTGAGTTGTATCACTAACCGTCTAACCCCTCACCCTGTCCCTCTCAGCAAGCTCGCCTTGGCGAGCTTGCAACTTAGAGCGTCCGCATTCGCAAGCGAATGCGGATGGGGGAGAGGGGACGACCTCTCAACGGCTGCGGCGTCACTCCCTCTCCCGTGGGGAGAGGGCTGGGGTGAGGGGTAACGCCCTATGGCTATGACTCATCCCTCAGCGGCGGCCTACAGACCGCCTCATGCACCGCTTAAGCGGCGTTGGACAGGTAGGCGGCGAGGCGCGTCTTCATCGTATCGGCCAGGCTGCGCGCCGCGCGGTTCTCCGCATCGATTACCGCGCGCGTATCGCCATAGGTAGAACCCGCGAGACCTGTTGCGCCGACCAGGTTATAGGATGCCTGGGCGGTGCTGTAGGCTTTGAAGACCACTTCGTTATCCTTTATGCGGACGAGACGGTATTCGGCGTCAAGTTGCATAATCTGCCCGGTTGCCGCACCCTGCTGGGTTACGAGCGTGTTGCGGACCGTCCGCGTTATCGCAACGTCCAGCCTATAGATCGGGGCCGATGCAGCTCCGCCGCCCGTGGTGCCGAAGATGAGTTCATTGCGCAAGCGCTGGCCGGGGCGGCTGGGGATCGTGGCGATATCTACGGTCTTCATGACCTCGCTGAGGTCCGCGCCAGAAGCGGTTGGCCCATACAGCGGATGAATTCCGCAGCCGCCGGCGCCCAAGCTGACAATGGCAGCAAGTGCGAGCGCAGCCGCGCCCCGGAAACGCCGGTTGTGTTTCGCCAGTTCACGCCACCACATTGACGATCCTTTCGGGAACCACGATCACCTTCTTAATCGGCCGCCCGTCTACCGCGCGGGTAACGCTCTCCAAGCGCAACGCCGCAGCCTCCACGTCCGCCCGGCCGGCATTGCGTGGGACCACGATCTCATCGCGCCTCTTCCCATTTACCTGTACGGCAATGGTTACGGTATCGTCAATGAGTAAGCTTCGTTCCACCTCGGGCCAGCTCTCATTTGCGATCAGGGTGTTGTAGCCTAACAGCGACCAGCCCTCTTCGGCCAGGTGCGGCATGATGGGGTTGATCGCGTGGACGAACAAGGTCAGCGCCTCCTTGAGCGCGAAGCCGAACGAGGCATCCCCGCGCGCGTCCTTGTCCTGAAGCGCCGCGCTCAACGCATTGGCGAACTCGTAGACCGCTGCAATCGCCCGGTTGAAACGCAGGCCCTCGATCTCCTCGGCCACGGCGTTCAAGCCCTTATGCGCGGCGCGCCGCAGCGCTATGCGCTGCCGGCGAGTATCCGGCGGGCGCTTTCGCCTTGTGGCTAGGCAGCAGCTCCAGGCTCTCGTTGATGAGC
The DNA here is from genome assembly GCA_963785355.1 of uncultured Alphaproteobacteria bacterium. Lineage (GTDB taxonomy): Bacteria > Pseudomonadota > Alphaproteobacteria > Rhizobiales > Rhodomicrobiaceae > Rhodomicrobium. The sequence continues at coordinate 43,391 of CAWAVJ010000061.1, forward strand.
CGCCAGGCGCGCTGCACGAAGCGCCAGGCGCCTTGCGCGCCTTCCTCGGTCCAGAGCACGTCGCGCTCGGGCGGGCTGTCCGAAAGCATGAACCAGCGCGCGGTATCGGCGCCGTAATGCCCGGTGAAGATGTCGGGGTCGACGGTGTTCTTCTTGGATTTCGACATCTTCTCGATGGAGCCGATGTGAACCGGAGCGCGCGCGGCGTCCGCCTTGAAGGCTTTGCGGACGCCATCCACCGTTTCGATGACCACGTCGGCCGGATTGACCCAGGCCTGCTTATCGTCGTGGTAGGTTTCGTGCAGCACCATGCCTTGCGTGAATAGCGCCGCGAAGGGCTCGGCGACGCTCAAATAGCCGCAATCCTTCATGGCCCGGGTGAAAAAGCGCGCGTAGAGCAGGTGCAGGATGGCGTGCTCCACGCCGCCGATATATTGATCCACGGGCAGCCAATAATCGGCCTGATCCCGGTCGAGCGGCTCCGGCGCGTGCGGCGAGCAGAAGCGCGCGAAATACCAGGAGCTGTCGACGAAGGTATCGCAGGTGTCGGTTTCGCGCGTGGCCGCGCCCCCGCAAGAGGGGCATTTGACGTGCTTCCAGGTGGGATGCAGGTCGAGCGGGTTTCCCGGCTTGTCGAAGGAGACATCGCCAGGCAGCCGCACCGGCAAATCCTTGTCCGGCACGGGCACGATGCCGCATTTGGCGCAGTGGATCACCGGGATTGGGCAGCCCCAATAGCGCTGCCGCGAGACGCCCCAGTCGCGCAGGCGGAAAGTCGTGCGCTTTTCGCCCATGTTGCGCTTACCGAGCCGCCGGGCAACCTCCTCCTTCGCTTCCTCCACGGACATACCGTTCAGGAAAGAGGAGTTGGCCAGGCGCCCTGCCCCTAGATACGCCTCGTTGCCCACCTTGAATTCGGCCGGGTCCTCGCCCTCGGGGATGACGACGGCCTTGACCTTGAGCTTGTATTTACGCGCGAAATCGAGGTCGCGCTGATCGTGCGCGGGACAGCCGAAGATCGCGCCGGTGCCGTAATCCATGAGGATGAAATTGGCGACGTAAACGGGCAATTTTGTGGTCGAGCGGAAGGGATGGGCGGCGAACACGCCGGTGGCATAGCCCTTCTTCTCGGCGCGGTCGATCTCCTCCTGCGCCGTCCCGATTTTGCGGCAATCCTCGATGAACGCGGCTAGTTCGGGATCGTTTTTGGCGAGCGCCTGGGCCAGCGGATGCTCCGGCGAGATGCCAATGAAGCTCGCGCCGAAGATCGTGTCCGGCCGCGTGGTGAACGCCTCCACCTCCGGGAACCCGGCCGGCAGTTTATTGGCGCCACCGCCCTCCGGGCTACTTGAGCGCGAGTTATTGGCGCTACCGCCCTCCGGGCTGCTTGAGCGCGAGTTTTCGCCCGACAGCCGGAAGCGCATCAACAGACCCTGGCTCTTGCCGATCCAGTTGCGCTGCATGATGCGGACCTTGTCGGGCCACTTCTCAAGCGTATCGAGGCCCGCCAGCAGCTCCTCGCCATACTGCGTGATCTTGAAGAACCACTGCGCGAGTTCCTTCTGCTCGACGATGGCGCCCGAACGCCAGCCGCGGCCGTCGATGACCTGCTCGTTGGCGAGCACGGTATGGTCCACCGGGTCCCAGTTCACCTTGCTCTTTTTCCGGTAAACGAGGCCTGCTTTGTAGAAGGCCAGAAACAGCCGCTGCTGCTGGTGATAATATTCCGGATCGCAGGTGGCGAATTCGCGCGACCAATCGAGCGAAAGGCCGATGCGCTTCAATTGCGCGCGCATGACCTCGATATTCTCGTAGGTCCATTCGCGCGGGTTGATGCCCTGCTGCATGGCCGCGTTCTCGGCGGGCAGGCCGAACGCATCCCAGCCGAACGGGTGCAGCACGCTGAAGCCCTTCGCCCGCTTGTAGCGCGCAACCGCGTCGCCCATCACATAATTGCGGACGTGGCCCACATGGATGCGCCCCGACGGATAGGGGAACATCTCAAGTACGTAGTATTTCGGCTTGTCCTGGCCTTCGGGTGTGAGAAATGTCTGTTGCTCTTCCCAGACTCTCTGCCAATGTTTTTCGCGCTCGGGTGCGTTGTAGCGTTCTTGAGCCATGTCTGAGTGTCCTGCGCGTGGCCTTGCGGCGCAAATAAGGTTTGCCCGATATGAAGTTGAAATCGCACGCGGGTCAAGAGAAGGAGCACTCCGGCGCGTCGCGATCAACCGTTTAGGCGCCGCGATCACATCCTTGATGGCCCCGCTCCGGGATTCCTCCAGCGCCTGCTTCGACGCTTTCCTGAGCACAAATTTAGATGTAAAGCTTGCGCATATTTCCCGTTGAGGGTGAGGCGAGTATGGCGGACAAGATTTTTATCAATTACCGGCGTAGCGAAGATCGAGGTTTTGCGCGGCTGTTATTCGATAAGTTGAAGAGCGTGTTTGGCGAAGACCGGCTTTTCATGGATGTCGAAAAGCTCCGCGCCACGAACGATTTCCCGGAGACGCTTCAGCAAGAGATCCGGGCCTGTAGCGTCCTTCTTGTCATGATTGGCAAGGAATGGCTTTGGCTCGAAGATGAAAAAGGCCGCCGCCTTGGCCGGGCGGACGATTTCGTGACCATGGAAATTGCGCTCGCCCTGCGCCTCAACAAGGTGGTGATACCGATCCTTGTGAATGGCGTGCCGCCGCTGCAAGAGCAGGACCTGCCGCCCGTCTTGCGTCAATTGTGGAGGTGCAACGCCCTTCCCCTGGCAAACGACCGCTTTGAAGGAGACGTGCTTAAGATTGCTAAGACGGGCGGCAGGTCCTGCTCTTGCAGCGGCGGCACGCCATTCACAAGGATCGGTATCACCACCTTGTTGAGGCGCAGGGCGAGCCCAATTTCCATGGTCACGAAATCGTCCGCCCGGCCAAGGCGGCGGCCTTTTTCATCTTCGAGCCAAAGCCATTCCTTGCCAATCATGACAAGAAGGACGCTACGGCCCGGGATCTCTTGCTGAAGCGTCTCCGGGAAATCGTTCGTGGCGCGGAGCTTTTCGACATCCATGAAAAGCCGGTCTTCGCCAAACACGCTCTTCAACTTATCGAATAACAGCCGCGCAAAACCTCGATCTTCGCTACGCCGGTAATTGATAAAAATCTTGTCCGCCATACTCGCCTCACCCTCAACGGGAAATATGCGCAAGCTTTACATCTAAATTTGTGCTCAGGAAAGCGTCGAAGCAGGCGCTGGAGGAGAAATCCCGGAGCGGGGCCATCAAGGATGTGATCGCGGCGCCTAAACGGTTGATCGCGACGCGCCGGAGTGCTCCTTCTCTTTGACCCGCGTGCGATTTCAACTTCATATCGGGCAAACCTTATTTGCGCCGCAAGGCCACGCGCAGGACACTCAGACATGGCTCTCAACGCTACAACGCACCCGAGCGCCGAAAACAAGACTGGCAGAGGGATTTTGTTGGGAAGAGCAACAGACATTTCTCACACCCGAAGGCCAGGACAAGCCGAAATACTACGTACTTGAGATGTTCCCCTATCCGTCGGGGCGCATCCATGTCGGCCACGTCCGCAGATTATGTGATGGGCGACGCGGTTGCGCGCTACAAGCGGGCGAAGGGCTTCAGCGTGCTGCACCCGTTCGGCTGGGATGCGTTTCGGCCTGCCCGCCAAGAACGCGGCCATGCAGCAGGGCATCAACCCGCGCCGAATGGACCTACGAGAATATCGAGGTCATGCGCGCGCAATTGAAGCGCATCGGCCTTTCGCTCGATTGGTCGCGCGAATTCGCCACCTGCGATCCGGAATATTATCACCAGCAGCAGCGGCTGTTTCTGGCCTTCTACAAAGCAGGCCTCGTTTACCGGAAAAAGAGCAAGGTGAACTGGGACCCGGTGGACCATACCGTGCTCGCCAACGAGCAGGTCATCGACGGCCGCGGCTGGCGTTCGGGCGCCATCGTCGAGCAGAAGGAACTCGCGCAGTGGTTCTTCAAGATCACGCAGTATGGCGAGGAGCTGCTGGCGGGCCTCGATACGCTTGAGAAGTGGCCCGACAAGGTCCGCATCATGCAGCGCAACTGGATCGGCAAGAGCCAGGGTCTGTTGATGCGCTTCCGGCTGTCGGGCGAAAACTCGCGCTCAAGCAGCCCGGAGGGCGGTAGCGCCAATAACTCGCGCTCAAGTAGCCCGGAGGGCGGTGGCGCCAATAAACTGCCGGCCGGGTTCCCGGAGGTGGAGGCGTTCACCACGCGGCCGGACACGATCTTCGGCGCGAGCTTCATTGGCATCTCGCCGGAGCATCCGCTGGCCCAGGCGCTCGCCAAAAACGATCCCGAACTAGCCGCGTTCGTCGAGTACCGGAGTCGGGACGGCGCAGGAGGAGATCGACCGCGCCAAGAAGAAGGGCTATGCCACCGGCGTGTTCGCCGCCCATCCCTTCCGCTCGACCACAAAATTGCCCGTTTACGTCGCCAATTTCATCCTCATGGATTACGGCACCGGCGCGATCTTCGGCTGTCCCGCGCACGATCAGCGCGACCTCGATTTCGCGCGTAAATACAAGCTCAAGGTCAAGGCCGTCGTCATCCCCGAGGGCGAGGACCCGGCCGAATTCAAGGTGGGCAACGAGAGTATCTAGGGGCAGGGCGCCTGGCCAACTCCTCTTTCCTGAACGGTATGTCCGTGGAGGAAGCGAAGGAGGAGGTTGCCCGGCGGCTCGGTA
>CAWAVJ010000062.1:0-14715 GCA_963785355.1 uncultured Alphaproteobacteria bacterium
GCCTTCGCTGGGACGACGCTGCGGCCTCGAATTTCGCCATTACACCAATTTTTTCACACGCTCGAAGGCGGGAATCCATTTCCGGCCATAAAACAAGATCTTAGCATGGGTCTCCGCCTTCGCGGAGACGACGCTGCGGCGAAATTGCCCCCGGCATCCCCACCAGCGGAAGCATTGGGGTAGGCAAGTCCTGGATACCGGCAAAGCCCCAAAGACTTACGTGGCGATATATTGCCCGCCGTTCACGGTCATCGTTGCGCCTGTTATAAAAGCCGCGTCATCGCTTGCGAGGAACGCGGCGCATTTCGCGATCTCCTCCGCTTTGCCCAGCCGGCCCACCGGGATTTGCGCAATAATGTCCTCAAGAACCTTTTCCGGCACGGAATGCACCATGTCCGTGTCGATGTATCCGGGCGCTATACAATTGACCGTGATGCCCTTTTTGGCGTTCTCCTGCGCCAGCGCCTTGGTGAAGCCGATCACGCCCGCCTTCGCGGCCGAATAGTTCGTCTGGCCCATTTGGCCTTTCTGGCCGTTGATCGAGGAGATGTTGATGATCCGGCCGAAATGGCGTTCGCGCATGCCGTTGATCACCGGGTGCACCATGTTGAACATGCTATCGAGATCGACGCGGATCACCTCGCGCCATTGCTCGGGCGTCATGCGGTGCAGCATCGCGTCGCGGGTGATGCCCGCATTGTTGACCACCACCGACACGGGCCCAAGCTGAGCCTCGACCTGCTTGAGCCCTTCCGCGCAAGCTTCGTAGTCGCCGGCATCCCACTTGAAGATCGGAATGCCCGTTTCTGCTTGAAACTTATGGGCAGCATCATCGTTGCCGCCGTAGTTCGCCGCAACTCGAAATCCGCGCCTCTTGAGCTCGATGGAAATGGCATGACCGATTCCCCGGGTACCGCCTGTTACCACAGCAACCCTAGACATATTCCCTCCATTTCAAGATTTATAAGTGTGTATGCCGGGAGTCTAAAATGCTGTCACGAATTAGACGCGGAATACACACTATTTATAACGCTAAAGCTCAAGCTACGCCTTCGCTCCAGCTTTCGAACATGCCGAGTAGCGTGTAGGCCGTGCTTACATCTGCCTCGGTCATGTCCGGTTCCACAGCCAATTGCTGGATCGCACCGTTTATCACCCACATGGCGTAGCGCTTCGAACGCTCGCCCAATCCGAAGGGCCGTCCGTCGAAGCCAAGGCCGAGGCCCCTCGCGAAATCGCCATTCCCGTCGGCAAGAAAAAGCATGCCCGGGGGCGCGTGTAGTGCGGTTCGCCATGCATCCATCACGAACACGTCGTTCACCGCGGTGCATGCCACAAGATCGATGCCGCCGGCCTTGATGGAACTCATACTCGTCGATGATGCCTGGCAGGTGGAGGTGGTGACAGGTCGGTATAAACGCACCCGCCAGCCCAAAAAGGGCCACCCGGCGCCCCGAAAACAGTGCCTGGCTTGTGAGAGCGGCCGGCCGCCCTCTCTCCATGATTTGAAAAGTTACCGCTGGGATGAGATTGAACGCCGGAGCCATCGGATTCTCTTTTCGTCTGCACGCGAAAGTAGTACGTCCCCGGAGGAAAGGCCACAACCGGGGACACATTGCACATTAGGCGTAAGCCTAAAGCTTTGCTTAGAGCCTATCCGCTTTCGATGGAATCGAAAGCGGGCTCTAGCTTGTTGTTTTGCCGTGCGTCTTATCGGAAAACCGCTTCACACCTCCGGGTCAAGCCCGAAGGCATGCTTTTCCGGACGCACTCTAGACGCGCTCCACGCACATGGCGATGCCCATGCCGCCGCCGATGCACAGCGTGGCAAGACCCTTTTTGGCGTCCCGTTTCTTCATTTCGTAAAGCAGCGTGGTCAGGATGCGCGCGCCCGAGGCCCCGATCGGGTGCCCGATGGCGATCGCGCCGCCGTTTACGTTCACTTTTTCGAGATCCCAGCCGATGGCCTTGTTCACCGCGCAAGCCTGCGCCGCGAATGCCTCGTTGGCCTCGATGAGATCGAGATCGTCCTTGGACCAGCCGGCTTTTTCCAGCGCGCGCTTGGAGGCAGGGATCGGCCCCGTGCCCATGATGGAGGGATCGACGCCGGCGGTCGCGTAAGACACGATCCGGGCGAGTGGCTCGATGCCCCGCTTTTCGGCGTCCGAAAGCTTCATGACGACAAGCGCCGCGGCGCCATCGTTGATGCCGCTTGCATTGGCCGCGGTGACGGTTCCCTCCTTGGGATCGAATGCGGGGCGAAGCTTGGCAACATCCTCAAGCGTGACATTGTCGCGGATAAACTCGTCCTGAGCGAAAACGGTGTCGCCCTTCCTGCCCTTGATCGTGACCGGCACGATCTCGTCGTTGAAGCGCCCGGCTTTCCTGGCCGCGGATGCCTTGTTCTGCGACGCGACCGCGAACTCGTCCTGCTGCGTCCGGGTGATTTGCCACTGGCGGGCGACGTTCTCGGCCGTGGAACCCATGTGATACCCGTTGAAGGCGTCCCACAGGCCATCCTTGATCATGGTGTCGATCATTTCGAGGCTGCCCATCTTCTGGCCCAAGCGCAGATAGGCAGCGTGCGGCGAAAGGCTCATGTTTTCCTGGCCGCCGGCGATCACAATGCTGCTATCTCCGTTGCGGATCGCCTGTGCGGCCATCGCAACCGAGCGCAGGCCGGACCCGCAGACGAAGTTGATCGTCATCGCGGTGGTCTCGATGGGTAGCGAGGCAAGGATCGAAGCCTGCCTAGCGGGATTTTGCCCTTGAGCCGCCGTGAGCACCTGCCCAAGAATCACTTCGCTTACGTCGCCTGGTTCGACATTCGCGCGCTTGAGGGCCTCGGTGATGACCCTTTGTCCGAGCTGATGGGCGGGAACGCCCGACAGAGTTCCGTTGAACGACCCAACTGGCGTGCGCGCAGCACTCGCAATCACAATGGCTTCTTGCCCGTCCATGCTTGCCTCCTGTTTCTGCTTCGATATGTAGGGATGTATTGGCGATAGCCCTATAGGTGGGGCGGTTTAACGGCTGCTTAAGTTTCGATTAAACTATTTCCGGTTGCAGAGCAACATGCCGCTATACAAGATAGGTTGCCTTCCCTTTTTGCATGTGCGAAAAAATCCCACGCAAAACCCGAAACTTGATCTATGATAGGTGTTACCATCAACATGTGGACGCTTTAATGAACAAGGCTGCCGAGAAGTTGTCGCCAAGCCAGGGATTTCATGAGGCCGCGGTCCAACCGTTGAAGGCGGTTGCGGCGAAAAAGGGAGCGGGCGAGCCGAACAAGTCCAAGCCCGTTATTATTAAGAAGTATGCGAACCGGCGGCTGTATAATACCGAGACCAGCAGCTACGTAACGCTCGAAGACCTGGGCGACATGGTGCGGTCCGAACGCGATTTCCTGGTCTATGACGCCAAGACCGGCGACGATTTAACCCATTCCGTGCTCACCCAGATCATCGTGGAGGAGGAGGGGAAAACCGGCTCGAACCTCTTGCCCATTGGCTTTCTGCGCCAGCTTATCCGGTTCTACGGCCACTCCATCGAGCAGCTTGTGCCCAAATATCTCGAATTCAGCCTTGAAACGCTGACGCGCGAGCAGGAAAAATACCGGAAGCAACTCACCGATACCTTCGGCGCCGCCGCTTTCGAGGCTATGCAGGAACAAGCGCGGCAGAACATGGCGTTGTTCGAGCGTGCATTTGCGATGTTCGCCCCCTTTGCGAAGCCCGAAGACAACCCAGCCTACGAGAAGCCTGCACAGCCGAAGCCCGATGCCGCAAACGCCGCGACTTCTGGAGAAATCGCCGAGCTCAAGGCGCAGCTCAGCACGATGCAGGCTCAGATTGAGCGCCTGTCGAAATCGGGGGCCGCGCAAGGCGACGAAGCTTAATACCGCGCAGGCACACAGGCCGCGAGCTTGGTGTCACAATAACAGGAGGTTCAACCCCTCACCCTGTCCCTCTCCCTATGGGAGAGGGAACGCTAGAATTTCCGCTGCGGAGAGTTCAAGGGTCCCTTCTCCCATGGGGAGAAGGACAGGATGAGGGGAGATTCACCCGCTCTTCGCTCTACCCGGGGAGGCTTCGACAAGCCAGATCGCGCCAGTTAAGGAAACAGTCCCGCCGCGCTCATAGGGGCGGAGCGCCTTTTCGATGGCGGCCCGGGCAGCGCCCATCAAGCTTTCAGGCTGTTTTCGCAATAGTGCTGCTGCCGCGCCGATGGTCATCGCCTGCTGAACTGCGGCTTCGAGGCCGCCTCCGGCTGCTATGTCTAGCGCGAATTCTCCCGGCGAAACCGTCAGCCCGGCGAAGCCTGCGGCCGAAAGAATCCGCTTCACGCGTTCGGGATCGGCGAAGGAAAAAGGGCCGGGCTCGTCCGGCCCCGCCGGGGGCGCGGGAGGCACGCCAGCGCTCAACGCCGCTTCGAGCGGCACGCGCATCCACTCGTTCTCCTGATGCGTGCGCCAGCAGGCGAACAAGAGGCGGCCGCTCGGATTGATGGCTTTACGGATGTTGGCGAAGGCCGCGGCTGGATCGCCGAAGAACATCACGCCGAACCGCGAGACGGCCAGGTCCGCGAATTGCTCGAATGGATAGGCCGCCGCATCGGCTTCCAGAAGCTCCGCTTGAGGAAAATCCGAAAGGCTCGTTTTCGCGCGGGCAAGCATCTGCTGGGAAACGTCCACAGCAAGCACGCGTCCGGAATTGCCCACACGCTTCGCGATCTCGACCGTTGTCGCGCCGCAGCCGCAGCCGATGTCGAGCACGGCCATTCCGGGCTGCAAATTCGCGTGGGCGAGCAGCGTGCGAAGAATGGGCGCGAGCATCCGGTCGGTATGCTCCGCCGCGGCAACCCAGCGGTCGCCGCCCGCGCTGTTCCAGTAGGCGATTTGCGCCTCTTGCCGGCTGGCTGCGTTTGTCATGGTCACCCTGAATCCGGTTGAGTAGTTCCGCACCCGTCATCCCGGAACGGCGCTAGCGCTGTATCCGGGATCTTATGGGGCGCAGGCATTTGTAACGATCCCGCATAACGCCTCCGGCGTTTCCGGGATGACGGCGGCGGCAAGCACTGACGCTTACACACAGCTCTATCACGCGATGTGGGACAATGGAATTATACCAGCGGCCAAAAGTTTTGACCGTTGTAGTGTCATTCCCGCGAAGGCGGGAATCCATGTGTAAACAATGCACTAGCCTGCGGAAAGGTGGGTCCCCGCCTTCGCGGGGACGACGCCGGAGCGGTCAACAATTACGCCCGGCGGTATTAACGGTTCGAATCCGCAGCCTTGACCTTCTGCGCTTGCTCGGTCGCGGCGAGCAGCGTCTGGCATTCGGCGGGAAGATCGGAGACGAGCACCGGTTTGGCGGGCGGCAGCGGCTTTGTGGGCTTTTTCGGCTTGGCGCGAAGCTTTTTGAACCAATCGTCCAGTTCTTTGCCGCAGCCGTCATCGCCCGCGGGGAGCGGGGCTTGAGCCACGCAGGAAGGACTGTCCGCCGGGCAGTTCAAACGGATGTGGAAATGGTCGTCGTGCTTGTACCATGGCCGGATCTTTTGCAGCCAAGCCCTATCGGTGCCGGCGGCCTCGCAAAGCGCCTTCTTCACCGCGGGGTGCACGAAAATGCGCGCCACCTCCGGATAGGATGCCGCGCGGCGAAGCAGCTTGAGCTGCGCCTGGGTCCACACCGCCTTATCGACGGTCAGCGTTGCCGGATTTACCACGCTCGCGGCCGATGTCTGCTCCCGCTCTTCCATGGACAATACGTGGCTGGGCATGGGCATGTACCAAAGATCGGTGTCAAGGCCGATTTGATGGCTGGCGTGGCCGCCAAGCAGCGGTCCGCCGATAGGCTGCGCCATGTCGCCAACCAGAATGCCGGGCAAGCCGTCGAGCCGCTGCGCATCCGAAGCAAGCTTGCCAAGATAGGCAAGCAGCACCGGGTGCCCCCAAAACCGGTTGCGCGATGGGCGCATGACCTGCCAGCCAGGGCCGTTCATAGGGAGCTTCGCGGCGCCTGCGACGCAGCCGCGGTCGTAATGTCCGATCGCTCGCGGCGCCATTTGCCCGGCCGGCGCCTTGATCGCGCCGAACGCCTTCTTCGCCTCGCGGCTGTCCGGCACCGGGCGGGCTCCTCAGCGCAGCTCCGCGTGCAGGATGCGCCAAGGCCGGCCGCCGCAATAGCGATAGCAGCGAGCCAGTATTTCAGATTACCGGCCAAAGGGATTCCAGGTTGCGGCAGGACCCGCGGCGTTCGCGGCTGGAGCGGCCTGCTGCGGAGCGGGCGCCGGGGCAGGTGTCTCGGGCGCGGGAGCCGCCGCCTGCGAAGCAGCCGTCTTCTGCACCTTCGGCCTTTTCGCTGCGGCAGGCTTCTTGGGCGTGCTAGGACTGCCCTGAGCTTGGCCCGGCAGGTTCAGATCGATGCGGATCGGCTTTGCCTCGCCGGATTTAGCTGGGGCACCCGGAAGCGGCTCCGCGGAGGCTTGCAGGAGCTGGCCCCCGGGAGCGGCGGAAGCCTGAGCGCCGTCGCCGGGAGGTGCTACACTGATCGCAATTCCAGCCAAAAGCCATTGATCGCCCGCATGCTGGTAGGCGAGATCGAATTGCACCTGCTCGGGCGTGGTTGGGAAGTATCCGGTCAGCCGCAAAACTTGCCCATCCAGGGCCGGGCTGGTGCTAAGCTTCGGGTTGAAGACCATGATGGGGGTCAGGTCGATCTTGCGCGAACGCAAAGTGGCGAAAATCTCAGCCAGGCGGGCGGGCGTGTTCGTCATCTGGAAATTGGCCGTGCCCATCTCCCTAAGCACGGTGTAATTCCCGGTTACGTTCGCCTGATTGAGCGCGATGACCGCATTGCGAATCATGAGAACGAGGCGCACATCGTCGGGAATCGCCGGAGGGGCTTCCTGCTCCTGCTGGGGAGGCGTTGGGAGCACATACTGGGCATGCGAAAGCCCCGGCGCCACAATGGACGATGCAAAGAGAGAAAAACAGATCGGAGCGATTTTCTTGATCACGGCTATTCCCGGTTCAGGTTCGTCGGCAAAGTTTTAATTGCGGTAAAAGGCGACTTCAAGACAAACTCAGGACGCAGGCGGCCTTATCCCTCGGCAATTTCGCGCCGGAGTTGCGAAAACGGCTGCGCGGCAACCCGTTCGCAGACTAAAGTGCGCCCGCGCCTTGGCCGCGGCGAAACGGTCCTCGATCTCCGCGGCGGCAAGCTGAAGAAAATCAGCGCGCCCACCAGAGGGAACCGCCTTGCGGCGGCCAACTTCTACCATTCCTGCATTAAGATCGATTCCAGTGACCGTAGCGCCACGCGCCGCGCATGCGAGCGACACGCCGCCGGTCCCGCAGCCGATATCGAGAATGCGCTTGCCAGGCGCTGCTGCGAGCGCGGCAATGCGCTCGTAGACCTCCGCAATGCGCCCCCACGTCAACATGCGGATGCCCAAGTCGTAACGCTCAGGCGCGGATTCGAGAAACTTCATCCAAACGAAGCTGCTCATCACAAGACCTTGTGCTCGCCGAAATCCTCTTTGGGTATGCCAAGCCCGGAAACTGCCTTGCATCAAATAGATCACTCCTGCTTATCCCTTGGCAAGAGACGATCCGGCCATTCCCCCCTTACAGCCGCTTTCGGCCTCAAGCGCTTTTGATTGCCAGCGGCGACATGAGGGAAGCAATCGAGCGGGTCCGGGATGCCACAGCAGGCGCCGGGCGCGGCTTTGCGGGCGCCTTCGCCTTAACGCGTGGTGCATTTTGCGTAGGCGTCTATCATGGTAAATGCAGATATAGTAAACGCGCGACCCTCATATTTTCCGCCGCCGTCTTTCTGCGAATTTTTTCTCGCTTTAGGTCGATTTCTGCGACTCCAAAACCCTATTAAATATACTGGAAGTTTTGAAATTAACCAAAGCGGGGGCTTGCCGCGCCTGCACTTTATCGTTCCATATCAATAACATAGCAGTCGCAATTGCACGTAACGCTTGCTCAAGACATTTGTGCTATATTACTTCAAAATCGAAAAGCGGCCTGCGGAGCAGCCAGGAGAGTTAATTTGGCGTTATTTCAACGGATTTGGCGTAGCGCCTGATGGAACGCATGAAACCCAGGCACAGAGATTTTCGAGGCGGCAAGCCCGCAAACCGTAAGCCGGCCCAGACCGCGCTTCCGCAGGAGCGGGCTATTTTCGGCCTGCACGCCACCGAAGCGGCTCTTCTGAACCCGGAGCGGACGATCCGGCACGCCTATCTGACTGAGAACGCGGCAGCAAAGCTCGGCAGTCTCGCCGCCGCCAAGGGCGTTCCAATAACGGCTTTTCACCCCCCCGAATTCGACGCCCTCATCGGTGCGGGCGCGGTTCATCAAGGCGCGGTTCTCGATGCCGAGCCGCTTGCTCAGCCCGGCCTGGACGAGTTCCTGGACGCACTTCCCGAGGGGGCGCCGGCCGCCCTTGCCATGCTCGACCAAGTCACCGACCCGCATAATGTAGGCGCAGTGCTGCGTTCGGCCGCCGCCTTCGGCATCGCGGCTCTCATCGTGCAGGACCGGCACAGCCCGCCGCTTACCGGAACCTTGGCGAAGGCAGCCTCCGGTGCGCTTGAGCATGTGCCCGTGATCGCGACGGTCAATCTCGCGCGGGCACTGGAGCGGCTCAAGGAAAGCGATTTCGTGTGCGTGGGCTTCGATTCCGGGGCGGAGCACGCGTTCGATGCCGAAGGGGCAGCCGCGCCCAGGGCCGTTTTCGTTTTTGGAGCCGAAGATAAGGGGCTCAGGCGCTTGATCCGCGAGGGCTGCGACGCGCTCTATGCGTTGCACGCGCCCGGCAAGATCAAGAGCCTGAACATCTCGAACGCAGCCGCCATCGTGTTCTACGAAGCCTCGAAAGGCCGGCCTCGTGGACAAACGTGAGACGGCTCGCGCCCTATTCGTGCCCTTGGGTCACGACCGCTTGCGCGCCTGCGTGGCTTCTGGCTCTCTCGCCAGCAGCCAGTCCAGGCTAACATTCAGCGCGTCGGCGACGTAGCAGAGCCTATACAGGGGAAGGTGGATCGCCGTCGTGGCAAGATCGCGCCCCGCAGAAGCGGGAAGGCCGGCACGCTCCGCTACCTGTTGCGGAGATAGGCTTCTTGCGCGGCAGGCATCCACAAAACGGTTCGGGAATTGAGATATGTCCGTCATTGACTTCGCCGTTCAACCAGTAAGCGCACTTGCTACTCTGCCCCATTAGGCACTCTAGCCGAATATCGACGTTAAGGGAAGCTTAACGAAGCATTGGGGCGAAAGCGTGAGCTTATCGATTACTGTCGGTGCATTTAAGGAGAATGTCGTTTTCGGCAAAAGCCGCTATACTTGCGCGAGGGGCTTCGCTCGATTTCTTGGACAATATCAGTAAAACTCTAAAGATATATGAAGACAAAAGCGAGAATAACTGCGGGATATATTTTCGATGCGGCGCATGGGACCGATTGCCGCGCCTCCCCGGCGCCTGCCGGGCGCGAGCTGCGAAACGGCGCCAAGCCTGTTGAACCGCTTCGCGCTGCGGACTATGGTCTTGCACCTTCGCGCAGGCTATGGCACGGTCTATCGCGCCGGAAGGTACTTCGCTGCAGTAGCTCAGTGGTAGAGCACTCCCTTGGTAAGGGAGAGGTCGAGAGTTCAATCCTCTCTTGCAGCACCATCAATTCCCAAGGAAAATCAAAGGCTAAATCCCTATCCGTCGAAGAACGCTCGTTCTTAGATGCGCGTAGCTGCCGTGAACGGACGCTGAACAGCGCTTCGTTGTTGGGTCAACGGTGGGCCAGGGGTTCTCAACTTGTTCGCCATGGCTCGGCGGCGAGCCACCGCATCCCAATTAGCGTCTGCACCTGCCAGTTGCGATTTCCGCAGCTCCTGCCGGAATCGGCGGCGGCCCGATGCGCACCTCACACCAGCATCCCGAAATGCGAAACGCCCCGCAGTAGCGAAGCTGCGAGGCGTTAAATCTCGTGTCTGCTGTTTTGCGCCATTCCCGCGACCCGCCCGGCGATGCGGTTTCAACGGTAGGACAGTTCGAAGTCTCCAATTCAACGGGAAAGTTCGAAAGCCTCCTCGAAAGTTGCGACGGCGCAGACTGCGATATGAAAATGGATGGCTCCATTCATATTGCACGGCAAATCGCAGTTTTCAAGAGACGTCCGAGCTTTCCCCAAAGGAAAGTTCAGTAATGTCGAACAATATCAATGTTGCGTCGCGTGAAAACGGCCATCTGAACGGCGAGGCTGGCGCACACTTTGCAGCTTCCGGCAAGGAAGCAATCCGCGAACCTGCGCCTGGTGTAGCCTTCAACAAGCGCACCCGGCCGCCGAAAGCACGCGATCCCGAGATTGTGCCGCCACCAAAGGTTAGTGGGCCTGAGAGGGGGACAGAACAGCCCTTGCAGGATAGCGGCCAACCAGAGGGCATCTCGCCAAAAAGTCTCGCGGAGGTGATCGAAGCCGCCGCGCGCATGCCAGCCATCGAACGCGCCGAGTGGGCCACGGACAAAAAGGAGCATGCAAAGCCGTTCGGAATCACGGGAACGGAGCTTATTGAGCATGTGAAAGCGCGGCGCCGCGAGATCGCAGCGGAGGAGAAGGCCAGCAAAAGCCAGCGCGGGAGCCGACCGCAAGGCCCAGGCGCAATCGATTGGCCGGAAATCACAGACAAAGGCGTTAAGGGACGCTCGCAGGAGAACATCGAGGCGTTTCTCGATCACGCCGGCGTGGCGCTTAAGTTTGACGCTATGGCTCACCGCACAATCGTTACGCGAGCCGGGCAATCTGTGACGCTCACAGATGAGGTGGCAAAAGGGCTCTGGTATGAGGCCGATCGTCTCGGCCTGCCATCCAAAGATGCCTATTTCTTCGGCTTTCTGGAAAACAAAGCCCGCGAGGCCAGTTTTCACCCTATCCGGGATTACCTCGCCGCTCTCGAATGGGATGGCGTACCGCGCCTTGATGAATGGCTTCATGCCTACTTCGATGCGGAGAATACGCCGTTGAACTCCGCCTATGGCCGCAAGCATTTGATAGCGGCCGTGCGGCGCGTGCGGCAGCCGGGGTGCAAGCACGACTCGATGCTGGTGTTGCAGGGGCCGCAAGGCGCCGGAAAATCTTCCTCCATCAAGGCGCTATGCCCAGATGAGGAGTATTTCACCGACAGCTTATCTGTAGGCGCGGATCAAAAAGAGGTCATCGACATCACAACCGGAAAATGGCTAGTTGAGCTTCCCGAGCTCACCGGTATGGGCAAGCGCGAGGCAGGAACCGTCAAAGCGCAGTTGTCTCGCCAAGTCGACGGCGCGCGTTTGTCCTACGGGCGAGCAAGATCAGAACGCCCGCGCCAATGCGTCTTCTTTGGAACCGTTAACGATGCCCATTATCTGCGCGATGCAACTGGCAACCGCCGTTTCTGGCCTGTGTCGATAAGCGGCAAATTCGATCCCGATGAGATAGCGGCCAGCATCAGCCGGGACCGTGACCGGTTATGGGCCGAAGCGGCTTATTATGAGGCGGCCGGCGAAAGCTTGGTGCTGCCGAAGCACCTATGGGCAATCGCTGCGGAAGGCCAGCGAGAACGGATGATAATTGACCCCTGGCAGGAGCTGCTTTCCGGAATGCTCGATGGGCGCAGCGGCGTCATCCTCAGTAACGACATCTACGACATGCTGCAGATCCCGATAGAAAGGCGCTCTGGTGCCAACGGACAGCGCGCCGCGGCCATTCTGGAAGGCATGGGGTACAAGCGGAAGCAGGGGCGGTGGGGGCCCGGCGGAAAGCAGGTCTGGGGTTATATCCTCAGAGAGGAGGAGGGCTAAGCGCCGTGCGCCATCTTCTCCTTTCTCTTTTTTCCATCTTCCTTGCATTCCTATTGGTGACATTGGTGACAGGAGCAAAAAGGGCGGAAAAAGCGCTATGGTACAGGACTTCAGCCGTCTCCAATGGGGGCGGCTTCATCGGTGACGCTACTGGTGACATCGGTGACAGTCGCCATGGCCCCCTTCTCAGGCCCACTATTGCAAGCGCGCAGCGAATTCAGCGCTTGTTATGGGGGCTCGCGCCATGACCGCCGTTTTCTCCCATTGGGCGCTGTCCTATTGGGCGCGGGGTTTTTCGCCGATCCCGATACTCGCGGGCACCAAAGCGCCGGGCTTTGCGGGGCGTTACGTGGATGGCTGGCAGCAATACTGCGCGGATGCGGCGGACAAGGTCCAGCTCGCTGCATGGGCTCAGGATAAGACGTGCGGCCTGGCTGTCTGCACGGGCTACAACGGCTTGGTTGCGGTCGACGTTGACAGCCTGAAGGCAAATGCAGCGGTCAAGTCCGTCTTGGGCGGCATGGGCGCCCCGGTAAAGATCGGCCAGCGTGGATGCACCGCGTTTTTCCGCGATCCAAGCGGCGAGATACGAAGCTCGGATTTCCGGGCCACGCCGGTCATTGGTCCCGATGGAAAGCGCCACCAGGAAACGCTCGTGCAGATCCTAGCCGCTGGGCGTGAGACCGTGCTGCCGCCGACTGTGCATCCTGACACGGGCAAGCCTTACCATTGGCATCAAGGCAGCCTCGAAAATTGCAGCATCGATGATTTGCCGATCATCACGCCCGGCCATATCGGTGCGCTGGCAGCCGCGCTTGCGCCGTTCATGCCCGAAGTGGTGGCGCTTGCTCTCGCGGCGCCAGCACAAGCGCCGCACCGCATCCTGGGCGACCTTGAACGCAAACGCTACGAGGCCATGGCGCGCGGACTTCTGAAATGGGTGGAGAGCACGCTTGCCAACCGTGCGCCGGGCGGGCGCAGCCGGGCGGCCCGTGGCTATGCACAAAACTTTGCGCCGTTTATCAGGGAAGGCTTAATCGGCGAGGCTGAGGTGCGTGCGGCTCTTGTGGAAGCTTCGAGGCTGAACGGGCTGGAAAAAACCAACGGTAAAAACGATGTGCTTCGCGATATTCGGCGAGGCTTCGAAGCAGGCGCCGCGGACCCGATCCCGGCGTTGGAAAATCGGAGGAGCAAGCGGGCATGACCGGAGCGAATTGGGCGGTCACCAACGCCGTCACCAGTGCATCACCATCACAAGCAATGCTTAATACCCGGTAATTGCAGACGTTTTTTGCTGTCACCAATGTCACTAATAAAAATGCGTAAGACTCTGGAAAATGAAAAAAGAGAAAACGGCGCATGACGCGTCAATTCACCCTGAGCTTTCCCGGGAAGGCAGCATGCTGGAGGTGGCGGGCGATGTGGTGCAGGCCCCCAACGATAAGCAGCAGCTGGAGCCGATGCTGGCTAAAATCGACGCCCTGCCCGAAGAGTTGGGCGAGGCCGGGACCCGGCTGCACGAAGCGAAGCGCAGCGGAGCAAAGGAAGCTGGGCGGAAGTCCCTTGGAGGGAACCTTAAGGACATCTTTCCGGATGAACCACTGCGAGCACTGCGGCGTGATACAAGGGGACCACTACCTCTTTGAAATTACCGGCGCTTTTTGTCCGGTGGATGAGCAGGCGGACTCACGCATCGCGCTGCGCACCGTTAATGAACCGTCTAGCTGTCATGCCGGGGGGCTGGTTCTTAGATGTTCCGCTGTTCCACAGCATGCGGTGCGCCTGAGCACAAATTCGCTCCGCATGCTAAGCTGCGTTCATGGCAAACCCTCTGAAATCCTCCCCGATCGACTTTCCCTCAGCCGTACAGTGGGTCGCGTTTGACCTTGACGACACACTGCACTTTTACCGGAAGGCATCGGGGCGAGCCTCGACCGCCGTGTTCGAGTATCTGGACGAAGAGTTTGGATGCGGTGTCGAGCCGCTCCAGGCCGCTTATGCGGGGATATTGAAGGACGCACAGCAAGGTGCCTTCGCCGATGGCAGAACCGCACGCGAGTGCCGGGGCGAGCGGTTCGGTAAGCTACTGGCGGCCTTTTCCATTATCCCGCATAGGAATCTTGATGAAGCGCTCGACATTTACGATACCGCGCTCGCGGCTAATCTAGAGCTAAAAGACGGCGCCGCGGCGCTATTGCAGGATATCAAGCGCGCCGGCCGGTCGATCATGATCGTGACCGAAGGCCCGCACGATGCGCAGGAAACCACGGTTTCCCGGCTCGGGCTCACGCCTTATGTCGATTTGCTCGTAACCTCCAGTATGGAGGGGCTTACGAAACGCAATGGGCTCCTGAAGCGCGCGCTGGATAAGGCTGGGTGCGCACCGGGCGCTGCGATTTATGTTGGCGATAGCATTGAGTGCGATATCGTCCCGGCCCATGCGCTTGGCGTTTGCACCATTTTCATTGGCGATCCCAGCCAGGCACCAGAAGGCGTCGAGGCCGCCGCCACGCTTGCGGATTTAAGAGCGCTCATTTCCCAGAAAGCAGAGGAGGAATATTGGCTGTCCCGGCCGGTGCATGAGCGGCTGGCCGAAGGTTCGAGATTGTCGCTGGAAGCCTATGGCTTGGAGGCCGCCCCAAGGATGCAGAAGACGCTCCGCCGCATCAAATGCAAGTGTATAGATAAGTAGTTACCACAAATGAACGGCCGCCCGAACAGCCTCGCTGAGGTCGCTGAGCGGCGGCAGGCCGGGGAAGACTTCGGCAGGCTGCTGTCCGAATTCCTCGACCAGTTCTATCAGGCCCTGGCGTCAGGAGGCACGCAGGCCATGATCGCCATGGAGCCCGCCACCCTTGCCGATGTCCGC
>CAWAVJ010000063.1:0-42580 GCA_963785355.1 uncultured Alphaproteobacteria bacterium
CGCAAACGGCCCGTAAGTCAGCTCACGGCCTATCGCCACCTAATATAACGCAGGATCTGCTTGGTTACTTCCATCCAGCAGCAGCAAAAGACGGCCTCACCCCGTCTCTCCCCGCACGCTTGCCATGGCGGGCGGCCGGATTTGCTTGCGGATGCGGCCATTTTGGGTGGCAAGCTTGCCAGGGCCGGGCTTGTTTGGAGAAGGACAGAGCCCGCATCCGCGAAGGCGGGCGATGAGGCATTGCGAAGCAATCGCCCGGATTTGGTATTAGGCTTCCGCATGACCCTTTCGCGCCTTCCGGCTTTTCGCTAAAAAGCCGCAGGAAGCTGGGCCCTTACCTTGACGCAAATCAACCCGTTCAACGGGCGCTTTTGCAAATCTGGGCTGAGCTTACGTTCGCGAGGCTGGGAGGCCAGGCGCTTGCGATGAGGGGAGGGCGGTGTGGGGCATCGTGCCGGGCTTTGGTGTGCTGCCGCCGTAGCCATGCTCGCGATGGCCGCATGCAGCAATTCCGCTGAACCGGCCTTTCAGGGTTGGGTCGAGGCGAACTTGATCTTCGTAGCGCCGGACGAAACCGGCCGGGTGGAGACCCTCCGGTTGCGCGAAGGCGATAAGGTGACTGCTGGACAGCAGCTTTTCACGGTCGACGAGGACTTGCAGCAGGCCGATCTGCGCCAGAGCCAAGCCACGCTCACCAATGCACAGGTGGCCTTCGACCGCGCGGACAAGCTGCTCAAGACCGGCTCCTCGGCACGCAGATGGCCTTCGACAATGCGCAAGCAGCACTCCGCGAAGCCCAGGCGCGCATGGACACCTCGCAGATACGGCTCGCCCGCCGCAAGGTCGTGAGCCCCGCCATAGGCACCATCGAGCAAATTTATTTCCGGCCGGGCGAAATGGTCCCGGCGGGCAGGCCCGTGCTCTCGATGCTGCCGCCCGCCAACCTTAAGGTGCGGTTCTTTGTGCCGGAGACCGTGCTGCCGAGGCTCGGCTACGGCCAGCGCGTGGAAGTCCAGTGCGACAGTTGCCCCAACCCCAGCGGCGCCGCGATCGCCTTCATCTCGAGAAGCGCCGAGTACACGCCGCCGGTGATCTATAGCCTCGACGAACGTTCGAAGCTTGTGTTCCTGATCGAAGCGCTTCCGGAACATCCCGAGACACTGCGGGTGGGCCAGCCGTTGACCGTCACCGTGCCGGGGTTACGGGAGGCAAGCCGTTGAGCGCGGGCGCGGACATCGCGATTGAAGTCGAGGGCCTCTCCAAGAGCTTCAACGGCCGCACCGTGGTGCGTAACCTCTCGATGCTGGTGAAGCGCGGAACGATCTACGGCTTTCTCGGGCCTAACGGGTCTGGCAAGACCACAACCATCCGCATGCTGTGCGGTTTATTGACGCCGGAGGCAGGCCGCGGCACCTGCCTCGGTTACGATATCCGGACGGAGACCGCGAAGATCAAGCGCTATGTGGGCTACATGACCCAGCGCTTTAGCCTCTACAGACGATACCTTTCGGTGCGCGAGAATTTGAGTTCGTCGCGCGGATCTACGGCCTTCCCGATGGTGCCGGCGCGTCCAGTGCCATGATATCGAGGCTTGGCCTCGATGGACGCGGCGAGCAATTGGCAGGGTCTCTATCGGGCGGATGGAAGCAGCGCCTAGCGTTGGGCGCCTGCACATTGCCGAGCCCGAAACTGCTTCTCCTCGACGAGCCACCGCCGGCGTCGATCCCAAGGCCCGCCGCGAGTTTGGAGCGGAAATCCATGGGTTCGCCGCCGAGGGGCTGACTTGCTGGTCTCGACCTACTACATGGACGAGGCCGAGCGCTGCCACGAATTCGCTTACATCGCCAACGGCGAGCTGTTGGTTCACGGCACGGTGGACGAAGTCATGCAGCGTGTCCGCCTGACCACCTACACGGTACCGACCGGCAGGAGCTCGACCAAGCTCGCTAGCAGTCTCGCGGGGCTTCCCGGCGTCGATATGGTGGTGCCGTTCGGCGCGAGCCTGCACGTTTCGTGGCCACGCAGCGCCAGAGCTTGAAGCGGCCATCGCTTCCTATCGGGCCGATCCTCGTTTCGTTGGACGCCCTCCGCCCGCAATCCCAAGACGTGTCCATCGCGCTGATGAACCGCGCCCAGGCGAGCCCCCAATGAGCCTGTCTCCAAGAGCAGCGCCAAAGGCGTTTGGGGCCGAGCCAGCGCTATGATTATCAAGGAACTTCTGCAGCTGAGGCGGGACCGCCTCAGCTTCGCGACCATGATCTTGATCCGCTCGTGCAACTCCTGGTGTTCGGCTACGCCATCAATACTATACCCAGGAACCTGCCCACCGCCGTTCTGATGCAGGAGACCAGCGATGTTGGCCGCTCGATCCTGGCGGCGCTGGAAAACACCAAGTATTTCAAGATCACGAGACCGCGTCAACCTCAGCCGAGTTCGACCGCTTGCTGGCCGCGGGGGATGTGCTGTTCGCCGTGGAAATTCCTGCAGAGTTCGGAGGGCCTTGCGGCGCGGCGACCGTCCTGCCTTGCTTGTGGCTGGCCGATGCGACCGATCCGAGTTACGCCGGTTCGGCCATGGCAGCGCTGGAAAGAGACGCTCACGCGGACTGCCCTGCAGAACGACCGCGCCATTCCCGATACCGTGCTGCCGCCGTTCGAAATCCGCCAGCACGCGCGCTATAATCCGGCCGCGGTGACGCAGCTCATATCATTTCGGGGCTCCTCGGCACGATTCTGACGATGACGATGCTGATCTACACCGCGCTTTCCGTCACGCGCGAGGTGGAACGCGGCACCATGGAAAGCCTGCTCGCGATGTCGATCAGCCCGCTCGAAATCATGCTCGGCAAGATCGCGCCTTACATTCTCGTCGGGTTCTTGCAGGCGATCTTAATCTTCTCTTCGCCGTCGGCCTGTTCGGCGTGCCGGTCATGGGCAATCTCGCCGTGCTCGCGCTGCTAACCACGCTCTTCATCGCCACCAACCTGTCGATCGGCTACACCTTCTTCGACGCTCGCCCAAAACCAGCTGCAAGCGATGCAGATGTCGATCATGTTCTTTCTGCCGAACATTTTGATGTCCGGGTTCGCGTTTCCCTTCGCAGGAATGCCGCGCTGGGCGCAATGGATCGGTCAGTGCTTGCCGCTCACTCATTACATCCGGATCGTGCGCGGCATTTTGCTCAAAGGTGCCACCATCGGCGACCTGCGCGCGGATACCATATGGCTTATTGGATTGATGCTCGTGGCCATGACATTGGCGGTTACCCGCTTCCGGCGCACGCTCGACTGAGCTGCACGGCTTCCCCGGCCGGGCATTCGAGCCGCCAGCACAGCCCCGTGACCGGAAATTCGAGTTCGACTTTGGCGTCGAGGGCTTGCGCGGCCATGCGGGAGATGACGGTCGAGCCGAAGCCTCGCCTTGACGGTGCCGTGACGGGAGGACCGCCGCGTTCGCACCAGCTAAGCACAAGCTTCGCGCCGCCATTTTCGAGGCTCCATCCTATCTCGACGCGGCCATGTGCGTTGGAAAGCGCTCCGTATTTGCCAGCGTTCGTAGCAAGCTCGTGCATCGTCATGCCAAGGGTTTGTGCCGCCGGAGCCGAGATTGAAAGCGGCGGCCCTCCGAGCTCAATCCGTGTGCCGATGAGATCCTTGAAATGAGCGAGCTGAGAGCAAACAAGCTCTTCCAGATCGACATTTTTCCATTCATTCTTGACCAGAAGGTCTTGGCTTGCGGCTAACGCGCGAATCCGCTCGCTGAAGCGGCCGATAAAATCGTCTGTCTTCTGGGCAGCGGTCTGCCGGGCAATCGCCTGCACTACCGCAAGCAGATTCTTGGAGCGATGGTTGACCTCGCGCAGGAGCAGGTTGATTTGCTCCTCGTGGACTTTGCGATCCGTGATGTCGTAGAAAATGGCGGCGAAACGGCCAGGACCGGTGCGGTAGGCAAATACCTGATACCAGCGCTGCAAGTCCGCTGAATAGCTCTCGAAGTGCGTTGGCTGGCCCGTCTGCGCCACGCGCCCGTATCTCTCGATCCAGTCCGCTTCAAGCCCAGGCAGCACCTCGGTGACCCGCTTGCCTAGCAATCCTGCGCGCTTGAGGCCGGTTTGCTGCTCGAACGCGGGGTTCGCGTCGAGAAATCTGAAATCGCAGGGCTTGCCGGTCTGGTCCGTCACGATCTCATGAAGCGCGTAACCTTCAGCCATGTTGTCGAAGAGGCCGCGGAAATGCGCATTACTCTCCTTGAGGGCTTGCTCCGCCCTGCGGCGCGACACATTTTGCAGGATTTCCCAGCGATTGCGCTCCCGGATAAGCGCAAACTGATGATTGGCGGATACGTCAAGGATTTCGCGCATACCGCACTTTTCGATCGCATAAGTGCAGATCGCGAGCATGCGCCTTGAGCCGATGATGCTATCGACGCTGGCCTCGTAGCGGGTAAAATCCTCCCAATCGGCTTGCTCGAGCCAGAACGTGTTGCCCGTCAGGCGCAAACCCATAAAGCCGCGCTGAAGGGCTGTTTCGAGCTTGCTGGACCACGCTTGCAACACACGGTCCGCGTCGAACTACCGCCGGCCGTATACCATTTCGTATAGTCGAGAATTTCGATCTGGCCTTTGGCTAAGAACCGGTCAAGCTCCGGAACGGCCTCGCGCAATGCTGTTTCGGCCTCATCGGCCTTGAGCGGCTCCGCCGTGATCCACATGCAGAATTCGTTGGCATCGAGGCCGGCCTTGAAATAAGGCACCAGCGTATCGATCAAATCGGCTTTGCCGGCGTAGAATTCGCAGAGGTGGGTTCCCCATGGAATGTCGCCGACGATATCGAGACCAGATTTACGCAGCGGCGAACCCGTATCCGCAGCTTCCAATCCAGATCTCTCAAACGCAAATTGCAACTCCTGCCCCCAAGATTAGATGCTTTGGTGTAAACCCGAGGCGGCGACGCGCCTTAAAGCTCCCTCCCAAGATTTATGAAAAGCTGCCTCGCCGTCAATTCAATTTCGGAAGATCCTATCTTCCGATGGGAAAGCTAAGTCTTTTCACGGCAAGCAGCAAGGTTTGCTGTCAATATGCCGCGGCTAGTACGCCCCGCGGGAAATCCTGACCCATTTGCGGCTGGCACCAACAGGATTTCCCGCGGATCGGGCGTACTAGCCGAGCTCTTGAATCTAGTGCAGCTTATCCGAAGCAAGTTCGCGTGACGGCGCGTGCGGCAAATGGGTGCGAACTTGCCTCGAGCTGTACTAGTGTGAGGCTAAGGAAGGAGACCGGGCTGGCATGCCGCTGGCGCAAGCGTTTTCCGCGGGCAGGGGCGCCGGCGAGCCTGCGTGTATCAGGAATTCGGGGGCAGCTGTGCCCACCCGGTCAAGGCACCCCGTTGCACCGTTCAAAGAAGGGTGCGGCGGAAGCCGATGGCGCAGAAAGGCTCGGGCTGCTGCCGCCGCGAAGGCATTGGGCTTAACCATCGGCTGACTCAGGTTAGGAGCGCGAACGTTCAAGTCAGCGCATGCAGGTTGAACGAGCGGAGGATATCGCCAAGGCGCTCGAACACGACCTTGACGTCGTCGTTCACCTGCCCTGCAAGCGTGATCAACGCTACGCAAATGCCCGCGGCGATCAAGCCGACCTCAACTGCGGAGGCGCCTGTCTCATTGTGCATAAACTGTTGAAGCTTCAAACGCATAACCCACCTCCAACGTAACCGGCGAAAAGCTTGCGCCCAGGAGCGGCGCTTGCCAGCACATTAGCGCGGTGAGCTTAAGAACGATTTAATTCGAATTTGCCTCAAAAGCACAATTTGCAACGTTGCTTACCGCATTCTTTACAGCCCGGCAAAGCAGCTCCCCGCAGCAACCCGATTACGGCCGGGGTGAACCTCGGCGCACTGCCGCGAAGTTGTCTATCCCCGAGCCGGATTAGTGCTCTATATTGAGTTAGAGCAAACGCCGCAAGTTTTGACGCTCAGCGTCATTGCGAGTTCCGCACCGGACGGCGGCGAAGGGCCGCCTTGAGCGAGGCTGCGGAACGGTCAAGCTCTTACGGCCATTCGCTGTAAATGGGGCAAAACATCGGGCAGCCCTTTGCCGTCATTGCGAGGCCGAAGGCCGAAGCAATCCAGGGGCCGCGTATTGTAGCCCTGGATCGCCACGGCGCAAAGCGCCTCGCGATGACGTTCTGGATTTGCCCGGCGCTTTGCTCCTGTTACCATTCGCTGCTTTTTCCGAAGGGGTAATTCATGGGCCTGCAATTTTCACGGCGTGAAGTTCTTGCGGCGGCGTGCGTAATTGCTTCGCTTGCGCCGCCTGGAGCGAGGGCGGAGCGTAAAAGCGTGCTGATTGCCGGGGCCGTGCAATTCGGTACTGCCCAATGGTTGTTCGATGTAATCGCGAACAACAAGCTGGATGCGGCGGAGGGCTTCACCCTTTCGCAGCGCCTCTTGGCGTCCAATATCGCTGCGGACATCGCACTGCTCGGGCAGCAAGCCGATATCGTGGTCGCGGATTGGTTCTGGGTCATGCGTCAAAGGAGCCTTGGAGGCGATTATCTGTTCATGCCGTTTACGGCTGCGCTGGGCGGCGTCATCGTCCCGGAGGCGAGCCCGATAAAGACTGTGGCCGATCTCAAAGGAAAAGAGATTGGCGTCGCCGGAGGGCCCATCGACAAAAGCTGGATCCTGCTGCGCGCCTACGGCATCAAGCTCGGCGCAGGCGATCTGGCAGCCACGGCGAAACCTGTCTTCGGGGCGCCTCCCCTTTTGAACGAGCAGGCGGCTCTCGGGCGGCTGGACGCCCTCCTAAACTTTTGGCCCTTTGCGGTAAGGCTCGAAGCCAAGGGCTGGCGGCGGCTGATCGCCGTTTCCGATATCGTGCGTTCTTTCGGCATAAGCGGCGAGCTTCCGCTAGTGGGCTTTGTGTTCGCGGCAAGCCTGGCCAACGGCGAGCCCGCTCTCATGCAGGGCTTTGCCAGGGCTGTCCAGAAAGCGCAGCGTATCCTGCTCGAATCCAACGAGGAGTGGCAGCGCATCAGGCCGCTCATGAGGGCCGCCAGCGATGAAGAATTCCAGCTGCTGCGCGACCGCTATCGCGAAGGCGTGTTGCATAGCTGGAACCAGGAGGGCCGCAAGGACGCACAGAAATTGTTTGAGATTGTGCAGGAAACCGGTGGCGAGGACGTGACCGGCCCGGGCGTCCGGTTCGATCCAAAGGCGTTCTGGGATGGCTTCGTTCTCTAGGGCAGTTTCAGTAAGCTGTGCTGCCGGCGGGAAGGGCCGCCTGATCGCCGGGGCGCTCTCGCTCCTGGCCTTGCTAGCCCTATGGGCTTTGGCGGCCTGGCTCGCGCATTCACGGTATTTCCCCGATCCCGCCGCTGTTGGCGCCGCGATTGCCGCAAGCATCGAATTGGGCGAGCTGCCCCACCACACCGGCATAACTCTCGCACGCGTAGCGGCGAGCTTTGTGCTGGCCTTTGCCATTGGCTCGCCCATCGGCATCGCGCTCGGCCGCTTCCCGAAACTCGATCTGTTCTTCGATAGCTGGCTGATCCTGTTTCTCAACCTTCCCGCGCTTATCGTCATCATCCTGTGCTTCGTCTGGCTCGGACAGAACGAAGTCGCGGCGGTTACTGCGGTTGCGCTGAACAAAATCCCGAATGTCGCGGTGATCTTGCGCGAGGGAACGCAGGCCATGCAGCGCGATTACGATGAGATGGCAACAGTTTATGGGTTCGGCTGGTGGACGCGCCTGCGCCACGTTCACCTGCCGCAGCTCGCCCCCTATTTCGCGGTGGCGGCGCGATCCGGGCTCGCCATCGTCTGGAAAATCGTGCTGGTCGTCGAGCTGCTTGGGCTTTCAAGCGGCGTCGGCTTCAAGCTGAACATCTACTTCCAACTCTTCGATGTAACCGGCATCCTGGCTTACGCGCTGAGCTTCATCGCCGTCATCTTCCTCATCGAAGCCGTGCTGCTGCGCCCATGGCAGACGGCGGCGAACAGGTGGCGCCCGTGAGCGCGCTCATCGCCGATATCCGCCGCAAGGTCTATAGCGCTGGCCAGTCCGGGCGGCTGGCCATTGCCGGCCTCAAGTTCGAGGTGCACGAGGGCGAGCTCGTTTGCGTGCTCGGGCCTTCCGGCGCGGGCAAGACAACTACGCTCAACATCGTCGCCGGGCTCGATAGCGCATTCGAGGGCGATGTGCGGTTCGGCGATACCAAGGCGCACCGGCTTTCCTATGTGTTTCAGGAGCCGCGCCTGCTGCCTTGGCGGACCTTGCTTGAGAACGTAGCCCTGCCTTTGAAAGGAAGGCCCGACGCGAGGAGCGCCGCTGCCACTTGGCTCGACCGCGTTGGGCTTAAGGGCTGCCACGATCTTTATCCCGGCCAAGCCTCGGCCGGCATGCAGCGGCGGGCCGCAATAGCACGCGCCTTCGCCTTCGGCCCTACGATACTTCTGATGGATGAGCCGTTCGTCTCGCTCGACGAGAAGGCCGCTTGCGAGCTGCGCAGCCTTTTTGCAGCACTTTGGAAGGCAGAGCGCGTTACGACGCTGTTCGTGACCCACGATCTGGCCGAAGCGGCGGCGCTTGCTACGCGCGTGCTGATTTACACCGCATCCCCCGCCACCATCGCCGCAGATATCGCCATGCCCGGCGCGGGCGTGCAGGAGGCTGAGCAAATGCTGCGCCGGGCGTTCCAGCGTGCGGCGAATCCCTGCTCGGGCAGCCCGGAACACTTTCGAGCCAGGGGCGTTAGATGCTGTCTAGCTTCTGGATCGCCACGGCAGCCAAGGGCCGCCTCGCGATGACGGGCGCGGTTATCGTAACTGCAAGGGAGGAGAGGCGTATCATGTTCAATCGGCGATTTGGCAAACTCGCGGTGGCGGCCGCGGTTCTGCTCGTGCCAACTACACTCAACGCGGACGTTCCGTTCACGCCTGCCAAGGGCGGCTACACCGTCGTCTTTCCCGAGAAGCCGAAGGAAAAGGAAGCCGGGCTTTCGCCAAACGTCAAAACGACCGTCTATTCCGTAAATCGCGACGATGCCGCCTTTCTCGCCGGCTACACCGAGTATAAGGAGAACATGGATGCCGATAAGGAGCTGGCGGCGGATGTTCAGAGTTTTGTCACGAACATTCCAGCCCAAATAACGGAGCGGAAGCGGAGTGTAATCAAGCTGCAGAATGGCATATCCGCCGAGCAGGTCGAGTTCAGCTTCGACGGCCAGAAGGCCGCCTGCCGCGGCATCGCGATCATGACGACCCCGCGTACCGCGATCATGATCGCGGCCTTGTCCATCAAACCGGCCGGCAAGCTCGCCGACGTGGACGAGTTCGTGAAGTCGTTCAAACTCGCGGGCCAGGAATAATATCGAATAGGGCTGTGAGCCTTGAAATAACGCCAAAATTAACTTCTCCTGCTGCTCCGCCGGCCCCTTTGCGGGGGCCGGAAGGGCGCCTTTCGATTTTGAAGTAATATAGCAGAATTGTCTTGAGTAAGCGTTAAGCGGTATGTCATTGATATGGAACACATATTACTCAGAATTCCGATTCGCGCTTTGGTTAACGTGAAATATTGGCGTATATTTAATAGGGTTTTGGAGGCGCAGAAATCGACCTAAAGCGGGAAAAGATTTGCAGAAAGACGGCGGCGGAAAATATGCCGGGCGTGCGTTTACCATCCTCGCATTAACTATAGTAGGCGCTTACGTGAATCGAACGATGCGTTAAGCCGAGGTAATTAGGATCTGCGCTTTTCCCGCAAATGCGTTCTGTAGATGGCGTAATCCTCCAAGGAAAAGCAGCAAAACGTTATTTCGCGCAACGGCGTCGGGTCTCGCGCAAAGTTCCGCGCTTCCGCGATGGCGATAGGAGCCGCCAATTCGATCGGATAGCCGAAAGCCCCTGTGCTGATCGATGGAAAGGCGATGGACGAGGCGTTGTGCTGTACGGCTAGTTCAAGCGACCGGCGATAGCAGGAGGCAAGCAGTTGCGGCTCTCCCCATGCCCCGCCGCGCCAGACCGGCCCAACGGCATGAACGATATAGGCCGCTTCCAGCTTGTACCCGGCGGTGATCTTGGCGTCGCCTGTGCCGCAGCCGCCGAGACTTTGACAGGCTGCGAACAATTCTGGCCCAGCGGCATCGTGAATTGCCCCATCGACGCCGCCGCCGCCGAGTAGCGTTGAATTTGCGGCGTTTACAATAGCGTCTACCTTTAGGGAGACGATGTCGCCGTATACAGCCCGCAAGATGGCGGCCATTCTGGACCCCTGAGTTGATTCGCGCAATAATCGGATATATACATATCGCGGCGTAGCGGAGACCCGTAGCGCTGGAATGGGTACGCGCAGGCGGTTGCCGCATGCCCTGGCGTAGAGTGGCGCACCGCCGGCCAGCGAGCAAGCTGCTGGCTGCCACGCCTTTCTTGGGCTTGACGCAGCGAAGGAGTTTTTCGGCTTTGGGCCACAATTTGTCACTTGCTTATCTAATTTGCGCCTAGGCGTCGCGCTGAGGCGTTTCAACGCATAAATGGTGCCCCGCAAATATGCGTTCTTCGCCAGCGCCTCGCTGAAATCCGCAATGGTATGGGGCCGCGGTCAATTTTCTCTTCATAGGCGAAGGCCCGTCGTAGTACGTACTGGCGTTTTCCGGATCGAGTTCAACGGCCTTGGCGGAGCCAAGCAATAGCGCGATCCTAGTCTTTCTTACGATAGTTGTAGATGTAATCGCGGGCCTCGTAGGCTTCTTGGTCTTTCGGATTAAGCTCGATGGCTTTGGTGAGATCCGTAATAGCGCGATCATAGTATTTCTTAGCTCTATAGGCGCGACCACGCAAAATGTATGCGCGCGCGAATTCTGGATCAGCCCGATGGACTTGCTGTAATCAACAATGGCACGGTCGAAGTCCATATGGTCCGCATGGGCCTTGCCGCGCTCAGTATACGCCACGGCGAAGTCTGGATTGATTTCAATGGCCTGGGTAAAGTCGGCAATTGCACGGCGGTAGTCGGACTTTTCACGGAAGGCCTTGCCGCGCTTGATGTACGCATCGAAGTCTTTCGGATCGAGCTCGATAGCCTTGGAGGTATCCAGGAGGGTGCGATAGATCTCGCGGTGGTCGACCGGAGCAGCGTATTCCGGATCAAGCTCAACAGCCTTGGTGTAGTCGGCAAGGACATGGGCATAATCATTTTTCTGGTAGTACGCGTTAGCGCGGCCAGAGAACGCATTAGCGTTATTCGGATCGAGTTCAGTCACCTTGGTGTAATCAGCAATAGCGCGGTCATAGTCTTTCTTGGCGCTGAATGCATGAGCCCGCCATCCATATGCGCGGGCGTCGTTCGGATCGAGTTCGATGGCCCTTGTGTTTTCCGCGATGACGCGGTCCCAATCGCGCTGCTGCTGGTAGTAGATGATACCACGGTTGACGTAGGCGGCAGCGTAATTCGGGTTGAGTTCAAGGGCCTTGTTCTCATCGGCGAGGGCGCGGCCGTAATCGCGCATGCCGATGCAGGCAAAGCCTCGGCAAATTGTGGATCGAGTTCGATAGCCTGCGTGAAATCTGCGATGGCGCGTTCATTATCCTCTTTGTCCAAGTAGGCTTTACCGCGCGCGTTGTAGCCAGCGGCGTCTTTCGGCTCCATCGGGGCCGCCTGGGTGTCTTCAGCAGGCGCGGCCCGCGCAGAAGGCAGCAGCGCAACCCCGGCCAGTGCCAGAAAAACAACTACATATTTCAGCATGCTTCTCCCCCTCAATATCGAGGCAAAAAGTCTGAGCTCGTAGTGTTCGCAGGACTCAGCTTCCATCAACGCAGGCACTGCAAGCCACTCTTGGTGAATGACGATGTGCGGGACGGGCGCTCGCCGCTTGCCTGACAAAAGTAGTCTTTATCTGACGCCTGGCGAGATCCCGCTCACGCGTCAGGCGCCTCCGTAAAATCGGCCGAAGGCCTGAGCGAGCATAATTCCCATGAGTAGCGCGCCAAGCCCAGAGACAAGTACATGCATGGTCTTACGTAGTTCAAAGTTTCCAAGCCGGGCGAGCAGCAGGTAAGCGATAACGGCGTTAAAGAAACCCCAAAGCACGTTGACCATCGCACTCGATAGCCCTTCGCCCGGCGGGCTTGCGAATGGACTTTGAAAAGGATGTCCGGTCACTCCCATCACGAAATGTGGGATGGCGTTTGCGAGGAAGGCTCCTCCGAAAAAATAAGCCAAATAGTGATACCATTTCATAACAAAAGCTCTTTTTAGTTTGACTTATTCAACTGAACACCAAGCAAGTTGTGTGGCCATCAGGCGGCCATGAGATGCGTGTTTTTCTCATGGGCTTCGCCGGCTCTTCATTTTACGTGCCGCGAGTAGATATCCTCGAGCCGCACAATGTCGTCCTCGCCGAGGTACGGCCCGGACTGAACCTCGATGAGCGTGAGCGGGATGAGGCCCGGATTTTCCAGGCGATGGGTTGCGCCGAGCGGCACATAGATCGACTGATTTTCCGTGAGCAGCTTCGCCTCTTCGCCGATTGTAACGCGCGCGGTTCCCTTCACCACGATCCAGTGCTCCGCGCGGTGGTGGTGCTTCTGCAGGGACAAGGTCCCGCCGGGCTCCACAACGATTTGCTTCACCTGATAACGCTCGCTCATATGCAGGGTTTCGTAGCTCCCCCATGGCCGGTGCACGGTGAGATGCTGCTGCGCCTCTTTGCGGCCATTCGCGGCAAGCTCCTGCACGACTTCCTTCACCGCTCCGCTGTCGCCGCGCTTGGCGACGAGGGTTGCATCCTTCGTGGCGATGACGATGATGTCGTCGACGCCAGCGACTGCGACGATGCCGCTTTCGGCGCGCACATAGCAGCGCCTGGCGTTTTGCAGCAGGGTATCGCCGCGCGTAGCGTTGCCGGCCGCGTCCTTCTCCGCGGCATCGAAAAGAGCGTCCCACGTCCCGACATCGCTCCAGCCTGCATCGAGGGGCACGAGGGCTGCTTTCTCCGTTTTTTCCATCACCGCGTAGTCGATGGAAACGGATCGGCACTCCCTGAAATTGGGAGCGAGACGGATGAAGTTGAGGTCCTTGGTGGCGTTGTTGACGGCCTCAAGCGTCTGCCGGACCATGTCCGGCTCGAAGCGGTCGAGCTCTTCAAGAAATGCCTTCGCGCCAAAAAGAAAGATGCCGGCATTCCAGAAATAGCCGGGCTCCGCGCAGAAGCGTTCCGCGGTTTCGCGGTCCGGTTTTTCTACGAAGCGCTCGACCTCCAGTACGCCTCCGCGGCCCGGCTTGCCGTGGGTTTTGATGTAGCCGTAACCTGTTTCCGGTTGGGCAGGCTTGACGCCGAAGGTGACGAGCGTGCCGCTTCGGGCCGCTTCGGCGCCGGTCTCGACCGCATCGAGGAAGGCGCGTGGATTGCCGATATGGTGATCCGAAGGCATGAGGAGCACAACGGCGCCGGGACCTGCCTTTTCGATTGCCAAATGCGCAGCAACGGCAGCCGCCGGCGCGGTGGAACGGCCTTCGGGCTCAAGCACGATGCCTTCGAGCGGCAGCCCCGCGTTCTTGAAAGCGGCGGCGACGCCAAAGCGGTTTTGCTCGTTGGTGATGACAAACGGCGGCGTGAAAGGGGGCGCGGAAGGCAGGCGGCGGGCCGTATCGGCCAGCAGCGGCTCGGCGCTGACAAGGGCATGAAACTGCTTTGGGTGCTGCGCCCGCGACAGGGGCCAAAGCCTCGAACCCGATCCTCCCGCAAGGATAACAGGAATTATCATCGGCGAACTCCAGTGCAGCCATCGAAAGCCCGACGAATGGCCGGAAATTCAGGCGAATTCAAGCTTTAGTTCCGGGTCCGGCACAGCCGGAGGCAAGTTCGCACCGGTTATGCGCGTTGAGCAGCTATCCGCCGGTCATGCTCATGTGGCGCGACACGGCCGGCTTTTGCGCGCGCCGGCCGATGACGGGAGCGTATTGGACCGGTTAGAACTTTTAAGGGCTGGCATCAGTCAGAATGCCCGCAATGAGTCGCACCGCAGCCACCGCGCCCCTGGGACGAAGATGTAGCATCGGCCTCGGCGCTGCGAAGGGCTGCGAAACCATTACAACAGGTCAAGCAGCTCTTCGACTGCGATGCCTGTTTGGCGAAGAATGGATTGCAACGTGCCGCGCTTCAGCGTCTTCGACCCATGCACGCGGAACGGTAGCCGCACGCGATGCATCGCCCGAATGGACAAGACGATGATGACTGCCGGAAACACGAACCGTTATAAAGCCAGCTTTCTGCAGGGCGCGCACCATGCCGGGGCCAGTGACCGGCGGTAGCCGCGGGCTCATGCCGCGCGAGAAACGGTCACTTGCCTCATGATCGGCTTTTGGAATTCTGCGGGGATTGGCTCGCCGCGCTCAAGGCGGCTTTCGATCACAAGCTCGATCGCATCCTTGGCCATTGCCAGCGCCTCGTCTTCGCTCTCACCCTCCGTGCAGATTTCAGGAAGCGCAGGCACGTGCACGACGAAACCGCCTTCTTCAGCAGGTTCCAGAATGACGCTAAAGGTATAGCTGGCGGTCACGGCGAGATTCCTTTTTTCATGCCTTTATACTAATGCCCCAGCGCGGAGTGTCAATGAACGCACCGGTAGAGATGCATCCACCTCGAAGGACGGTTTTCTCAGAAACTCGGTGCGCTCCTGGGTTCTCGTGCCCACGCGCCATGAGAGGGTTCGTTCTGTGCGCATTGCGGACTACCCGCCGGTCATGCTCATGTGGCGCGGCACGGCCGGCTTTGCGCACGCCTATCGATTACAAAGTCATGGCCCTTCGGTTTGCGTGCGATGGCTTCGTCGATGGCGGCGTTCAAGAACTCGTCCGATGCGCCCGCCCGCAAGGGAGCCCGCAGGTCCGCGGCGTCGTTCTGGCCGAGGCACATGTAGAGCGTGCCGGTGCAGGTCACGCGCACCCGGTTGCAGCTTTCGCAAAAATTATGGGTGAGCGGCGTAATGAAGCCGAGCCGGCCTCCGGTTTCGCGCACCTGCACATAGCGCGCGGGACCGCCGGTGCGGTAGGGAATGTCCTCCAGCGTGAGGCGGTCCAAGAGGCGCGCGCGCACCACGGAAAGCGGCAGATATTGATCGGTGCGGTCGCCCTCGATGTCGCCGAGCGGCATGGTTTCGATCAGCGTCAAGTCCATGCCTTCGCCGTGGCACCAGCGGACCATCGGCTCGATCTCATGCTCGTTGACGCCCTTCAAGGCGACCATGTTGATCTTGATCTTGAGCCCCGCTATTTGCGCGGTGCGGATACCGTCCATTACTTTATTGAGATCGCCCCAGCGGGTGATCGCCTGGAATTTCGCCGGGTCGCGCGTGTCGAGCGAGACGTTGATCCGGCGCACGCCCGCGGCGGCCAGCTCGCTTGCGTATTTGCCGAGCTGGGTGCCGTTAGTGGTGACGGTCAGCTCATCCAGGACACCGCTCGCCAAATGCCGCGAAAGTGCATCGAACAGCCACATGACGTTCTTGCGCACCAGGGGCTCGCCGCCGGTCAGCCGCAGCTTGCGCACGCCTTTGGCGATGAAGGCGGCGCAGAGGCGGTCCAGCTCCTCCAGCGTGAGCAGGTCCGCCCTCGGCAGAAACGTCATATTCTCGGCCATGCAATAAACGCAACGGAGATCGCAACGATCCGTCACCGATACCCGCAAATAGGTAACGTGCCTGCCGAAGGGGTCCACCATGGCGCCGCCGGCGATAGGCAACCCGGCGGAGGGAAATTGAAGGGACATGAGCGCCGCCCGGAGATTTTGTTCGGTTGTTTTTTCTTATATGGGCAGAGCTTAGCACAGTTGTAGCGGAAGCGCCGTGATCCAAAAGGAGGGCCTCACCAAACAGTGACCGAAGCTTTGGCAGCAACGCGCCGGCATGCTAATACCAGCCGCCATAAGCGTTGACCGTTCTGCTGGCCACGCGTCGTCATCGCGAGGCCGCCTTAGCGGCCGTGGCGATCCAGGCAACCGCGCAAATCTGTGTTGCTTATGGATTGCTTCGCTTCGCTCGCAATGACGGCGAAGGTGTCAAAACATCTGACGGTTGGTATAAGAATGTGCCGGAAGGGACTGGAGCGGAAGCATGGATGCCTACGAAGCGCTGATCACGCGCGTTAGCCCCAAGGAACTTGGCGAACCGGCACCGGATGAAGCCGCGCTGCACAAGATCGTCGCCGCGGCGCTGCGCGCGCCCGATCACGGCCGGCTCCGCCCATGGCGTTTCATAGCGATCCGGGGCGAGGGCAGGAACCGTCTGGGCGACTTGCTGGCCTCCTCGCTGAGCCGCCGCGATCCTAACGCGGGCGCGGAACTGGAGCGGGAGCGGCAGAAGCCCTTGCGCGCGCCGCTGGTGCTGGTGGTGGCAGCGCATATCGTGCCCAGCCCCAAGATCCCGCCGGTGGAGCAGCTTCTCTCGGCCGGCGCCGCGGCCCAGAACATCATGCTGGCCTGCCACGCTCTTGGCTACGGCGCTATGTGGAAGACCGGCGCTCCAGCTTACGACGCCAGCGTGAAGCAAGCACTGGGGCTCGAGGCCGTGGATGAGATCGCGGGCTTTCTCTACATCGGCACACCCATAGTCATGCCGAAGGCTCCCGCCCCGCTCGACCCAGCCGATTTCGTGAAAGCCTGGCCGGCGGTATAAGCCCAGCCGCCAAATTCTTGACTATTCCGCGCCGCCACTGTCATCGCGAGGCGGCCCTTTGCCGCCTCGGGCGTCCAGAAACGAACTCAGTTGCCATGGCCGGGCTTGGCTAGGAGCCGCGATTTAGCAGAGAAGCGCCGGGCGGCCCATCGCCGTGATCTTGGGCGCTCCTTTTTCGCGGGAAGCAATCTTCAGTTTTGCGGCGTAAATGGCAAGGTTGTCGGACAAATCGGATGCTTTTTCCGGGCTTAGCTGGATATAGGCGAGCGTCTCGCCGTCGCGGTCTTCAATTTGAATCGTGATCTTTTTGTCGTCCTCGTCGGCCCACGCTCTGATGACCGTAGATCCCCGCCCAGTCTGATCCTTTTTCATCGTCCGGCTTCCCCTTACTCGATACAAAATCGGGCGCCCAGCTCACGCCCGGCTCCAACAGCTTAACTTTTAAGCAAGGATTGTGCCGGATTTATGCCGTCACGCCCCTCTGTCAAGTGCGGAACCGCCGCCCCGGATGGTGCGGAAGCACCCTCCGGTAGCATCTTAACCGGCTATTAAGCAAATCAAAAAAAACCGCCCATTGCCGCGGAATGCCCGGAGTACAACGGTCAGCGTCTTTGCCGCGGAATTTACTCGGATTGTGCGGGAGAGCCGGGCAGACGCGAGCCCTCCTTCAGTGCCTTCACGGTAAGTTCGCGCAGCTCTTCAAGCTGGCGGCTGAAGGTCTCCATTTGCTCGCGCATATACGTGTTCTGCATCTCGACGATGTCGCTGAGCTGACGCGCGTCGGTGAGCCGCGCCGCGAGATTGAAATTCGCCTCGGCGTTTTGCTTGGTGAACGCGGCCACCTTTTCGTTGAGGTGCTTGAGGTTATCCGCGACGGGGTTCGACGACGTGTCGACGCCATGCAGCATATTTTCGCTGGTCGAGACGAAGCTATCGAACGCCTTCCGCGCCTGTTCGATGCTCGACTTCATGATGCTGCGGATGGAATCGGGAAGCTCTGCGAAATTCGGGGTTTGCGATTGCATGACGCTCTCCGTGATTGGTTCTCATCGAAAGTAGAAAAAGGGCAAAGCAGGCGCTTATTGCGTCGGCGAAGCGCTTACCTGAACTATTCAAGAGGATGCCGCAATTAGCAAGCTGAATAGCTAGGGAATCCTCGTCTTGAGTAAACTCAATGTGAAGTCCTCGCGGGTCCTCAATTCCCAAGACAACCTAACGCGATTTTTTCAACATGCTGGGAAGCGCAATCGTTGCAATTAGGGTGAGGATAAGCGCCCAGACGAAATCCGGCGCCACCGCGCCTACCTTGATGCGGGGATCGGCTGCCGTCAGGCCGAGGCCCCGGATCAGCGGATCCGCCAGCTTTACGCACGCGTCGACGATCTTGGTGAGCGCATTGGCCAACGTCAGCGGCGCCAGGTCGTTGAGCTTGGCGTAGGCCGCGTCCCCTGTCACGGCAATGCAGGCCCACAGCACGGCGATCTGCACAGGCTCCCGCGCCCGCGTTAGAAGACCGTAGCCCAGGAGCCCGCCCGAAACGATCCCCAGTGCGGCAGCCGCGCCGCGCGCCGGAGCGAACAGGATGAGCGCCACCACCAACGCTACAAGAAGTGCTGCGCCCACGAACGGCGCCAAACGTTTCCACCAAGTTTGAACCCTATCGCGCCAAGCCATTGCTTCTCCCCTGATTCGATTCGCACTACGGACGAAGCATAGAACAGCTTGCAGGCGCTGACGACCAGTGCCGCTCAAGCCATTGGCGGAGCACGCTTTCTTCTTAGGGGTGGGCGGCCTCCTTTGAGCCCTGCTGCTTCTTCAGCGTATAAACGAAGTCGTTGAGGCCCGCCTTGGCCGTGGTGCTGTCAACGAAATGGAAATCGATCTCGCAGCCTGTCTCCAGCGTCTTGATGCCCGCCGCCGGAAAGCCGAGCGCGGCCGCGATCTTATTAGGATCGGTGGATTTGTCTTTCGTCTGCATCTCCCCGAACGCGCCCTGGAAAACCATGTCCGCGCTGTAGTCCTTGAGCTTATAGTGCGCTCCCTTGCACGCGAAAGGTTGCGGCCCGTCGATTTCGCCTGGCTTGAAAATGACGGTCTTGCCGAGTAGCCGCTCCGGCTCCGCCTTATCGGGCATGCGCGCCGCAGGATCGGCCCAGGGCGCCACCACGGCGGCGGAAAGCTTCCATGTCCCGAGGTAGTCTGGGCCGGCGCCCAGCGCGGATGCGAATGGCGCGGCGGAGATGGCCAGCGCGGCGGCAAGCGTGACAAGTTTCATGTTTCGCACCCCTAACGGAAATTCGCTGCGGTCTAACACGAAATCCGGCTGAATACTTCCGCCATCGTCATCGCGAGGCGGCAAAGCCGCCGTGGCGATCCATAAGCAACATCCGTGACTGGGCCCTGGATTGGTAATAGGGACAAAAGTCCGGGCCAGCTCGCACCGTCATTCCCGCGCAGGCGGGAATCCATGCAGGCAAGAAACGCAGGTCTTGCCTGTACTTGCCTTGGGCTCCCGCCTGCGCGGGAGCGACGCCGCGGCTGTACGTGGCCGCATATGGTATCGACGCTGGCCCGGCGTTTTGCCCCTGTCGCCTTTCCGCAGGCAAGTGCATTGTTTACACGTGGATTCCCGCCTTCGCGGGAATGACGCTACAGCGGTCAAAACTTTTGGCCGCTGGTATTACGGCGCGGCCTTCTCCGAAACCCGCTTGATCATCTCGGCGGTAACATCGCGCAGAGCGCGGCCGGCCTCGCCCGGATATTTGTTCTGATAGGAGCGCTTATCTTTCATGAAGAGCGCGGCCTTCTGGATGTGCTGGATCAGCGGGATCGCGGACGCAAAGCAGCGCAGGCTCTCGTCCTTCGACAAAAACTCGTGCGTCATCTGATCGGTGGGCGAGCGCATGTCCTTCATGTTGATCAGAACGCCCAGATGCGCAGCAAAGCCGAGCCCCGGATTGCGCTGCCGGAACACCCGCAAATACTCCATGCCGCTGACGGCCAGAATGTCGGGCTTTATTGGGATCAAATGCCAGTCGCATTCGCGCAGCCAGCATTCCGTTATGATCGAGATGCCAGGGGCGCAATCGACCAGGACGAAATCGACCGCCTGCGCCGCCTCGTCCAGTAGCGCGCGGCAAGCCTGGCGCGCTCTTGCCAGGGCGCTCCTGGACGCGATCTCGCGCTCGACCAAGGTCATGTCCATGTCGCCGGGGATGATGTACAGCTTGCTGGCGTCGTCGACGTCGCTGATGTCGGAGATCACGCAGGCACGCCAGTCGGATCGCGAGTAAGAAACGGCTTGGGTGGACAGCCAGGCGGCAATCGACTGGCCGGAACGCCGCGCCTCGTTGAGCTTTTCCGGCGGCATTACCATCAGGCTCAGATTCATCTGGGCGTCCGCGTCGATCAGCAGGACGCTTTTCTCATGCCACACCGCGAGCGTCTCGGCTATGGCCATGGTAAGCGTCGATTTGCCGACACCACCCTTCGCATTCATGATGGCAATTGAAGTCACGGCGCCCTTTGAACTATCTACTTTTCAAATGTTCAGTCTATGCTTTGCTGCCATATAGGCGCGGATGAGGCAAATGTCATAATTTCCTTCGCTAATGTCCCGTACCCGAATTGCAGCACCGCTTGCGGTTGGCTCAGACAGGACTTCCCGCGGATCCGGCGTACTGGCAACTCTTCGATTCTAGTACAGCTTGCCGGAGGCAAGTTCGCCTGAGAGCGTGCGGCAAATGGGGTGCGAACTTGCCTCCGGGCGTACTAGGAGAGCGGCGGCGCCGGGCCGTTCGATGCCGCTTAAATCGAGCCGCCCCGAGGCGTCCACGAAGACGTGCACAACGCCCTGCTCGCGCAGCCACTGCGGGCCGCTCACGCCTTTCAGCATGGCGATGGTCGAGTAGAGGCCGGCCGCCAGGCAAGTCTGCGCGCCAACGGTGACGGACGAAAGCCCGGATGCCGGCCAGCCGGTCAGCGGGTTGAGGATATGTCCGAACCGGCGGCCTTCGATTTCCCAATAGCGCTCATAGTCGCCGCTCGTGGCGACGCCGCCGGACGATACGAATAGGGTGGCAATCGCCGTTTCGAGCGCCCTAGGGTCGCGAACGCCGATGCGCCAGGGCTCGCCGCCGGGGTGAGGCCCGATAATGGCGATGTCGCCCCCGAGGTTCACCATGCCGTGCTGGATGCCGAGGGAGCGGCAAATTTCCGCGGCGCGATCGGCGGCATATTCCTTGCCGATGCCCCCGAGGTCGATCTGCATGCGGGGGAGCGTGAAGGTCAGCTCCGGCCGGCGCCAAAACACCTTGTGCAGCCCGATGCGGCTGAGCACGCCCTCGATACCGGCCGCGCCCGGCAGCGCTTCAGTCCGGTTATTCCAAAGCTCCCGCAGAATGCCCGAAGTAATATCGAACAGCCCGTCCGACAGCCGGTGTGCCTCGAAGGCGGTATCGATCAAGTCCGCGGTTTCGCCGTCGAGGCTAAGCGTGCCGCCCGCCTCCGCCGCCTCGTTTATGGCATGGACGATGCCGTCCTGACGGTATCGCGAATAGGTTCGCTCGATCCGCTCTACCTCGCCGATTGCCGCGCTGGCCGCCCGCGCGCTATCGCCGTAAAGCTGCAGCTCGCAGTTCGTTCCCATCGCAAAAAACTCGTAGTTGGCAGGCTCGTTCATTGGCTGGCGGCTTCGATTGCGTTTTGGGCTGCGACTTAGGCTAGCTATATGACGACTAACGGCCTTTCCCGATCCGAACCTTTCCGGTGAAAAACATGCCAATCGTGCGGGGCAAGAATATCGAGGTGTTGTTCCCGGCGGAGGCAATCGCCCGGCGGAACCTGGAACTCGCGAGCGAAATCGCCGCGCGCGAATCTCATGGCCTCCTGGTGGTCTCGGTGCTCAAGGGCTCCTTCATTTTCGCGGCCGACCTGATCCGGGCCATGCACGGCGCAGGGCTTGCTCCCGAGATCGAGTTCATCCTCGTCTCGAGCTATGGCGCGGGCACCACGAGCGGGGAGGTGAAAATCCTCCGAGACATCGAGGCTCCGGTGGCGGGGCGCGACGTGCTGCTGATCGACGACATCCTCGAATCCGGCAAGACGCTGAAATTCACCCGCGATCTGATCTTGAACCGGGGAGCGGCAAGCGTCCGCATCGCGGTGCTGCTCGATAAGCGCGGACGCCGCCAGACCGGTCTTGAGGCCGATTTCGTTGGCTTCGATTGCCCGGATCGCTTCGTCGTGGGTTATGGAATGGACGCGGGCCACTTCTTCCGCGAGTTGCCTTTCGTCGGGATAATCGGCGAAGACGCCGGATGAAGACGCCGGCCGCCCGTTTCGCTGCGCCGCTTCCGCTGGCGTAAACCCACCGCTTCTGCTTGCCCTAATGGAAATTCCGCCTCAAACTACATTCCCCCACCGCAACGCCAGGGAGGCAACAATGGCGGAAAGCGTTTACAAGATCATCGAACTTGTCGGAACGAGCACGGAGTCATGGGAAAAGGCGGCCGCTGCGGCGGTGGAAAGAGCCTCGAAAAGCCTTCGCGACCTTCGCGTCGCCGAGATAGTAGAGCTCGACATGCAGCTTTCCGATGGGAAAATCGAAGCCTATCGCGCCAAGGTGAAGGTGTCCTTCAAATACGAAGGCGATTGAGCGAAGGCTTTCCTCCGGCTGTACTAATACCCGGAATCACCGATCCGCACTACGCGCATTACCCCTCACCCTGTCCCTCTCCCCATGGGAGAGGGAACGCCTTCGCCACTGCTGCGAGCGGTCTCCCTCTCCCATGGGGAGAGGGCTGGGGTGAGGGGTAATGCCCTATGGCTCCGACTCATCCTTCAGCGACAGTGGGTAATAGGGCGGAGCCGGCCGAACGCCGGTTCAGCCGGCCCGCGCGGCCTTACTTCTTGCAGGCCCTCCGAGCGGCGAGATCGAGCTCGGACGGCAGATAGCGGGTGACTTCAAAGCCCGCCTCGACGGCGGACGCACCCGGCTTCGTCCATGTTTTCACATTTTCCTCCTATTGCATGCGAGGCTTAGGCACGGCCTATGGCCTCGCTCGCGGAAATCCTAGTCGAACGGCCCATAAAGGCTATTCAGCAATTCTAATGGCGGCGCCTGCGAAATCTTATTGAACGCCGGTTCAGCGTGGGCCAAAAAACGGCCCTTTTTGCCTGTAGCGCTGCCATCGCAATACTTTCAGGTCTGCTGCAGCCCAGAAGCTGGCGGGAGTGCCGTGCAATTAGGTCTTTGTTTAACCGTGCGTCTCACCGGAAAAACCGCTCACACCTTCGGGTCAAGCCCGAAGGCATGCTTTTTCCGGACGCACTCTAAGCCTCGAGAAATGGAGCACCGGGCATGGCCGGACTTAGAAATACCATCGTTGGAATTTTCCTAGGGCTTGCGTTTGCAGCGTTCCTGGCCGGCGGCGCGGCCACGGCGAAGGAAACGCTTTTGACCGAGGATAGCGTGTCCCGCTTCCTCGCCTGCTTTGGCGAGATGCGCGACATCGCCATCGCGGAAGGGCTGAAGACCGGTACGGACTCCGAGGCCCAGAAAAACCCGCTGGGCGCGGTGTTGAAGGCCATCAATTCGAGCAAGCTTAAGACCGGCGCCGAAAAGATCGCCAAAGCTCACGGCTTTGCGGATTTGAAAGACTGGGCCGCGACAGGAAAAGCAGTAGCGGAAGCTTACCTCTTCATCACCGTGGGCCCGGCACGCGGCGTCGCCAAGGATACGATCGCGCAGAATAAGGACGCCGCCCTCAGCCAATTGGAGAAGCTCGGGATCCTGACCGGGAGCAACAAGCAGAAGCTCAAAGAGCAAATCGACAGCTTTGAGGATCAGCTCTCGCACGAGCCCCCGAAAGAGAACACCGCCATTGTTAAGAAGATGAAGCCCGATATCGACGCGGCGGTGAAATTCGGCGCGGATTGAGCTATTGTCTCCTGCAAGGGAGGACGCAATGGACTTAGCTGCGCAGCAGAACGCGGATCGAAGCACCGGAATTCTCTTGAGCGAGCGGCAGGGCGCCATCGCGATCCTCA
Source organism: uncultured Alphaproteobacteria bacterium (assembly GCA_963785355.1). GTDB lineage: Bacteria > Pseudomonadota > Alphaproteobacteria > Rhizobiales > Rhodomicrobiaceae > Rhodomicrobium. Next base: position 23,714 of record CAWAVJ010000063.1, read on the forward strand.
CGCTCAACCGGCCTTCCGCCCGCAACAGCCTATCGCTGGACCTCATCGCGGCGCTTCATGCGGCCCTAGAGCGCGAAGGAGCCGCGCGCGAAGTGGCCGCCATTATCGTTCGCGGCGCGCCGCCGGCCTTTTGCGCGGGCCACGATTTGCGGGAGCTGACCGCCCGCCGGGCCGATGCGGACCGGGGCCGCGCCTTTTTCGAGGAGACCATGCGCGCCTGCGCCAGGATGATGCAGGCTATCGTGGCTTGCCCGAAGCCGGTGATAGCGGCGGTGAACGGGATTGCGACCGCGGCTGGCTGCCAGCTTGTGGCGAGCTGCGATCTGGCGGTAGCGGGCGAAAGCGCGCTGTTCGCGACCCCCGGCGTGAATATCGGCCTTTTCTGCTCCACTCCGATGGTCGCGCTCTCGCGCAATGTGCCGCGGAAGGCCGCGATGGAGATGCTGCTCTTGGGCGAAATGGCGCCTTCGCCCAAGGCGCTGGAGCTTGGCCTCATCAACCGCGCCGTGCCGGACGCACAAGTATTCGATGCAGCCATGGAAATCGCGCAAAAAATCGCCGCCAAATCGCCACTTACGCTTGCGATAGGCAAGAAGGCTTTCTACCGGCAGATCGAGATGCCGCTTGCCGAAGCTTACGGCTATACGGCCAATGTGATGGTCGAGAACATGCTCGCCCGCGACGCCGAGGAAGGCATCGGCGCGTTCCTCGAAAAGCGCAAGCCGGAGTGGACCGGGTCTTAGACGCGGCAAACGTCACTATCCCGGTTAAGCGCCAGGACAGGAAGCCATGCTATTTTTTTCTCAAAACAGCGGGCCAGGCGAAGGCCCCGCCGCGGCTTTAAGACCGGGGGCAGCGATGCACAAAGTACTCTATACAGCGGTTGCGATTACGTTTGCCGCGTCCGTCGCACCGGCCGCGGCGGACGGCGTTTCGCTCACCTGCACCTTGCGGTCTGGAAACACCTTGCCGTTTACGATTGCCGGCAAGCAAGTGCTGAAGGGCGGCCGCTTACTGAAGAATTTCGACCAGAAGTCCTTTGTGGCGGGCCCAACGTACATAAGATTCAGCCAAAGCTTTAGCACTTACAGCAACGCCTGGAGCATCAATCGCAATAGCCTTGAGGTCTCTTTCAAAACAATTCTCAAGGCCGATTCGCGCGTCGTGCTCGAAGAAAACGGCTCCTGCGCGGGCACGCCGGCGGCCTCCCTGCAAGCGAACAGAAAACCCGCAACCGAAACCGGCCTCTCCGCCACGATAGCCGCCATGCTGCAACGCTAATCCGCGAAACCTGGGGAGCGCTAAGGTGGTCGCAAGGTTCGCGCCATGCTTGCGCTTTAGATCGCGCTGAGCGGCAGTTCCGGCAAAAGGGGCAAGGGCGCATGGCGCGGTTCTATGAAAGCAGCAAACGCATTCTCGTCACGGGCGGAGCGGGATTTCTAGGCTCCCACCTCATCGACAGGCTCATAAGCCAGGGCCACCAGGTACTGTGCGCCGACAACTTGTTCACCGGGACCAAGCGCAATATTGAGCATTTGCGCAACGAGCCGCGCTTCGAGTTCCTGCGGCACGACATAACCATGCCGCTCTTTGTCGAGGTGGATGAAATCTATAACCTCGCCTGTCCCGCCTCCCCGGTGCACTATCAGCACGACCCCGTGCAGACCACCAAGACGAGCGTGCACGGCGCGATCAACATGCTTGGCCTTGCCAAGCGGCTCAAGTGCCGCATTCTGCAGGCATCCACGAGCGAAGTTTACGGCGATCCGGCCATTCACCCCCAACGGGAGGAATACTGGGGCAACGTCAACCCGATAGGCACCCGGTCCTGCTACGACGAGGGCAAGCGCTGCGCCGAAACCTTGTTCTTCGATTATCATCGCCAGCATGGGCTTGAAATCAAGGTCGCCCGCATTTTCAACACCTATGGTCCGCGCATGCATCAGGCGGACGGCCGCGTGGTCTCGAACTTTGTGGTTCAAGCCCTGCGTGGCGAGCCGATTACGGTTTTTGGCGACGGCGGCCAAACCCGCTCCTTCTGCTACGCCGGCGACCTGATCGGCGGCCTGATACGGCTGATGGAGAGCGAGCCAGGCTTCACAGGCCCGGTCAATCTCGGCAATCCAAATGAATTCACAATCGAAGAGCTTGCGCAGGAAGTGCTACGGCAGACCGGAGCGGGAAGCGAAATCCGGTATTTGCCGCTTCCCGCCGACGATCCGAAGCAGCGCCAGCCGGACATTTCGCTAGCCCAGGCGAAGCTGAATTGGAGGCCCGAGGTTCCGCTCACCGATGGGCTCAAACCGACGATTGCCTATTTCAGCGCGCTGCTCTCGGCCGAGGCCCAGGAGTCTACGAATTTCATGAAGCAGGCGCTGCAAATCGCCGGCCCGGAGCGCGAAACAAAACTTGCTTACCGCAGCGCCTGACAGAGGCGGCAGGATTTGGCTGGGGTTTATCCGCAAACATGGGGTAGGCATGAGCCGTACATTCACGTAATAGGTGGCGCATGCGTATTCTCATCACTAATGACGATGGCATTGAAGCGCCTGGCCTCAATGTCCTGCAAAAAATTGCTTCCGACCTCTCCGACGATGTGTGGGTGGTCGCGCCCGAAACCGAACAGAGCGGCGCCGCGCATTCGCTGACGCTGCACGAGCCTTTGCGTCTGCGCAAGCTTTCGGAGCAAGTTTTTGCGGTCAAGGGCACGCCGACGGATTGCGTGATCATGGGCGTGCGGCATGTGCTCAAGGGCGAGGAACCAGCGCTCGTGCTCTCCGGCGTGAACCGCGGCTCGAACATCGCCGACGATGTCACCTATTCCGGCACAATCGCTGGCGCCATCGAGGGAACCATCCTCGGCATTCCGTCCATCGCCATGAGCCTTGCCGTTAATTGGGAAGACCCGAAGAAGATCCATTGGGAGACGCCCATGGAGCATGGCGCCAGTCTCGTCCGCAAGCTCATCGAAGCCGGCTGGCCGCGGGACGTTTTGATAAACGTAAATTTTCCGGACAGGGAACCAAGTAAAGTTCAGGGGATTCAGATAACAGAGCAAGGCAGGCGCGATCAGGATTATTTGCGCGTCGTGGACCGCCTCGATACGAGAGGCAATCCCTATTACTGGCTTGGATTCAAGCCTCGCACCTTCCAGGCCGGCAAGGGAACGGACATGTGGGCGATCAAATCGGGCGCGATTTCGGTAACGCCGCTTTATCTCAACCTGACGCATATTGAGACGTGCCGGAAGCTATCGGAGCTTCTGGGGTAGCAGGAAACGGCCCCTCATCAAGGAGCGCCGCTGTGGGACGGTTCCTAATGAGAAATGAGACGCTGCGGGAGCTTCTGACCGGTCTTCAACGTAACGGGATTTCCGACCCTCGCGTGCTCGAAGCCATGGCCTGCACTCCGCGGGAAATGTTCATATCGGATAGCGCGCTCAAGGAGCACGCCTATGCCGACGAAGCGCTTCCCATCGAATGCGAGCAGACGATATCTCAGCCTTTCGTCGTCGCGTTCATGACCGAGCGGCTTCACCTCACGCCGGACAACGATGTCCTTGAGATAGGCACCGGGTCCGGTTATCAAACTGCGATCCTGTCGCGGCTTGCCCGCCATGTCTACACTATCGAGACGCACGTCGAGTTGCACCGGCTGGCCGCGGAAAGGTTCGATCGGCTCGGCCTAACCAACATAACCGCGATTGCGGGCGATGGCACACGCGGCTGGCCGGAATTCCGGCTCTTCGATCGGATTATCGTCACTGCCGGCACAGAAGAGGCCCCGAAGCCGCTCCTCGACCAGCTAGCGCCCGGCGGGTTCATGATAATTCCTTTGGGGTCGCGCGACGATCAAAGGGTGACGCTCATCACGTGCACCGGCGGACGCTTCGAGTATCAGGCGCTGCTGCCCGTGCGCTTCGTCCCGCTGGTGCCGGAAGAGTAAAGCTAGGCGCCAGTTGCATAGAACGCCGCAAATAGCCCCATTCCGATTAAGTTAATCTTAAGGCTTAGGCTGCAAACTCCTCCCCAAATGAGGTGCGGCGATGAGTAATGTTGTAAGGGGTACGCGCGGGCCGGGCCGGTTACGCGCTGTTGTGAATTTGACGTTGGGTTGCGTGCTGTTGGGCGGATGCAGTTCCGTTTCCGATAGATTTTCTTCGGCCTCCTTCGGCAGCGGCTACGGCGCGGAGCCGCGCGTAAGCGAAGCCGCGTCGCCTGCTACAAGAATAGCGGACAGCGCTCAGCAGCCCGGCGCAGCCCCGGCCCGCGAGCTACTACCAGCCCCAGCCGGCGGGCTATCAGCCCCAGCCAGTTGCCTATCAACCGCAGCCGGCAGGCGGTTATCAATTAGCGAGTGCGAGCCCAAACCAATCCGGCGGCTATCTGCAAGCTTCCCGTGTGGATTTGCCGCCGCTCACCCAGCGCCAGCCATCGCAGGGAACGAAAATGGCCGACGGATACGGCCCCTATAACCAGCCTCCACTTCCGGACGGCACCTATAGCGGCCCGCGGGTCTATACGCCCTATGATGCGCCCAGAAGCGACGCTCCGCCTTCCGGCACTTATCTGCCCGAGGGGAGCGATCCCCGCCGCTACGACCGCGGAGCCCCCCCGCCTCCTCCTCCTCCGGGCTATTACCGCCAATCCGATGTGCCCCCGCCGCCCTCTTACGCGCCGCGGGACGAGACGCGCGTTTACGAGCCCAGAGCCCGACCGGAGCTACGCGGGCGAACCGCCTTACAACGGGGATGAGCACTCCGGTTATGGCAGGGGCCAGGAGGACGAAGCTTCCGCTCCCCGCCGTCCCTGGAGTGGCCGGACCGATGGCGAGATGGTAGCCGTTGCGCCGGGAGATACAGTGTACACGATTGCGCGGCGCTATGGCGTGACGGTCGACATGATCGCGCGCGCGAACGGCCTTTCGACCGTTTATGTCCGCCCAGGCACTAAGCTTTTCATTCCCCGCGCCGATCCGGCGTCTTATGCGCAGGCTCCCTCGCATGCCCCGGCTAAACCGGCGCAGCAGGCTGCTGCACCTGCGGCAAAGGAACCGTCGCGGCAAGCGGCAGCTTCGCCCGGCAAGCCGAACCGGGACGCCCCCTCCGCAGCGCAAAGCGTTCCAGCGCCCGCGGCCGGTTCAACCAGGCTAGCGGACAAGGGCGGACAACCGGGTGTGCCGCAAGGCGCCATCCCGGCCCCGCCAGCCCCAGAGGCTAAGTCCGCGGGGCTGACGCCTGCCGCCGAGGCGTCTTGCGAAGCTGCCCTTGCGAACCCGCTGCCGCGGATGGGAGCCACGTTCCGCAAGCCAGTCGATGGCAAGGTCATCGCCCCATTTGGCCCGCAGAAGGACGGAACCGTCAACGAAGGCATTACGATTTCGGTTCCGAAGGGAACGCCGGTCAAGGCGGCTGAGAATGGCGTGGTCGCCTATGTTGGCGACGAGTTGCAGGGCTTCGGCAATTTGATCCTGATCCGGCATGCGGACGAATACATGACCGCCTACGCGCACGCGGATACCGTGCTGGTCAAGAAGTGCGACGTGGTGAAGCGCGGGCAAACCGTCGCCACCGCAGGAACAACCGGCGACGTAAGCCAGCCGCAATTGCACTTCGAGATCCGGAAAAATTCGAAGCCGGTCGACCCCACCCCGTTTTTGGGATCGTAGCGGAAATCCCATCGCCTGTTTGCGAACGCCGGGAGGGCCATGGCCCTCCCTTTCTATTTGGGAGCCGCATTATACCGGCCGCTAGAGGTCTTGACCGTTCCGGCGCGTATACCCCCGTCATCGCGAGGCGGCCTTGGCCGCCGTGGCGATCCATAATTATGTCAACGCTTCAAAGTTGGATTGCTTCGCTCCGCTCGCGATGACGGTCAGTGCGCTTTCGCCGAAACTGCTGCAATCCTACTTGCGCTCCTGCGCACTCCAGAAGCGCGCCATATGGCTATCGACGATCTTATCGTATTCTCCGCTGTCGCGGAGCTTCGCGATGGCCGTATTGATGTAGTAGAGCATGGTGCTGGCATGCGGATGGGTTTTCGGGACGATGACATGCAGCGTTCCGATGGCGACGGGCCGCTGCAGAGCCTTCACTTTGTCTCCAAGACCAAGCGACACCATGGCGGATTTCCCCGCCAAATCCGACGCGACGACAGCGTTTGCCGCGCCGCTACTTAGAAGCTTGAAACATTCCTCGATATTTTGCGGCCTGAGCAAGGTGACCTTGTTATCCCTGACCCAGTTGCGCCCGCTCTTGTCGAGTTCTTGTGTGGATTGTCCAACCGGCAGGCATAGAGTCTTGCCAACGACCTCGTCGTCCTTGGCGAAAGTCATCGGAGAATCGGATTTCACGAATAAAACGATAAACACCTCAAAGATCGGATCCGAGAAAAAGAACTTCTGGCAGCGATATTTGGCGTCCTTGGACAGCTCCGCCGGATGCGCACAATCCGGCTTCAGCCAGGGAAAGCCGGCATCGAAGGCTCTCGTGATAAGGAGCGGGTTTAGGTGAGCCGCCCAATCGTTGACCCAGGAAACATTATAACTGAAAGCGCCCCCCGATTGCTCCTTGATGAGGCTCATCGAGGCACTTACGATGTTCGTTATCATACCGCCATTAGGAAGCGTGCGATCGGTGAAGGGCGTGTAGCCATCGGCAGTCAGGAATTGGATTTGCCTGACGACGGACGACAATTCGAAGTCGCCGCCCGATTGGAGCGGGGCCGGACTCTCCACGGGAGCGCCAGTAATTACCGCGGGGCCCACAGCCGCCGCAGACTGCTTCCCTGCCATGCAAGGAATACGAATGCTCAACCCCGGAACGAGCATCGAAGCATTGGTGCCCATCCTGTCCTGGTTCGCGTAAAAAATCAGCGGCCATTGGGACGAGCTTCCGTAGACCCTCGCGGCGACGTCGGCGAGCGATTCGCCTTCCTTGATGATGTAGTCGGCACCGCAGGTTTGCGCTTGCGCCGCTTGCACATTCGGCCAAACCGTTATGGCAAGCAGCACGGCTGCAAAGAGCCAGCGCGCGAAATTACCCAGCATCGCCATCCGCATCCCCTTAGGCCTCCTCCCAGCCATGCTCCTGCTTAGCCCTGATAAGGCGCGGCCTTCAATCCTAAACAAACCAAATGACCGAAAAATTTTCTTACAACCCGCGAAGGAAGGCGCGGGGCGCCACACAAGTGGCAACTAACCGCTTGCGTGGGACCCCGGCCTTACGCGGGTTCATTGCGGCAGATGATGACTTTTGAAAGGCAGGCGGGAAACGCTTCCCTGGGCGCAATCCGGCCGCGGCGAAGACGCCGTCATCGCCGCCAAGCGGATCGCTCAAGTAGTCGAGGTAGTAAGGCTCGTGGAAGCGTTGAGGAAACGCTTCGAGCAAACCGTCGTAAGCCGCCACGTCGCCCCATTGCAGCGAATTGACGAACACGAACAGGCCGCCGGGCTTCAAAACGCGGGCGGTCTCCGCGGCGGCCCGCCTGCGCACTTCGCCCGGAAGCTCATGATAGAGGTAGACGCAGGTGACAATATCGAAGCTAGCGTTCTCGAAGGGCAGCGCCTCGGCATTGGCCTGGCGGAGGCCTATGTTGCGGCGCTCGCGAAGGTAGCGGGCGGCTTCGCCGAGATAGGCTTGGCTCAGATCGGCTCCGGTCATGCGCATCGCCGGGAACGCCTGCGCAAGCTGGTGCAGGAAGCGGCCGCTTCCGCAGGCAAGATCAGGAGCCTGAGCTGGCGCTGGTCGCGGCCGCGCACGAATCTCGCAATCGGTGGGATGGCCTGCCTGCGCATCGCACCCGCGGCTCCCATGAACAGCATCTCGACTTGCAGGTCGTAAAGCCTGGCCGATTCCTCCGTCAGATAACCGCCGGATTGATAGTGGAAGTTTTGCGCGTAATAGGCGGGCAATCCTTCTGCCTCGGGCAGCGACGCGGCCTCCGTTGCCCGGCGTTCCGAACGGCGTTCCGCGGACTGCGGCAGGTCCTGGAACATGCGCCGCACCGCCTCGATATGGCTTCCGAGCGATCCCCCCTTCGATGGGGATCGGATAGAAGCCGTCGCGGACGTTGCGCGCATCTTGCGCCTGCAGCTTCAGGACATCCTGCACAAGCGTCCACAGGCCCGGGACCGGCCGGCCGATCTCCACACGCTGCGTGCCCTTGGCTAGCGCGGCGGCTCTTCTGTTGGAAATGCGGTAGAGCGCGGCGTAATAGCCGGTGCGCAGCGTTTGATTTGCCAGATGTGCGAAAGCCTCAACGCGGTTTGACATAATCTCACCCTCCGGAGACATTACCAAGCGGCTCGCCGCTGCCGCCCTTAAATCCCAACGCTACCCGCTCCCTTATGGATACGAACACATACAAGAAGATCGTGATACTAACAGGCGCTGGGCTCTCCGCCGAGTTCGGCCTGCACACTTTCCGCGACAAGGATGGAATCTGGTCGAAATACGACTACCGCGATGTGGCGACGCCCGAGGGTTACCGGCGAAATCCGGCGCTTGTGCTCGATTTCTACAACGAGCGCCGGAGACAGAACGCGGGCGTAAAGCCGAACGCGGCACATCTCGCGCTGGCGCGGCTAGAGGCCGAATACCCTGGCAGCGTCTTGACGGTCACGCAGAACATCGATCCGCTGCACGAAATGGCTGGCTCCAAGAAGCTCATTCACATGCATGGGGAAATCGCCAAGGCGCTTTGCCGCGCCTGCGGCAACCGTCACGTCATCGGCATCGAAGATCTAACCCTTGACTCGATATGCCGGGCTTGCGCAAAGCAGGGCAGGTTGCGGCCGGACGTAGTGTGGTTCGGCGAGATTCCCTATCGAATGGAGGAAATCTACCGGGCCCTCGCCGCCTGCGACCTCTTCATATCGATCGGAACCAGCGGCACAGTCTATCCGGCCGCGAACTTCGTGCTGGAGGCGGCCGCATCGGGCGCCCATACGGTGGAACTGAACCTGGAGCCGTCCGAACGCTACGGCGGCTTCCGCGAGGCGATCCACGGCCGCGCCACCGAAATCGTGCCGGCCTACGTGGACTTGCTCCTGCAGGCGGCACGGCGCTAATCGTCCAAGGGGTCCTCGCGGGGCTTTGCCATTTTGGATTGCGCCTTCTTGTTGCGGCTACGCTGCCCCGCCGAAGGAGTGGAATTGCCTGCGATCAAGGCGCTTCTCCCCGGCTTTGCATGTTGTGGAAACAGCCTGGCGGCCGGGCTAGCTCCGGAATAGCGCATGCTATCAAGATATACGGCGAATTTGCCGGCAGCCGCGCCGCACTAGTACAGCCGGCCGGAAGTTCGCACCCGCATGCCGCTCGCTCGCAAGCGAACTTCCGGCCGATAAGCTGTACTAGAATCAATAGTTTGCTAGTACGCCTTATCCGCGGGAAATCCTGTCAGCGCCAGCCGCAAATGGGGCAGGATTTCCCGCGGGGCGTACTAGGCCACCGCTACCCGGACGTAAAATAATGCCATACGCCCTCCCGGCTTATCCCGATGCTGTAGAAGCTGTATTTCCCGCGCGCGATCATTTCCTTAAGCCGCGCCGGCGGCAGGAATCTGTAGATTTCCACCTCCTGGCTGGGCGTAAGCGTATTGAGCGGCACGGCCGCATGGTAAGGCCAAACGATCATCTCGTCCTTCGCGCCGGGATTGACGATGGCGTAGCCGGTCGTCAGGAGGCTGTACAAGATTGCAAGGATTTCGCGGCCGTTCCCGTCCGCCGAAGCGGCCTTGAAATAGGCAATCGGGTCCGGCACATGCTCCTTGGCGAACACAGGGGGAAGCTCGTTCATGTCGATGGGCACGCGAAGCTGCTCGATGTCGCCGCTGGCCGCGGCCTGCAAAATGGCCAGCCGCATGCGCTGCACCTGCGGCGGAAGCTTTGCGATGTCGCGCCCGATCTGGACTTCGCCCGCGGCCCATACGGCTCCGGCAACCAGCAGAACGCCGCAAAGGACGGTTGCCGGAAGCCATGCCGATGCGCTTAACCATCTTTCGCTCCGAACAAAAATTGCGCTTGGCAACGATGTCACGTTCGTCTCCTGTTGCATTTGATAGCGATTTCGCGGCATGGATGGCAGCGATTGCGGCGCGGCGGGTTCTCCGTCACCCCGCTTCCGGTTTTTGGCGTGACGATGGCGGGAAAAGCGGCTTGTTCCCAGCCGCAAGACTTTGAGGGCTGAAGCGGCCAATGTGGGCAGAGTTGATCATCGATCCGACGCGATTTGCCATAGTTGGCGTGTTCATCGGCGTGCTCATCGCCGCGCCCGTGGGCCCAGTGAACATCGTCTGCATTCAAAGGACGCTTGAGCGCGGCTTCTGGGGCGGCTTCGCGGCGGGCCTTGGCGCGGTCCTGGCGGACGGCTTGATCGCTATGGTCGCAGCTTACGGAGCCACCGCGATCTCTGGCTTCATGCGCGACAATCAGCTCAAGATCGAGCTGGCGGGCGCGATCATTCTCACGGTTTTCGGTCTCAAGGTTTTCATGGCGCAGCCGAAGATCGTTGCGACCGCGACCACCAACATCGCACGGCTCAGGATGCTCGCCGCCACGATCCCGCAATTTTTGCGGCCGACGCTTCGCTACCGCGTTTGGCGCCTGGTGCCGCATTTGAATATCGTGCCGCAAACTTTTTTCCTTACCATCACCAATCCAGGCTCCATCCTGGGGGTGTTCGCGCTGTTCGGCGGCGCCACGTCGGTGCTGGGCGGCATCAGCACCTGGGTGCAGGCAATAACCGCCGTGACGTCGATCATGACCGGAAGCCTCGCCTGGTGGGCCGGGCTTTCCAGGCTTATCTCCCGCGTCCGCCATAAGCTGACCGAAAACCGGCTGAGGCAGATCAATCAGGTCTCGGGCGCTGTGCTCGTCGTTTTCGGCTTCGTGCTGTTCGCGCAATTCGCATACGGGCTGGCCGGCCGACCGGATCGTGGACGCGCATCCCTTGGCTTCGTTTGCCTCCTACGTTATTTCCGGTTTCCAGCCAAATTCGCCGCTCTAGTTGGCTAAAGGCGGGATTTGATATAATACCGGGTCCGTTAGAATGCTTCCGCCATCGTCATCGCGAGGCGGCCCTTGCCGCCGTGGCGATCCACAAGCAACATCCGTGACTTGTCCCTGGATAGCTTCGCTTCGCTCGCAATGACGGCGAGCGGTCAAGACTTATGACCGTTGGTACAACTCAGCCGTCATGGCCCGGCTTGACCCGGCCATCCACGATAAACCAATGTGCTTAATAAGTTAGTGGGTGGGCGAATCAAGCCCGGCCGTGACAGCCGTCCGTATCTGGCGTTATTGCGTCTTCGAACCGAAGATGCCGGAGAACCAGCCGCTTGAAGATTGCTGCGCCGGGGGGGTTGCCGCTGCCTGCTGGTTCGGCTGTTGGGTTGTGGCCGTCCATTGCGGCTGCGCTGCCGCGGCTTGTCCCGGCATGGGCAGAGGCGCATTCGGCGCCGGCATCGCCAGCTTGGGCCTTACTGGGTAATCGGGCGTCGGCGCGGCCGCCTGCTTCGACTCCCCCAGTCCCAAACCGCCAATGCTCCCGCAACCGGCAGCCAGCGCGGCAAGCGCTATGGCAGTGGCCAAACCGGAATAAGATTTGCGCGATGTCGACATGGTTGAGGCCCCATCCCCGTGGATCCCGGACTGCTAACCCTGTTTTCCGGCGCTTTTATGACTGGCCACGAGCGAATCGAAAAGCAGTCCGGCAACGCCTGCGACAATTGCAACATCTGCTAAGTTGAAGACGTACCAATGGTGAAAAAAGAAAAAGTCCGCTACAGCTCCAAACCTGACCCGGTCGATAAGGTTTCCCACCGCGCCGCCGATGATGAGCCCCAGGCTCATCGCCACAAAGCGGCTTTGAACTTGCGCCAGCCAGTACCACAGCGCGAGTATTACGGCAGCGGTGACGGCTACGAGAACCCAGCGGCCTGCATCGCTTTCCTGCTTCAGGAGCCCGTAAGAGATGCCGCGATTCCGCTGCATTACCAAATCGAAAAACGGCGTTACCACAATCTTTTGCTCTGGCAGGGCCTCAAGCACCCCGATCATCCAGAACTTGAAGAGCTGATCTGCCGCGGCTGCCGCCAGCGCGGCGCGGCGCCAACGGCGCTATAGCGACCCCAAAGCTTCATAGAACCCCGCATTGCACCAAAACCGGTCGATTGCTTCCGCGCCCGTCATCCCGGAAGGGCGCTTGCGCCCTATCCGGGATCTTAACAGGCGCCCGGCATTTTAACGATCCCGGATAATGCCTTCGGCATTTCCGGGATGACGGCGGTGGGTGCGGCAATCGGCCGGACCCCGTATATCCATCCGAAACGAACGCTTGCGGATCTATCCCAGGCCGGGCCGCTGCACAAGATGCGTTCACCGCGTGACAGTTCCCACGACAGTGTTTATAAGGCGCCAGCCGGAGGTGACAGGCAACCGCGGCCAAGGCGAAAGATGACGCAGACAGTCATTTGCATGAAATGGGGAACGCGCTACGGGCCGGACTATGTCAACCGGCTCTATTCGATGGTGCAAAGACATACGGCGCAGCCTACCCGGCTGGTGTGCTATACCGACGATACCACCGGCCTCGCTGCTGGCGTGGAGACGTTCCCGCTGCCGCACATCGTGCTGCCCGCGTCTATCACGTGGCTTCCCTGGCGCAAGCTTTGCGTCTGGCAGAAAGACCTGGAAGGCGTCGCCGGCGACGTGCTTTTCTTGGACCTCGACGTTGTCGTGACGGGCAGCCTGGACGAGTTTTTCGATTACAAGCCTGGCCATTTTTGCGTGGCGCGGAATTGGACGCAGCGGAGTGCCGGCGTCGGCAACACCTCGATCTTCCGCTTTCCGGTTGGCGTACATACCTACATATACGACCGCATCATGAACGAATACGACAGGGTGCGGGCGACGCATCGGAATGAGCAAATCTTCATTTCCCGCGAGATCGACGATTTGAACTTCTGGCCGGACGAGTGGTGCATGAGCTTCAAGGGCAGCCTCCTCCCGTGGTGGCCGCTGAACTTTTTTGTAGCGCCCCCCTTGCCGCCCGGCACAAAGGTCGTAGCATTTCCGGGAAAGCCCGATCCCGACGAGGCCATGGAAGGGCGTTGGCCTCTCAAACATTGGTGGCAGGCCGCTTATAAATATGTGCGGCCAACGCCGTGGATCGCAGAGCACTGGCGTTAATTAGAGACTTGTAGGACCGGCACTCGATGCGCATCGTCCAAGCGCTTGGCAGCTCAGGCCGCGGTGGAGCGGAGCGGTTTTTCACCCGCTTGGCGAAGGCGCTCCATGCCCGGAACATCCCTCAGACCGTTTTGACGCGCCGGAAGGCTTGGGCCGCGGAGCAGCTCGAAAATGCGGGTATTCCGCTGCAAACAGCCTGGTTCGGAGGAAAGTTCGATATCGTAACCCGCGCCAAGTACCGGCGGGTTTTGCGCGCGCTCAACGCCACGATAGCGATCAACTGGATGCCCCACGCCGCGGCCGCCTGCCCGCAAGGCCCCTGGGTGAAGGTTGCGCGCCTCGGAAAATGCTATCCCCTGAGCGCGTTTGCGTCCTGCGACCACCTGATCGCGAATTCGCCTCGCATCGCCTCCTATATCGAAGCGCAAGGCTGGCCCGCCAGCCAGGTAAGTTTCATACCGAACTTCGTTCCAGAAAATAACGCTACCCCCGTCCGCCGCGCAGCTTTCAACACGCCCGAGGAGGCCCCGCTCATTTTGTGGCTTGGCCGCATGGAGCGCGACAAGGGACCGGATATCGCCGTCCGCGCGCTCGCCGAAGTGCCGAAGGCTTACCTTTGGATGGCGGGCGCGGGTTCTTACGAGGCTGACGTCAAGGAACTGGCGGCGCAAATGGGCGTCTCCGCGCGCATTCGCTTTCTCGGATGGCGCGACGACGTTCACGCCCTTATGAAGGCGGCCGATCTATTTGTCCGCTCCTCGCGCAGCGAGGGCCTCGGCTATGTGCTGGAAGCCTTTTCCAATCGTATTCCGGTGATATCGGCGCACTCGCTCGATACCGGCCACCTTATCGCTGACGGCCGGACTGGCCTTCTGGTTGCGAAGGACGATCCCGCCGCGCTTGCCTCGGCCTTGAATTCGCTGATTGCGAACCGGGATTTGGCCAGCCGCCTGGCGGAAGCCGGGAGAGCCCATTTCCAGGCTTATTTTTCGGAGGAGCCGGTTGTAAGAATGTACCTCGATCTCTGCCGCCAGCTGAAAGAAGACTACGCTTGGCGGATGAATGTGCTTCTTAGGCCAGGCAGCGCAACGCCAAACCCCGCACCCGCCTGATTGAGCCCGGTCTCAGCGATAGCACGCGCCGGGACCGCAGCGCTTACCGGAAATTACGGCTGTCTCTGGCGACGATCTGCCGGAGCCCCGCTTCGGAGCGGCGGTGATGTTGGTTCGTGAGCCCTTTTCGCAATGGCATGGGCGCTAACATAACGGGGGAATCTCCCCTCACCCCGCCCTCTCCCCATGGGAGAGGGCGGGGTGAGGGGAGATTCCCCCGTTCGTTACACCATCCGCTAGCGCCTATGTCAGCGGTAGGGGGCGTCGAGCTCGATATTCCGCGCCAAGACGCGCTCCCAGCGGTCGCCGTTCGACAGGAGCTTCTCCTTATCGTAGAGCAGCTCCTCGCGCGTCTCGGTCGCGAACTCGAAATTCGGCCCCTCGACGATAGCGTCCACCGGGCAAGCCTCCTGGCAATAGCCGCAATAGATGCATTTCACCATGTCGATATCGTAGCGCGTAGTGCGGCGGGTGCCGTCGTTGCGGCGGGGCCGGCCTCGATGGTGATCGCCTGCGCCGGGCAGATCGCCTCGCAGAGCTTGCAGGCGATGCAGCGCTCCATGCCGTTGGGATAGCGGCGCAATGCGTGCTCGCCGCGGAAGCGCGGGCTGATCGGGTTCTTCTCGTAGGGGTAGTTGATCGTTGCCTTCGGCCTGAAGAAGTACTTCATGGCAAGCCAGAACGCCGCCACGAATTCCGCCAAGACCGCGTATCTGAGGGACTGTGCGAAGCCCATGCAAACGCTCCTGTGACAGGCGCTAGTGCGCCAAGCCTCCGAATTGCAACACCGCGGCGACCACGACCACCATGGCAAGCGAGGTTGGCAGCAGGACCTTCCAGCCCAGCCGCATAAGCTGGTCGTAACGGTAGCGTGGCACGATGGTCTTCACCATCGCGAACATGAAGAACACAGCGCAAACCTTGATGGTGAACCAAATAATTCCAGGCACCCAGGTGAACGGCACGACGCTGACCGGAGGCAGCCAGCCGCCGAGGAAAAGTATCGTGGTTAGCGCGCACATCAGCACGATGGAGACGTACTCGCCCAGCATGAACAGGAGATAGGGTGTCGACGAGTATTCCACCATGAAGCCCGCAACGAGCTCCGACTCTGCTTCGGGCAGGTCGAAAGGCGGCCGGTTCGTCTCCGCCAACGCCGAGATGAAGAAGACGACGAACATCGGAAACAGCGGCAGCCAGTACCAGTTGAGTACAGACAGCCACGGTATGCCGAGCAGCGTGGCCAGGCCGTGGTTCTGCTGGGCGATGACGATCTCGTTGAGGTTCAGCGTGCCCGCGCAAAGCAGCACCGTGACCATCACAAAGCCGATAGAAACCTCGTAGGAGACCATCTGCGCCGCCGACCGCAGCGAACCGAGGAACGGATATTTGGAGTTGGAGGCCCATCCGCCCATGATGATGCCGTAGACGCCCAGCGAGGAGATGGCGAATATGTAAAGGATGCCCACGTTCAAGTTGGCGACGGCCCAGCCGTCCGCCACGGGGATCACCGCCCAGGCCGACAGTGCCAGCACAGTGGTTGCGAGCGGCGCCAGGAGGAAGACGACCTTATCCGCGCCCGCCGGGATGACCGGCTCCTTGAGCACGAACTTGATGAAATCGGCGAAGGATTGCAGGAGGCCGTAAGCGCCGACGACGTTGGGCCCGCGCCGCAGCATGACGGCCGCCCAAATCTTGCGGTCCGCGAGCAGCAGGAAGGCGATGATCAGGAGAAGCGCGACAAGCAGCACAAGGCTCTTGAGCAGGATGATGGCGACAGGAAAACCGTAGTCCCACCAGAGTGCATACCAATCGATATTAGCCATGCGTGCCCGTCGCCCCGAGTTGAGTTACCTGGCTTAACGCCGAAAGTTCGGCCATCACAGAAGACGCCCGCGCAATCGGGTTCGTCTGATAGTAGTCCTCGAAGAGCGGCACCAGCGGCTCATCCGGTAACGGGGCCAGCCGGTCCTTGGCCGCCTGCGGCAGCGTGAAGGCTTCGGCCTTTACCTGATCGATGGCCGCGAGGTGGGGATGCGCTCGGTACATAGCCCGGCGCAGCTCGCGGAGATTGTCGAAGGGAAGCTTCGCGCCCAGGTGCTCCGAAAGCGCCCGGACGATCGTCCAATCCTCGCGGGCGTCGCCGGGGGGGAACACCGCGCGCTCGCCAAGCTGCACGCGGCCTTCCATGTTCACATAGGTGCCGTTCTTTTCGGTGTAGGCAGCACCTGGCAGGACGATGTCCGCAAGCCGCGCGCCGCGGTCGCCATGCGAGCCCTGATAGATCACGAAGGCGCCGCCGGTCTTGCTCACGTCGAACTCGTCGGCGCCGAGCAGATAGAGCACCTCGATGTCGCCGCTGTCGAGCATGCCGTGGATGTCATGGCCGCCCTCGCCCGGCACGAAGCCGATATCGAGGCCGCCAACTTGCGCGGCGCTGGCGTGCAGCACGTTAAACGGGTTCCATGCGAAAGCGTCCTTGCCTTCCATGGCAGCCGCTCCGAGTTGCGCCGCCTTGAACAGCACGGTTTCGCCGGCGGCATGGTTGAGCGCCGCCTGCCCCACGATAATGAGGGGATGCGAGGCCGCGCGCAGTGCGGACAGAACGCCGTTGCGGCCTTCGAGCGTATCGTCGACAGCCTTGAGCGAATTTCCCAGCCACTCATAGGGGTAGGTTAAATCGGCCTGCGGCCCGATTAGCGCAATCTTGGCCCGTTTCTGCAGCCAAGCCTTGCGGATGCGCGCGTTCAAAACCGCCGCCTCAGCGCGCGGGTTTGTGCCGATCAGCAGGATGGCGTCCGCCTTGTCCACGCCGGCGATAGTGGAGTTGAACAGATAGCTCGAACGCCCGTGTTGCGGATGCAGCTTGGCGCCGAGCTGACGGCAGTCGCGGTGCGGCGAGCCGAGCATGTCGAGCAGCATCTTGAGCGCGAACATCTCTTCGGCGGCGCACAGATCGCCCGCAATGGCGCCGATCTTCTTGCTGCCCGCTTTTGTCACCCGCGCCGCAATCTCGTTGAAGGCGTCGTACCAGGAGACCTCTTCGAGCTTGCCGTTGCTGCGCATGTATGGCCGGTCGAGCCGCTTGCGTTTCAGTGCATCCACTACGGCGCGCGTCTTGTCCGATATCCATTCCTCGTTTACGGCGTCGTGATTCCGGGGCAGGATGCGCAGAACCTCGCGGCCCCTGTTGTCGATGCGGATGTTGGAGCCGAGGCCGTCCATGACGTCGATGGATTCGGTCTTGCGCAGCTCCCAGGGCCGCGCGATGAAGGAATAAGGCTTCGACGTCAGCGCGCCAACCGGGCACAGGTCCACCACGTTGCCCGAAAGTTCCGACTGCATGCCCTGTTCGAGGTAGGTGCTGATCTCCATATCCTCGCCGCGGCCGATAGCTCCAAGTTCCGGCACGCCCGCGATTTCCGTCATGAACCGGACGCAGCGCGTGCATTGAATGCAGCGCGTCATGAACGTCTTGATCAGCGGCCCGAGATATTTCTCTTCCACCGCGCGCTTGTTCTCGTGATAGCGGCTGCCATCGTAGCCGTAGTACATGGCCTGATCCTGCAGATCGCACTCCCCGCCCTGGTCGCAGATGGGGCAATCGAGCGGATGATTGACCAGCAGGAACTCCATCACGCCTTCGCGGGCCTTTTTGACCAGCGGCGAATTGGTGCGGATCATTGGCGGCGTGCCGTCGCGGTTCGGGCGCAGATCGTTCACGCCGGTGGCGCAGGAGGCCATCGGTTTCGGCAGGCCCACGACCTCGACAAGGCACATGCGGCAATTGCCCGCCACCGACAGGCGTTCGTGATAGCAGAAGCGCGGGATTTCGAACCCCGCTAGCTCGCACGCCTGCAACAGCGTGATGCCGTCCTCGACCTCGATTTCCCGGCCGTTAATGTTGAGCTTTGGCATATCCAACCTGCAATGAGCGCCCGCCTGCGAGGGTTCTTATGTCACTAAGGTACGCCGCCGGGCAACGGTTAACTGTGGAGGCTCTCACAAGATATGGCGGCATATGGCGGCGGGAAGGAGTTTTCTTGGGGGAAGGAAGACGCAAGCCCCGCATATGTCAAGAAAACAATGCGGGGCTGCCTGAGGACGATCCTTGCCAGCCAAGGGCAAGAGGTGGAAGTCGCAATGACAGCGATGGAAATCGTTAGAGGACTATTGCGGCGTCTGTTGAAGCGGAGGCGGCAAAAGGCTACAAAAGCCTTGAATTAAGCGCGTCCTGCCGCTAACCCTTAAGCCGAAAAGCCGGTGCGCCTTCCGTAAGCTACCTTTTTGGCTTTGCGGCGGGTTCTGCGAGCGCCCGCTGCTTATTCCCGCCAGAGGGCAGCGCACTCAAAGGTTCAATTCGTTCTTCAAGGGCTCACGCCGCACAAATCGGGATCGGCCGCGCATGACCATCGCAGGGTTTTTCTTCTACCTCTTCTCCTTTCCTGATGGTGCTCTCGGGCCTCATGGTCATCACCGCGCGAAGCCCGGTGCATTCCGTCCTCTTCCTCATCATGGCCTTCTTCAACGCCGCGGGGCTGTTCGTGCTGCTCGGCGCCGAATTCCT
>CAWAVJ010000064.1:0-7476 GCA_963785355.1 uncultured Alphaproteobacteria bacterium
GCACACCGGCGGGAAATCCTGACCCATTTGCGGCTGGCGCTGACAGGATTTCCCGCGGATAAGGCGTACTAGCAGACTATTGGATCTAGCACAGCTTACCGGCCGGAAGTTCGCTTGCGAGCGAGCGGCATGCGGGTGCGAACTTCCGGACGGCTGTACTAGTACGCCCCGCGGGAAATCCTGACCCATTTGCGGCTGGCGCCGATTGCACGGCGCGCGATGCAACGCGGTAAACTCGGAATATACTTATACCGCCGGTAAGAAATCCTGATCGTTGCGGTGCAACATCCGTCATCGCCAGGCTGCCTTCGCCGGCGCGGGGGGCGCTTACCGGAAACTGAGAGGCGGCCCTGCGCCGTTGCGGGCCCGTAAGCGGATTCCGAACCTTTCACGATGTGCAGTGTTAACACAATATATCATGGCGAACTAAAATGCGATCAGGAGGTGTCCTATGGACGCGCAAAGCATTCTCATCTGGCTCGTTATCGGCGCCGTTGCCGGTTTTCTTGCCGGCCTTGTCATGGAAGGCGGTGGATTTGGGCTTATCGGCAACATCATTGTCGGCATTCTCGGGGCGGTTGTGGCAGGTTATTTATTCCCCCGCCTTGGCGTTTCCATCCCCATCACCAATCCGCTTGTTAGGAGTATCGCCGTTTCCACAATTGGCGCGATCATCTTACTTTTCGTCATCGGTCTTGTCCGAAGGTTATGACTTACGTTAAGGAAGCCGGCTGGATTACGCTCGATGGAGAAACCGGAGAAGTTTTCCGGTCGCCGCCTGCTATTCCAGCATGCTTCTTTGGCTAAACAGAGTATTCATTACGGCTACTCTTGGGGGCGTTGTAACCCTTACCAAACATCGAGATGGTCCTAAGATTGACTTGAATCGACGTCATTCATCTGCCGCTCCGCAATTCCTTAAATTCGCTGTAAGGCTGTCGCAAAAGCCATGCATACTCGCTTGCAATAGGTCACCGAAGCAGCACTCGCAGGGAAGGTAGACAATATCGGCGCGGGCTACCACATATATAGTAGGTTAATTGAAGGATGGGGGAGTGCCATGCAGCGCATCGAAAACAAGACCTTCGATGAACTGAAGCCCGGAGACACGGCGAGCCTCGTCCGCACGCTCACGCACAAGGACATCGAGGTGTTCGCGATCATGTCGGGAGACGTCAATCCCTCGCATGTGGACGAGACCTTCGCCAAGAGCGACATGTTCCACAAGGTCGTGGCGCATGGCATGTGGGGCGCATCGCTGATCTCGGCGGTGCTGGGCACGGAGTTGCCCGGCCCGGGAACGGTCTATGTGGATCAATCGCTGCATTTCAGCCGCCCTGTAGGTCTAGGCGACACCGTCACCGTAACCGTCAAAGTTGCGAAGAAAATCGAAGAAGGGCATCGCGTCATTCTCGAATGCCGGGCGGCTAACCAGCACGGCGAGGAGGTAATCGCTGGGACTGCGGAGGTGATTGCGCCCACGGAAAAAATCTCCCGTCCAAGCATCGTCCTTCCGGAAATCGAGCTTCGCGAGAAAGGGCGCCGCTACCGGCAGCTCATCGAGATGACCAAGGGGCTCGAACCGATCCGCACCGCGGTTGTGCATCCGGTCGATACGGTGTCCTTGCTTGGCGCGGTCGAGGCGGCGCGCGCGAAGCTCATCGTCCCCGTGCTGGTGGGACCCGAGCACAAGATCCGCGGCGCAGCTGAGCAGGCCCAGCTCGATCTTTCGCCTTACGAGATCGTTTCGACGGAGCATAGCGATGCGGCCGCGGAGGCAGCCGTTGCCATGGCCCGCTCCGGCCAGGTCGAAGCGCTGATGAAGGGCGCGCTCCACACGGATGAGCTTATGCGCGCGGTCGTGGATCATGAGAAAGGCCTGCGCACCGCGCGCCGGATCAGCCACGTCTTCGCCATCGACGCACCTAGCTATCCAAGAGCGCTGTTTGTGACCGATGCCGCCATCAACATCTATCCAACGCTGGCCGATAAGCACGACATTGTGCAGAACGCCATCGACTTGGCCCATGCGCTCGGCATCGCCGAACCCCGCGTGGCGATCCTGTCCGCGGTCGAGACGGTGACGGAGAGCATACGCTCCACGCTCGATGCCGCCGCGCTTTGCAAGATGGCGGATCGCGGCCAGATCATCGGCGGCATCCTCGACGGGCCGCTAGCCTTCGACAACGCCGTCTCGGAGGAAGCCGCAAAGACCAAGGGGATCGTTTCGCCGGTCGCCGGGCGGGCGGACATCTTCGTGGTGCCCGATCTCGAAGCGGGCAATATGCTCGCGAAGCAGCTCGAATATCTGGCCGAGCGCCGAAATGGCTGGCATCGTGCTCGGCGCGCGCGTGCCCATCGTCCTTACAAGCCGCGCCGACAAGACGCTTGCGCGGCTCGGGTCTTGCGCGATTGCGCTCTTGCTCGCCCGGCACAACTTGCGCTCAAGTAGCCCGGAGGGCGGTAGCGCCGGCAAGACGGGAGGTAAACCGTGAGCGATTCCATCCTCGTTCTGAATGCCGGCTCTTCGAGCATCAAGTTCTCGCTCTTTCCAGGGCATGTGCGGCCCGCGCAGGCAGGACCTTATCTGCGAAGGCGAGTGCGAGGGCATTGGCCAGCGCGATGCATTTCACGGCGAAGGATGGCGCGGGCAAGCGTACGCTAGTCGACGAGCATCTGGCCGGAGGGCGAAACCCATGAGGATGCGCTCGCGGCTCTGCTTGGCTGGCTCGAACGAACCATTTCCGCAGGATACGGCTGATCGCGGCCGGGCACGGGTCGTGCATGGCGGATCGCTCTATGCAGCGCCTGTTCGTATCGATGCAGCGTCGTTGCGGAACTACGCCGCCTTATTCCGCTGGCGCCGCTGCACCAGCCGCATCACCTCGCCGCGATCGCGGCGCTCTCGAAGCTGCACCCAACGCTGCCGCAGATCGCCTGTTTCGACACCTCGTTCCACCACACCCAGCCCGAGGTCGCCGCGGCTTTCGCCTTGCCGCGTCGACCTCACCGAAGAGGGCATCCGGCGTTACGGCTTTCACGGCCTGTCCTATGAATACATCGCCAGCGTCTTGCCTGACAGTCATCGGACCGGCGGCGGCGGAGGCGCGCGTGGTTGTCGCCCATCTCGGCAGTGGCGCCAGCATGTGCGCGATGCACCGGCGCAAGAGCGTCGCAACCACCATGGGCTTCACCGCGCTCGACGGCCTGCCGATGGGCCGACGCTGCGGCACTCTCGATCCGGGCGTCGTGCTCTACCTGATGCAGGAGAAGGGTATGACCGCGCAGGAGGTCAGCGATCTTCTCTATCATGCGTCCGGCCTGCTCGGCGTCTCCGGCCTCAGCGACGACATGCGGACCTTGCTCGCGAGCAGCGATCCGCACGCGAAGGAGGCGGTCGAGCTCTTCGTCTACCGCATCGGCCGGGAGCTGGGCTCGCTCGCCGCCGCCCTTGGCGGGCTCGATGCGCTGGTGTTCACGGCGGGCATCGGCGAGCACGCCGCGGAGATCCGCCGCCGGGTGTGCGAGCAGGCGGCATGGTTCGGGTTTGAGATCGATGAAGCGGCCAACGCCGCGGGCGGACCAAGGATCACGGCCGGCCGGCAGCAAGGCATCCGCCTGGGTCATTCCGACCGATGAAGATCTGATGATCGCCCGCCATAGCTGGGAGCTTTTACGCGGGCAGTATCCGGCGTGAATTTCAAGGAGAATCGTGGCGCGCGCGATACACGCCGCCTCGCGCGCATCGAACGGTATGCCGGTGCATGAAATCCAAAAGCCTCGTCTCAACCGATTGCTTTTCGAACTTGTCCGATCTCAAGGAGTTCCCATGCCGAAGAATTGTCCGGCGCATCCTCAGAATTGCGCTCAAGTAGCGCGAAGCGCGATAGCGCAAACCAAAACTTCTCTCTCGCAAGCGTCCCCGCCTTCTGGCCCATAGCGATGGCAGCCGCATTGACTGAGGAAGGGGCCGGACTCTACGCGGACAACCTGAAATTCGTCGAGGAAGAGATCAAAATTCATGGCGGGCTGCGGCCGGAACTCGCGACACCGAACACGGTGCGGCTCGATCTGCGAACCATGGTGCTGCGCGATTACGGCAAGCCGGGCGGGATCCCAACGCTCGTCGATGCGCCCTATGCCGGCCACACCGCCATGATCGCGGACTATCGAAAGGGACAAAGCCTCGTTGAGACGCTGCTCGCCAATGGCGTTGGCCATGTCGCCCTGACCGATTGGAAATCGGCGACCGAAGACATGAAGGATTTCGAGATCGACAATTATCTCGCCGAGATGGTTGTCGCCATCGACGATCTCGGCGGCCGTGTCAATCTCGTTGGGCTGTGCCAGGGCGGCTGGGTCTCGGCGATGGTGGCGGCGCGGTTCCCGGACAAAGTGAATGCACTCGTGCTTGCGGGCGCACCCATCGACACCGATGCCGGCGAGGGGCCCATCAAGCGCATGGTTCACGAATCCCCAATCTCTTTCTACGAGGAGCTGGTGGGCTTGGGCGGCGGGCTGATGCGGGGTAAATTCATGCTGCAAGGCTGGAAGAACATGCACCCGGAGCAGCATTATATTCAGGATTACATCGATCTTTACGAGCATATCGACGATCCGGCCTACCTCGCCAAGGAGGAGGCCTTCGAACAGCTGGTACGAGAACCCGATTGACCTTCCGGGGCGGTGGTATCTTCAGGTCATCACCCAGCTTTTCAAGGAGAACCGGCTCGCCAAGGGCACATTCGTAGGCCTCGGGCGCAGGCTCGATCTTCACAACATCACTTGTCCCCTCTATCTCCTTGCCGGCGCGGCTGACGACATCACGACGCCCGAGCAGGTTCTCGGCGCCAAAAACTATGTCGGCACGCCTACGGCGCGCATTGTCGAAAAAACCGTGCCCGGCGGCCATATCGGCCTTTTCATGGGAGCGCGCACCTTGAAGGAGGACTGGCCGGAAATCGCCGGATGGATCGCGGCTCAGAGTGCGTAACACTTCATCATTCTGCCGCACATTATAAGGAGTGAGCGATGTTCAAACTTATCGAGGATCTGCCGCCGGATGTGATGGGCATTGAGGCTACTGGCAAGGTGACCCATGAGGATTATCAGAACTTCCTCATCCCCAAGGCCGAAGCGATGATGGCCAAAGGCCCGGTCAAGCTGCTGTATGTTGCCGGCGAAGGCTTCGTGGGCTACGAGCTTGAGGCGCTCTGGGACGATAGCGCCTTCGGCGTGAAGCATTGGCACGATTTTACCCGTGTCGCGGTGGTTGCGGATCAGACTTGGCTGCGAGCGGCCGTCACGATGTTCAAGCCCTTCTTCCCATGCGAGGTCCGGCTCTTCAAACTCGCCTGGCCTGGCTGCGGCAAAGGCTTGGATTACGTCAACCGTAAAGACGAACGCGTGATCGCGCGCTTGAAGCCCAGCTGAAGCGATAATTTAGCGTTAGGCCCTAACCCATTGTTACGACGCTTGAGCCTGCGGTTCCTGGAGCGACCGCAGGAACGAGATCACATCTTCCCGGCTTGACATGCCGATCACATGGCGATCCCGGATGACGGGCAGCTGGTTCACTCCATCGCGGTCCAGTTTCTCAAGAACGGTCCACAGCGACGGCATCACGGCGCCCGAGCAGGTTCTCGGCGCCAAAAACTACGTTGGTACGCCCAAGGACCGCATTGTCGAGAAAACGGTGCCCGGTGGCCATATTGGGCTTTTCATGGGCGCACGCACTTTGAAGGAAGACTGGCCGGAAATCGCCCGCTTGATCGCCGTTCAGAAGGTGTGATGTCAACCGCGGGGCGCGGGAGCGGAAGCAGACGGCATCCGCCACGCGTTGGCTCGGCACGAGCCGTCAGCGGTTCCGCCACGCCCAAAGGGTGACCAGCGCTCCCACGATTGCGACGAGATAGTCCGCGACCGGCACAGGAGTGAGGCCCGCCACAACGCCAACATGAAAGCCAAGAAAGGCCCCGGCGATGCCAACCAGGGACGCCGTGAGGTCGCTGGCGCGTGTCCCAAACCAGCCGCGCCCATAGCGAGTGACAGCCAACCCGGCCAAAATGCCGATGAGTGTCACAATAATGAGGATTTGCAAGGCAGTGGTCATTTTGGGCTCTCCGTTGCGATAAGATTGGCGTCTCGATCCAGTGCCTCCTGAAGATGACGAGGATCGATGCTCACCATCCCGGTCGCAGCATTATAAGTTTTCACAGGCACAAAAATCATAGTAGAGGTGCGGCGGTAAACCGGAAACGGCAATTCTTGTATGAGTTCTTCGTCAGTCACGACTCGATAGTTTCCAGGCGGCAACGCCCGGCCGGCGCCTTTCAGCTCGAAGGGGTGGCTGAAGACAACAGTTTTGCTGTGCGAACGCGTCATCATTGGAGATTTGCCGCTCGCGTCCGGTCAGCGCCCGGAGAGGCGCGGCGAGTGCCGGTATTGCCAGCCATACTTTCATTCGCAAGCCCCGGCGCGCATCCAAGACAGCTGTCGCGATGACTTCGTCGTGATCGATGGCCTCCTGGATGATCTGAGTATCCTCAGCGTCGAGCCTGCCAGCGGCAAAATCGCTGATAAGCTCCGTCGTGATATTTGAATTTGAGATGGACATGATTGAACTCCAAGAAACATTCCTCTTCTGAAAGGACACGCCCGGCGTGAGCGTTGCAGTTGCATCTGTGTTGTTCTGCGACGTAAAGGTGGGGACCCTATTCCTGTGCCGATAGGATCGGAAAATACTCATTGGCAAATATGCGTGCGCAAATGTCCGTGTTTGCTTGGATGCCAGCCCCACCGTGAGCAGTGCCGGACTGCAACGGCGAGGAAACCCAAATCTCCATCGTCGAAGCCGTCGCCTAATGCCTCCACTTGCTATCCCCAAAAGGAGTTTCCATGACCGCCAATCACATTGCCCGCATGACCGCTAAACGTTTGATGCCAAAGTTTGGGGATGCCCTGCCGCTCACTGTCGAGCAAGTCATCCAGAGCGCGCCAGCGCAACCCGGTGAATTTATCGATTTTGGTACGCTGGCGGCCATTGCCGCGCTCATTGTACAATGCGCGCAATTGGCGTTCGATTTAAAAAGAAGCAAAGGCGGCGGCGAGAAGTTGGACAAAGAGGCGCTGAAGCGCGAGCTGCGCCTGGAGCTGGGGCTGCCGGAAGGTGTCAGCGAAAAGACGCGGGACGAAGTTATCGATGCCGTTGCCGAGGAAACGGAAGCCAGGGAATAAGGGCGGCCTACTTGCTTATTTGGCTTTCGTCCGATGTGTCTTGCTGTCCTCGGTCGCCAGTTCGCCATGCTCCTATCCCTGGATCCGCAAGTCAATGCTTAAGTACTTTACGGCCGGAAATTATCCGGTAAAGCGTACCATGCTTAATTTTGGTTTGGTAACGGGCATGCGTCTTATTTTCCGCCGCCGTCTTTCTGCGAATTTTTTGCCACTTTAGGTCGAATTCCACGATTTCAAAAT
>CAWAVJ010000065.1:0-102509 GCA_963785355.1 uncultured Alphaproteobacteria bacterium
CTTCTCGCGGATCGAAATCGCCAGCTCTTCCAGCTCGGCTTTCGCCCGCTCCGTTTGCTCGAAATTCTTGCGCGGGTTGAACGCGCTAGGCCTCACGCGGTCTATCGGCACCATGCGGCTCTCGCCGTTAGCCGGCAGCACCCTTGGCCCGCCGCCGCTGCTCACCGGCACATTGTCCCCGATAAGCGAGGCAAGCCCCCGTCCAAGGCGGTTCTTCTGGACGGGGGATGGCCCCAATGCCACGGCGCCCGATCGTGATTCCATTTCTATTCTCCAGGCCGGAAAAAGTAGCGAATTCAACGCAACCGTCATCGCGAGGCGGCTTCAGCCGCCGTGGCGATCCAGAACAAAGGGTCGTTACCGTTGCCTCTGGATCGCTTCGCTATACTCGCAATGACAGTTACGCCTTGAATGCTCTAGTACGCCCCGCGGGAAATCCTGACCCGTTTGCGGCTGGCGCTGACGGGATTTCCCGCGGATAAGGCGTACTAGCAGACTTTTCGAATCTAGTACAGCTTATCCGAGGCAAGTTCGCTCGCGAGCTCGCGGCGAATGGGGTGCCAACTTGCCTCGGGCCGTACTAGACACCCTATGCCGCCTTGGCCGCGGCAGTCCGCTCGCGGTCGATCATCTCCGCGGCGAGCTCCATATAGGCGCGGCTTCCAGCGCTCTTGTGATCGTAAAGCAGGAGTGGCTTGCCATGGGAGGGCGCTTCGGCGACGCGGACGTTGCGCGGGATGACCGTCTCGTAGACCTTCTGCCCGAAGAAGGCGCGAACCTCGGTCGCGACCTCGTCGGCAAGCTTAGTCCGGCTGTCGTGCATAGTCAGCACCACGCCGTGGATTTCGAGCGACGGGTTGAGGCTCGACCGGACGAAATCGATGGTTTCCTTGAGCTGCGTGATGCCTTCGAGCGCGAAGAACTCGCACTGCACCGGCACCAGCGCCGCGTCGGCTGCTGCCAGCGCGTTCAGCGTCAGGATGCTGAGCGATGGCGGGCAATCGATAAGCACATAGCCGAGTTGCTCGTGCGGCGGCCGGTCCCGCTCGGAAGCGCGCAGGGAAGCGATCGCATCGCGCAAAAAATAAGCGCGGTTCGGCGCGGCCGAGATCTCGGGCTCAAGGCCTGCAAGGTCCCGCGTCGATGGCGCAACGAAGAGCCCCGGCACCGCCGCGGGCGTCATGGCCTGTTCGAGCGCAGCCGCGCCCGCCAGGACATCGTAGGTCGAGACATGCCGCGCCTCTTCGGGCACACCAAGCCCCGTGCTGGCATTGCCCTGCGGATCGAGGTCGATCACGAGCACGCGCTCGCCCGCCGCCGCCAAGGCTGTGCCAAGATTGATCGCTGTTGTCGTCTTGCCCACGCCGCCCTTTTGATTGGCGACCGCGAACACCCGAAGGTTCCTGCCGTTAGCCGTCACTGCTCGCCACCCCGTCTGAGCACCGGTTTCCCGATCTCCAAAATCTGTCCTTGCGCATCGCTGATGCTGGGATGGATCTTCAAATCGAAAACCCAGCGTTTCCGGGCATCGGCGATTTCGACTCCGGCCTCGCGGCCTTTAAGAAACAACGCGATTGACGCATTACCCAAAAACGGCAGGGCCAACTCCACCAGCGCATCCAACGGCGCCAGCGCCCTAGCTGTCACTACATCGGCGGTAGAAACCACGCCCGCCGCCGCGGCATCCGCGATGCGCATATTGTGCACGCGGGCCGGGGCCCCTGTTTGCCGTGCCACCTCTGAGAGAAACGCGCATTTGCGGGCGTTGCTCTCAACAAGGTGCACACAGCATTCTCGCTGATTCGCAAGCATAATAGCAATTACCAGCGCAGGGAATCCCCCGCCCGATCCGAGGTCCACCCAGGTTTTAGCGTGAGGCGCCAGCCCTGCAAGCTGCGCCGAATCCGCGAAATGTCTTTGCCACACATGGGGAATTGTCGCCGGCGCGACCAGATTTACTGCCTTCTGCCACTTGACGAGCAGGCGCTCATAGAGCTGGAGCTTTTCCACCGTTTCATGTGAAACCGGAAAGGCACGGGCAAAGTCCGCCGCATTTTGTATTCGAATCATTGCCGCATCGCGGAAAGAACGATCGCCGGAGCGTGACGCTCCGGCGAAGAAATCACGCAACGCAGCGGAGCGGATTTCGCTCCGCCGCAGCCTGTTCTGTTAGCGGCGGTCTTTTGAAAGCCGCTCCAAATCCTCGTGGCGCGGCGGGCCGTCCATTCGAAGCCCGGCGCTGCGGCGGAATTGCCTAAGCGCATCCTGGGATTGATCGCCGAAAATACCATCGGGGGTGACGCCAAGGAGCCGCTGCAGCTCTTGGATCTCAGACTCTTCGAGATTGCTGAAATCCCCCGGCCGGTCTCTCCGGTCTCTCCGGTCTGCCCGGTCTGCCCGGTCTCTGTCCTGGTCATAACCTGCAGGCCCCCCGGACAGCGCATGCTGAATCCGCGCCTTATCTTCCTCAGTCATGTCTGCCGCGCAAGGAAAGCCTGAAACCGTACAGCGCTTGGTACCGGCGATACCTCCCTTCACGCACAGATATCTCGGGCAAGCCGCGAAGTCGAAATCTTGAAAGCGCTCGCCGTACTTGGTCACCACTTGGCGCCGCCAAGCCTCTATCGCAATCGACTTAGCACTTTTGATGATATTAAAGCTCAACCTGCCAGAGGCCTCTATCCGCTCATGCTTGCATAATTCTGGCGGCAGCGCCTCCCGAACCTCCGTTGTCTCCGCACTGCACAGACTTCTGTGCGTACGACAGGGCAGGGAAGATACTCATTGCCGCGACGGGCAGCAGTCGAAACCATTTGAACGTCATATTCGCAACCTCCAAATTGAACACCTGGGCGGCGTCCTGCAAAACTAGATGCCAATTCGCCGGGCTGGCAACCTAAACCATAGCCGGCAGCGTTTGGCGTCGGCATGTAGACAAAAATTCTAGCCCGAATTCAAGCGAATTGGAGGCAGTCCAGCGGCGGAACACAATCTCGTGTGCAGCGGAAAAAGGGCAGCTCCTGGAAATCTTTGGGGCATATTCGCATGGAACGGGAAATGAGCCGGGAACGGTGCGTTCGCGCTTCTCAAGAGCATGGCACTTATCTATTTTGCCAGCGCCGATTAGGGGGCGTCATCGTGAGCGCTGTTCGCATCTTTCTTATTGCGGCTGTTTTCCTTCTTGCGAGCGGGTTCGCGGCCCTCGCCGATTCGCCAAAGCTCGCTCTTATTGTCACCAGCGAGGCCTATCCTTCAAGCATCGGCGCTCTCGAAAACACACATCGCGACGGCGAGCGCATAGCCTCCGCTTGCGTGATCTCGCCACCCTTGTGGCGATCCAATAAACTCCCAAAGCGCATCCGGCGCAGTCCCTCGTGAAATGCTGCCCGGTTCATCGTGCCCCCTGTGTTCAGGGCACCTTAGAACCCGGACAATTCATACCGGATGCGCTTGAACAGTTCGTCATCGCGAGGCGCTTTAGCGCCGTGGCGACCCAGGGCAATATGCTGCAGGCGTTTGCTTTTCTGACTCCTGGATTGCTTCGCTTCGCTCGCAATGACGGGAACTAATCAACCGGATTTCGTATCACGAGCTACAAACGCCGGACAGATCACCATAACTACACGAGACGCCCGGGACCCTTGCCGGATTTGGGCGCGTGGCTTAATCTCAAACCATGAACGCGCTCGCCAAGCAAAAGATGACGGTCGATGAGTTCCTCACCTGGGCGGACGGCCGGGAAGGCCGGTGGGAGCTGGTGGATGGCGTTCCAATTTGCATGTCGCCCGAGCGAGTTGCACATGTGGAGACAAAGTTCTCTGCGGGAAGCGCACTTAAGAGTGCGATCAAGAAGGCCGGCCTTCGCTGCGAGGCCTTTGTCGATGGCCTTGCAATCCGCGTCGATACATACAGGACCTTCCAGCCGGACGTAATCATCAATTGTGGTGACCGCCTGAGCCCAGACATAATGGAGGCACCCAACCCGGTTGCCGTTGTAGAAATCCTGTCTCCCTCCACGCGGGCGATTGACCTGGGCCTAAAGGTACGGCGCTATTTTGAGATACCTAGCATCCAGCATTACCTTATTTTGAGCCCCGATAACCGCTCCATCATCCACCATGCGCGTGGCGAAGGCGATGTGCTCCTGACCCGGATCGTGAGCGAAGGCGAGCTGCGGCTCGATCCGCCCGGCTTTAGCATCGAGGTGCAAGCGCTCTTCCCGGAGCCTTACGAAAGTTATGCCAACCGCCAAAAGTTATGACACTTTTGCCGATCGCGGGCTGCTCAAAGTTACTTATTTACTTGTTTGCATAATATGAGCGTTTTGCAAAACGAACCCAATTTCATCGCTACCGCACTCCGGCACGGGAGAACCTCGTCATTGCGAGGAGCAGTGCCCCCGAAGCAATCCAGCTCTACAAATGCGAGCGCGGTGCAAACATCCCTTGATCGCCACGGCGGCAAGAGCCGCCTCGCGATGACGGCGGCCCGTTAAGCCGCGCGACTGGCCTTGCGTATATGCGCGAGCACCAGCATGAGCGCGGCGGGCGTGATGCCGTCGATGCGCGAGGCTTGGGCGAGCGTTGCGGGGCGGTGGCGCTCTAGCTTTTGCCGGATCTCGTTCGAGAGCCCCGATATCGCCGCGAAATCGAGCGTTGCGGGGATGGCGACGGCCTCATCCTTCTTGAAGGAGACGATGCTCGCCTCCTGCCGGTCCATATAGACGGCGTAGCGCGCATCGACCTGAAGCCGCTCCGCGGTGGCAGCCGGGATCGCCCTCAGCTCCGGCCAGACGCCCGCGAGCGCGGCCACGCTCATATTGGGGAACGCGAGCAGATCGAAAGCGGAACGGCGCCGGCCGTCGCGATTGAGCGTAATGCCATGGCCGGCGGCTTCGTCCGGCGTCAGCGTCAGCCCCTCAAGCAGGGCGCGCGCCGAGGTCAGCGCGTCCGCTTTGCGCGCAAACGCCGTGGCGCGCTCCGGGCTGACGCAACCGGCACGCAGCCCAAGCGGCGTCAGCCGCTCGTCCGCATTGTCCGCGCGAAGCCTGAGCCGGTACTCAGCGCGGCTTGTAAACATGCGATAGGGCTCGGATACGCCGCGCGTCACCAGGTCGTCGATCATGACGCCGATATAGGCCTCGGTGCGGGAGACCGTGAATTCCGAGCGCCCGCCGCCGGCCTTCAGCGCCGCATTCACGCCGGCAACTACGCCCTGCCCGGCAGCCTCCTCGTAGCCCGTTGTGCCGTTGATCTGCCCCGCGAGGAACAGCCCCGGCAGCCGCTTCGCTTCGAGTGTGGGTAGAAGCTCGCGCGGATCCACATAATCGTACTCGATCGCATAGCCGGGCCGGATCACAGCGGCGTTCTCAAGCCCAGGGATGGTCTTCAAGAATGCGCGCTGCACATCCTCGGGCAGCGAGGTCGAGATGCCGTTCGGATAGACGGTGCGATCGTCGAGGCCTTCGGGCTCGAGGAAAATCTGGTGGCTGCCGCGATCCTTGAAGCGGACGACCTTGTCCTCGATGGAGGGGCAATAGCGCGGCCCGATGCTGGCGATCTGGCCGGAATACATCGGCGCGCGATGGATGTTGGCGGCGATGATCGCATGCGTTTCCCTGGTCGTGGCCGTGATGTGGCAGGCGATCTGCGGCGTCTCGATACGCTCGCTCAGGAACGAGAACGGCACCGGCGGCTCGTCTCCGGGCTGCGCTTCGAGCCGCGAATAATCGATGGTGCGGCCATCCAGGCGCGCCGGCGTGCCGGTCTTGAGCCGGCCCATTCGCAGCCCTAGCGCGTAAAGCCTGCCGCT
The DNA here is from genome assembly GCA_963785355.1 of uncultured Alphaproteobacteria bacterium. GTDB lineage: Bacteria > Pseudomonadota > Alphaproteobacteria > Rhizobiales > Rhodomicrobiaceae > Rhodomicrobium. The sequence goes on from CAWAVJ010000065.1 coordinate 5,812, forward strand.
GAGCGCGATTGCGGGCTTTTCGCCCACGCGGCCCGCCGGAATACGCGTCTCGCCCATATGGATTAGGCCATTGAGGAATGTACCCGTGGTGATGACCACGGCCCCAGCGCGCAAGCGCCGCCCGCTGCCGGTCACCACGCCCGCCGCTGCGCCGTCCTCAACCAGCAGATCCTCGACCGGCCCGGTAATCGCCTCCAGATTGGCCTGCGCGCGGATCGCCGCCTGCATATTCTGGCGGTAAAGCTTACGGTCGGCCTGCGCGCGCGGTCCCTGCACGGCCGGCCCCTTGGAGCGGTTCAGCATGCGGAATTGGATGCCGGCCCGGTCGATGACGCGGCCCATCAGTCCGTCGAGCGCATCGATCTCGCGCACGAGATGGCCCTTGCCGAGCCCGCCGATGGCCGGGTTGCACGACATCTCGCCGATTGTCTCGAACTTGTGCGTGACGAGCGCCGTGCGCGCGCCCACGCGCGCCGCCGCCGCCGCTGCCTCGCAGCCTGCGTGCCCGCCCCCCACAACGATGACGTCAAACCGATCTGCGCGCACTCTGGGCGTTCCTCAAAGCTTGTTCCCGGCCTTCCACTTCCGGCTCTTTTCGCCTAAGCATGCTGCACAAACGGCCGATGGGGGAAACCATGATACGGTTCGCGCTGGCAGCAATACTCTGTCTTTTCATGACCGCAGGGCTATCACATCGCGCATTCGCGGTCGAGGATAGGACGATCCACGTTCCAAACGTAGACGCGGAAATGAATGCCGCGATTGAAAAAGCCCGCAAATCCCTGCCCCTGTTTTGGGAGAAACTTGCGAAGCCCGGCGAGGGCGAGAGCGGTTTCACCTTGAAAGTCAAAATCGAGGACGGCGGTTACAGCGAGCATTTTTGGGTAATCGATATCGAACGCAAGGGGGAAACGATCTTCGGCACGATCGATAACACGCCGGAGGAAGTGAAGTCGGTGACCATGGGGCAGCGCATCCAGATCGCCCCGGATCGGATATCCGACTGGATGTACATGCATAACCGCAAGATGGTGGGAAACGAAACACTGCGGGTGCTTCTTGCGCGGATGCCGAAGCAGCAAGCTGACGCACTCCGGGCCATGCTGGAAAATCCATAAGGGCGAAAGCCTATGTGCCGGGACCGTCAGCCGCTTATAGCAGCCGCGCGAGATCGCAACCGCACTTAGGACAAGGCAGTTTCGGTTGGGGCGTCTTACACTTATCGCACACGAACGAACCCGGGCTGGAGGCTTTGAGCGCCTTATTCGCGCAATTCGGGCAAACAATATCCTTCAGGGTTCTGCCCTCCGTGCACTTAGGGCATTTCACCGGAGCGGGCTTCGGTTCAATCTTCGGCGTCACCCTCAAGGTAATCAGCCCGACGATGCCAACGACCACTAAGATCAGGGCGGGAATGAGTATGTCCATGATTGCCTGCGCACCGGCGGTTAGGCGGAATATGGGTAAGAACCCACCACACACTTATCCATAAAGCAAGTTCGAGTCTTCTTGCCCTTGGCGCGGCGTGCGACGATCTTTGCCGTGCGGCCCGCGTTGCCATAGGCCGGAAACCAAAGTTTAGCTTCGCGCGAGCTTTTGCGCCTATCTTCGTGGCGGCACAAAGTTAGGAAGGGGCAAGTAATGGATGCTTTCGACGTTATGACCACCACCGTCGTCACGGTTGGCCCGGACACGGCCACACCGGAGATCGCCGAACTGCTGCTTGAGCACGGCATCAGCGCCGTACCCGTTGTCGATGAGGATGGCGAGGTCATCGGCATGGTAAGCGAGGGCGATCTCTTGCGGTTCAGCGCGGAAGACCGGGAAGCGCGGCGGGATTGGTGGCTAGCCATGCTGGCCGGGGGGGAAAAGCTGCCCCCCCAGTCTGTCGCAAGCTTAAGCGGGCAAAACCGCACCGCCCGCGACATCATGTCGGCCCCTGTCGTGACCGTAACGGAGCAAACCGACGTTTCGGAAATCGGGAAGCTTCTGGCCACGCACCGGATCAAGCGCGTTCCCGTTCTCAGGGAAGGGCGTATTGTTGGGATCGTGAGCCGGGCCGATCTCATCCGGGCGCTGGCGGCACAGTCCCCCGCGCCATCCGCGCACCATGGCGGCCTCTTCAACTGGGCCAATCATCGGCCTAACCACGACGAGCGAGCCGAGGCACGGCCGCGGCCCTCGGAACCGGCGCCTATCGCCAAAGAGAAAGCCGTTACGGCATCGGACTTCCGTTCGCTCGTTGAAGCTGCGGCCTCGAAAAGGGCCGCGGAACTGGAATCCGCCCGCAGAGCAGCCGGCGGCGTGCAGGATCATAAGATCCGGGAAGTGATCGATCACCATGTGACCGACGAGCATTGGCGGGATCTTCTGCATCAGGCACGGATCGCGGCCGCGCACGGCGAGACGGAGCTTCTGGTGCTTCGCTTTCCAGCCAAGCTTTGCAGCGATGGCGGTCGCGCGATCAACGTGCCGGAACCCAACTGGCCAGCCACGCTCCGGGGCGAACCGGCGGAGGCTTATCTGCGCTTCGAGCATGAGCTGAAGCCGCTTGGTTTCCATTTGATCGCCCGCGTCCTGGACTTTCCCGGCGGCTTCATCGGCGATATCGGCCTCTTCCTCCATTGGGGCGGGGGCGCCGCGTAGACCGGGGTGCCGGAAACGCGTAAAACGAAAAAGATGGGAGAAAAGAAGCCCGGCCGCACGGCGGTGGAACTAATAAACTGCGCCAGTCTGTCTCCGCCATGCCGATCCGGTCCGTGCCATTATCCAAGGAGTGCCACGCTCCTTAGAAGGCGGGGTGAGCAGCTACCAAGAATTTGCAAGCATGCCTCAACTCACACCAATGGGCATAAGTTTCGACCGTTCTTTCTCATTGCGAGCGAAGCGAAGCAATTCAGGATCGAACCGCGCGCACTGAATATGGATCGCCACGGCCGCCAAGGCGGCCTCGCGATGACGGGGAGTGTGCCGGAACGGTCAGCACTTTTGACGGTTGGTATCAGACGTCTCCCATCTGCACCGCCTTGATGGAATTTATAAACTTCTGGATCTCAACTTCATCACCCTCCCATTCTACTTTTTCAACATTCCTCTGCCAATTGACGTTGTAAATATCCTTTTTATATGGCTGAGGTTCTTTCGGACACATATTGCATATATCCTCGGGACCTTGCGTTAAAAACCGATGCAACTCTTCCTCGCTGGCATCTAACCCCAATCCTTCATACGCTAGATACCGCGCCCAATCCGGAGAATCCTCAAGGCCGAACCGGTTCAAAACAGACCTGAGACCCATAATGGGACCGCATTTCCAAAGACGGCCCCCCCAAATGGTCTTGCACTGATTTGCCGGGCAGTGAAGCCAACTCTGAACCGGGTCATTGTCTGCATAAGGTAGCATCGACGCTCCAACGCCACGATGCAGGCGCTTGAATTTCCTGTAGTCCGAGTAGGAAATGTTAACCCCCTCGAACGTCTTGAGGTGGGCAAAAATAGGCCGGATCCATTCCAGGTACTTGGGATCGCTGGAGTGAAAACTCAGATGCAGCGAGGTCCCTGTCGCACGCAATACCTCGGGCAACTCTTTATGACGGTGTAGAAATGCGCCGTTGGTAACGAGGTGCCGCTCTGCTGACGGCCATAAAGAGTGCATTAGATTAACATAATCAATTAAATTCTTGTGTATTGTTGGCTCTCCGCCCAAGATCCTTAAGGTGCTCGGAGAAATTCTGCGTGACCAGAGACGAAGATATTCCTTATTCTCGTCAAATTTCATTTCATTCTTAAGACCGTAATTCGAATAATTTGCACAGCCATCGCAGTGTAGATTGCATTGATGGGTGATGAGAAGTTCTAGGTATGATATCTGAAATGGCATTCTCATTTCACCTTATCCGCTATTCTTTATAGGCTACGTGAATGTGGCAACCGCCGATCTCTCTGCCGAGGAATTCCAGGCCTGTAGCAACAAGCCGAACGTGCGTATCGAAATCCTTCGTTTCGATAACGATGCTCTGTCCGTAGCGTGTATCGGTCAGCTTGATTACGTCAGGAAGTTTATTGGCTTGTAGAAATGTAGAAAACCCATGAACAGTCAGGATACCCCACTGGCGCCATTTGTTGTTTTTGCTTTCAAGTCCATTCCAATTTTCGCCAATTCTCTGGCTGGACAGGTGATGCACATCCAGTTCGGGAATCGCCATCAGTTTGTCGCGATCCCATTGCTGGAAAAACCAGGAAATCGACGCTGCCAGCCGAGCAGAATTCCTCGCAGACCAGCTTTGGCCACCGGTCGCGGATCGCCGCCGCCCGCGGATTGAAAAGTTGGAAATATCCATTGGGTTCCATATTGACATGCTCGGATTGGCCCAGCACTGGAGTGCGATCATGCCTGCCAGTAAAGTACAAACAACCTGGGTTCAGGGAATGACTAAGGATAAAGGCTCTGGTCCGATCGTTAAGAATGATGTCAGCATCTGTTAAAATAATCCAATCGGGGTCATTCAGTGCTGCCAGCCCATCATTCAACATCCGTCCCTTGTTGAAAGAGTGGCTGTCGTCATAGCAGCGATCGGATACAACAAGAATTGCGCCGAACCTTTTTACCAAATCCTGCGTTCTGGTATCTTCACTGCTAGTGACAATTGCCAACTCGTCGAATTGGCCGGCGTTTTTCGGAAGAGTTTCCGACAGCGCAAAGGAATATCCAACGGATACCAGAACCCCCGATAGCTTCCGAGGTTTTGCGGAGGAATGTTCCAAACCGGCCCGGCAGCCATCTTGCATAATATCGGCGGGGGATCGCATGCTCAGTCTCCATAACTGCTCCCCGCTCCCACGGGAGGCGCAAGCTTATTCCAGAACGCTATTCGGGCGGATGGCCACGATGCATTTTTCGATGGGAACGTTAAGGGCCGCGATAGCACCGCCGAGCATTGCCACCTGTGATTGGCGCCATCTACCTTGAGTTATCATAAATTGTAAAATCCGGAAGCACCATTCTGCACAGGAAAAATTCGGCAGGCGAAAACGGGTGCATGTTTCGAAGGTTCTGGCGCGGTTTCATGTGAAACCGCCGCGATTATTTCCCGATGCAGAATTCGGAGAAGATTTGGCCAAGAACGTCTTCCACGCCGATCCGGCCGGTCAGCCCGGCCCAGCGCCTCGGCGGCTTCGCGCAAATGCTCGGCGGCGAGCTCGGCGTGATCGCCCGTTTTCGCGCTTTCGAGGAACGAGGCCAAGGCGGCCCGCGCCCTCCCAATCTCCTGGCGATGGCGCGCCCGCGTAATGAGCGCCGTTTCGCCGGCGTCGAAATTCTCGCGCGCGAAGGCCACGAGCGCAGCTTTGAGTGTGTCCAGCCCCTCACCGCTTTTGGCGGAGATGAGGATGGCCCCCGCACCGCAGTCCGGCTTCGATGGCGACAGATTCCGCCTTGTTGAGAACGGCGATCACTGCCTTGGTCCAGGCGTTACTCCCCTCATCCTGTCCTTCTCCCCATGGGAGAAGGGACCCCGGAACTGTACTCGGCGAGAGTTCAAGCGTTCCCTCTCCCATCCGCATCCGCTTGCGGATGCGGAGACTTGAGCGGCAAGCTCGCCAAGGCGAGCTTGCCGGGAGAGGGACAGGGTGAGGGGCGGAAGCGTCGAACATGTCAAGCACGATGTCCGCATCCGCCGCCGCGGCAAGCGCCCGGCGGATACCTTCCTGCTCGACGGCGCTGGGCGTATCGCGAAGGCCGGCGGTATCGTTCAAGATGAAGGGGAAGCCATCGAGATCGAGCGCCACCTCGACGATGTCCCGCGTCGTTCCCGGCTCGCCGGACACGATGGCGGCATCGCGCCCGGCGAGCGCATTCAAGAGGCTCGACTTGCCAACATTCGGCGCCCCCAGGATTGCGACCCGGATGCCTTCGCGAAGGATTCCACCGCGGCGCCCATCGGCGAGCGCGCGATCGAGCTCCGCGGCAAGCGTCCGCGCCGGCGGCAGCGCTTCTTTGAAGGCGCCCTCCGCGATATCGCCCTCGTCCGAAAAGTCGAGGCACGCTTCCACATATGCCATGGCCCGCAAGAGCGACGCCCGCCAGCCCTCGTAGCGCTCCCGCAACGCCCCGGCCGCTTGCGAGAGCGCCTGATTCCGCTGCGCCGCCGTCCCGGCACCGATAAGGTCCGCGAGACCCTCCGCTTCGGTCAGATCGAGCTTGCCGTTCTCGAAAGCGCGCCGCGTGAATTCGCCGGGCTCGGCCATTCTCAAACCCAAAGCGCCAAGCGCCTCCAGCACGCCCGCGATCACGGCGCGCCCGCCGTGCAGATGCAATTCGGCCATGTCCTCGCCCGTGAAGCTCGCAGGCCCCGGAAACCAAAGCACGAGCGCCCGGTCCAAAACCTCCCCGCTTCGCGGATCGCGCAGAGCCCTGAGACTGGCCATCCGGGGCGCCGGCACCTTGTCCGCGCACAAGGCCTCAAGCGCTGCGAGCGTAGCCCTGCCTGAGATTCTAACGACGGCGATTCCCGCCGGCCCCTGCGCGGTAGACAGGGCACAGATGGTCATAATGTTGTTTCCCAATCCCAAAATCTTGTACCATAGGCTACAGGGCACATATGCCCGAAAAAGACCTATAATCGAACCGGCCATTTTGTGCCGCCGGCGTTACTCTCTAAAGCATGGGATTAAAGGTTGCCTCATGGCGTCAAACCGTTTGAGCGAAGAAACAAGTCCCTACCTCCAGCAGCACAAGGACAACCCCGTGCATTGGTGGCCCTGGTGCCAGGAGGCCTTCCAGGAGGCGCAGCGGCTCGACAAGCCGGTGCTGCTTTCCATCGGCTACGCGGCTTGCCACTGGTGCCATGTGATGGCGCACGAGAGCTTTGAGAAGGAGGACACCGCAGCGCTCATGAACGACCTGTTCGTGAACGTAAAGGTCGACCGCGAGGAGCGGCCCGATGTCGATACGCTCTACATGACGGCACTGCAGGAGCTTGGCGAACAAGGCGGCTGGCCTTTGACCATGTTCCTCTTGCCGGACGGCATGCCGTTTTTTGGCGGCACCTACTTTCCCGACGAACCGCGCTACGGGCGCCCAAGCTTCAAGCAGGTGCTTGAGAACGTCGCCCGCGTTTACGCCACCGAACAAGAGACCATCAAGCAGAACACCGCCTACCTCAAGACCAGGCTGACGCCGCGGCTCAATTATGGCGCGTCGCCCGAATTCTCCGAGGAGCAGTTCGCCGCAGTCGCCAGCAAATTCATCGGCGCCATCGATCCGACCAACGGCGGCCTTCGCGGGGCGCCCAAATTTCCGAACACTGCGATTTTCCATTTTCTCTGGAAGGCCGGGCTCCGCTACGGGCTCATAACCTGCATCGAGGAGGTGAAGAACACACTCCTGCATATGTGCCAGGGCGGCATCTACGACCACATCGGGGGCGGCTTTTCGCGCTACTCCGTCGACGAGCGCTGGCTCGTTCCGCATTTTGAGAAGATGCTCTACGATAACGCGCTCCTGATCGAGCTGATGACCGAGGTCTGGAAGGAAACGCAGTCCGACCGGCTGAAGGCCCGGGTGGCGGAAACGATCGGATGGCTCCAACGCGAGATGGTTGTCCCAGGCGGCGGCTTCGCTGCTTCCTACGACGCAGAATTCCGAAGGCGTGGAGGGCAAGTTCTACGTCTGGACCGCGGCGGAGATTACCAATGTGCTCGGCAATGGCGAGCAGGCGGCCGTGTTTTCGCAAATCTACGACGTGAGCGAAGGCGGCAATTGGGAAGGCAAGACCATTCTCAACCGTCTCAATGCGCTGGCGCTTCTGAACCGCGAAGAGGAGCAGGCTCTCGACGCGTGCCGGCGGAAGCTCTTCGAGGTGCGCGAAAAGCGCAAGAAACCGGGCTGGGACGACAAGGTTCTGGCCGATTGGAACGGCCTTGCCATCCGCGCGATTGCCATAGCGGCAGACACGTTTTGCCGGCCTGAATGGCTTGAGCTTGCGAGCAAAGCTTACGCCTTCGTTCAGGGCCGGATGTTCGCCAATGGCCGCCTGTTCCATTCCTTTCGCCAGGATAAGCTCAAAGCACCCGCGACCTCGGCCGATTATGCCAACATGATTTCGGCGGCCATGGCTCTCCATCACATAACGGGCGAAAAGCGCTATCTCGACGACGCCATCGCCTGGACCGGGTTCATGAACAGCCATTACAGCGCGGACAGCGGCGGCTATTTTCTCGCCGCCGACGACACGAGCGATCTGATTGTGCGGCCGCTTTCGGCCGGCGACGACGCGACACCGAACCCGAACGCCACCATGCTGCAGAACCTGGCCGATCTTTACGCCGTCACCGGCGATACCGGCTATTTGACGCGTGCTGACGGGCTGTTGGCGGCATTCCAAGGGGCTGCTCAAACGGCGGCGATTTCCTATACCGGCCTGCTATCGGGCGCGCTTACCTTGATCTCGCCGCAGCACATCGTCATCGCGGGCGACAAGTCTGCCAGCGGCGCGGCACCTTGGCGGAAGGCGTTGTCGGAAGTCTCGCTTCCCGATGCTATCGTGCAATGGGTTGGCGCCAGCGAGGCGATCCCAGCGCCTTCGCCTGCTGCCGGGAAAGGCAGCATCGACGGCAAGATCACCGCCTATGTCTGCGCCGGCCAGCGCTGCTCCACGCCCGTAACCGAACCCGAGCTTTTGAAGGAAAAACTGAAGGAAGAGCGGTACGTCGCGGTGCAGGTCGCCGCTTCGCCGATTTAGGCTCATCCGCTTTTCGGTGGAACGTCTGAAGACCCCCTCACTCTGTCTCTCTCCCCAAAGGGAGAGAGGACCCCTGAATTCACGCTGCGGATTGCTCAGGCGTCCCTTCTCCCCCTGGGGAGAAGGACAGGATGAGGGGGTCTAAGCAACTTCCGTAGTTTTAAGAACGCGGCGAGCCGGTTCCACGCCCGGCTTTCTCGATGGCGGGCATGATCTTTTCGGCCAGGATTTCCGGGCTGAGCGGCCCAGGAAAGCGGTAGGCAATCTTGCCATCGCCGTCGATCACAAACGTTTCCGGCACGCCGTAGACGCCGAAATCGATAGCCGTCAAGCCGCTATCGTCCGACCCGATGGCGCGGAAAGGATTGCCGTGGGCCGCAAGAAACCTGCGCGCGGCCTCAGGCTTATCCTTGTAATTTATGCTGAAGATCGGGATGCCTTGCTGGCTCAGCTCGATCAAAAGCGGATGCTCGGCCTGGCAAGGCGCACACCAGGTGGCCCAGACATTGAGAATGCTGACCTTGCCGGTCTTGAACGCGGCCGAGGAGAGGCCTGGCGTTGGGCCGTTATCGCCCAGAACATTGGCAATCGGCGGTAGCGCGAATTCCGGCACCGGCTTTCCGATCAGCGCCGAAGGCAAGGTCTCGTGGTCGCCCATGCGAAGCACGACGCCGAGCAATACCAGCATAACAACCACAAGAACGAGCGGCAGGAGCAGCGTCGCCTTGGGCTTCGCATTGCCCGGCTTTTCCTCTGGTGTGGCACTAGCAGTCATGTCTGTCCTATAGCTCCTGCTGCGAAGACCTGCGCTTAAGCCCCCGGCGCTCCAGATCGGCGAGGCGCTGCTTCTGCTCGCGCTCCCCGGCCCAGGCCCAGAAGATAAGGCCCCCTATCGAAAGCGCGGCGGCTCCATACGATACCCAGATAAAGCCCGCGTGCGGCCCTAGATCAAACATTGGATACCGCCTCCCCGCTGGCGTCCAGCACTTGGCTTCCGCCCCCGCGCACATGGATGGCGATCATCGCCTCGCAGCGCCGCCGCAAGATCTCGGCGCGCATCGCCTTCATATGCAGCGCGATAAACAGCACGGTGAAGGCGATGGCCATCACGATCAGCGGCCACGAGCAAGGACGGGTCTATCGTCGGGCCATCGGCACGGATCACGCTCGCCGGCTGATGGAGCGTGTTCCACCAGTTCACCGAGAACTTGATTATGGGGATGTTCACGGCGCCGATCAGGCTCAGGATCGCGGCGGCGCGGCCGGCCCTGCCTGGATCGTCGATCGCCTGACGCAAGGCGATCAGGCCGAGATAGAGGAAAAACAGGATCAGAACCGAGGTTAGCCGCGCATCCCAAACCCAATACGCGCCCCACATCGGCTTACCCCAAAGCGAGCCGGTTACAAGCGCGAGCAGCGTGAAGGTAGCGCCGATGGGCGCCGCGGCCTTTGCCGAGACGTCCGCCAGCGGATGCCTCCAGATCAGATAGCCCGCCGAAGAAATGGCGATGAGCGTATAGCAGGCCATCGAAAGCCACGCGGACGGCACATGGATGTACATGATCCGCACCGTCTCGCCTTGCTGGTAGTCCGGCGGCGCGCGGAACGCCAGGGTAAGGCCCCGAACAAAGAGCACCGCTGTAATGCCGGCGAGCCACGGCAAGAGCTTGCCGCTCAGCCGCATGAAGGTGGAGGGGTTGGCCAGCGTGCTTATACGCCAGAGGCTCATCGATTGCGGTTCCGAAACTCCGGACATTCAAACTTTTCCCAGCATCTAGCGCGGATATAAGCTCACTCTAGCCCCAAGCGAAGGGCAAGGGCAGCGGCAAATGGCATCGCCGCCACTGAAAACAGAGATAGCGCAAAAAGCAAGAGGATGCTTTGCTCGAACGCTCCGGGTGAGGCCGCCATCGCGCCCACGCCGAAGATCAAGAATGGCGTGAAAAGCGGCAAAATGAGGAGCGGCAGCAGCAGCGCGCCTTTCCTCAACCCCAGCGTCAGCGCGGCGCCAGCTCCGGCGACGAAGCTGACGCCGGCGGTTCCGGCAAGCAGCGCGGCCAGCAGTTTTGGCAGCGATTCCGCCTGAATGTTGAGCAGCAGCCCGGCCAGCGGCGTTACGACGATCAAGGGAACGCACGTCGTAACCCAGTGCGCAATACTTTTGGACGCCGCGATAAGCTCGGCGGGAAGCGGCCCGAGGACGAGTGCGTCGAGCGACCCGTCGTCGCGGTCCTCCTGGAACAAGGCATCGACTGAAAGCACCGCCGAGAGCAGGAACGAAACCCAGAGGATGCCCGGCGCGATCCGGCTCAAAAGGTTCAAGTCCGGCCCGAGGCCCAGGGGGATGATGGACACGGCGACGAGATAAAAGCCAAGCGCGGTCCCAACCGCCGACCCTTGCCGGATGGCAAGGCGCAGGTCCCGGCCTATGAGTGCAAGAAAAGCGTTCATCGCAAATCCGGGCGGAAGGTTAACGGCGGCTGGAGCCATGAACGGGCGTTCCGCCCCTCACCCTGTCCCTCTCCCCATGGGAGAGGGGACGCCCTAACAACGGTTGCGGCGGGACTCCCTCTCCCATGGGGAGAGGGCGGGGGTGAGGGGCGGAAGCTTCGAATATGGCGGGACCTTAGGTTCATTGGGCAAAAGCCGGCGCGCCGAGCTCCAAAATTTGGGCGTCCGGCAGCGCCAGATCGAGGTGGGTTGAAACGATGGCCAGCCCGCCCGAGGACAGATGAGCGGCGATCGCGCTTTCGAGGAGCCCGGTCGACGCCGCATCGAGCGCCGCCTGCGGCTCGTCGAGAAGCCATACCGGGCGGCGCGCCGCAAGCAGCCGGGCGAGGCCAAGCCGGCGCGCCTGCCCCTGCGACAGGTGGCCCGCGCTGAAGCTCGCCAGATTCAGGAGGGCGAATGCTTCAAGCGCATCCTCCGCCGCCTCGATATCTTCCGCGCCGCTGTAATAGCGCTGCCAGAAGCTCACATTCTCGATGACCGAGAGGCGCGGTTTTACCCCGTTCGCGTGGCCGATATAGTGGTAGACCCCCTCATCGGAGTCCCCCCTCATCCTGTCCTTCTCCCCGAGGGGAGAAGGGACGCCAGAATTATCCTCTCGCCTTGGTGAAAAGGGCCGCAGCCAGCTCCCTCTCCCCTTGGGGAGAGGGCTGGGGTGAGGGGGTCTTCTCACTTCAATACTTCCAGCGGCCGGCTGCAAATATCCCGCGATGGTGCGGAGTAGCGTCGTCTTGCCCGACCCGTTCGGCCCGCGGAGCGCGAGCGCGCTGCCCGCCTGCACGTTGAACGAAATGCCGGATACAACCGTTCTGCCGCCTCGCTGACAAGCCAGCCCCTCCGCCACGACGGCCTCAACGGCCACGGTATGGCTTGACAGCAGCTTCACATTTTCGATTGGCTCGATTTTTGCCAAGGAGAGGCTCTCGTCCGTTTGCGTGCGCCGCCTATCTTTATGTTAGGGCGGGTTACGCTCACAAGCCGCATTTTTGCATGTTTATGGAGAATTCTGCTGTGGCCCCTTTATCTCCGCGCTCGCTCGACAGCTTCCGCTCCCGCAAAACGCTTACCGTGGAGGGCAAGGCGTATGAGTATTTCTCGCTGCCGGACGCCGAGGCGAACGGTTTGCCCGGAATTTCCGCCCTGCCTTACTCGCTGAAGGTTCTCTTGGAGAACCTGCTGCGTTTCGAGGACGGCAGCACGGTCACAGCCGATGACATCCGCGCCATGGCGCAATGGCTAGGCAGCAAGGGCTCCACGCGCGAAATCGCTTTTCGGCCCGCCCGCGTGCTTATGCAGGACTTCACCGGCGTGCCAGCCGTCGTGGACCTGGCCGCCATGCGCGACGCGATGACCGCCCTTCACGGCGACACCGCCAAGATAAATCCGCTGGTGCCGGTCGATCTGGTCATCGATCATTCCGTGATGGTCGACAGCTTCGGCAGCCCGCGCTCGTTCCAGATCAACGCCGATCTCGAATATCAGCGCAACAAGGAGCGCTACGAGTTCCTGCGCTGGGGCAGCCGCGCTTTTGCGAATTTTCGCGTTGTGCCGCCCGGAACCGGCATCTGCCACCAGGTCAATCTTGAATATCTCGCGCAGACCGTCTGGACGAAGGAAGAGGGCGGCGTCACCCAGGCTTTCCCCGATACTCTCGTTGGCACCGATAGCCATACCACCATGGTCAACGGCCTTGCGGTGCTTGGCTGGGGCGCCGGCGGCATCGAGGCGGAGGCGGCGATGCTGGGCCAGCCGATCTCCATGCTGATCCCCGAGGTTATCGGCTTCCGTTTCACGGGCGCTTTGCGCGAAGGCGTGACCGCGACCGACCTTGTGCTTACCGTTACGCAGATGCTGCGCAAGAAGGGCGTTGTGGGCAAATTCGTCGAATATTCCGGCCATGGGCTCAACTCGCTCTCGCTCGAAGACCGGGCGACCATGGCCAACATGGCGCCTGAATACGGCGCGACCTGCGGCTTTTTCCCGGCCGATAAGGACATGATCGACTATCTACGGTCCAGCGGCCGCGATCCGCACCGCGTGGCTCTGGTGGAAGCCTACGCCAAAGCGCAGGGAATGTGGCGCGACGCCGGCTCGGCGGACCCGGTTTTCACATCCGCGCTCGAACTGGATCTTCTCAACGGTCGAGCCGAGCCTGGCCGGCCCGCGCCGCCCGCAGGACCGCGTGCCGCTTGCCCGCGCGGCGGACGGCTTTGAAGATGCGCTGCTCGAAATGCGAACCGTCCAGCCCGGCAGCAACGGCGCAAACATGGTGAGCGAAGGCGGTACGGTTCAGCCGTTGGAGAGATCGGGGCCAGTGGAAGGTGAGAGCTACTCCATCGCCGACGGCCACGTTGTCATCGCGGCCATCACATCTTGCACGAACACCTCAAACCCCACTGTGCTCATGGCCGCGGGCCTCCTCGCGCGCAAGGCCCGTGAAAAGGGCCTCAAGCCGAAGCCATGGGTGAAAACCTCTCTCGCGCCAGGCAGTCAGGTCGTCACCGATTATCTGACCAAGTCCGGCTTGCAGGCCGATCTCGACGCGCTCGGTTTCAATCTCGCCGGCTACGGCTGCACGACCTGCATCGGCAATTCCGGCCCGCTCCCCGAAGCGATCTCGAAGGCCATCCAACAGCACGATCTCGTCGCAGCAGCCGTCCTCTCCGGCAACCGCAATTTCGAGGGCCGCGTCAATCCCGATGCGCGCGCGAACTATCTGGCCTCGCCGCCGCTGGTCGTCGCCTATGCGCTGGCGGGTACGATGACGCTGAACCTCACGGCCGAGCCGATTGGCACCGGCAAGGACGGCGCGCCTGTCTTCCTCAAGGATTCTTCGGCCTTCCTCCCACGAAATCGCCGAATTCGTCCGCACCTACGTCACGCCCGATATGTTCAAGGCCCGCTATGCCGACGTCTTCAAGGGCGACGAGCGCTGGCGGGCGGTTGGTGCCTCCAAGACCGGGCAGACCTACGAGTGGGACAAGGAATCCACCTACGTGCAGAACCCGCCCTATTTCGAGGGCCTGACCGCCGGCGCCCCCCCGGCGCTCACCGATATCGAGAACGCCCGCGTGCTCGGCCTTTTCCTTGACTCCATCACGACGGACCATATCAGCCCGGCCGGCTCCATCAAAAAGACCGGCCCGGCGGGAATCTATCTCCTGGACCACCACGTCTCCGCCGCGGACTTCAACTCCTACGGCGCGCGGCGCGGCAATCACGAGGTCATGATGCGCGGCACCTTCGCCAATATCCGCATCAAGAACCAGATGGTGCCCGGCGTCGAAGGCGGCGTGACCGTCCACTACCCGGATGGCGCGGAGCTGCCGATCTACGACGCCGCCATGCGCTACAAGGCCGAGGGCGTGCCGCTCGCGATCTTCGCCGGCCGCGAATACGGCACGGGATCGAGCCGCGACTGGGCCGCGAAGGGCACCCGCCTGCTCGGCGTGCGCGCGGTGATCGCTCAAAGCTTCGAGCGCATCCACCGGTCCAACCTCGTCGGCATGGGCGTGCTGCCGCTGGTGTTCGAGGAGGGCGTGTGCTGGAAGGATCTCGGGCTGAAGGGTGACGAGACGGTGACGATCAAGGGCATCGGCAGCCTGTCCCCGCTTGCGAAGATCGCCGCTCACATCGCTTTCGCGGACGGAACTGCGAAAGATGTGCCGCTCGTCTGCCGGATCGACACGCTCGACGAGCTGAACTACTTCCGGAGCGGCGGCATTCTGCACTATGTTCTGCGCCACCTCGCCGCAGCCTGACCGCGGCCCTGGCCAGCTTGTTAGACCTGATCCGCTTGAATACTTTCGCCATCGTCATCGCGAGGCGGCAGAGCAGCCGTGGCGTTCCATAAGATCCGTGACTTGGCCCTGCTTCGCTTCGCTCGCAATGACGCGGCGAAGGCAATCAAAGGGTTTGAAATCTGCGCACAAGGGGCATGAGAACGTCACATCCAGAGCATACGATCAGAGCATACGATTTTCTTGGCCGGCGGAGGTCTTCGGCACCAGCGTGCAGGTGCAGGCCGGGCTGGCCGTTGGATTGGGCATGTAAATCGCGTTATGCTCAGCCATTGAAAGCTTGGAGGAAGAAACCATGCGTTTCCAGGAGGCTAGGAAAGCCATTCTTTTTGCCGTCGTGACTGGCATGGCGGTCATGCCTGTGCAGCAAACCGCCGCCCTCCAGCCCTATTGCCCCGATCCAGCCCACGCCGGCCCTGAGAAGGTTCCGGCGCAGCTGACCGCAGCCGTCGCCAGAGCTTTCCAAATCGATGAGGCATCGACCCGCGATGCTGCTTTCGTGCGTTGCGCCGGCCGGAAATTGATGGCCTGCTACACTGGCGCCAATCTCAACTGCTTCAAAGCTGATAAGCGCCGTACACTACCCGGAGCCAGTGCCTGGTGCCGCGATCATCCTGGATCTAAGGGCATTCCGATGGCCGCCACCGGTCACGATACGATCTACGATTGGTCTTGCGAGGGAAGCCGTGCCGTCGCGGGAGAAGCTGTGCTGGCCGCAGACCAGCAAGGATACATCGCCGCGAATTGGAAAGAAATACGTTAATTTTTGCCCAGCCGATCTTGGCGCGGGAATTCTGTCTGTGGTCACATACACAAGAATACGCAGCAAAGAGCAGGTCGAGAATTGGGGATGCATTACCAAGGCAGTTCATGTTGCCGGCGGCCGCGCCGGGCTGCTTGGCTGTCAATCGGCTTTGGTATTGCCCCGGATAACGATCCAGGGCCGCGCAAGGTAGGCGATAGATATTCTGCCGAAGCGCGGCCGTTGCATTTTGTTGCAACGATATCGCTTTTGGTTGGAAAACTTTAGCAAACGTAAGGCAGCGCCCCAACAAACTCTTGATTGTGTGCCGGGCACCTGCAACACTAGTAAGATAAAAAAACGGTGGAGCTGGGCACAGCGCTCGCGATGTAGGACGCGCGCGGGGTGAATGGTATCTTTAGGAAGCTCAGCGACGCCAAAAAACTCCCCAGGAGGCGATGCTGCATGACCCAAACCCCACAAGCTCCATTCGAGCAATGGCTAGAGACAGCTCACCAATTTGGCCGGACTTCACCGGAGAACGTTGTCTGCCCCTGCTGTGGAAGCACCTCGCTCAGTGTAAAAGATGTGGAGTACGGGTTCGGCCACGATAAAGGTGTGCAGCGCTATATCACTTGCGGATGCTGCGGCGCGTTCACCGGCGTAAACCTCAAGCGCGCCGGCGAAGACCAGGAAATTAAGGGCGCGGGTGAAGCACTGCTCTCCGTTACGTCGGGCCGCGCTTAAATCCGTTTCATACGAATCTAGCTGGCATTATACCGAATCCGGGCGATCGCTTCAGCAAAGACCCCCTCACTCTGTCTCTCTCCCGGCAAGCTCGCCTTGGCGAGCTTGCAACTTAGCGTGGCCGCATCCGCAAGCGGATGCGGCTGGGAGAGGGGACCCTAGAACATCCGCTGCGGGTAGTTCGAGCGTCCAGCCGATAGTTGGGTGACAGTTTTCCGGATTTGTGTTGCGGGGCTGCCTTGTTTTTGGGCAGTTTCTTTGTTCGGCTGAGGGCTGTTTCTCCGTCCCGGCCTTGCCCCCCGTAGAGCGCCGCTCATTTTTGAGATGGCGCCAGCAAAGCCAAGAGCGGGCCTCTTGAACTCGGACACGCCGATCTATATAATGTGCATTATATAGATGGAGATCGCGTCATGCTTGCCTTTAAAGTCACCACCGTTGGCGCCTCGGCCGGCTTCATCCTGACCAAAGAGGCCATGGCCCGGCTGAAGGTTAAAAAGGGCGACACGGTTTACCTCACCGAGGCACCGGACGGCGGATACCGTCTCACACCCTACGATCCCAACTTTGAGCGCCAGATGGCCTTGGCTGAAGAGATCATGCATGAGGACCGCGATGTGCTCAGGGCGCTGGCCAAGTGACTGTTGGCCAAGCGGCCTGGCGCTGGATCGACGCCTCTCTGCTCTACGCAATCCACGACCGCCAGTTGGCTGAGCACGGGGGCCTTGACGGTATTCGTGACCGTGGTGGAGTGGAGTCCGCACTGGCGCGGCCCAGGAACCTGGCGGAATACGGCGAGCCCGATGCTGCCGCTTTAGCTGCGGCCTACGCATATGGGCTTCTGAGAAACCACGGCTTTGCCGATGGCAATAAGCGCACCGCGTGGGTTGCCGCCCGGCTGTTCCTTGCGGATAACGGATACCGGCTTCGCTTCGACAAACTGGAGGCTGTGCGGGCCGTGGAAGCCGCCGCCATCGGTACGCTGTCCGAAGCCGAATTGGCCACGTGGTTCCGTCAACACCTGGAGCGGTGATGCAGGAGCACAGCCCATTGCGCGGTGGCTGTGCCAGCGATGCAATTGCCGGACGGTCCCTTGAGTTTATCGATCGTAACTGACGCTATCGGGCAGCGCTGGCTGCCAAAGAGGCGGCGATATCGGGGATGGAGCGGAAAAGCGTCAGGGGTTGATCTTTCGACGGAATGAAGCCGTGCCTCCGCCAGAAAACGGCGGCCTCTTCATCGAGCGCGTTCACAACCAGCGCGCGGCCGCCGATTAAACGGGCTCCCGCCACAGATCGTATCAGCGCATGGCGAAGCAGTCCCGTTCCGATGCCGCGGCCAGCCCATGCAAGGTCTGTTGCCAATTGACCGAGGAGGAGACATGGCACGGGATTGGGAGGCTGGCCCGTTCTGACGGAACGCGGCGCCAATGCGGGCACAACGGAAGTTGGCGAGAGCCCATAATAGCCAGCAACCCGGGCGGCATCGTGGACCACCATGACGACGGTAAATCCTTTTTTCTGGTTCGAGAGCGCCCTGTTTTTTAGCCACTCGTCGAGCACGGGCTTACCGCAGCTGAAGCCCGATACATCGTGACTTTCGCCGAGAAGTTCCGGAGCAGAGAGCGGCAAAGGCGTTATTCCTGCTTAGCGCCGGTTTCCCAGGGAGGCTCGCGCCGGAACAAGGCAACCATCTCGGGAACCGGAGCCGCCGGCCCGGCAATCGCCGACAAGAAGGCGTCGAAGCCCTCCGGGCTCATACTCACCAGAGTGTTCTCGATCAGCACGGCTTCCGCGGCCCTAACCGCGGCTTCCCTTACGAAATCCGTGCGCGACCGGCCGCGAAGCCGCGCCGCACGGTCGATGACGGCAAGGTCGGCCTCGGGAAGACGCATGGACAAAGGCTGTTGCGTTTTCTTTGCGGAACTCATGTGGTTCTCCCATTCCCCGGGACGATAGCTTACTGTAGCGCATTTTGCAATACAGGCTCGTATCGCCTGGGCTTGCACGGGTAACGCCCGCGCTGTTTCTTCAAAGCAACTATGCTATAGTATCGCCATGAACGCTCAGGACATCATCGCCACGCTTAAGGAGAACGAAGCCGCTCTTAAGACGCGGGGCGTTACACATGCCGCTTTGTTCGGCTCTCGCGCACGTGGCGACAACCGGCCAGATAGCGATATCGATATCATGATCGAGATTGCACCCAGCAGGCCCATGGGTGTTTTCGAATATACCGGCATCGTCCAATACATTGAGGATATGTTTCCCGCGCCCGTCGATGTCTCGAACCGCGCAGCGCTTAAGGCCCACGTCCGTCCTTCGGCAGAAAAAACGGCGCTCTATGCTTTCTGATACCGCCCGCGACGCCCTCTACGACATTCGCGACCATGCTGTTTATGCCAAGGAATTCGTCGCCGGCATGGCCTTCGACGCATTCCAGCGAGACCGCAAAACCTTCTTCGCCGCCACCCGCGCCCTTGAGATCGTTTCCGAAGCGGCGCGCCGCCTTCCCGAGGAACTTCGCGCCCGTCATCCTGACTTGCCCTGGCGCGCCATCATGGGCTCGGGCAACATCTATCGCCATAACTACGACAACGTAGCCCACCACGCAGTATGGCACACCATTCACGCCGAACTTCCGGCACTTGCCGCTGTCATCGCCGAAGAGATCGCAAAGCTTAGTTAAGCAAACTTTCACAGCCGCGCTAAATGATGCCGCGTACCAGCCGGTTGAGGCCGGACATTTGGGTTATCAGGCGGAGTTTCCCCTGCCGGGGACGAGCGCGAGTGACAGGAACTGCTTGTTGCGGCCCTTCTTTCGGCTTGACATAGCGCTGGGGCTCCTCGGCTTGGGCCATAAGCGGCCAAGGGCCGCAAAGAGCGGTGTGCGATGCCTTCGCCCCAGTTGCTCGAACTTTTCCGCGATTGGTATCGCATAGCGCGGTGCAGCGGTCTTTAAGAATCTCTTACAGCGCGGGGGCCAAGAGCGCCGTCTTCGCCGTGGCCTTCACGCAACGCTTCTCCATTAAATGCACACCTCCAGGTTGTTATTGGCCTTTACACGCAACCATTGCGACTTATTAGTCGGTCCCTGGGAAGCAAACACACAGGGTCACTCATGCAGCAAAGACAAACCCCAATGACGCCAAGACTCCTCTTGGTGCCGATTGCATTAACACTCCTTTCTTGGGCGTCAACGGCGCGTTGTGATGACTTGTTGCGATTGACGCTGGGTACCGCAATGACCGTAAAGGTTCCCGGCGCTGATAAGAGTAAGTTCACGGCCATAATAGGTGATCCAACAATTGCCGATGTTACCTTTGGGCCGAAAAACACGTTTATGTTCATTGGTAAGAAACTTGGAATTACGAATATTGTCGTGCTCAATGACGCCGATGGAACAGAAATGTATAAGGCGAGGATTGCAGTGAGCGGCACAGAGGATGATGAAACGAATATCTATAACAAGGCGCTGATTACAAGTTACACCGTCTACAATTGTACTCCCAAAGATTGCGTTTACGTTAGGGAGGTCACGGCCGCGGAACCGGCGCGATTACCGGCAGGATACTCAAATGTTCAGTCGACGACGACTGCACAGCCGCCGACGACTATGCAGTCGTCGGCGGCTGTGCAGTCGAGCGCCGGAGAAATCCGAAAATAGCGATCATCTGATACAGATTTATGCCTGTCGAAGAACGCCCAGGAGCCCGATTTCAGCACGGACATCGGCATCGTTATTCTTGCTAGGCTTTAAGGGGGATTGGCTCGGCTTGGCCCAAGGCAAAAATTTCTGCGATACCTCGAAGGCAGCTTCGGGGCAGAAGTGAGCTTCGGCCTGTCTGGCTTGAACCGAACGGTGCATCTATTTTCGTGTGTTGGAGGCAACTTCCGGAGTCAGTGGGGGGGCGGGCATGGTTTTCTCCCGCCTCAATTTCCGGCGTCGCCAAGGCAGAATCTTTCCTTGCGGCCGCGGCCGGAGGAAGGCCGCCACAAAAGCGAAGCCCGGCGGGCGCCGATATGGACATGCTCGCCAATGCGCTCCGCCGCCCGAACCACCCCGTCGCGTAAGCCCCTCGCTGCGGCAGGGTTGTCCTTGGAAATCCACCTTACGGCAGCCAGCAAATCGCCCCGCGCCGCCGGCGCCAGGACCGCCCCGGCCGGCAGGATAGCAATTCCGTAGTAGCGCCGTACCATAGTTAATTTTGGTTTGGTAAGCGAGCGCGCCGCATATTTTCCGCCGCCGTCTTTCTGCGAATCTTTTCCCGCTTTTGGTCGAATTCTACGACTCCAAAATACCCGTTAATATTAGATTATTGCGCGCGTTAACCACAAATCCCAATCTGGGGTTGCGGAAATGGTTAACGGCAATCAAAAGTTCTTTGTGTGTTCTCAATGTGTTATTAGTCAGTATAGAGATTGTTCGCTACCGGAACGTTTTGTTCTTGGCGGCGCCCCGGGAGGGGAAGAAGGGCAAGCCCGCGGCGATGTATTGGCAGAATATATGGGTTTGCGTGCACTTAAAAAATGCAGACGGCATAGTAAGCAGGGAAGACTATTTGCGGGGAAATACCGGCGCGGCGGGCTCAGAAAGCCTGAGCAGCCGGGCATGGCAAATAGAAGGCGGCCTCTTGCAAGGGTTTGCTTGGGCGCAGCCGCTTCGAGTTTTGCTCCAGGCGCTTGCCGCGTTTCCGCGGCGTCAATCCCGCGCAGGACGTGTGAAAAATTGAGCGCACGCGTTGCTGTCATGGCCGGGCTCGACCCGGCCAGCCACTAATGTATTGAGCGCATTGGATTTTCCTGGATGGCCCGGTCAAGCCGGGCCATGACAATTGAGTTTGCTGCGATTGCCCTGCGCGGCGTTAGCGCATCGGTAAGGAGCTATGGTTCACGATAGAGCCATGGGAAGGCGCAGGCGCGATCGGGAGGCGCTGCAATGGCGTTATTTGCAGGATTAAGCGTGGGGCCGGGGTGGCCGGTGCGAGGGAAGCGGCGGGATCGGGCAGCGCGGGCTGGCGGAGCTTCTGGCGAGCGGCGCTCGCGCCAAAGGTAAACGCGTGGCACCGCCCTCAGCCGCCGGAAATCGTGGGATTTGCAGGCCAGATCGCATCGGGCATGGCTAACAAACCGCTAAAACAATCTAATGCCGGGCGGGGTGCATCGCCCGCCGGACCTCGGCGCGCAGCAGGTCGATCGGCGCCAAGCCCGCTTGCGGCTTCTCGAAGTGCCAATAGGTCCAGCCGTTGCATGCGGCGCGTCCCTGCGCCTTCGCGCCTATGGCATGAATGGACCCGCGCATCCCGTCCCACAGCAGCGAACCGTCGGCCATGATTTGCGCCCTGATCCGCGCCTTGGCATCGAACAGCGCTTCGCCGGGGCGCAGCATACCGAGATCCAGCACCATGCCAAAAGGCACGCGCGGCTCCGCGCGCTTCGAAACGATGGGGTCCGCGGTGCTCGTGTCGAAAGGCTTCACCGCTGCAAGGCGCTCGCGGGCCGCGGCAACGTAATCCGGGTCGCGCTCGATGCCTAAATAGCGGCGCCCGAGCGACTTGGCGGCAGCGCCCGTCGTGCCCGTTCCAAAGAAGGGGTCGAGCACCAGATCGCCCGGCTTGGTCGTCGCCATGATCACGCGCCTGAGCAGCGCCTCCGGTTTCTGCGTCGGATGGGCCTTGCGGCCGCCATCGTCGCGCAACCGCTCCGGCCCCGAGCAGATCGGGATCAGCCAATCCGAGCGCATCTGCAAGTCGTCGTTGAACGCCTTGAGCGAATTGTAATTGAAGGCCGGCCGCGAGGCTTGGCTGCGCGCCGCCCATATCAAGGTCTCATGCGCGTTCGTGAAGCGCGTGCCCTTGAAATTCGGCATCGGGTTGGTCTTCAACCATACGATATCGTTCAAAAGCCAAAAGCCCAAATCCTGCAGCGCCACGCCCAGCCGGAAGATGTTGTGATAAGAGCCGATCACCCAAATCGCGCCGTCCGGCTTCAGCACGCGCCGGCATTCCTTGAGCCAAGCCCTGCTGAAACGGTCGTAGGCCGCGAAATCGTCGAACCGGTCCCAATCGTGGTTCACCCCGTCGACGCGGGTGTTGTTGGGCCGCAGCAGCTCGCCGCCAAGCTGAAGATTGTACGGAGGGTCGGCGAAAACGAGATCGGCGGAGCCGGAAGGCAAACCGGCCAGCGCCTCGATGCAATCGCCCTCAACGATGCGGTTCCCCGCTTCAAAATCTAAGCTACGCGCTAACGCTTCATTTCCAAAACGCATGACAAAGTCCACAAACTTTCACTTCGCCCGGATCGTAGCAGAGACAGCGCTTAAATGGGTTAACGCAACGCCGGCTTGCGCTGCCCCCGCCTGCGAATAGCGGGGATATCACGCTTCGCCCCCGGCAAAATCCGGCATACAATTTGAGCTTCACATTGTCTGGAGCCTTTTAGTGGAGATCACCTCATGCGATCCCGGCGCTATTTCGCCTTCGCCATTTGCTTGCTATCCGGCGTGTATCCCGTTCTAGCCCTAGCGCAACAAGGCGGCTGGAAGCTCTACGAAAACGCGCGCTTCGGCTATCGCGCCCTGTATCCGGACTTCCTGATACCGGGTGAAGAATCGGAAAACGGTGACGGGCGGAACTTTCTTTCCGGCGACGGTAGCGTGAAGCTCGTTGTGTTCGGCGCTTACAATACGCAGAACCTGGGCATAGACGAGTATCGCAGCACCCTTCTCAACCAGTTTAAGGGCCATGACAATATCGGTTACGGGCCCAGGGGAAATTCTTGGTTCGTGCTTTCCGGATTGCGCGATGGCAAAATATATTACGAAAAAGTTCTCTTCGCTTGTGGCAGACGCATCGTTAACGCCTTCTCCTTGACCTATCCCGAGGATCGAAAGCATGCCTTCGATCCTATTGTGACGGGCATCGAGAAGAACTTTCATAGCAGCTCGGGACGGGCTTGCGCGGAAGCGGGCCGCTAAGGCGTATGGATGAGTTACGTGAAGGAACGGAGAGAAGCCCGGATGTTGGCAGAGCCGGGCAAGTGTGCTTAGGTTAGACGCTGCAGATCCGCCACATTTGCTTCGCAATGGTGAAAGTCATTTCGCAGTATGAGATTTAGTAATGACGCATCCCCCTCAACCCTACGACCTTGTCATTATCGGCGCCAGTTTCGCTGGGCTTGCCGCCGCAAAAACTGCGGCGATGCGCGGCCTCAAAGTCGCGGTCCTCGACGCCAAGCCCGGCGCTGAGCATCGCGTCGCCACCACCGGCATTCTGGTCAAGGAAGCGGCCGAAGAATTCGACGTTCCGTACAGCCTCACCCGCCGTGTGCATGGCGTGCGGCTTTACGCGCCAAACCTGAAGCATGTCGATCTGTTCGCGCCCGGCAGCTTTTTT
Source organism: uncultured Alphaproteobacteria bacterium (assembly GCA_963785355.1). Classification (GTDB taxonomy): domain Bacteria; phylum Pseudomonadota; class Alphaproteobacteria; order Rhizobiales; family Rhodomicrobiaceae; genus Rhodomicrobium. Next base: position 29,740 of record CAWAVJ010000065.1, read on the forward strand.
CTTACCACCGAGCCGGGCCGCCTCCTCAATTGGCTGGCGCAGGAAGCGATGCGGGCGGGCGCGCATCTCCTGTGGCGAACGCCTTTTGTGGGCGCCGAACGGCAAGGCGGTGTTTTCACTTTTTCGGGCGTGAATATTTCCGCGCGCCACATCCTGGGCGCGGATGGCGCGAGGTCGGCCGTCGCACGCCAATTCGGGTTAGGGCGCAACCGCCGCTTCCTGGCTGCCATCGAAGTCCAATTCGACGAGCTCGAAGGCGCCGATACACGGTTTCTGCATTGCTTCCTCGATTCCCGCATCGCACCCGGCCATATCGCCTGGGTCGTGCCAGGGCCGTCCACTTTCCACGCCGGCCTCGCGGCCGCGCCAGGGCGGCGGCCGGCACCTTAAAGCGTTCCTCAAGAAGTCCGAGCCCATCTTCGGGTTCGCAGCCGCAAAAACCATTGGCCGCACGCGCGGGCGCATTCCCTGCGGCGGCCTCGTCAAGCCCTGGGCGATCCCGGGCGTCACGCTCATCGGAGACGCCGCCGGCATGGCTTCGCCGGTAACGGGCGGCGGCCTCCGCTATGCGCTCCGTTTCGGCCGGCGGTCCGCCCAGCTCGTGGCCGATCATCTCCTTCATTTCGGGCCGCCTCCGGAGATCGCGCTGGCGAGGGAGCTGCCCGATTTCGCGCCCGATCATGCCATGCGCTTCGGCCTGAACCTGGCACCCCCGAATAGCCTTCTATCGGCCGCCTTCAGCACGCCGGCGATTCGCTGGATTGCGCAGCACATCTATTTCAGGAGCCGCGGCGGACAAGGAGTGAGCTTCGCCGATTTCGAAGCACGCCTAGCCCGGCTGGAAAGCAAGGACGGCGCGGCAGCCACGAGTGTTTTCCGTTGATTATTGTAGGCCGCCTTTTTAAATAGCGCAGCGCATTTTGCGCGCGTGGATGGAAACGCTCAGCGTGGCAGGGCCAACCCGCCAACCCAAGTGCAAGATGGAGCCTTATGCCCATGCACCGCTTTCTAGAATGGCATGTCAGCCAGTACATGACCAAAAACGTCATGGCCATCCCGCCGGGCATGACCCTGCATGACCTTGGGGCCTTGTTTGAGAACCACGACTACAATTGCTTTCCGGTCGTGGAAGGCGATGTGTGCGTGGGGATCGTGACCAAGTTCGATTTTCTCAAGGCCTTCATGTTCACGACAACGCAGCTCGTGCCGCATTATCAGGAGCTGATGACGCGCTCGGTGGGTAGCATCATGAGCAAGGATGTTGCCTATGTGGGACCCGAGGAGCCATTGACGCGCGCCCTCGACCTGATGATTACAATGCGCGCGCGCAGCTTTCCCGTGCTGGAGCCAGGCCATAAACTTGTGGGCATGATCTCGCGGACGGACCTGACGCGCGCGCTTTACGAGGCAACGGAAGCAGCCGGGCAAAGCGCATCGCGGCAGCCGTCTTAACTCCGGCCCCGCTCACGCCCCTCACCCTGTCTCTCTCCCATCCGCTTGCGGATGCGGATGGGAGAGGGGTAATGCGCTATGGCTATGACTCACGCTTCAGCGATAGTGGATACTTCAAAAGGATAACTTCATGAGCACGCTACCGGCATGCCCAAAATGCAGCAGCGCCTTCACCTACGAGGACAACGGCCTTTTCATGTGCCCCGAGTGCGCCCACGAGTGGAGCGCAGATGCGGGCGCCGCCCCCGCCGCCGAGGCAGGCAGGGTCTACCGCGACTCCGCTGGTAACGTCTTGCAGAATGGCGATACCGTCACGGTCATCAAGGATCTCAAACCTAAGGGCTTCTCAAAAGCCATCAAAGTGGGCACCAGGGTGAAGAATATCCGCCTCGTCGACAGCGATCACGACATCGATTGCAAGATCGACGGCTTCGGCGCCATGAGCTTGAAATCGGAATTCGTTAAGAAGGTTTAGCGGGCTGCTGAAAAAGCCCGCATCCGTCATCGCGAGGAGGGCAAAGCCCGGCCGCGTGGCGCGCCGGCATCGGATAGGCCAGTCATCGGATGTTTCTACACTCCCGGATAGGGGTAGATGTAAATTGCCATGACATAGACGGCGACGCCGGAGACCGATACGAACAGCCAGACCGGCAGCGCCCAGCTCGCAACCTTGCGATGCGCCACCAGGCTTCCGCCCAGGCCGCGCATCAGCGTCAGCGGCACGAGTAGCGCCACAAACCCCGCCAGCGCCACATGCACCGCAAGCAGCGTGAAGTAGATGGGCCGGACTGTCCCATGGCCGCCAAACTTGGCGAGGCCTGCGTTGAAGTGATAGGTCAGGTAGATCGCGAGGAACGCGGCGCCGAGACCTGCGGCAACCAGCATGCCGGCGCGATGGCGGTCCCTGTCGCCGTGCTGAATGAACCAGTAGGCCGCGAGCAGCACGATAATGGTTGCGATGTTGATGACTGCCAGGATATGCGGAAGGGTATGGATCTCGATCATGTACGCACTAACTGTTAAGGGCCAAATTTGAAGACGTGGTGGACATAGCCCACATAGCTGAGCGTGGATACGGTTGCGGCAAAGCCCAGCAGCATCAGCAGAAACAAGTACATACTGCGGGACTTCTTATTCTGATCGGTTTGAGGCATGTTTTAAGCTCCTATCGTTAAACGGACAACAACCGCGGCGACGGGAGAAGCGCGCCGCGGTTGCCTTGGCTGCCCAAATTACTTCGCGTAATTATAGGGCGTCCAGTCTGCGGATACCGTCACGGGCTCGTCGAAGTTGCCAGGCCCAATCGGGTAGCTCGCATGGGTCCACTCAAGCGACTTCGAGCCCCATGGATTCCTGGGCACGCGCTTTCCAGCGATGGCGGAATAGACCCAGCCCGCGACCATGAGCAGGATGCCAGCACCGGTAATGAAGGCGCCGTAGGTCGCAAGGTGGTGATAGAATTCCCAGTTCGCCGCGCGCGCCGCGCCCACGGTTTCCGCCGAATAATCCCAATAGCGCCGTGGCATACCGTCGACGCCGATGATGAACAGCGGCCAGAAGGTAAGCTGGGTGCCAATGAAGTTAAGCACGAACGCGAACCTGGCAACAGCGTTGTCGGCCGTGCGGCCGGTCATAGCCGGGAACCACTGGTACACGGAGGCGAACACGGCGAAAGTTGCGAACAAGCCCATGATGAAGTGGAAGTGGGCGTGCACGAATGAAGTCCGGGCGAGATGCACCGTCATGGAGACGATCGCAAGGGGGATGCCGGTCAAGCCGCCAAACAGCACCAGCACGAAGCAAAGCGAAGCGTACAGCATCGCCACATTGAACGTGATGGCACCCTTATACAGCGTGCCCCAGAGCGAGAGCACCATCAGGCCCACCGGTAGCGAGATCAAGAGCGTCGTGAAGGTCATGCCGATGCGAAGCCAGTTCGGCATGCCGGCCACATAAAGGTGGTGGATCCAGACCTCGCCAGAGATGGCCACGAGCCCGCACATGCCGCCATAAACCGCGGCCTTGTAGTTGAAGATGCTCTTCTTCGCCTGCGTGGCAACGATATCGTAGATCAGGCCCATTGCCGGGATGAAGATAACGTACACCGCCGGGTGCGAATAGAACCAGAACAGGTTCTCATAGAGCAGCGGGTCGCCGCCTTTCGCCGGGTCGAAGAACGTCGTCCCAACATATTTGTCGAGCAGCAGCAGCGTCACCGCGGCGGCCAGCACCGGCACGAAGATCAACTGAATGATCAGGCCGGTGAGAATGCTCCAAACGAACATGTTAAGCTGGTTCCAGCCCATGCCGGGAGCGCGCATATAGACGATTGTGGTGATAAAATTCACGGCGCCCAGGATCGACGAGAAGCCGATGAGATGCACTGTGAAGACGTACAGCGCGGTATTGCCCGCCGTCTTGATTGAATAGGGCGGATAACCCGTCCACATCACGTCCGGCTTGTCCGGAATGACGAAGGTCAAGAGCGCAAGAACGATACCTAACCAGAACAGCCACACGCTAAGCGCGTTTATCCGGGGAAAGGCCACGTCCTTCGCGCCGATCATCGTCGGAACAAGATAGTTCGCGGCGAAACCGGTCAGGCCGGGAATGAGGAAGCCCAAAATCATCGCGGCTCCATGGAAGTAGAGCGCGGTGTTATAGGCATCCGGCGTCGTCATCTGCTTGCCGATGTCGCCGACAAAGTACTGCATGAGGCCGGACTCGCCGGGCGAATATTGCTCGATGCGGATGCCGATGGCCATCAGGCCCGCCACGAGGAACGCGGCCACACACCCGACCAGATATAGGATGGCGACGCGTTTATGATCCGTGGTGAAGATCCACGCCCCGATACCGTCGCCAGTATGTGCGGGCGCGTGGCCGTAAGAAGCTGCTGTCATGATCTTTTTCCTTCTAACCTACTTGCTCGCCGTTCCGTCCGGGGACTGGCTTGCGAATTGCAAAGCGCCCGTGGATGCACTCTTGTGTTTGCCAAGCCACTCTTGGTACTCGGCCGTTGGCACCGCCTTCACTGCGCTGGACATCTGCGCGTGACCGGTTCCGCAATATTCCATGCAGTCGACCTGCGTCACTTTCGGCGCATCTGGATAGAACCACAGATAGGTCACGCGACCCGGGATCAAATCCTCCTTCAACCGGTACTCGGTCAGACCGAAAGAGTGGATCACGTCATCCGCGGTCATGCGCAACACCACCGGCTTGCCCACTTCCACGACGAGATCGGTGTCGGTGATCCCCTTGCCGTAATCGAACTCGAAGGACCATTGACGGCCAGTCACTTTGACTTCCACGGCATTCTGCGGCACGATGCGCTGCACGTTCCAGAGCGTCCAGCCCTTACCGAACAGCAGCATGTCGTCCGCCAGGAACAGCGCACAAGGAATGAGTATCCATCCCCATTGCGCCGCAGGGCTCAGATTTACAGCCTCGCCGACTTGACCCGGCGATTGCGCCCGGTAACGGATCAGCATGTAAAGTGCGGCCAGCCCGAATGGCACGCCGATGAGCAAAAGGTCGTAAAGAACCTCTCCCCAAGTTTCGTTCCACAAATGCGTCGGACTAATAATCTCGCCCGCCGCCATCGCCGGAACACTTGCCGTCACTAGGGCCAGGGAGCCCAGCAACAGTCTTTTAGGCCATTTGTGCATGATTTGCCCCTTTCATAACTCTCCCCTTCCTTCTAAATTTGTAGAAGACCAGTGAACCTGACAACGTCAGCACCCCGAACAGCAGCGCCCCAACCGCAACAAAAATTGGAATGCGAAGCTCGTACTTCCCATCCGAGAAATTGTAGCTGTAGCAGAGGCTAAGCACGAGGTTGCCGATGTCTGTAACCCGGATGTGATCCAGGTTTGCGTCGAGGATCGCGAGCTCAACGTCCCGCGCGTCCGCGTCTTGCTGATAAAGCACGCGGCTTAACCTTCCTTCAGGCGAGAAAAACAGATATGCTCCCGGATGAAGGAAGGCTTTATCCTGTGGCGACCAGAAAAACTTGAAACCGACACGGTCAGTTTGCTTCTTCAGGTCGTCCTCACTCTTGAATGTTGCGAACGTCCAGGCGCCTGCCAGTTTGGCCGGCAGGGCAAGGCGCTCGCGAAAAGCAGCGGCCGTTTTCAAAGTGTCGTGCCGGTCGAAGGACACGGTGAGGACCCGAAAGTCGTCGCCCGCCTTGACCGCCTTCACGTTCTTCAAAAGACCGGCGAGATCCTGATTGATGACAGAACAGCTTCCATCGCAGGTGTAATAAGACAAGACCAGGATGAACGGCTTACCGAGCATCTCTTCCCAGCGGAAGCTGCGGCCCAGGTCGTCGGTCAGCTCCGTGCCTGGGTCGATCTTGTTCCCAAGCACAGACCCCTGATCGATGTACATCAACCGCGGATCGATATCGGAGACAGGCGGGTGCCACCACTGTCCGGACGCCGTTCCCGCGCTCATGCTCATAATGAGTGCAGCAGCGATCGTCGCAGCCATATTGGAGAACACCATGCGCATCGTCCGTCTCCCGCGCCCTACCAGAAGTAGACCTGGGAGGCGACGAAGAACCACACGATGTCGACGAAGTGCCAGTACACACCGGCCAGCTTGACAAGGCTCTTGTGAGCCACGCCGAACGCGGCACCGAGCAGCACAGCGAGGAAGGCGGCAATGCCAACCAGAACGTGGGTCGCGTGGAAGCCGGTCAGCGCGTAGAAGGGCGTCGAGTACTGGTTCACGCCGGGCTTGAAGCCTTCCGCCCACAGATGAGTGTACTCATAACCGGTGCAGAACAGGAAAGTCCCGCCAAGAACGACCGACACGAGCACCCAGAAGAAGAAGCCGCCTTTGCCGCCGTGCTCGAAGGCCTTTTCGGCCTGATGGTACGTCAAGCTGGAGGTGACCAGGATCGCCGTCATAATCAGCGGCAGCACCTTGCCGATCTCAGGCGTACCCGCGGGCGGCCAAACATCGGATTCAAAGGCGGTGTTGATGCGCAGGAACCAGTAGCTTGCGAAGAGGCCCAGGAAGATCAGAATTTCGCCGAAGATGAACAACGCCAGGCCAAGGCTGTTCAGCGCGGGTACGGTGGGCTGCCCCGCCTCGCTCATCCACTTGGCGATGCCGGCGAGGGCCAGCGGCACCAATAAGCCCGCGGCCACGATCGCCGGAAGCTGAAGGTGGTAAACGAAAAACAAAGTGAACCCGAGAGTGAAGCACAAAGCAGCGAGCGCAATCGCAGCCGGTGCCCAGCTCCACTCCCAGTGATGCTCTACATGCCCGTGTGTGTCAGTATGTATTGCCATAGATTGGCTCTCCCCGTTACCCTTCCATTAAGGACCACATTTTGCGCCTCGGATCGAAGCCGCGCTTGACACGCTTCCTCTTCCTTGGCCGCGCTTCGCTCGTAACAAGCTTCGCGCGCCCTGCCTCCCCATCCTCGCGTGTTCGAAATCTCAAGCCCCCGGCCTAAAAGGCGCCGGCAAGCAGAGCGACGAACAATGCGAACATGTAGAAAATAGAGAAGCCGAACAGTTTATATGCCGCCTTGTTGCGCCGCTCCTTCTCGTGCTCCCGCTGGACCGCGAAAGCCCTAAACAAAAAGACCGCGCCCAGCACGGCCGCCAGGGCCGTGTAGACGATGCCTCCGAGCCCAAGCAGGGCTGGCAGGAAAGAAGCCGCAAAAAGTGCGACAGAGTAGATGGATATCTGCCGTGCCGTCTTTTCGGGGCCAACGACCACCGGAAGCATTGGGATCCGCGCCCGCTCGTAGTCGGAAGAGCGGCAGATCGCGAGCGCCCAGAAATGCGGCGGCGTCCAGAGAAAGATGATGAGGAACAGCGACAAGGCACCCAGACCGGCACTTCCGGTCACCGCCGCCCAGCCGATAACCGGCGGCAAGGCGCCGGCAGCGCCGCCAAGGACGATATTCAGTGCCGACCGGCGCTTCAGGAACATCGTGTAGAACGGTACGTAAATGGCGATGGTCAGGCCAAGAAATGCGGCGGCAACGGGATTGACCAGCAGGCCCAGCGTAATGACGGACAGCACGGACAGCAGAGTTCCCGTGACAAGCGCATCTCGCGCCGCAACCCGGTTGGTTGGGATGGGACGGCCCGCGGTCTCGCTGCATAATGCCGTCGATATCGGCGTCGTACCACATGTTCAGCGCGCCGCAGCCGCCGGCGCCGCCAGCCATACATAAAAGGGTTGCAATTGCGTGAGCAGGACCCATATGCCCTGGCGCGAGTGCTATTCCGACGCCGCCGGTAAACACTACGAGCGACATAACGCGTGGCTTAAGCAACGCCACGTGATCCGGAACGCGCGCGCCCAGTCGCTTGCGCGCATGATCCTGCGCGCCAACGGCAACGTTAGCTGGAGCCATTGCCTCTCCCGTCCTGTGCCTTTTTCTTGCCAGGGGAGTTTGGCGCATTCTCGGAAAGGCGTTTTGACTTTTGTCAAAAAGAGTTGATTTCTGTTCAAAGGACGATCACAAAATTTTGATCTCGTATCAATACGGAAGCTGTGCGTGGCCAAATCGCACAACGTCAGACAGTTTTGCGGGACTTTCTCGCGTAAGAAGGTGGCACTTCCCCGGCGAACTCCCGTGACGTGGCATAGCAATCCGGGGCGCACGAACCGCTTTAGGGAACCAGTACCGCTGCGCCCGTGAGCCTGCCTTCGCGCAAGGCGGACAGCGCTTGGTTGGCATCGGCAAGGGCGAAGGTCTGCACCGTGGTCTTCACCGGGACTTTCGGGGCCAGGGCGAGGAATTCCATCGCATCGCGCCGGGTGAGATTGGCGACCGAGCGCAGCGTGCGCTCGCCCCACAGGATATTGTACTGGAAGCTCGGGATGTTCGACATATGGATGCCGCCGCAAACCACGACGCCGCCCTTCCTGACGGCCTGCAACGCCGCCGGCACCAGCTCCCCGGCCGGCGCGAAGATAATGGCCGCGTCGAGCAACGTGCTGGGCTTCTCATCGGAGCCGCCCGCCCACACGCATCCAACCGACCGCGCGAAGGCTTGCGCCGCCGCATCGCCCGGCCGCGTGAACGCATAAACGTTGCGGGCTTCATGCGTCGCGACCTGCGCCGCGATATGCGCGGCCGCGCCAAACCCGAAGATACCGAGCGCCCTGCCGCGGCCGGTCATTTTCAGCGCGCGGTAACCGATCAGGCCCGCGCACATCAGCGGGGCTGCCGCGGCGTCGCTGTATCCGTCCGGGATTGGGAAGCAGTAACGGGCGTCCGCGACCGTATACTCGGCGAAACCGCCATCGATGTGATAGCCGGTGAATTTCGCGAAGTCGCAGAGGTTCTCCTCGCCGCGCTTGCAGAACTCGCATTCCCCGCAGGTGAAGCCGAGCCAGCCAACGCCGACGCGCTGCCCTTCCTCGAAATCTTCGACTCCCCCGCCGATCTTAGCTACTTCGCCAACGATCTCGTGGCCCGGAACGATTTGATCGCAGCAGGGCCGCAGGTCGCCATCGGCAACGTGGAGATCCGTGCGGCAGACGGCGCACGCCTTTACCTTCAGGAGAAGCTGCCCCGCCTTGGGGTTCGGAATCTCCCGCTCCTCAAGCTCAAGCGGCTGGCCAGGCGCTTTCAATACCATCGCTCTCACAAGCGCTCTCCCATTGAATCGTTTAAGGACACATGGTAGCACAGCACGCCTGTCGCAACCAAAAAGAAGTGTTGCAACAAAGGCATAGGTCGGCGCTCCTTATGCCGGTCGCGTCTCATTTGTTAATTCGTTAGCAGAATTTTTAGCTTGTTTGCGCATTTTTGTTCGAGGCTCCTGCCGCCACCCAGCGAGCCAAGTCTCAACAACAACGCCGTGGCAGCGAGTGATCGAAATGGGTAACAACATTAAGCGGCACACGCTTTGTCTCCTAATTGCGGCGGGAGGATGTGTTGCCGGCGCCTATAGCGCATATGCCGCGTTTACAAATGGAAAATTGTTGTCCGACGGCTCGGCGGGTTTGATGTTCGGTCTCGCCTTTGCCGCGGTTGTGATTGTCAGCTGGCTCATGCTCCCATGGGCCGACAAGCGGGCGGAGGAAGGCTCCCACCGGGATGCCTGGCTCTGGCGCGTGAGCTGGCTCCTGGCGCTTGTTTTCGTTCTTGTGAATTCAATCGCTTATGCTGTGCATTACCGGACCGAAATGACGGAAAACAGGGGCTTGAAGATCGACGCTTACGAACGCGCCCGGCAGATGGAAACGCTTGCCACGGCCGAGATGAACGGGCTTCGGACGAACCCGCGCTGGGAAGCTACCAGCGGCTGCTCCAACGTGACCGCCGGGAAGTCCAAGTTGTTCTGCGAGCGCGTGCATGAAGCTCAGGCCCGCATCGAAGCTGCGGAGACGCTCCTCAGCCAAGGCAGGCCGGCGGCGAAAGACGCCGGAGCCGAGACCCTGGCCTGGGTGCTTAACGCGGACGAGGCGAAAGTCCGGCGCAGCCTTCCGATCTTCTGGTCGCTGATCCTCGAACTGATCGCATCGCTTTGCATGAGAGAGGCTTTTGCCACGCTGCGCACGCCGCAGACCGCGAAAGCAAGCCCTCGTCCAGCGATATCGGGGGGAAGACTTGGGTTTCCCCTCGCAGACCGGGAGGTGGCCGCAGCGGGATTTCCCGCCTTCGGGCTGCTAGCGCCCGTCAATTCGATGAGAGACCAAACACCGCACGGGGCCTTGAACGACAACATGCCCCACGCCGCCTATGCTTGAATATCCGGCGGGCCAGCCTGTTCGCGCCGCGGCCCGCCGCTTTCCTGCCCAAACGCTGTAACTCAGTTTTTTCATGTCCGATGCGTTCGCCACTTATTCGATGGCAAATTTCAGCTGACCGTCTCCTATTAGAACGAAGAAATGCCTTGTGAGAGTCTTTTGCTTTCCAGGCACTAATGAAGCCCGGCGGGCAACATCCCGGAACCGTACAAGAGCCGTACCTAACGTCTCCCCGCCTTTTATTGCGGCGAAGAAGGCTTCATAAACGTCGTTTTCCTCCTTCGGATCGCCGGTTATGCCAAAGCTATTGAACTTTGCGAACGAAGAAACGACCGCGTCAGCTCCACGGGCGCGCATAACTGATCCAAACGCCTCATTACTGGTGACTCCGTCGCATCCGAATAAGAGAACTACCGGAATTTGAAGTTTTTCAGGGATGTCTTTTGCGGCCATCAATTCACCGCTACGAGACACCTGTATCTCCGGCCCACTTCCGTGCGTATCTATATGCAGGATTGCAATATCGTCGCGCTCAAGAACCCGCTTCATGCCTCGGGAACCGCTGTTGAAGTCGAGCGTAACGGGAAAGTATTTTTCCTGATCCAGCGCTACCTCAACAATATCTTGTTCAATCCGGCGCCGGCCTGGATCCATTGGGATCACAGCTTCCACGACATAGGCCGCAAGAGAGCGCGGGGCCGGTGATTTCCGCATAAAGCCCTAGTCTGGCAAATCGAATTCGTGGCTTACCGCGATGCGATCTCCAACGAAGATACCGTCCTTCCGGACCATCTCAATCGGCAGAAAAACGGGAGATACTACGTATATTCTTTCATACTTAAACAGGTCAGGTACACCACTAAGAGCTTCCCGGGAAAATTGCATCAAATGCGGTGGCGAGTTTTCGCCTTCCTCCGCTATAAAGCCCGCTTCAATATCTTGGCTTAGCTTGACCCCCGAATCTATGGCAGAACTGCCCAGCTCGTAAAAGTCAAATTTCTGTTCCTTGGCGTATGCAGCTAGAGCCCCAACTTTTTCTTTGCCCAGTGTTTTTGCTGCAATTACAAGCATCCCTTGTAGCTCTCCTGCAACTGCCGGACGGCTAAACGCAAGCATGCCTGCAGCAAAAACCACCGCTATCTTCATGAATGGAAATTTCACTTGCGCTACCCCTCTACAAAAACGCGCGGGACGAAAAAACAAAAAGATGGCGTGTTATATTCAGTCCGGACTATGGCTTGCTGGCGGAACGCCGGTTCTGGTAGATCGCCAGATGGGTGTAGGCGGCGGCGAGCAGCGGCGCGGGCACATTCGCCTGCCGGGCGCGGGCGAGAAGATCGCCGATGATCTGATCGGCTTCTATGGGAGCGCCGTTCTGCAAATCGCGGTACATGGATGCTGTCATCGCCGAACCTTGCGCTGTCAGAAGCGCTCTTGTATCCGCGATAAAAGTTTCCCGCGGCGGCTGGCCTGCCGCCGTTGCGGTTGCGGCAGCCTCGCCGAGAAAGCGTTTGACGAATTCGCTGCCGCCCGGCGCCGCCACGATCTCGCCCACGCTGCCGCGCATCAGGCACGTGATGCCCGCGAGCGTTGCGATCATCACCCATTTTTCCCACATCTCTTGCTCGATTGCGGGCGATAGCTCGGCGTCAAAACCGGCATTTTGCATGAGGGCGTCGAGCTGCCCGATGCGCGGCGTCTGCGAGCCGTCAAGCTCGCCATACATAAGCTTGTGGAAGTTTCCGAGGTGGACGATCCTGCCTTCCCCGTCGAGCTGCGCGGGGATGTGGCAGACGCAGCCAACAACCGCGTGCTTGCCGAAGCGCGCCGCTATTGCGTCCATGTGCTTCATGCCGTTGATCACCGGTAAGATCGTCGTGTCCGGCCCAACTGCCGGGGCAAGATCGTCGAGCGCTGCTTCGAGCGCGTAGGATTTTACGGTCAGCAAAATCGCATCGAAATGCGAGCCGATGCCGCCGGCGGTGACGAGCTTCGGCGTCAGCGTGAAGCCGCCATGCGGGCTTACGATCTGAAGCCCTTTGGCCTGGAGTTCCGCCGCACGGCGCGGGCGCACAAGGAATGTCACGTCCCGGCCGGCCTGGGCCAAGCGGCCGCCGAAATATCCGCCGGTCGCACCGGCTCCCACAACCAATAGGCGCATCGCTTCCTCAGATGAGGCCAATTATGAAGCGCACCGTATCACATCGAAACTAATTGTCCGCAGCGATTTGGTAGTTAAAATCCAACCCTTGGCACCATGTGCCTCAGGTCCGTTCGGGGTCGATCCCTGCCGTTCAAGATATCCGAACCGTAGTCTGAAGGCCCCTGATAAGCGAAAACGGGCCAGCTGGGGTGAGGCGGCCCGGCGCCGGCCGGCGGGTATGACGCGGGACGGTTGCGCTGGCTTGGCCGGGCCGCCAAGCGTGGAGCGCCTGGGCTAAGACCGAGCCCGCCAGACGCAAGATGCTGGCGGCGTCCATCGCGCGAAGGACGGCAAGCACAGCGTGACAAGCGCGCCCGGCTATCTGGCTGGATAGCGCGCGGCGGGCCAGCGGGCGGGGCAATGCCGGGGCTCGATTTTCCGCCGGCGGCGCGGGCGTTTCGCCGCGCGGCTTGTTGGGAAATGTACACGCATGGCCAAGTTTCATAACTTCATCCTGCTCCGCACTGGCAAAACTCGCGCCGCATGCCTCCAGGGCGCGCCCATCTTCGTTGCCGTATTGTTCGCATGTAGCTTGCGTGGACCTTGCCGCTGCGCAGCCCTACAACTTATTCGCGCAGCTCCGCCTGAATTATCGGAAAACTTGTGGAAAAACCCTCCTGTTCTGGTTGCGTTCACGCCGGATCGCTATCATCATTAGGCCATCCGCAATTCACTTTCGTATCGCCAGGCATAGTGGCGGCACGCCCGCGGAGTTCTTTGAAAAGTAGCCGTGTAGTGGAGACTTAGATGTACGCGATCGTCTTCGGCCGCGCCGGGACGCCGGCGCTGCCGTTCTGTCCCCGCCCACAGCGAGGAACCGCTTCACGATCGAATGACGGATAAGCTGGCGTTTACGCGAGTGCCGTCCTCCACACCGCAGTACGGCCGGGGACATGAAACACCAATTCGAGAGGAGCGCTTAACTCCAGATAAGAGACGCTGCCGCAAACGGCCCGTAAGTCAGCTCACGGCCTATCGGCACCAAACGTTAGATTCTTACGGCTCGAACTATTATAATGCTGGCGAGCTTGCTTGGAGAAAGACAGAGCCCGCACCCGCGAAGGCGGGCGATGAGCGGGACATTGCGAAGCAATCGCCCGGCTCTGGTATCAGTCCCATTCACGGATGATGGTCTGCTGCAGGATCATGAAATCCATGGGATAGCGCCCTTCGCCGCTCATGCCGACGTCCGAAACGATGAGCGTGGCGCCGGTCCAGACGAGCTCGGATATGCGCTGAGCCGCCTCTGCGGGAATTTCGATGCGGTCGAGCGCGGCTGAAGCCGTCTCGGGAAAAGCCGGAGCCGGATCGGCGCTCTCCTCGGGGAATACCGGATGGCCGCGCCTGCTGGAATGGCGCCTTACGTGAACCTCGGCGGCCGCCGGCGGCGTCAGGCTGACCCAGCGCAGCGAAGCGCTGTCCTCACCGCTGCGCGCCGCGATGAAGAGGTGGGTGCCCAAGGGCCGCTCCGGATCGCGGATGGCGATGGGCATGTCGAACAGATGCTCGGTCGCCTGCCGGACATAAAGGTGTCCGGTCTTCCGGCTGATGAAAATGGACAGGGGCTCCAAGCGCCTCGCCGCCTGCTTGGCGGCTGCCGCGGCTTCGGCCGCCGCGGCCTCGGCATCGCGTACAGCATTCTGCGCGGTCAATAGCTCCTGCTCCTTGGCCGCCTTGGCGCCGCTGGCTTCGTGGACCTTGGCCTCCGCCGCAGCCAGCTTGGCTTCGGCCGCGGATTTCGTCTCCGCCGCCTTCTTGGCAGCCTCCTCGCCTTCCGCCTTGGCCGCGGCACGCGTTGCATCGTCCAGCTCTTCGCGCGCCCTTCGCAGAGCGTCTTCCGCCACATCCAACTCCCTGGTTGCGAGGCGCGCTTCCACCGGATTGCGATCGATGGCAGCCAGCGCGGCCTTTTTCGTGGCCGCTGCGCTCACAGCTTTTGCGGCAGCGGCGGCCTTCATGGCCTTCGCGAATTCCAGCGGGTTGACGGGCTTTGGAGCCTTCGGATCGAGCGCTACCGGCTCAACCGCCCCGTTCTTGCCGGCGGCGGTCTTTTCCACAGCTTCTGAAGGCGGCATTTGCAGGATCGGCGCAGGAAGATGCGCGTTTACGATATCGGCCGGCGTGACCTCCTCCGGCGCAACGATCACGCGCTGGCCGGCGCTCGTGACGCCAAAAAGCTCCCTCGCAAATTCGGGTTGCATACGGATGCAGCCATGGGAAGCCGTATGGCCGGGGTGGACGGCGCCCTCGTGCATCGCGACGCCGGTCCAGGCGAGGCGCTGCATGAAAGGCATAGGCGCGCCGCTATAGATGTTCGAGTGGTGCCAGCGCTCCTTTTCGAGGATGGTGAATATGCCCGTTGGCGTCCGATGCCCGGGAACGCCGGTCGACACCAGGCCGCGGGCATAGAATCCGTTGCCATCGTAAAAGGTGACATGCTGATCGGCGAGCGACACAACCGCAAACAGCGGGCCAACAGGCTTTTTGAATGTGGACTTGGGCGCGCTTTCCCGCTCCACCTGCTGGTGGCGGTAATAGTGGTGCCGGAGCTGCCTGGCAGCCGCGGTCTCGATAGCGGTGGCCTGGATTAGCAGCGCGGCAAGCGCAACTGAAAGCAAGTGCCCAAAGCCGGGCCTTAAGCCTTGGACGCGCGCGGCCTTCCTCAAAAACACGGAGTGACTCATGACGTTGCGATCATCGGTGTGGTTGGCGGGACGGTCATTATACGATGCCGTTCATATCTGCAGCGTGAAAAAGAGCAATAAAATAAATTGCTGCCGGTTATGGTGCGCCGCGCCAGGCGCCGGCCACCAACTGCTGCGCCTGTGCTTTATAAAGCCGCCGCAATGTATTACATGAGCGGAGCGCCTAGGGGCGCTCTTTTCATCTGAGCCCATCGAGTAATGAACGCATCCCCAAAAATTTCGCCCGCGGCGCCGAAAATCGGCTTTGTCAGCCTTGGCTGCGCGAAGGCGCTCGTGGATTCGGAGCGGATTTTGACGCGCCTGCGTTCCGAGGGGTACGCGATTTCGCCGAGCTATGACGGCGCCGATGTCGTGGTCGTCAACACCTGCGGATTTCTCGATAGCGCCAAGGCCGAAAGCCTCGAAGCCATCGGCGAGGCGATGGCCGAAAACGGCCGCGTGATCGTGACGGGCTGTTTCGGCGTCGAGGATAAGCGCATCCGCGAGGCGTTCCCGGACGTGCTCGCCGTAACCGGCCCGCATCAATACGACGCCGTCATGAACGCCATCCGCGCCGCGGCTCCGCCCCCGCACGCGCCCTTCCTGGAGCTTGTGCCGCGCGCGGGCTTACGGCTCACACCGCCGCATTACGCCTATTTGAAAATCTCCGAGGGCTGCAACAACCGCTGCACCTTCTGCATCATTCCGAGCCTGCGCGGGGACCTCGTCAGCCGCCAAGCGGGCGATGTGCTGGCGGAGGCCGAAGCGCTCGCCGCGCAGGGCGTCAAGGAGCTGCTGGTCATCAGCCAGGACACGAGCGCCTTTGGCGTAGACCTCAAATATGCGGAAAGCGCTTGGCGCGGCGCCGCCGTCAAGGCGCGGCTCAAGGAACTGTGCGACGCACTTTCGAGCCTCGGCATATGGGTGCGCCTGCATTACGTCTATCCTTATCCGCATGTGGACGAGGTCCTGCCGTCGATGGCGGAAGGCAAAATCCTGCCCTACCTCGATATTCCCTTCCAGCACGCCTCGCCCGCGGTGCTGAAGGCGATGCGCCGGCCCGCCAACCAGGAGAAAACCCTGGAGCGCATCGAACGCTGGCGGGCGGCGTGCCCGGATCTCGGGCTCCGATCCACCTTTATCGTGGGCTTCCCCGGCGAGACCGAAGAGGATTTCGCGTTTCTCCTCGATTGGCTGCGCGAGGCGCGGCTGACGCGCGTGGGCTGCTTCAAATACGAGAATGTCGAGGGGGCCGCGAGCCGGGCGCTGGACGGGCATGTGCCCGAAGAGGTGAAGGCGGAGCGCTATGAGCGTTTCATGGCGGTGCAGCGCGACGTAAGCGCGGAGGTTTTGGCCGCCCAAGTGGGAAAAACCGTTGACGTTCTGATCGACGAGGTGGATGAGGACGGCGCCGTCGGCCGGAGCGCCTGGGACGCGCCCGAGATCGACGGCTCCGTCTTTATCGGCGACGGTGCGGGGCTGAAACCCGGCGATTTGGTCCGCGCAACGGTCACGGATTCGGACGACTACGATCTTTGGGCCGAGTTGGAGGCGGTGTGAATGGAGCGCACCGGAACTTTGGTGCAATAAACGAGCGAATCTCCCCTCACCCCAGCCCTCTCCCCATGGGAGAGGGAGCCCCGTTGTGCCCGTTGAGAAGGCGTCCCTTCTCCCATGGGGAGAAGGACAGGATGAGGGGAGATTCCCTCGTTCGTTGCGCCATGCTGGCAGGAGTATCCGAGAGGAGCGATGAGCCTAAACCACGTCCATCCCGTTGAGGATTACCGGCACGAGCATGTGTTTCTCGGGCCCAGCCACGACGAGAACGCGAAGCGAGTCTGGACCGTTGTCGCGCTGACCACGGTTATGATGATTGCCGAGATCGCCGGCGGCACGTTATCCGGCTCGCTGGCGCTTGTCGCGGACGGCTGGCACATGTCTACGCACGCGGCCGCGCTAACGATTTCCGCGCTCGCTTATTATTTTGCCCGGCGCCACGCCCGCGACGAGCGCTTCGCCTTCGGCACCGGCAAGCTTGGCGACCTTGCGAGCTTCGCGAGCGCGATCATTCTCGGCATGATCGCGCTGCTTATCGCCTATGAAGCCGCCGATCACCTTATCCATCCGCTTGCCATCGCCTATGACGAGGCGATTGCCATCGCAGCGGTGGGCCTTGCCGTGAACCTGCTAAGCGGATGGCTCCTGCGGGGCGATCACGCGCACGATCATCATCACCATGACCATGATCGCACACAAAGCCATGACGACGGCCACCACGATCATCACCACCACGATCACGACCTCAATCTGCGCGCGGCCTACGTTCACGTTCTGGCCGATGCGCTGGTCTCGGTGCTTGCTATCGGCGGCCTGCTGACCGCGAAGCTGGCCGGCTGGCCGTTCATGGACGCCATCGCCGGCCTGGTGGGCACCGGCGTGATCGCAAGCTGGTCTTATGGCCTCGCGAAGCAATCCGGCGCCAATTTGGTCAATTCCGTGCCCGGCAATGGCCTCGCCGCAGAGATGCGCGAGAGGCTTGAAGCCAATGGCGACGCCATCTCGGACCTGCATTTGTGGCGCATCGGCCCAGGGCATTATGCTGCCGTGGTATCGATCCTCTCCGGCGATCCAAAACCTCCGCAGGCATATAAGGATAAGCTGGCCGGCCTGCCGAAGCTCAGCCATGTGACCGTTGAGGTGGAACGCTGTCCTGACCCCGGCTGCGGGGCGCCGCCGCCCGCGGCGAAGCACGTTGCCGGCGCATTCGAAAAGAAATAAGCTCGATGGCCGGTTTCACTGGAGGAGCGTTGACCAGCGGGCCTCCTTCGCTTATCTGCAAGGAATGCCCCTATTGCGCATTATTAAACTGCCCGATCCCATCTTGCGGGAAAAGTCGCTGCCGGTCGAAACCGTCGATGCGGAAGTGCGCGCTTTCCTGAACGATATGCTTGAAACCATGTATGCGGCGCCCGGCGTGGGGCTTGCCGCCGTTCAGGTAGGCGTTCTGCGGCGGATGCTCGTCGTCGATACCGTGCGCGGCGCGGACGAGCCCAAGAAGCCGATAATGCTTATCAATCCCGAGATCGTGTCAACCGGCGACACGCCGCGCGTGCACGAGGAGGGCTGCCTGTCCATCCCGGAGATGTATGCGGAGGTGGAGCGGCCGGCCCTTGTGCGCGTGCGCTACGTGGACATCGAAGGCAAGCAGCGCGAGGAAGATTTCCAGGACCTGCTCGCCACCGTCGTCCAGCACGAGATCGATCATCTCGACGGCACGCTGTTTATCGATCACCTATCGCGGCTCAAGCGCCACCTGCTGGTCAAGAAATTCTATAAGGCGCAGAAGGACAAGGCGGCGGCGCTTTAGCCGCCCCGCGAACGGCTACGGTACGGCTTTTGCCAATCGGCTTGGACCGCCCAGAAGGGCGCGAAGCGGGCCTTGCATGATGGCGAGGCGGTAGCTTCGATAGTCCTCCGCATCCATGGCGCGCTGTACCGGCTGCCCGGCTTCCGCTTTAACAATGACCTGCGGCCCCAGAACAACGGTCGAACCAAGGCCGGCATAGACATATTTGTCGCCGAAGGTCTCCTTTAGGGCAGCAAAAGCCGGCTCGCCGGTGCAATGGGAGGGAGCAATAAAATCCACCTTCCATGTATCGTGGAGCGATGCGGCGATTGATTTTATCTGATCGTCCTTCGCGGGGAGCAGATGCAGACCGCCCAGCAGAAGGTGAATTGGCTTGCCAATCTCTGCCTTGGAAGCTTCGACAATCGCTTCGATAGTTGGGTGGCTGCAGCCTACGATAAGCACAACGCCGTCTGGCGTGTCGATAGCGAGGGAGATTTCCTTCACCTCAAGGTCGACGCCCCATTTGCCGTTCAAGAGAATCAGATGAAAGCCCGGTGCAATTTCCTCGGTCTTGCTTACCCATGAGAAGTTCGCATCCGGCCAAGGGCTGCCGAAACGAAGCTGCTCCGGCGGGTTTCCGCCGAAGTAGCGCATCTCGGGAGCCAAGGAATCGTCGCGCTTGTAAAACGTGCCGGGCAGCGCGGCTCCGAATACGCCGAAGTTCTCCTGGGGCGCATATATCTTAACCGAGGGGTTGACCTTTAAGAGGTAGTTCAGGCCGCTTGTGTGATCGCCATGGCGATGGGAGACAATTGCGAAGTCGAGCTTGGTGAGGTCGATGCCTTTTGCTTGCACATTATGCGCAAAAATTTCGGCATTGTTGCCCGTATCGAACAGAATCTTTTTCCGGCATATTCTATATAAGCCGCAAACCCCCAATCCTTTTTCATGGACGAGGCTTTGCCGAAAGCATCGTAGAGGATCGTGATTTGCGCGAGGTTTTGCGCCGCGGCAGGGGGCGGGGCGATAAGCGCGAAGATGCAAAATGGTGTTACTGCGCGCCACGCCGGCAAGTTCTTGAGGTTCATGACGTTCTCCAATTGCGAACGGTCTGAGCCTCCCTTTGCCAGAGCCAACGTACAACACGCCGGAAGCGCCAAACAGCGCTTTCCGGCTTTTCGCGCTCGAAGGCACGCCTAGAGTTAACAGATTATTTCTTTAGCGGCAAAAGGCTTCAGTGCTTAAACGCCGTTGCGCTTGGCGGCGGTGTCCTGGAGCTGCCGGCGCGCGGCCTTGAAAGCATCGCGGATCGTCACGTAAACGTCCTCATGCGCGCCCGTCGCGTCGGGCTCGCGGCTGACTGCAATATCGGGCGTTTCGGGCACCACGAGATGAATGCGGACTTGGAAGGTATCGCCCTTGTGATGGCGGCGCTGCGGCTTCGCGACGACCACACTGGCGCTGACGATGCGATCGTTAAATTGCTCAAGCTTCTCCACTTCTTCCCTGATGCGCGTCTCAACTGCATCTGAGTGCTGTACGCCGTCGAAAGCAACCTTAAGTGGCACTTGCATGATGTAACCTCTTCGTAGAGTAGAAAAGCGGCCTAAGAACTCTCCAATTCCCCGCGTGTCAATCTCTCATTGCACTCCCAATCGCGACAGACATTCCTTGATTTCGGTCAATGTGTTGCCGGCCACAGCCGGCGAAAGATGCAGATGCGCTCGGGGACAGGATGTCCATGCGAGGTACAGCAGACGCAAGCTCCCTCTTTGCGGGCGGCAGCCAGCCTGCGCGCCGCAGCTTTGGCATAACGCATGCCGAGGTCAACGGCGCTTGGCTGCCAGTACGCACGCGCGACGTGGCGGAAACGCCGTTCTGCGCGCTCGCCGAGTTTTCCACGCCCGGCTTCGCCCCAGAGGGGGATCTGCTTATCGTGGCCCCCTTGTCCGGGCATTTCCCCGTTCTGGCGCGCGATCTCGTTGCCGGCGTGTTGCCTCACTTCCGCGTGTTCGTTACCGACTGGATCAATGTCCGGCATGTTCCCGCCGGATACGGTTCCCTCGGCCTCGATGGGAACATCGCCTGCACCTTGGACTGCATCGGGAGGCTTGCGCCTGGCCTGCATGTGCTCGGTTTATGCCAAGGCGGCGTGCCCGCACTTGCGGCAACGGCGCTGCTTGCTGCCGCGGGCGATGCCAAGACCCCGGCCAGCCTGACTTTGATGGGTTCCCCAATCGATCCGCTCGCCAACCCGACGCGGGTCGTGAAGCTCCTCCGCTCCAAGCCGTTGTCCTGGTTCGAGCGGTCTGTGATTGTAACCGTGCCCGAGGAATTCGCCGGGAGCGGACGCCGCGTTTATCCGGCGCAGTTGCACTCGCTCCCGCTGTGGGTCTATCTGACTAGGCATATCGGCGAAGGCAGCGACACTGCCGCAAAGCTCGTTCACGACGACGGAGACGATCCGGGCGCCTTTCCGTTTCTCGATCTTTTCAGCTCACTTATGGACCTTGACGCCCCCTTCTTCATCGAAAACACGAGGGACGTTTTCCAGGAATGCCGGCTGCGAAACGGCACGCTGTGCTTCAAGGGCGAGCGCGTGGACCCGCGCGCCATCCGCGCCACCGCGCTCTTGACCGTCGAGGGCGAGCGCGACGATATCGCAGCGCCCGGGCAAACCGCTGCGGCGCACGATTTGACCAACTCGCTTCCGGCCCGCCTGCACCGCCGCCTCTTCGTGCCCAATGCGGGGCATTTTTCTCTGTTCTACGGCGATACGTGGCGAAGGGCCGTCCTGCCGGCGGTCCGGGCCTTCTGCGGCGGTCTTGGGCGTGCCCGCAAAGCCGCACCAGCGGATGCGGTCAGCGTTTGACGGTAATCTTCAATTGGCGTGGGTGCGGAAATGCCCGGCGAAACAGCGCGCTGCTGGATGTTGCCCTTTCACCCAAAGGGTGAGAAGGCAGGGCACTGATTCCAGACCGTCATTCCCGCGCAGGCGGGAATCCATTTATCAATCTGGAACAAGCTCTTAGCATGGGTCCCCGCCTGCGCGGGGACGACGCTGCGGCACGATTCGGCGAGCGCTGTCACCTGCGAATCGGCGTCAACTGCCGGATCTAGGATCAATCGATCTCGTGGGCGGACATGCGCTCGGTGCTGCCGGCCGGGGCGGCGCGCAGATATTGCGCGGGCCAAGGCATTGGGTAGCCAAGCTCCTGCGCGGCATGCAAGGGCCAGTAAGGATTGCGCAGCAGCTCGCGCGCCAGAAGCACGAAGTCGGCCTGGCCGGTGCGCACCACGTGGTCGGCTTGCGCGGCACAGGTGATCATGCCGACGGTCGCGGTGGCGATGTCCGCTTCGCGCCGGATGCGTTCGGCGAAAGCGGTCTGGTAGCCGGGGCCTACGGGCATAGTCGCGCTCTCGATATTTCCGCCCGACGAGACATCCATAAGGTCGGTGCCAAGCGTTTTCAGCTCCCGCGAAAGTTTCACCGATTGATCGGCATCCCAGCCGCCATCCGTCCAATCCGTGGCGGAGATGCGCACGAAGAGCGGGCAGCGGTCCGGCAGCACCTTGCGCACGGCGGCAACGGTCTCGCGCAGGAAGCGGGTGCGGTTCTCGAAGCTGCCGCCATAGTCATCGGCGCGCAGGTTGCTGAGCGGCGACAGGAACTCATGCATCAGATAACCGTGCGCGGCGTGGATTTCGATTACGCGAAACCCGGCGTGATAGGCCCGTTCCGCCGCGATAGTGAACGCGTCCCGCACCTCGTGGATCTCCTCCACGGTCATCTCGCGCGGCGTGGCGTAGCTTTGGCTGAAGCTCAAGGCGCTAGGGCCGATTGGCCGCCAGCCGCCATCCGCCACGCTCACCGCGCCCTTGCCGGACCAAGGCCGGTAGGTGCTGGCCTTGCGGCCCGCATGCGCGAGCTGGATGCCCGCGATGGACCCATGCGCGTCGATGAAGCGCGTGATCCGCGCTAGCTGCTCGAAATGCGCTTCGCTCCACACGCCCAAATCCTGCGGCGTGATCCGGCCCTCCGGCGTGACTGCGGCGGCCTCCGTCAGGATCAGCCCCGCACCGCCAACGGCCCGCGTGCCAAGGTGGACGAAATGCCAGTCGTTTGCGTGCCCGTCTTCGCACGAATATTGGCACATCGGCGAAACCCCGATGCGGTTCGGAAGGACCACGTCACGCAAGCGAAGCTCGCTCATCAAGTGCGCCATGCGAAGGCCTTTCTGCCGGTGATTGCGCGCGGGTCCAGGATCGCCCAGGCGCCGAAGCCATCGATCTCCGGTATAGGAAGGATCGCAGCCCGGTTCAAGGAAGTCCGCCTTTCGCGAACGATATCCACCGAAGGCATTCTTGGGTTCGCCAACGAATGCCTCTGTGTCTTTTGGTCCCTTCGGCAAACACGCATGCGTGCTGCGGGTCGAGAGCGGTCGTGCCTGAGTTTTTGCGACACCGTGTTCGCGAGGGCGGCTTCGGGATCTCATTGCGGTCGTCTCCGAAAAGGTCAAAACTTCCCTCTCTTGACCCGCGACTCTGCTCTCGATCTGGCTAGCCCGGCGAACACCAATCGAATCTTTGGCTTGAAGGACGGCGACTGAATTGATAATCGAAAACATTATTTAAAAAAGTGATTCGGGCATGCATGACTGATCTTGTGAGGTACGACCGCCTCATTCTTTTGATGAACGACGACGAACTCGAAAAGTTCTGCCGCGCGTGGACCGAAAAGAAAGCGGGCTATGTCGAAGTAAAACGCTGCGCGGGCAATGGCGACATGGGGCGCGATGTCGTCGGTTTCCTGACTGACAGACGCCACGACGGCGAGTGGGACAATTACCAGTGCAAGCAATACCGAAAAGGCGTAAGCCGCTCGCAGGGCCTACTTGCTATCGGCAAGGTACTTTATTGGGCTTCGCAGGGTCATTTTACACCGCCCAGAAATTTCTATTTCGTGGCGCCGAAGGGGTTGGTGCGCAAACTTGAACTGCTGATTGACAAGCCGAGCGAGCTGAAGAAGGCGCTGATCGACGAGTGGGACTTCTGTTTGCGCCAAGCCCATCACGAAGAAAACCTTCATCCCACTGGACACCGCGATCAAGGCGGTCATTAACGCCTATGACTTCAAGAATGTACGCCCTATCACCATCGACGACATGATGGAGGACCCAGCGGTTAAGCCGCTGCTTATCGAGAAATTTGGTGCTGATCCGGGGCAGTACCCGCCCGCCACCGTGCCAAAGAAGGTGCAATGCACGGAGATGCGCTACATTGAGGAACTGGTTGACGCTTACGGCGAGCGCGCCCAAATGGCATTCACCGGCCATGATGCCGTTCTGGCCGACGCCGATCACGGCGCCGACATGCGCAGGCAGCGCGAACGCTTCTTCGAAGCCGAGGCCTTCCAAAAGTTCTATCGGGATAACACGACCGCGAGTGTGATTTCCGGTTTCCGCAAGGACGTGCGTTTTGGTGTCGTGGACCGCTGGAAAGCTTCCGCAGCCGACACGCTCGCTCGCGTAGAAGCCGTGATGGAGCTTGCGGGCACGGTAGCGCCCGCTGGTCCGCTCGCAAAGTACGCCCACGTCCCCGTCAAACAAGGTATGTGCCATCACTTCGTCAACGATGGCGAGATGTCTTGGAAGAGAAAACAATGACCGGAACCGCGTCGGTCGAATTATTCAATAGCCCGCTGGAAACGGGCGTGCGAAGCGTTGTGCTGCTGAATACGGCATATCCACGCGCATTCGACCTTAAGGAGCTGACCTGGCTCGATCACCTTGTGGTGCATACAGGCGATATTTCCGGACCGGAAAGCCTGCACCCAAACGTGCCTCACCGGGACGGCGAACTCCTAGTGCGTCGCTCTTTGGTGGAGCAAGGCGTCACACTAATGCGACGCCTTCACATGATCGAGGCCAAGTACGGGGCGACCGGTATCGTCTATACCGCGCTCGATCAGGCCGGGCCGTTCGTGAAGCTGATACGGACTGAATACGGGCGCACGCTGAAAGCGCGCGCGGCATGGCTGGTCGCCTATCTGGCAGAGCACGGCGAAGAGCATTTGCACGAAATCATCACCCAGAAGATCGGGCGATGGGCCGTCGAGTTTCAAACCGATTTAAAACCGGGCGGCGGCGGATGACCTACGCAGGATGGCATATCGCGCAACTGAGGTTCACCGGCAAGGACGACAAGGAAGCCTTGCTTGACTTCGCGCCTGGCCTGTCACTGATTTACGGCGCATCGAACACGGGCAAGTCGTTCGCCGTGAAGGCGCTTGATTACATGCTGGGCGGGCAGAAAGAGTTGCCGAACATCAAGGAGCGTGAGCCTTACAACAGGGCGTGGCTCGACATCGCATTTTCGGCTGACCTCAAGGTCTCGCTGGAACGCGCCATCGTCGGCGGCGCGTTTAAGTTGCATGAACGCGAACAGGCAGCCCGCGCGCTTGCAGCTAGGCATGACGCCGAGAATCCCGCAAACATCTCAACCTACCTTCTCACACAGATGGAGGCTGGGGGCCGCAAGGTATCCGTGGACGCGGCGGGCACCCCCAATAACCTCACCTTCCGCGACGTCGCTGGCGTCGTGCTTACGAACGAGATCGCGATCCAGTCCGAGAATTCGCCCGCCGAGTGCGGCGACCACAGTGACCGGCCACGCGAACGCAATGTGCTTAAGTTCATGCTTACGGGCGAGGACGATTCCGCGATTGTGCCCATCGTGAAGGTCAAGGACTTCAGGACAGGGCGCGCTGCCAAGGCGGCGATCCTTCAGGATCTGATCAATCAAATTAACGCCGAGCTCTCGGCGGATTACCCCGACCCGGACGGGCTGCCCGAGCAAGCAGAGCGCATCAACCAAACGCTGGAGCGCATTGTGCATGAAGTTGCCACTGCGCGCTCCTCTATCCGCGCCCTTCTCGACGAGAAGCGTCGAGTTTCGTCGGAGATATCTGCTGCCGAACGCCGAAGCGTGCAGATTGCCCTTGGCCACTTTATACTCTTTAGGCGGTGGTGGATGCCGCAGTTTTATTGCCTTCTGCGACAGCGGCTGGCACACCGGCTTTGTAATTGGCGGGGGCTATGAGGCCATGCTGACCGCAGGCATTGAGGCTTCAAAGCCGAATTCTCTATCTTTCCACGAAAACGGATACGCGTCCGGACCCCTCCGGGCGGTCTCCCTTCCACGTGGGGGTTCACCGATAACCTGCGGAATCGCCGCCGCGTGGGCCTGAACTACAAGCTTATCGGCGATATCCATTCGTTGGCCAAGCCGCGAATGCCTGCTTAGGCGTCCTGAGGGCCGGAATAAGGGCCGCGCCTGAGGTTTTTGATAATCCCCCTAAGCGTGCGCACCTCCTGTTCGGTCGGCTCCATCCGCGCGAACATGGTCCGGATATTGTTGACCATCGTATCGCGCTTCTCGGGCGGGAACAGAAAACCGCAATGGTCGAGTTCCCTTTCGAGATGCTCGAAAAAGCCGAGAAGCTCGTGGCGCTCCGCCGGGCGGCTCGCTTTGAAACGCGGGCCGGCACCCTGCGGCGCGTCGGGGAGCTGGCGGCCAAGCGAGTGCGGATTGGCAAGCTTGCGCCACTCATAGGCGAAGAGCAGCACCGATTGCGCCAGGTTCAGCGATGCGAAGTCCGGATCGACGGGCGCGGTGACGAGACAATCGGCGACCGCAATATCGGAGTTTTCAAGCCCCGTCCGCTCCTTGCCGAACAGGATGCCGCAACGCCACCCCGCCGTCCTGCGCTCGAAAATCGTAAGCGCTGCGCTGTCCGGGGCCAACACCGGCTTCGCCAGGAAGCGGTTTCGCGCCGTTGTCGCGGCCACGAAGTGCAAATCGGCAATGGCAGAGGCAAGTGTGTCATAGACCGCGGCGCCATCCACGACTTTGACCGCGAGTGCGGCCGAGGCGCGCGCGGCCTCGTTGGGCCAGCCATCGCGGGGGGCGACGAGCCGCAAGTCGCTAAGCCCGAAATTCGCCATGGCGCGGGCGGCGGCGCCGATATTCTCGCCAAGCTGAGGCTCGACGAGGACGATTGCGGGGCCTTCCACGGCCGGCGTTTCGTTTTTCTTCATATCGCATTCAGCTTTCTTTAAGGATGGCCCTTGGCGCGAACCTTGCGCAGCGTTATCGTCGCACCACCGCGGCCGACGCGCGCACCCCCTTAGCGTCCACGAAGGTTTCCATGGGAAAGATCAAAGTGCAAAATCCCGTCGCCGAACTTGATGGCGACGAAATGACCCGCATCATTTGGGCGCTTATCAAGGACAAGCTCATTAAGCCGTATCTGGATATCGATCTGCATTATTACGATCTCAGCATCGAGCATCGCGACGCAACCGGCGACCAGGTAACTATCGACGCCGCGCATGCTATTCAGAAGTACGGCGTTGGCGTCAAGTGCGCCACCATCACGCCGGATGAAGCGCGCGTCGAGGAGTTCCACCTCAAGAAAATGTGGAAGTCGCCGAACGGAACCATTCGCAACATCCTGTGCGGCGTGATCTTCCGCGAGCCCATCGTTTGCCGCAACATTCCGCGCCTCGTGCCGGGCTGGACCAAGCCCATCGTCATCGGCCGCCACGCCTACGGCGATCAATATCGCGCCACCGATTTCCTCGTGCCGGGCAAGGGCAAGCTCACCATGGTGTTCCAGCCGGCCGATGGCAGCCCGCCCCATCGAGCACGATGTGTTCGATTTCCCGGCGCCGGCGTGGCCATGGCCATGTACAATCTCGAAGACAGCATCCGCGATTTCGCCCGCGCCAGCATGAACTATTCGCTGCAGCGCAATTATCCGCTTTATCTTTCGACCAAGAACACCATCCTCAAAGCCTATGACGGCCGCTTCAAGGACCTGTTCCAGGAAGTGTTCGACAATGAGTTCAAGGACCAGTTCGCAGCGAAGGGGCTGACCTACGAGCACCGGCTCATCGACGACATGGTGGCGGCGAGCCTCAAATGGTCCGGCGGCTACGTCTGGGCCTGCAAGAACTACGACGGCGACGTGCAGTCCGACATCGTGGCACAGGGCTTTGGCAGCCTCGGGCTGATGACCAGCGTGCTGCTGACGCCCGATGGCAAGACCGTGGAAGCCGAGGCTGCGCACGGCACGGTGACGCGCCATTACCGCGAGCATCAGAAGGGCCGGCCAACCTCGACCAATTCAACCGCGTCGATCTATGCCTGGAGCCGCGGGCTCAAGCATCGCGCCAAGCTCGATGAGAACGCCGCGCTGGAGCGTTTCACGGATACGCTGGAGCGCGTCGTGGTGGAGACCATCGAGGCTGGATATATGACGAAGGACCTGGCGCTGCTTGTGGGCGACCAGCAGTCATGGCTCTCGACCGAAGGTTTCCTCGATAAGGTGGACGCAAACCTGCAGAAGGCGCTCGCCTGACCGCGCCGGCGCTGCGCACCGCGCACGATTGCTTCGCAATGTCCCCGTCATCGCCCGCCTTCGCGGGTACGGGCTCTGCCGTTCTCCAAGCAAGCTCGCCTTGACAGGCTTGCCAAGCCGGGCCTGCGGGGAGAGGGATAGAGCGAGAGGATCTTTTGCTGCTGCTAGATGAAAGTAATCAAGCAGATTCAGCATTATATTTGTTCCAGCCGTCAAAATCTAACGCTTGGTGCCGATAGGCCGAGAAGAGACATTTGGGTGATCGACCGGAATTCGGAGGTTTACCGGGAGCGCCAGCAAATCGCATGAGGCGCAGGCCACGCTGGATATTTACAATTGCGGCATTGTAATCTATATTTCACAGATGATCGAGGTGCAGCAAACCGTCATTTTCCGGGAATGGCTGGACGGCTTGGCGGATAAAAAAGCTGCTGCACGCATCGCCCAGCGGATCGTAAGGTTGCAAGCTGGATTGTTGGGCGATGTCAAAACCGTTGGCGGCGGCGTTATGGAGCTGCGTGTGGACACCGGCCCGGGATATCGCGTGTATTTCGTGCAGAGAGGGCGCGTTCTGATCGTGCTGCTGTGCGGAGGGGACAAAAAATCGCAGAAGCGGGACATCGAGCGCGCGCAAACTCTCGCCGGCGAATTGGAGGAATGATGGTGAAAACAGAGCCGTTCGATGCGGCACGCTATCTCGCTTCTGAGGAAGCTCAGGCGGAATTGCTTAACGATGCACTCGCCAGCGGCAACGCGGCATATGTCGCGCAAGCCCTGGGCGTGATCGCCCGTGCACGCGGTATGGCTGCTGTCGCGCGCGAGGCCGGCGTTACGCGCGAAGCGCTTTATAAATCCCTGAGCGAGGATGGCGATCCCCGCCTCACCACGCTTTTGGGCGTCTTGACAGCGCTCGGCGTGAAGCTCCATGCGGAAATCAAACCGGTAGCTTGAGGCCGAAAGGAGAACTGGCGGTCCCTGGAAAATACTTAGGCGGCGATGCTTGCTTTTGGATCCGATTGCCGAATCTCGTGAGATCGGTTCGAATGGATTGGGCCAGAAACAGATGTTCAAGCTCACTCGTGCGGCGCGGCTTGTTCACGTATACTTCGATTGGTGACCGCCAAGGCAATGCCTGCCAAGATCGAGACGACCCCGGCGGTAAACAGCGGGCCTAGCTTACCGCCAAAAACCGCCGAAGAAGCGGCAATGCCGAAAACAGGCTGGAGATACTGGACACGGGCCGGAACTGAGCGCACAGGGTCAGCTATTTTTCGCCGGAAGCAAGGCGGCCAAAATCGAAGCCGGTGCCTCTTTCAGCCGTGGCACAACCACCAACCGTTTGATCTGCCCTTTCTTGAAGGCGGCTAGAAACCGGCGGTATTCCTTGAACACGATGCATCCGTTCGAGTTGCCCGGTCTTCTGAGCATATAGGTGTGCGCCAGAAAACCCACCCGCCCAAAGACTGCGGCGTCACCTCCGACGGGCGTCAGGCGGATCGCCTCCACGCCGAGGAAGCGGCTTTCTCGTAGCTTCAGATCATAGATATGAGGCGGCGTCGGCCCGCTGTTGCGCCGGCTCACGAAAGCGGGGTTGTCTCGCATCGGCCCAATTCCGGAATGGGCTTCAAGCGTCTCGCCGTTCGGCAAGTAAACCTTACCCCTTTCAATATCGTAGATCGCAATACCAGCCTCCCGTTGCAAATCCTCAACGGACGGCGACGCCCCCCCGGCTTCATCGTCCGCTTTCGCAAAACGAGGCACGGCGGCAAGCATTTGCGGCCGAACGCCGTCCGCAACCGCGGCGCTCACGAGCTGCGCCTGCATTGCGCCGCCGCTTTTGGCCGGTGCCACTTCGGACGAGACTGGAGCGAACGGCGCGGCCTCCGCCGCGCGCACGGTCTTGTAGTGAATGGACACGTTCTGGACTTGCCCAGGCTTAGTTTTGGCGACCGAGGTCTCGTTTCGTGCGCTCTCATCCGCATGGGCCGCTACCGCGAGCAGCAGCGTTAACACGCCCCCCAGGAAAGCTCCCCGCTCCCACACTGGTACTGACATCAACTATTCCAACTATACGCCGCGTGGAGACACAAAACTTTGCTGCGAACAAGGCAGGTAAATGCTTGCCGTCTTAGCCGCTACTCATGGTTGTTTAGCTGCATCCGTATACCTTGGCGTGCCTTAACAGAGTCTTACCATCTGCGGCTGGTTTGTCTGAAGTGGGGCGGTTGTCAGGGTGGCTTGCCACCGTTCGCGAACCTCTCGGGCGAACCCCGGAAATGGCAGAGATGGGTCGTGTTGAGCTTCTCGAAGACGCCCGCATTTAGATCTTGAAGCCGGCGCAGCGCTCATGGGGGCGCGAGAACATCGGCATGTCCGCAAGCGACCCAACCGCGACTTGACGCGTCAGATTTGGATCGCTGGTGCGGATCCTAGGATCAATGCGTTCGCAAAAGCGCTACGGACCGCCTTACCGGCGTAGGCCGGCTGGATAGGCAGCCGTACGGGCGTACCATGGTAAATTTTCGGTTGGTTAACGAGCAGGCGCCATCTTTTCCGCCGCCGTCTTTCTGCGAATCTTTTGCCACTTTAGGTCGAATTCCACGATTCCAAAATACCCGTTAATGTTAGATTGTTGCGCGCGTTAACCACGAATCCAAACCTGGCGTTGCAGAAATGGTTAACCGCAAGCAGAGGTTACTTATGTAATATCAATGGCTTATTAGTCCGTATTGCGCTTATATGCTACCGGAATTGCTTTTTCTTGGCGGCGCGCCGGAGGAGGAAGAAAGTCAAGCCCGCGGCGATGTATGGGCAGAAGATATAGGTTTGCGGGTATTTAAAAAATGCAGCTGCCACAGTATGCAGGGAAGACTATTTGCAGGGAAATACTCGCGTGACGCGCCTCAAGAGCCAGCGTGAGCCGGGCAGGGCAAATATTGGCCGGGCGTTACCGGTCGAATGCTTTGCCACTCATTGGGGGTATCCCTGTATTGTCATGGATGGCCCGGTCAAGCCGGGCCATGACAACTGAGTTCAACGCCGGCGCTCGCTGTCATGGCCGGACTTGATCCGGCCATCCAGTAATATATTGAGCGTGTTGGGTTTTTCCTGTTGCCGGGTCAGGCTCGGCCATGACAATTGAGTTTGCTGCAATTGCCCCGCGCGGCGTTAGCGCATCGGTAAGGAGCATTGGTCCACGATAGAGCCATGGGAAGGCGCAGGCGCGGTCAGGAGGCGCTGAATGGCTTTATTTGCAGGATTGGCAGCGGGGCCGGGGCGGCTGCCGCGAGGCAGGCGGGGGGAAGCGGTAGCACGGGCAGGAGGAGCTTCTGGCGAGCGGCGTTCGCGCCAAGAGGTAAACGCGTGGCGCGGCCTTCAGCCGCTGAAAAACGCAAGGTTTGGGAGATCTCCCTATCGAACATGGCTAACAAATTGCTAAAAAACTTATCGGCGTGAGGGGTCTTTTTCGCTGCAGCGAGAGGGAAGTAAGCAAGCGAATCCGGTACGATAGGCAGCCAAGAGCGCCGTCCTGAAAAAGC
Organism: uncultured Alphaproteobacteria bacterium; assembly: GCA_963785355.1. Lineage (GTDB taxonomy): Bacteria > Pseudomonadota > Alphaproteobacteria > Rhizobiales > Rhodomicrobiaceae > Rhodomicrobium. The sequence goes on from CAWAVJ010000065.1 coordinate 61,127, forward strand.
GCGCGGCGACGAGACCGTCACAATGAGCTTGGTCTACCGCTGCATGAGGGTGGCGGAAACGCGGCCGAGGCCTTCCCGCACCGGGCCCAAGCGCTCGGCAAGCGGATCGGCAACCGTTTGCAGCATCTCGAGGACATCCTGCTTTTCCTGGAGGCTGCATTTTCGCGCGACCGGTTCGAGCAGCCGATGCAGGCGGGAGTTGAGATCGCCCCGGAGACGGCTGGCGATGCGCCGGCCCGCCGTCAGGCAGGTTCGAGCCGCATCGGGATCGAGCCCTATTCGAGAGCGAAGGAGCGAAAGGATATGCCGCTCCTGTTCGGCCGTCAGCCGCGCGTGCTCGGTTGCCATCGCATACATCATGGCCGCTACCGCGATCCTGGGATCGCTGATACCGCCCGAGCCCCAGTCGCCCACGGCTTGCGGCAACCGCGGGATACGCTCCAGGATGTTGTACACGAGGCCCGCAACAAGCAGTAACAACAGTACCGCAATAATCATCCCCATTCCGCGCCTTCCTCGATTCAACCGAATTCGAACGATAGGCATCTCTTAGGAAACCGGCTACCGTACGTCAATCTAAGCAAGGTTGTATAATGGCCGCTGCATTGGCAGATGGGCACCAAACCAGTAGTGGACAGCCGCTGAGCGTCACACTAAATTCGCCGCACCAAACCTTAGGATAACGCAATGAGCTATAACGTCGCTGTCGTCGGCGCCACGGGTAATGTGGGCCGCGAAATGCTGAACATCCTCGACGAGCGCGAATTCCCGGTGAACGAGGTTTTCGCGATTGCTTCGCGCCGCTCGACCGGCGTGCAAGTTTCGTTCGGCGATAAAACGCTCAAATGCCGGGATTTGGAGACGTTCGACTTCTCGCAATGCGATTTCGCGCTGATGTCGGCAGGTGGCGAGATTTCGAAGCAATGGGCACCCAAAATCGGCAGGACCGGCTGCGTCGTCATCGATAATTCGAGCGCCTGGCGCTACGACATGGATGTGCCGCTGATCGTGCCGGAGGTGAACGCGGACGCGGTCGTGGGCTTCACCAAGAAGAACATCATCGCCAACCCGAATTGCTCGACCGCGCAGCTCGTGGTGGCGCTCAAGCCGCTGCACGACTTCGCCACCATCAAGCGCGTGGTCGTGGCCACCTATCAGTCGGTGTCGGGCGCGGGCAAGGAGGCGATGGACGAGCTTTGGAACCAGACCAAAGGCATTTTCGTCACCGACACGCCAACAGTGGAGCATTTCACCAAGCAGATCGCCTTCAACGTCATCCCCCACATCGACACGTTCATGGAGGACGGCCAGACACGCGAGGAATGGAAAATGATGGCCGAGACCAAGAAGATCCTCGACCCCAAGATCAAGCTGACGGCCACAGCCGTGCGCGTGCCGGTGTTCGTGGGCCACTCCGAGGCGGTCAATATAGAGTTCGAGAAGCCGATCTCGGCCGCTAAGGCGCGCGACATCTTGCGCGAGGCGCCGGGCCTGCTTGTGGTCGATAAGCGCGAGGATGGCGGCTACATCACCCCCGTCGAGTGCGTGGGCGACTACGCGACCTATGTGAGCCGCATCCGCGAGGACGCGACTGTGGAGAACGGCCTGAACATATGGGTGGTCTCCGACAATCTGCGCAAAGGCGCGGCACTCAATACGGTGCAGATCGCCGAGACGCTGATCAACCGGGAACTCGTCAAGGGCAGGAAAAGCTCCTCGTAGCTCGGCCTGTGCTACTTTCGGAGCAAGCCGGAACGCTCGCTATGAAGCGAGTGTTCGCGGGAGAGGCGACAAATTGGCGCGCCGGCTGAAGCTAGCTTTGCGCGGTTTCCTAGATAGCAAAGGCATGAGCATCGAAACCGATAAGCCGTTGAGCGGCGCACGAATTCTCGTTGCGGAGGACGATCCTGTCCTCGCTTTCGATATTATCGGCGTGCTCATGAAGGCTGGCGCTCAAATTGCTGGGCCGGCCCTTAGCCTTGAGCGCACACTTGAGCTCGTCAACACGGAGCAACTGAATTGCGGCATCCTTGACGTGCAGTTGCGCGATGGGCTCGTTTTCCCAGCCGCGCGGATACTCCTCGATAAGGGTGCCGGCATTGTCTTCTACACGGGGTACTACGACCCGGAAGCGCTGAGGCGGGAGTGGCCCACCGCGCAAGTGCTGGTGAAGCCGGCTCCGCTGGGGGTTCTTGTGGCTGCGGTGGTTGCCGCCTGGGAAGCGGCCCGCCATGACAACTGAGTTCGTTTCTGGACGCCAACACCGGCAACAGCCGCCTCGCGATGACGGGCGTTGCCGTGAATTGGCCGGGCCTATTGGTAGCCGCTCCGTACGACCTGGTTGTTGAGCTGCCGCAGCGCATCCTGGCTGATGTTGTATCCGGCGCTGCGCGGCGCGAGCGCGATATTGAGAGTGTGCGTTCTTGTGCCCGAGGCGGAGAGCATGGGAGTACCGCCGGCACCAGGCCCCTTCCACTGGAGCAATGTCCAGTTCGGGGAAATGCCCGCGCCGTAAGCTACGACGAATGTAAGCGAATGCACCACCGAGTCGACGGGCGGATCGATTTGATTGGGCAGCTCCTGGGCGTACTTCGCCCCTTGTTCAGCCTCTTTCTGAAGCGCGGCGGCGCAGTCAGTCGCCTGCTTTGGATAATCGTTGGCTTCGATATCTTCCATTGCTTTGTTAAGGTTATCGAAGTCATCCGACAGCGGCCAGGTCACATCGCCCGTGGACTTGGCAAGGTCAGTCTTCACCTTCTCCAGCTTTGTTGACGCATCGGCAAGCGTAGTCTTGTATGCGGTGCAGCTATCCTGGTACTTCTGATGATCTTTCAGGTATTTATCAAACGCCCTGCCTTCGGCGAACGCCTTCTTTAAATAAGGATCCAGAACAGCATCGTACTGGCTTTTCAATGCCTTGAACTTTGTCTGTAACTGGCTGTCCGCGTCCTGTAAATTCTTGACGGCGGCGTCGATCTTGCTGAAAGCATCCTTTGTTTGTTTCTGCAACTCAGCCAGCTTTTTTGTCCACTCTTGCACCATTGTCTGGATATATTGCCTGGTCGGCTGCACCTCCGCCTTGGCTGCTGGACCGCCAGTAGAAGGCCCCTGCGCGCCCCCCTTTCCGCCCCCTCCGCCTCCTGCGAACGGATGTACGCCCGCGTGCAGCTCGCCAGCTTTGACGGGATAGAATGCGGAATCCACCCACTCCTTCAGGCCAAGATTGCCCGTGACGCCCAATTCGCCGTCGAAATAGCAGGTCTTCTTTTCCGGCGGGAGGTTCGCTTCGCGTCTGTCGAGCTGTTCGCGCCAGCGCTTCAGTTCGTCGAGAGCGACCGTGAAGCTGATGGTCTCCGCCCGCACCGCCCCGCCGTTGAGGTTCGCGTTAGCGCTCAAGGTGAAGAATTGAGACACTAGGGGATAGCCGAAGGGGAATTTGCTAGTGTTGGCGGCGCTGTTGAGGCCGGCATCTGTATTGATGGCGCTCTTTTGGTATTTCGTATAAGACCCGCTTGGCGAAACCCCAGCATTATCGTTGATTTGAAGCGTCAGATCTGCGTGCGCAGTCCAGTCCGCCAGCCAACGGAACTCGCGCTGCTGAACCTTCTGGTCGAAAGCCCCCGACAATTCGCACTTCACGCGCACCACGACATCTTTGATCATGATATCGCTGTGCTCGGTGCCCGTGGCCTCGGAGAGCGGCGGCGTGGACATGCAGCCCGATACTAAGCTCGCGCATACCGGCAGCAAAAACACCAACTTCTTCAACATACGCATCTCCGAGTTTGCCGATAAGTAACATACCCATAAAGTCAGCTACAATCGCAGGGGGGCCACACATTGTAATTTTTTCAATTCAATCTATGCGACAGTTGCGCCGCGGTACGCAAGCTGCGCGCGAGTGGCCTATCCCGGCCTATTGAGGCGAAGAAGCGCGAGCAGCGAGGTGAAGCCCATGGTGAACAGCATTGCGAGAACCGCGGCTTCGCGCACATCCTCGATACGCCAGATTTGGTCCGCGCCATCGGCGGCTTGTCCGTTCTGCCCCATGAGCAACAACGCTCGCGGGTTCGTGGGTTGTGCAAATTTGTGACGAGATTTATTATTTTTTCGCGATTGGATTAGGGAGATTTGGGATGAATATCCGTGTCCGTAACTAAAGCAGCCGCCGCTCTTTTCGCGTTGGGCTTTTTCTGGTTGGGCTATGCGCCCGCGGCCAATGCCGAATGGGTGCGCTGTGCCATGGAACACGGCTACTGCGCCACGCCGTTTCCCACGACGGTCCGTTACGGCGCTCGCGGTGTATTTGCCCGGCTGCCTGCTGGGCGAGGAGGCATCCCCTGTAACAACGAGGTATTTGGCGATCCGCTCGTCGGCATCGTGAAACATTGCGATTTCTGGGTTGGAAATTGACGGAATCTCCGCCCGGCCGGCCTGGTGCCGGCGGGGGCGCTGTTCTTGCGGCGAAGCTAGCCGTGAAGAGGCGGAACCCAATAATCCGCGAGCGTGAGGTCGCCTTGGCTGAGCGGCTCGAACAGCGATTGCACGTGAGCCTCGCTCGCCTCGCTTAAGGAGGCCGGCTGCCATTTGGGCGACTGGTCCTTATCGACGATGACGGCGCGGATGCCTTCGGAAAAGTCCGGCAGCCGGATCAACCGCGCCGCCAGCCGGTATTCGACGATCAACGCCTCCTTGAGCGTTTTGTAGCCCTTGCCGCGCCGCAGCTGCTCGAAGGTAACCTTGAGCGAGAGCGGCGACTTTTTCGAAAGCACGGAGAGCGTTTGTTGCGCCCAGTCGCGCCAGGCCCCCTGCTCCTGTTCGAGCCGCTTCAAAATCTCCTCCAGCGAAGGCGCGGAGAAGATCCTGCCGATCGGCTCGCGGTGCTTTTCGAGATGGCCAACGCCTGGATGCTCGTGCAAGCCATCGAGGAGCGGATCGACGGGCTCCGCCTCGATCATCGCCGCTTTTACCGTTTCGAACTGCGCGGCCGGAATACAGTGCGTCACGACGCCGGCATAATAGGCGTCGGCGCGGTTACAAACGTGCCCGGTGAGCCCGAGATATAGGCCCGCCATTCCCGGCATGCGCGGCAGGAACCAGCCGCCGCCGATATCCGGGAAGAAACCGATGCCGGTTTCGGGCATAGCGAACGCCATGTTCTCGCCGGCCACGCGATGCGTGCCGAAAATGCTGATGCCCACGCCGCCGCCCATGGCGACGCCGTTCATCAATGCGACATGGCGTTTCCGGAAGCATTGCAGCGACCAATTGTGCTGATATTCTTCGGCGTAATAGCGGTCCGCTTGCGCGAGATCGTTTTGGATCAGTTCGCGGATGGTGCGGATATCGCCGCCCGCGCTGAAAGCCTTGCCTTCCGCCTCCATCACGATCCCGTAAATGTGCAGGTCCTTGGCGCAAGCGTGGCACAGCGCTTCGAGCGCGTGGATCATTTCCAGCGTGACCGCATTCAGCGCCTTGGGCCTGTTCAGCCGCACCAGCGCCGCGCGGCCCTCGATGGCAGTAACGATGTCGTTTCCGGCTTCTTGCATGTTCGGTTCCCGCTGCATATTACCTAACTCGCGACGCCGGTATTGAGAGACCGGTAGACCGCGATGTTTGCCGGAGAAAATAGCCTTGCCCTAACCCGGTTCACCGGGGGCAAGGGCACTTTGCGGAAAAGCGTCATTTGCTCAAGCCCGCGCTCAGGGCCCGAGTTCTCAAAAATCAGATAGATCGAGCGGGGATTGAGCCGGATCGATGCCGAGAGATGGCTGAGCACGATGCTGAGATGGTGCCGGCTGAGACTATACGGGAAAAACAGCACGGCGGGCTGCATGGGAATGGGAATGCCGTCGCGGTCCCCGCGCAGGGCGCGCACATCCCGGCAGCTCATATAGGAACGGGAATATTGCGCGAGGTTCATTTCAAGCATCGCGCAAGTTTCGCCGTCGTGCGTGTAGCCGATGGCGTGCTCGAAATTCCTGCGCGCCGCAAGCAGCAGCGTGCGGCCGTTGCCGGCTTCGAAATCCACGAAAGCGTAGCGCTTCAAATCGGTAGGGAGCGCGGAAAGCGCCCAGGCCAGGACCACTTCCGGAATGGGGCCCCGGTAAACGAACTTTTTCTGCCCGTCCGCCCCGTTTTCGAGCGAGGAACCTAGGCCGGCCGTCTTGAAAAACAGTAGCTGCTCGATGCGGCGGTCGAAGACGCGCCTGTGGACCAGGCTGACGAGGGCCAGGTAGCGGCCCCGCAAGCTGCGAAACGTGCCGGCGATGCCTGGCGCGTGAACAACCGTTCCCGTGGCGGGCTCATTCGCTTCCTTGAAAGGGGCAGGCTGGCTTGCCGGGGCCGGGGCTGGCGCAGCAGCGGGCGGCTCGGGCTCGCGCGGCGGCTCCGCGCGCAATTGCTCCTGCGCCGCGCTGAGTTCCTCGATGAGACGATTCGGCAATGCTTCGGCAGATCCTTCGGCGCCCGCATGAGCGTCCTGCGGCGTGCTGAGCTCCTCGATAAGGCGATGCGGCAATGCTTCGGCAGGTCCACCGGCGCCCGCGTAAGCCTCCTGCGGTGCGCTAAGCTCCTCGATGAGGCGCTGCGGCAGTGCTTCGGCTGACTCGCCCAGGGCCGCGCGATCGCCGTGCGGGGCGTCTGCGGCCGGGACGCCGGCCCGGGCAGGCGCTTTGATGGCTTGCTCGATCAAGCTGGCAAGATCGTCCCGCATCTGCGGCAAAGGGCGGTCTCGCGCGGAGCTTTTGTTGTTCATACTGCCTTCACTGAAACCCTGAGTTTCGGACCTAATTTGCCGGGAGGGGGGCATCTCCGCAATCCGCTGTGGCCATTTTACGTCGCGTCAACCTTTCTATGTCAACGTTGCGGCGGTGGGTGCAATTCAACGTTGTTTAGGGGAGGCCGCGCATTATGGCAAATTATAGTCAGTTTTCCAGCCTGCAGCGCGACGCAATTCACAAGGCGATGCCGCGTCTCTACAAATTCGCGCTTGTACTAACCGCGAATGAGGAGCTGGCGCGCGGATTGCTGCGTGGAACGGTCAGAGCTATGAGCATTCGCAACGAATGGCAGGAGGAGGATACGAGCCGCCTTACGGCTGGATTCCGCCGCATGTATGCGCTCTGGGCGGCGAAACTGGATGAAGATCCCTCCATTCAGAGAAAGTGCCCGCCCGATCCGCGTCTCTTCGCGGCCGCCTTCGCCAAGGGGCCGCTGGCCGGCAACGCACATTTCGCACGGTTCATCGCCAATCTGTCTCCGGCGCAAAGGGGCGTGCTTTATCTCGTATACGGCGAGGGCGCATCTTACGACGAAGCGGCGGAAGTCGCCGCGCTCAACATGCTCGCCCTCATGAAGCTGCTTGCGCGCGGACATACGGCGCTCACGGAATGGCTCGATCAGCGCGGCCTTGCCGAAGCCGATCCTTACCTGCAGCGAGAGCGTGCCGCATGACGCACCTCAGCGATGAGTTCCTGCTCGCCTTTCTCGACGGCCAGCTCGAGAGGGGACAAACCGCGGAGGTTTCGCAGCTCGCAAGCTCGAACCCCGAGGTGTCCCGGCGCGTGGCGCGCCTGAAGCGGACTCAGGCGCAGCTCATGGAGACTCTTGGCGGCTTTGCGCGCGAAGAGATCGAGGTTCCGCGCAGCGCTTGGCAGCCGGAAGCCGCCGAGGCCCAGCCCCAACCGCGAGCCAAAGCCCCGCCGCCGGCCAAAGCCGCCGCGGCCGGGCCCAAGCGGCAAAGCGCCGCGAGGCAGTTACTCTTCCTATGCGCGGTGTTTGCGAGCGGCCTAGCCGGCGGTTATGGCGCCACGCTGCTCGCTCCCCAGCGCGCGCCCCTGCCGGCGAAGATCGTGGACAGGGCGCCAGCGGCGGTGTTCACGCCCTTGTCCTGGTCCGCGGACATCGCGAAGTTCCACAGCTTCTTCCCCAAGGAGATGCTGACGCCGCACCCCGATGCCATCGCGAACCCGGAATTCATCCGCTTCCAGCTTTCGAAGATCACCGCGAAGGCGCTGACGCCGCCCGATTTCAGCCATCAGGGCTTCACGCTCTATCGCGGGCAGACGCTCAAATATAACCAAGACAACATGATGCAGCTCACCTATTCGTCCAAGACGGAGCCGCCGCTGACGCTTTATGTGCTGCCCGCGGACGGATATGTGGACAGCGCCATAAACGCCCAGGCGTTCGGCTCCTATAAGGCGGTGAGCTGGGTTTCGGATCGCGTCCGCTTCCTGCTGACGGCCGAGAAGAACGAGGAAGACCTCAAGGTGCTCGCGGTTATCGCGCAAAGCCAGATGCCGCGGAAACCTTAACAAGTATGGCGCGGCTGGCGTTAACTTTTGTTGGTTTGCGAGTTGTTAATTTCAACCAGCCATTAATATTAATAAGCGGCGATTTTTATATTTAACGGGTATTTTTGAATCGCAGAATTGGGGGCAAAAACGCGAAAAAATTCGCCGAAAGACGGCGGCGGAAATTGCCGGCCGTGCGCATTAACCATCGCGAATTTACCACGATAGCACTCTACAGCCCCCTACGCCCCACCTGCATAGCTGCCCGCGCTCGCCTATAAGATAATGTTAGCCATGTTTGTCTCTTAGGGCCTGCTAAGCAAGCCCGTGTAACCTGATGTCTGGAAATTCCCTCCGAGGCCCGCAGGGCGAGGAGGCTGTGGACGCTTCAGTTCCCCACGCGTGGGGAACTGAAGCGAATTGCGCATCGGTATTCCAACCGCCAAGAAGGAAGCACCGATGGCCAACAACGATACGACGATTGCCGCAGTCATGGAACAACTCGTCGCAGAGGGTCCACAAGCCATGGCGCAGGTCATGACCATGCTCATGAACGCCGCCATGCGGCTCGAACGCGACCAGTTCCTGGGAGCGGGCCACTATGAGCGCAGCTCCGGACGGCGCGGCTATGCCAACGGCACAAAGCTCAAGAAGATCGACACCCAGGCCGGGACGCTGACCCTGGATGTGCCCAAGACCGCGGGCGCGCCCAAGCCGTTCTTCCCGCAGAGCCTTGAACGCGGGCGCCGCTCCTGCCGCGCCGTAATGCTATGCGCCGCTGAGATGGGAGCCTGCCCTCGGGCAAGCGAAGCGCGACCCGGGGGTGAAGGGCGTCTCCACGCGCAGCGTCGAGAAGGTGCTGGCCGAGTTCGGTATCGAGGGCCTATCTTCAACCCAGGTCAGCCGCGCCGCGGCCATGCTCGATGAAGAGCTCGAAGCCTGGAGGAACCGCAGGCTTGGCCGCTTCCGCTATCTCTTCCTCGATGCGCGCTACGAGAAGACCCGCGAGCACGGCGTCGCGGACGATTGCGCCGTGCTCACCGCCATCGGCATCGAGCCCTCCGGCAAGCGCCGGGTGCTGGGCGTCTCCGTCGCGTTCTCCGAGGCCGAGGTGCACTGGCGCGCCTTCCTTGAAAGCCTGGTTGCGCGCGGCCTGCAAGGCGTCGAGTTCATCACCTCCGACGACCATTCCGGCCTCAAGGCTGCCCGCAAGGCCGTGCTGCCCGGTGCCCGCTGGCAGCGCTGCCAGTTCCACCTTGCCCAGAACGCCATCCACCACGCCCCCAATCTGGCCATTCGCAAGGCCATCGGCGAGGAACTGCGGGCCGTCTGGGACGCCCCCAGCCTGGGAAGCGCGGAGGAGGAGCTTAAGCGCCTCGTGGCCAAATATCGCACGCCCGCGCCAAAGCTCGCCGGCTGGCTCGAAAACAATGTCCCCGAGGGCCTGGCCGCCTTCAAGCTGCCAAGAGACCATTGGCGGCGCATGCGCACATCCAACCCCATCGAGCGCTCGATCCAGCAGGAACTGAAACGCCGAACCCAGAAAATACGCGTGTTTGCAAACGAGGCGTCCCTCGTCCGTCTTGTCTCCGCCATCCTCGTCGAGATCGACGAGCAATGGGCCGCATCCCAGCTACCCTATCTCAACTTCAACAACGCCGGTGCCGATTGACCCCCACAGATAAATGTCCAGACACCAGGTTGCGTAATCGCTAAGCAATCATTCCTGGCTTGCCCAACGAATGCGTTGCAGCCCGCGGGATCAGGCACCTGCCGCCGCTCGACAACAAGCTTTGTCTTATTGCTTCTTTTGCGCGGAGGAAAACGCGGCGCGGATTTCATCCATTTGCGGATGCTTGAGCCCGGCCTTTTCGAATTCGGCGAAGTCCTTCAGGATCGCTTCTTCCGAGCCCTGTTGGCCGCCGGTACGAGATTGCCGGGCTGGATGGAAAGCGCTTTACCGGCCCCGCCCCGGTCGCTTTTTCAAGCCGCTCGTGTTAGGATGGTGCCATGAACGCAGCAAATCCCACCGCCAGCGACATCATCGGCACCCTGCGCGCCAACGAGAAGGCGTTGCGCGAGCAGGGCATTAGGCACGCGGCGCTATTCGGCTCGCGGGCGCGCGGAGACAACCGGCCCGACAGCGACATCGACATCCTGATCGAGACCGATCCTGCCGCTGTTCGAACGATATTCGACTATGCCGGCGTTAAGCTAGCGGTCGAGGACCTGTTTCCGCTGCCAACCGATGTTGTCGGCCGCGCTTTTCTGAAACCCGCGATCCGCCCCCTTGCGGAACAGCATTTGATCTATGCCTTCTGAGGAAACCCAGCGGGCTGCGCTCCTCGATATCGCCAGCAACATCCGCCATGCGCAGAGCTTTATCGGCGGCATGGATTACGAGGCATTTTGCGCCAACACCCTGGCCTTTTACGCGGTGACCCGTTGCCTCGAAATCGTTTCGGAAGCCTCGCGCCGGCTTGGCGATGAGATCAAGAACCGCCATCCGGACATTCCGTGGCGCAGTGTAGCCGCCGCCGGCAACATCTACCGGCACACCTACGAAGATGTGCAGCAGCAACTCGTTTGGAGCACCGTTCGCGACCACTTGCCGCCGCTTCTCGCAGCCGTCGAAGCCGAAATCGCCCGCGCCTCATAGACGGCCGGCAGCCGCCCTATTTCTTCTCCGGCGCCGGGGCAAACGCCGCGCGGATCTCATCCATTTGCCGATGTTTGAGCCCGGCCTTTTGGAATTCTGTGAAGTCTTGTAGAATCAAAGTTTCCCAGAGCTTATCCTCCTCTTCAGGGATATGCTGCCCCTTGTACCTCAAATAAGCTGCCCGCGCCGCTTCAGGCTGATTAAGAAGCAGAAGCGCGTGCCCCCTTAGACGCGTTGATGCCGCTCGTGGCGCTAGGTTCTCTGCGTTTTGAGCGGAGGACAGGGCCGTTTGGAATTCTTTGCAAAATAAGGCGTAACGCGAAAGCGCCTCATATTCAACTGCGCTAAATAAGCCTTCGCTGCCTTTGACCTCGACTTCAGTAGTAGGATGGCCCAGCTGTTAACTGGCGGGCGGAGATGCGCCGGCCGGGCCTTACGCCTCAACCTGCGCCGCCAGCGCCGTTTCGATCTTCGCCAGCGCCGGGTCGAGCGCCACGGCGGCCAGGCGCGTGTCGTTCGATGTCGCGGTCAGCGCCAGTCTCTGGCCGTTCGTCGTGAACAGGCGGCACAGCGTGGTCGAATCGGCACCGTCGCGCACCACGACGGCCAGCGCGCCGCCCCGGTGGATAGCGAACTGGTCGGCGGCGTCAGTCAGGCGGGAGGTGGCCGCGGCCATGCCGTCGAAGTCCGGCGCAGACCCTGCCGAGGCGACCACGAGGCCGTCCTCGTTGCTCAGCAGGATCGAGCCGAAATTGCCCACTCTGGCGACTTGTTGGAGCAGCGGAGAAAGGTCGCGGCGCTGGCCCGCGCTGCCGACCCGTGCCAGGTCGACCGACAGGCGTTCGCGCTCCACCAGCGGTGCCAGCACCTGCTCGATGGTGGATTTCAGCGTGCCGTCGTCATCCATCGCGTTGCGCTGCTTCCAGTGTTGCAGGACCGCGGCCTGCTGTTCGGTCACGCCCCGCAGCCGGGTGCGTTCGCTTGAACCGCGCCGGAGGCCGGCGAGGTAGCCCGCCAGCAGCAGAAGCAACGCGGCGCCAAGGCCGATGAGAAGGGCGGGTATGTTCATGGATGCTCCGTGGCGCCGGTGGCGCTTTTGCAGGCGCTAACGCCATCGATGCCGACATCGACGCGGCGGTCGCGCGGGTCGGCGGCCGCGGCGGCCTCGGCGGCGCCGGCTGCGCGCACGGCCATGCGGTTGGAGGGAATGCCGTTGCTGGCGAGGAGGGAGGAAACGGACTTGGAGCGGGCGAAGCTGAGCACGAGGTTTTGATCCTCGGTGCCCAGGCTGTCGGCATGGCCTGCGACGACCAGCTTTGCGTCGGCATGCTTGCCGAGCCAGTCGCTCAGCCGGGCGATGCCGGCGTGTAGCAGCGCGCGGTCTGCGTCAGTCCCGGGCAGCGGCGCGGATTTGCCCCTCGCGAACATGATCGTCAAGGGGTCGAAACAGGGAGGCGGCGCGGGTGGCGCCGGCACCTGGATGATGGTGGGCGGCGGCGCCGGCGCGGGCACCTGCACCTCAATGATTTTGGGCGGCGGCGCCGGTTCCTTTTCGTGCACCACGATGGTCACAGGCTCCGGCTGCGTCACGGGCGGGGCCAGCCAGATCGAGGCCGAAACAACCGCCAGCGTGGCGCCCATGGCGGCGAGTGCGGCAACGAGCAAGGCGGGCGCGCCTTCTCCGGCCAGTGGCAGGGCGGGTGGGAAGGCTTCGGGAAGATCGGCGTTCACGGACACACCTTCAACTTGCCGGCGTGGCGAACTGGGCGGCCGCGGGCGCCTTGAACAGCGGCATAATCAGGTCGATGCCGCAATCGAGGCTGGCGCACCAATCGATGAATTTCTTGACCATCGGCTTGCCGCGGAACAGCGCGCCGTGCTGCGGGGCGATGATGTCGATGTCCAGCTTGCGCACCATGTCCGCCCAGGCGATCATGATGCTTTTACTGCATATGTAGCGGCGGTGGAAGCCTTCCATGTATTTCAGGTGCGCGTTGAAGTCGGTGACTTCGATGTATTCCATGCCTAGAGAGGCGCCGAGGTCGCCGGTATACAGGATCTTCGCGACCGGGTCGTAGATATGGAAGTTGCCCACGCTGTGCATGAAGTGCGCTGGCAGGGCGAACAGCGACCCGCCGCCCATTTCGAACGTCATGCCCTCGTCGGGGATGGGCAGCAGCCGGTCCTCAAGCAGGTGGTCCAGGCCGAAATGCGGTACGAAGCGCACCCACAGCGCGGAGATGTACGCCGTGGCGTCGGTGGTCATCAGCCAGCCATTGGTGGCGGCGACGATGTCCGGGTCCTGGTGCGAGAGGAAAATGTAGCGCAGTCTGCCGCGGCCGAGGGCCGAAAAAGTCTTCGCCATGACTTTGGAATAGACCTTGTGCCCGCCGGGATCGAGCAGCATGGCCTCGCCATTGTGCACGATGAGGTGCTGGTTCGCTTGCACCGCGTTGCCGGCACCGCCGGAATCCTCAAGCAGGATGTTACGGTGTGTGCCGTTGTCGAATAGTATTTTATCCGCCATGGCCAACTCCTGACAACGATGCGGCGAAAGGCACGTTTTCGTGCAACTGCCTAAAGGACTTTCTGCAACGCCCGGATCGCTTCGCGCATGTCGAAGAAGATAAGGCCGAGCTTGCTGGCTTCGTTCGTGACGGCGAGCAGCAGGGTGCCGCGGCCGGCGCTGAGCACCACGGCGTAACCGTTTTCGCCGCGCACGATCACTTCCTGCACGGCGCCGCGGGAGAGTTCCATGGCCGCCCGGGTGCCCAGGTTAAGCAGCGTGGCTGCCATGCCGGCGACACGCGTTTCCTCCATGTTCATGTTGTCGGCGCGGGCGATCATCAGCCCGTCCTCGGAAATCAGCGCGCTTGTCTCGATCCCCGGTAAATCGATCTGCAGCTTGCGCAGGATCCTATTCAACTCATCGAGACGGTTCATGCTGCTCCCCTGCCTTTTCGGTGGCACAACCGGCATCTCCAACAGCCTGGACATCACTTTCACCTTTTCTTCTATTACCTTGGTCGTCCCTGACACCTTGTGTCTAGCAAAGCAAGCGGATAAAGGCCAGCAATTCTCGATATGGCGCAAGCCCGGAGCCGGATGCACCGGCAGCGTTAATACCAAATCCGGCTGATTGCTTCAGCAAAAGACCCCCTCACTCTGTCTCTCTCCCCAAGGGGAGAGAGGACCCTAGAATTGCCGCTGCGGATAATTCTGGCGTTCCTTCTCCCCTCGGGGAGAAGGACAGGATGAGGGGGGACTTCGCGAAGTAATCAACCGGATTTAGTATAACGTGCCCTTGGTATGCGATTCTCACCTGCATTTCTGAAAACTTTTCGCAGCTTATACAACTTTCCAAATCAACTTTCTGCAGCCCAAGCAGTTCGGATTTCGTTCATGAGCGGATGCTTAATATTCTCTTGCTCCAATTCGGCGAAGTCGTCCAATACTTCGTTGTCCCAGGTCTTTTTGTTCCGGGTTTCTTTTCCCTTGTGCTTGTTGTAAACAATTCTTGCTTCGTCCGGGAAGCCCCTCAGCATAAGAGCGTGGGCACGATTTGTGTCGATTGAGATGTAATCCTTGCTTATTGCGGCGGCCTGATCCGCGGTCGCGATCACCGCGTCGTACTGGCCAGCTAAAAGCTGATACCATGAAAGACTTAGGAGAGCATCGAGGGTGCCGTCGCCGGGCTTCCCCTCAGCGGCAGTTTCGCTGCGACGTACCGCCGCAGCGACTGTTTCTTGGAGGCGCGCTGCCTCCGCATAGTTCTTGGCTTCGAACGCGCCGTTTACGGCCTTGGTTCTCTCTTGCGCGTCTTCGATGGCCTTTGCGGGATCGGATGCGAGCGAAGTCTCCGTCGCCTCGTAAGCTGCTTCCTGACCCGGTAATGAAGGCCAATTCCGCCCGGATGCACGAATGTAATTAGATACATTCTCTACCCGTTCACGAGGAGCACCCTCCGCCGCCGTTATAACCGGCTTGTGCAAGACAGAGTAACTGCGCTCTGACGCGTTTGCCTGCTGGGCGTATCGCCCTGAACCAGCGCCAGCTTGAGCCACGACAACCCCCGCCGGCCGAAGCAGGCGCTCCCCGATCATAAAGCCTGCCTGGATCACCTGAACTACGGTATTGCCGGGCAAATCCGGCGCGCTCACCGTAGACTTGGCTTCGTGCAGATGAGGATTAAATGGCTCGCCTAGAGGAGCGAAACGCGTCACCCCATCGCGATTCAGTGCAGTCAGAAGTGATCGCTCCGTAACCTCAAAGCCTTCTACAAGGCTGTTCAGGGCCGGATCGCGCTTAGCTGCTCCTTTGGAACCACCTCAATGGCGCGGCGAACATTATCGGCAACGCATATCATATCGGCGGCAAATTCAGATATCGCATACTTCATGGATTCTTGATTATCCCGGTCGCTGCGCAGACGCAGGGCATTCATTTCTTCCTGAAGTTCGAGATTTTTCTCCTCTAACGATTTGTTCTCAGCAAGCAAATCGTTCAACGCAACGTATAATTCATTCTGTTCATCGGTAGCCGCACCTTCAGCATTTTGCGCAGCAGGTGTGTTCTTCATCTGCAGGTTCCGTACTATCCGCCCCCACTTCAGCAGCTTGCTCTGTACCACCGCCAAATCTCACTCCACTGGAACGCCTACCACCGTGTGAGCTCACGCGAAGATTGGCTACTTGCGCGCACAATAAGCATCTCGTTTACAAAAGGCCAGCGTTGGCGATGGCCGCATCGCCCGAAGCAGACACAGCTGCCTCAGAATTTCAAGTGCCAGCTGTGTGTAAGGTTTCCTTCTGGCCCCAGGACTGAAGAAAAATAGAAATTCGTTTAGCAATAAGAGCGCCGCTCTACGCAATAATTAGGTGAGCGCCTCGATAGACCGGTCTACCCCCGCCAACAGGCATCGCGGGCGATAACCCGATTGGGCCGGTTCCGAGGCCGCCCAGGACCGGCTGGACCGGAACCCAGGTATAATGACGATGCGGCGCAGCACCGTGGAGCATCCCTTCGGAACTCTCAAGTTTTGGATGGGCCCGGTACACTTCCTGATGAAACGCCTGTACAATGCGAAGACGGAAATGTCGCTTCATGTTCTGTCCTACAACATGAAGCGTGTCATAAATATCCCCGGTGTGCCAGGATTACTGCAGGCAATGCGGGCCTACGCCAAAAAAGGCGGCTTGCTGTTCATTTATGTTTGTGCTGCCGCTCTCATAGCAACTCTGTCCGCGGTTTTCTGCGCAAGACAAGCGCGATTCCAGCCTGGATGAACCGGCATCCCGCAATGTGCCGTTTCCAGCCGGACTAAAACCGCATTTTCACACAGCCTCGGCCTCAAACGGAAGGAAACGATAGAGCCTTTTCTTTATTATACTTACTTACATATAAGGGGCATTTTTGCCGAACGAACCCAATTTTCCCCTGTGAAATCAGCTGCCGGCCTAAGGCTGCCGGCAGGGTAGCACACAAAGTGGGCGCCAAACGGTGCTCCAAGTCGCTGCAGGCGCCTCGCGGCGGCAAACCAAGCGATTTGGGGTTGACAGAAATGCGCTATCCGTTCATTCGCCTAGAAGACGGGCAGCGATTCCGTTTGCCCGTCCGCGGCGGCAACCTCCAAATCCCCTAACGCATTTGCAAGGCCAACAAAAGCGCATGGCATGAGACCGGGCTGACACGCCCAGAACGAGCAGCGAGGAAGCGATGACCATGGCAACACCCACCGCCGGCAGCCGCCGCATCGCCACCATCTCCGCCACCGTCGCCAGCGCCTGGCCTAACCGCTACGATGCCATCGTTTTCTTCGCTGTAGGTGCGCTCCTCGTGGGGATCGCGCATGCGGCGAAATCCATGCACCAGCCGCTCGCCGGTCTCGAAATTCAGCCGGTATCGCTCGATCCCAGGAATCTGCCGCAATACGCGCTCCTGACCACGCTCAGGATGTTCGCGGCGCTGGGCTTCTCGCTGCTGTTTACGTTCTTGGTCGCGCCGCTGGCCGCCAAGAGTAAGAAGGCCGAGCGCGTTATCATTCCGGCGCTCGATATCCTGCAATCCGTGCCGGTGCTGGGCTTTCTCACCTTCACCGTGATTTTCTTCATGAATTTGTTTCCGGGCAGCGAGCTTGGCGCGGAGCTGGCAGCGATCTTTGCGATCTTCACGAGCCAAGCCTGGAACATGACGTTCTCGTTCTATCAGTCGCTGACGACCGTTCCGCGCGACCTCGAAGAAGCGGCGACGCATTTCAGGCTCTCGCCATGGATGCGCTTCTGGAAACTCGATGCGCCCTTCGCCATGCCCGGCCTCGTCTGGAACATGATGATGTCCATGTCGGGCGGCTGGTTCTTCGTGGTCGCCTCGGAGGCGATCTCGGTCGGCGATACCAAGATTACGCTTCCCGGGATCGGCTCCTATATCTCGGTGGCGATCGAACAGAAGGATATCGGCGCCGTCGCCTGGGCGGTCGCAGCGATGGCAGTCGTCATCGTGCTGTACGATCAGCTCGTGTTTCGCCCTGTCGTCGCGTGGTCGGACAAGTTCCGCGTCGAACTGGTGGCCGCGCAGGTGAAGCCGGAATCCTGGGTGCTCGATCTCATCAAGCGGGCACGGCTTATTTCGGTGATCGGCGATTTTACAGGCCACTTCTTTCAAATCTTCAGCGGCAATGTCAGCAATCTGTCGAAGCGGATCCCGGACCCTCCCAAGGTAAGTGATAGCACGGGCAGGGCGGTCGATTGGGCCTGGAACATCGCGCTACTCGCGTTCGCGGCGTGGTGCGCCTGGACCGTCATCTCCTATGTGCGCGCGACACTGGGCTTAACCGATTTCGAGGAAGCGGTCGTGGACGGGTTCCTAACCTTTTTTCGTGTCGCGATCCTTATCGTGGTTGCCAGTTTCATCTGGGTGCCTATCGGCGTCTATGTCGGACTTAGGCCCGCGCTAGCCGAGCGCGTGCAGCCCCTGGCGCAATTCCTGGCGGCCTTTCCGGCGAACGTCCTCTTCCCCTTCGTGGTCCTTGGCATCTCCACCTACCATCTCGACCCCGATATCTGGCTCTCGCCGCTGATCATTCTGGGCACCCAGTGGTACATCCTCTTTAATGTGATCGCAGGCGCCAGCGTTTTCCCGAGCGACCTAAGCGAAACGGCGACGCTGTACGGGGTCAAACGCTGGCAGTGGTGGCGCAAAGTCATCCTACCAGGCATTTTTCCCTATTACGTGACCGGCGCGCTCACCGCGTCTGGCGGGTCTTGGAATGCGAGCATCGTCGCCGAGGTGGCGAGCTGGGGCGATACCAAGCTCGAAGCGCACGGGCTCGGGGCATACATCGCTAAGGCCACGGCCGATGGCGATTTCCACCGCGTCGTGCTGGGCGTGGGCGTTATGTCGCTTTTTGTCGTCATCGTGAACCGGGCGCTGTGGCGCCGTCTTTATAAGCTCGCAGACCGGCGTCTGCGCATCGATTGATCGGGGAGGAGCCTATGGGAGCGGTTGCAGCGCGGGCCAACGCCAACGGAAGGGACCCACTGGTCTCCGTCTCGCATGTGCAGCACTACTATAAGCGCGGCGCGAGCAGCAATCTGCTCGTGCTCGATAATGTGGACTTGAACATGTACGACAACGAGATTGTCGCGCTCTTGGGCCGCTCCGGCTCGGGCAAGTCCACGCTCTTGCGCATCATTTCAGGGCTGATGCCGCCGAGCAGCGGTGAAATCTGCATCGACGGCCAGCCGGTTAAAGGCCCCGCCGATGGGCTTGCCATGGTGTTTCAAAGCTTCGCGCTCTTCCCCTGGCTCACGGTCTTAGAGAACGTCGAGCTGGGGCTCGAAGCGCAGGGCGTTGCGCCGGAGGAGCGCCGCAAGCGCGCCCTTGCAGCCATCGACCTTATCGGCCTCGACGGGTTCGAAAGCGCCTATCCGAAGGAGCTTTCGGGCGGAATGCGCCAGCGCGTCGGCCTGGCGCGGGCGCTTGTGGTCAATCCCAAGCTGCTGTTGATGGACGAGCCGTTCTGGCGCTCGACGTGCTCACCGCCGAAACGCTGCGCACCGACCTTCTCGACCTTTGGTGCGAAGGCCGCATGCCGATCCGGGGCATTCTGATGGTCACCCACAATATCGAGGAAGCGGTGCTCATGAGCGACCGCATCCTGGTGTTCTCGTCCAATCCCGGCCGCGTCATCGCGGAAATCAAGGTGAACCTGCCGCAGCCCAGGAACCGCGTGGACGCAGCTTTCCGCGCGCTCGTCGACGATATTTATGCGCGTATGACGGCGAAGGCAGCGCCGGCCAGGGAGGGCTTGTTCCCCGGCACGGGCATCGGCATGAGCCTGCCGCGGGTCTCGACGAACACGCTGGCGGGCCTTATCGAAACGCTTGCCGAGCCGCCGTTCGACGGGCGCGCCGACCTGCCCTTGCTTGCCGAGCGCACACAGATGGAGGTGGACGAGCTGTTCCACGCGGCGGAAACGCTGCAGCTCCTGCGCTTCGCGGAACTTGCCGAGGGCGACCTGCAATTGAACGAAGCCGGGCGCCGCTTTGCACTAGCCGGGACGGACGAGCGCAAAGCCCTCTTCGCCCAGCACCTGGTGACCTACGTTCCGCTCGCCGCGCACATCAAGCACATCCTGGAGGACCGGTCGAGCCACCGGGCGTCCATCATCCGCTTCAAGGACGAGCTTGAGGACACAATGCCCGAAGAGGATGCCGAGACGACGCTGCACACCGTCATCAATTGGGCGCGCTACGCCGAGGTGCTGGCCTTCGACGGCGAAAGCGGCATGATCAGCCTCGACAATCCCGCCTGACCCGGGCTGGAAGCATCGTCATCCTGGACAGCGCCGCGGCGCTTCCGGGATGAAGCCAAGCGCTTCCCTCAAGGCGGATTCCGCTACGAACCGCCATAAGTTTTAGCGGTTTGTTAGCCATGCCTAGAAGGTTGAGCCTCCAAATCCCGCGGTTTCCGGCGTCTGAGGGCCGCGCCGCGCGTTTACCTTTTGGCGCAAGCCGCGCCCGCCGGAAACTGCACCGGCTCGCGCTGCCCTGTCCCGCCGCTTGCCTCCCTGCACCCGCCCCGGCTCCGCTCTCAATCCTTGCAAATAACGCCATCGCAACGCCTCCCAGCCATGCCCCGCCTTCCCATGACGCAATGGTGGACCATAGCTCCTTACCGATGCGCTAACGCCGCACACGGCATCGCAGCAATCTCGGTTGTCATGGCCCGGCTTGACCGCATGGCCGCTAAAAATAGCGGATGGCGTGATGAACGAGGGAATCTCCCCTCACCCTGTCCCTCTCCCAGCAAGCTCGCCTTGGCGAGCTTGCCGCTCGAGTGTCCGCATCCGCAAGCGGATGCGGATGGGAGAGGGGACGCCCTCACAGCGGTTGCGACGGGACTCCCTCTCCCATGGGGAGAGGGCTGGGGTGAGGGGAAATTTCCTCGTTATGTCAGCGCCCATGCGGCTTGACCGGGCCATGGCGCTGCGGAAAAGCGGCCGGTGCCTGGAGGAAGAAACGAAGCGGCGGCGCACAGGCATAACTTCGCGAGAGGCCGCGTTCTATTTGCCGTGCCGGGCTCGCGCTGGCCCTTAAGGCCCGTGGCGCGTGCATTTCCGTGCGAATAGTCTTCCATGCATACTGTGGCGGCCGCATTTTTTAAATACCCGCAAACCTATATCTTCTGCTAATACATCGCCGCAGGCTTGACTTGCTTCCTCCTCCGGCGCGCCGCCAAGAAAAAGCGGTTCCGGTAGCGCATAAGCCGTATACGGACTAATAAGACATTGCAATCACATCAATAACTGTTGCTCGCTGTTAACTATTTCTGCAACCCCAGATTGGGATTTGTGGTAAACGCGCGCAAGAATCTAATATTAACGGGTATTTTGGATTCGTGGAATTCGACCTAAAGTGGCAAAAGATTCGCAGAAAGACGGCGGCGGAAAAGATGGCGGGTGCCCGTTTACCAAACGAAAATTTACCATGGTACGGCGCTACGGGATGGCTATCCTGCTGCCACGGAACGGTCACATCGGCGCTAGAATTAGCGGATGGTGTAACGAACGGAGGTCACTCCCCTCACCCTGTCCCTCTCCCCATGGGAGAGGGTTGGGGTGAGGGGGAGATTCCCTCATTGTGTTAGCGCCCATGCGGAACGGTCAGTCTTTTGGCGTCTGGTATTAGAGCCTATCCGCTTTTGATGGAATCAAAGGCGGGCTCTAATCCTCGCCCCCGCCGCCGTCGTTGCCGTAAATTGGGGCGACGCGGCGGTCTGCGTAATCGGCCAGAAGCACGATCGAGCCGGTGGTG
The DNA here is from genome assembly GCA_963785355.1 of uncultured Alphaproteobacteria bacterium. Taxonomy (GTDB): domain Bacteria; phylum Pseudomonadota; class Alphaproteobacteria; order Rhizobiales; family Rhodomicrobiaceae; genus Rhodomicrobium. Next base: position 82,396 of record CAWAVJ010000065.1, read on the forward strand.
GCGCGGCCTTCCAGGTCGCGATGCGCCTGCGCCGCATCCGCCATCGGATAGGTTTTCGTGACCCGTATCTTGACGCGGCCGAACCGGACCATGTCCATGACATCGTTGGCGTTTTCGACCAGCGCCTGCCGCGAGGCGACGTATGTGAAGAGCGAGGCCCGCGTGGCATAGAGCGATCCCTTTTGCGCGAGGATGCCGATCTCGAAAGGCGGTACGGGACCCGAGGCGTTGCCGAAACTTACCCAGAGCCCGCGCGGCTTGAGGCAATCGAGCGATTTCGGAAAAGTGTCCTTGCCGACCGAATCGTAGACCACGTCCACGCCCGCACCGCCGGTGATCTCCTTCACGCGCGCAACGAAGTCTTCGGTGCGGTAATTGATGACATGTTTGCAGCCATTGTCCTTGGCGAGCTGCATTTTCTCCTCCGAGCCCGCCGTGCCGATCATGGTTGCGCCGATGTGAGCGAGCCACTGGCAGGCGATGAGCCCAACGCCGCCTGCTGCCGCGTGCCACAGGACAACGCTGTCTTTCGTGACCGGATAGGTTTCCTTCACGAGATAGCGCACGGTCATGCCCTGCAGCATCATGGCGGCCGCGGTCTCGTAGGAGATGTCATTGGGCAGCTTCACGAGCACGCCGGCAGGGATCAGCCGTTCCTCCGCATAGCCTCCAATCGGGCCGGCATAGGCGACCCGGTCGCCAACGGCGATGTCCGTCACGCCCTCGCCCACGGCCACCACCAGTCCCGCCCCTTCGCTGCCCGGCGTGAACGGCATCGATGGAATGGGGTAAAGGCCGGTGCGGTGATAGACGTCGATGTAGTTCACCCCCGCGGCATACTGCTTTATCTTCGCCTGGCCTGGCCCCGGCTCGCCAACCCCGGCCTCCTCCCACTTCATGACCTCGGGGCCGCCAAAGGCGTGTACGCGGATCGCATACGGCATGGAGAACCTCTTGAGTTGAAGGCGCACTCGCGCCTGCGCAAAATTGACGCAGTTATGCCCGCAATCGCCGGCGTTGTCGATATGCCGGGGGGGCGGGCTTAGGCATCATCGAGGAATAAGTGCATCATCTGGCTTGTTCTTTTGCCCGCCTGCCGTGTTGCAAAAAGGGTTACATATCTCGGATATGCGCCCCTTTTTGCGCCTTGCAGGCGGCCAAAATCCCGGCGCCAGATGATGCACTTATTCCTCGATGATGCCTTACTTCAGGAAATAATAGGTGGCTGTATAGTCTATGCGGGCTTCGGCCCCCGCATGCGCCTCGTCGCAGCCCGTAGCCGGCGCGACGCCACCGGCGGTAGAGGCGCGCAGAATGCCTTTAGCCTCGGTGAACGCACCCGCGCCTTCCCGGGATTTGACATCGAGCAAAAGCCAGGAAATAGCGTTCGCCGCCGGAGCGCTGGCCGAGGCCTTCACCGCGCCAACAACCTTGTCGCCATCCAGCCCTTCCCAGGTTGGCCCCGCATAATGCTTGCCGAGCTTCGCGCCCTGGCCGTCGAACAAGTCCGCCTCCGGCGCCTTGAAGGTCCAGCTCCAGGCCCCGGTTTCCGCGCGCTTGCATACGTAGATTTGCACGCCTTTCGCGGCAGCCGCGAGATAGGGTTTGAGACCGGAAGGCTGGATCGCTGATGGGAGTTCGGGAAGCGCGGGGGCGTCAGCGCGAACCGGGGCGGCGCCCAAGACCAGGGCGGAGAAGATTCCGGCAGCAGCTAGGGCGAGGATCGGGAGGCGGTTCATAAGGTCCTCATTGGCGAGTTTGCGTCAACGGAGCAATTATGCCTCTAACCGATAAAGCGGCGGCGAGATATGACATTGACGATCACGCTTTGGTTATCGTCCCCGCCGGCCTCCATCCCAAGCGCCGTTAAGGCGGAGGAGCGTGCGCAAGCAGGTGAAAAGTGGTGCGCGTGGCGGGATTCGAACCCACAACCTCCGGCATCTCGGGCCGGCACCTCTACCGGTTGGGCTACACGCGCAATTCTTGGCCGCTACCGCACCTTCACATGGCAGCCTTGCAAACTGGCGGTCCCGGCAGGACTCGAACCAGCAACCCCCGGCTTCGTAAACCGGCGCTCTCATCCATTGAGCTACGGAACCATAAACGTTGCGGTGCGCGCGGCGGGATTCGAACCTGCACTGTGCTCATTTTGAATGAGCCGCCTCCTGCCAATTGGGCTACGCGCGCGTACCCGCATCCGGATTCGAACCGGAAACCGCGAGGATTTAAAGCTCGCCGCTCTACCTGTTGGCGCATGCGGGCATTCCCTGCCGCGATGCTTATCGGGATCGCGGACCAGGCGTATTGGCGGCCCTGGCGGGAATCGAACCCGCGGCCTGCCGCTCGACAGGCGGCTGCTCTAACCACTGAGCTACAGGACCATGCTGAAACTGGTGCCCCTGGCTGGATTCGAACCAGCAACCTCCGGCACCTGAGGCCGTCGCCTCTACCAATTGGGCTACAGGGGCTGGCACCGGCGCCAGGATTCGAACCTGGATTTGCGGTTTTGGAGACCATTGTGCTGACCATTGCACCACACCGATAGATTCGCGAATGCTTGGACGCATGCGCCATCGTCAAGCAAACGCTATAGCGCTTGCAAGAAAATGCGAACTGCTGACAAGCTATTCGATGTTATTTAAGGGGGATATGACCAGTATGAGCGTTTATCCGACGCTCAAATTTCCACCGTCTTCAGCGACAGTCTCGCCAAAGTCGTAATAGGTACTGATGGTGGATCGCGTGTGTCATGCACTGGATGATGATTGAAAGCTTTTGCATTGTCAAGCGGTCAATTAATATTCTGGTGCATCGAGCGACCGAAGCTCTGGCACCTCCGGCTGGCGTATCGTATTAAATTGGTTCCCGAATGCGTTGGGATTGCCAGCCTTCGCCAGGAGAAGCGTCCATGCTCATCGTCTTCAGCGGTGCTCCCGGCACGGGGAAAACCACGCTTTCGCGTTCGGTCGCCCGGCAGCTTGCAGCAGTCTACCTTCGGATCGACACGATGGAGCAGCCGCTTATGGCGGCTTACGGCAACGATATTGCGGATGCCGGTTATCGAGTGGCCTACGGCGTTGCCCAAGACAATTTGGCGCTTGGCCTCACGGTCGTGGCGGATTGCGTCAACGATGTGAACATCGCGCGCGACGCCTGGCGGGATGTGGGACTGCGCGCCGGGGTCCCGATCATAGAGTTTGAAATCCTTTGCTCCGATGTTGCGGAACATCGCCGCCGCGTCGAAACGCGGAAGGCGGATATTCCTGGATTCACGTTGCCAACATGGGAGGAAGTTTGCAGCCGGCGGACGGAACCCTGGCGCCGCGCGCACATCGTCATCGACACAGCCGGGCGCGCAGTCGAAGACTGCCTCGACGATCTGAAAGCTCTCTTGCCTCGCTAATGCAATCAGAACAACGGCACCTCGCCCACCATATCGGCGCGGGCCAGCCACGGGGTCTGCTTGCCACGCATCTCTGTCAGCACTTCCGGCTTTATCTTACTGTAAAGCTCGCTGAGCTCGACAACGCCATTGTTGTTCGTGTCGATCGACGCCCGGTTGCTCTTTAGCGCCTTGACGATGGCGCTTGTGAAAACGCCGCCGCCCAAGGACGGCTTTTCAAAGCTTTCCTGACGGCCCTTCGCCGCCGCAATAACGGTAAACCGGACTTGCCGCGCCGACAGCGTATCGGCAATTTCATCGTTGCTGCCGCCGTCGGGAATAGCGCCGGAATGGCAGGCATCGATGAAGACGACGATCCTCGCCTTCGTGCCGTCGAAAGCGCGGGCCAGCTCGTCCCACGATAATGACGTTTCTTCCAAACGGTCAGCCATGCTTTCAGCCAGCACGAGGTAAAGCTTGTTGTCTGGAGCCCTATAGCCATGCCCGGACACGAACAGCATGATGGTATCGTCTTGGGCCGCGGACAAAGCCACGGATTGCAAAGCTTTTGGCAATTCCGTCTTCAGTCCATGCGCGTTCAGGAACGGCTTCGCCTCGATGGACTTATAGTATCCGCTCTTCTGAGCTTTCACCGTTGACATGAAGTTCTTTGCATCCGGCACGGCGAACTTCAATTGCAGCGATTTGTCCAGATTTGCATAAGTATCCGTGCCGATGCCAAAGACGAATAGTTTCCGGCGGCTTCGCCGGCCGTCCTGCGGGATAGCGTGCGCCACGGGCACGCTTTCGCTACCGGCGGCGTCCACCGCGACCGCCGTTAACCACCGCGCTTGCGCTGGAACCGCAAAAGTATCGTCGAAGCGATATTCGAGCCCGTTGATGGCCTGTTCCCGCCAGAGCTGGCCGTCTACAAACAAACGCAGCTTGGCAAGCTCACGCGACGAGACCGCCGATATCGAAATGTGCAACTCGCCTGATGCCTCGCCGGAAGCGGAAGCGGAGAAGGTCAAGCGGGGCGGCGGAGCCAAATCGGGTACCTCCGAAGTTTCGGTGCCAAAAAAGACCCCTTTCACAATATCGGGCCGCTGCAAGGTCTTCGCGAATTGCTTGAACGGCAGGTAACCCGGCGTGCCCGGAAACTTGAGAAAGACAAACTGGCTACCCTCATAGGTGGACATGTAATAGCCGTTAGGGTCGTAGATAACCAATTCATCGTCGACATAATTCCCGGCAAGAACCTGTTTGCCGGAATTGATATTATAGAAGTAGACTTGGCCGTTGCTATTAGTCACAACGAACAGCCGTCCATTATCGGTTATGGACAGCGACTTCGTTGCCGTGGCATCGGGGAGATAGCCATTCAAATACAGGGTCTTGTTTTCCTTCAGATCGTAGACCAGCCCCCACCGGTTGGCGTCGTGTAGCCAATGCCCGGATGCCAATAAATATCTGCCCGCGACAATCGTCACCATATCGAAATCGGAAGGCCACGGGTGGTCAACCAGGCCATCTTGCTCTGTGCTCTTTGCAAGGACACCAGAGGTGGCAAGCCGGCTGCTTAGGTCGATCATGCTTGAGAGACCAGATGCATTGCCCGATATGAGATGAAGGTACTGTTCAGTCGGAGTAGAGATATTGCCGCTTTGATAGTCCTCGTGGATCAGCCAAAATTCCGTGCCGCCGATAGTCCAGTTCGCAATATGTCTTACCTTCTTCGGATCGATTTGCTTAAGCTCCTGCCCTTCGCCGGGGTTGCCGGGGGGCTCTAAGCTCTCTACGCCGCTGCGATTGACGAGAAATCTGGCGAATCGCCGGAACTTTTGCCGTCAGCTTGGTGACGAGGGGCGCCGGGTTGTTATAAAGCGCCTCCCCCTTAAAGCTTTGCACCGGCACTTCGACCCGGCTCTCATCGCCTAAGGGAGCGCCAAGCTGCTCCATCCGTAGCCAAATATTGCGATCTTGATTGTAGCCCGGACCGCGCGCCACCGCCCGCGCGGAAAAGAGCCGCGCGTCCGCTAGTTGAACGCCTGGGCCGCTATCCTTCTTAAAGCCGCGGTGTTCGACGCGCTTACTGGCAAGCAACTTCAGCGCCGCCTTGCCTTCCGCGCTTTCCACCCCCAAAGACGAGCAGTTATCCGCCGCATCCTGGGTGCAGGCATGGCTGAGCCGGAGATCGTCGCCCAGATGCCAAGCTTTCCCATCGTAGTTCGTGACATCGAAGTCTTTGGGAGACCGCTCAATAAGGCGCCTGCATTGAAAAGATATTTGCTCCCCAGCTCAGTCAAATGCTCCAACGACAATTTTTGCGCGAGCGCCTGCTGACGCTCAGAATTTGTCCAGTCGTCTGGCGGGAGCGGCATTTCCTTTTCGGCTTGCGCCTTGGCTTGCTGAGAGCCGGCACTTTGCTCAAATAAGCTGCCCCAGCCTTGTTCCTGGCCGGACCAGGCAACTATTCCGGTTTCGTAATTCACCAACAGAGTTGTGCCGATGCCTTGGCAGGCGTGGCAGCTCGCCATCCCATCGCCAATCCCGGGACCGTCGACCAAGGTTTGTTGCACATAGAGGCCGCCATAGCCCCAGAAACTCAGCGCGACCACCGCATCGCCGCGGCTCCAGGCCGCCAGATGCGCGGTGCCCTCGTACCCACCATTCTTGTTCAGCGCGCCGCTTGTCGCGACCACGGCATCCGCGTAGAGGTCCGCGATCTCGAATCCCGGCCCGTCCGCGAAAGCGCCGATGAACCGGCTCGACGGTGAAAAATTGGGGTTGATGCCGGCCCGCTCCATAATGAGCTCACCGGTACGGACGTCGTACACCCGGTAAAACTTGCCGAACACCTGCAGCTCAAACTCGTTTGAGTTGGAGACGATCTTCTTCTTGGGCCGCTCGATGGTTGCGCCAGCAGTCGCAATATCCGGCGTGAATGCATCCCGGACAACGATTGTGGGCTTGCCGCTCTCAACAGCCACTCTCAAGGGCTGTGTGGCCACCGCCATCACGGTGGAGGTACGCCTCTGCTCATCCCGGAAATCGGCCGATACGCGAGTGACGAACCAGTCGACCGCGTTTTCACCAGCGCTGTAGAATTTGATCTTGAAGGCGCCCGAGGCTGCTTCAGGCAGAGCGTACAACGGAATAAAGACGCGCGTTTGGTCGAGCTTCTCCGCAATGCCGTAAGGGCCCCTACCGCCGGGAGGCATGGCCAGAAAACCATCGCCTTCAAACCGGACGCGCGCGCTTGTCGTGAAGACCAAATAGAGCGGCTGACGGCAGTCTTTCGTGCCGCGCGCCGTGCTGCTCCAGCGGATTTCGACAGGCTCGCCCGCCCGGATCGGCGCCTGAGCCGGCATCTGTATGCTGATTTCGGGAGTTGCCTGAGAAGTTGCGCACTCAGCCGCGAGCGTCGCTTTCACAGTCAGTAGCAGGGCGGTGAGTATGGCCACCTGTAGCGCCGGTATACGCGTAATCCGTTGGGTTTTCATGGCACTTCCGCCAAGTTGACTAAAACCCATAGATCCGCGCTAAGGTGGATGAAGTCAACAGGCGGAACTTCCTGCGGATCGCTTCGTGAAGACCCCCTCACCCCAGCCCTCTCCCGGCAAGCTCGCCTTGGCGAGCTTGCAACTTTATGCGTTCTCATCCGCGAGCGGATGCGAATGGGGAGAGGGGGCAGGGGCGTCCCCGTTGAGAGGGCGTTCCCTCTCCCCTCGCGGGAGAGGGACAGGGTAGGGGGGACTTCGCCGCAAAGACAGAAGCAGCTTTAAACCTCTTCCGGCACCTTGAGCTTCTGGCGGAGGATGGCGTTGACCGCGTCCGGGTTCGCCTTGCCGCCGGTGGCGCGCATCACCTGGCCCACGAACCAGCCGAGCGTCTTTGGCTTGGTCTGCACCTGCTCGACCTGCTTCGGGTTGGCGGCGATGATCTCGTCCACGACCTTCTCGATGGCGCCGGTATCGGTGACCTGCTTCAGCCCGCGCTCCTCCACAATCTTCGCAGGCGCGTGCCCGGTTTCCAGCATGAGCTCGAACACCTCCTTGGCGATGCGGCCGGAGATCACGTTGGTCGAGATAAGGTCGACCAGCTCGCCCAGATGCGCAGGCGATACCGGGCTATCGGTCAGGTCTCTGCCCGTCTTGTTCAGCGCCGCAAACAGGTCGCCCATGATCCAGTTGGCCGCGAGCTTGGCATCGCGTCCTTTGGCCACCGCCTCGAAGAAATCGGCCGAGGCGCGGTCCATGATCAGCACGCCCGCGTCGTAAGCGGAAAGCCCATAGTCTTTGATAAAGCGCGCGCGCTTTTCGTCCGGTAGCTCCGGCAGCGCCTTCTTGAGCTTCTTCACGAAGGCATCGGTGAACACCAGCGGCAGCAGATCGGGATCGGGGAAATAGCGGTAATCGTGCGCCTCTTCTTTCGAGCGCATGGGCGCGGTCTTGCCGGATTTCGGATCGAACAGCAGCGTGTTCTGGCGGATGGTGCCACCGTCCTCCAGAACATCGATCTGGCGCCGCGCCTCGTACTCGATGGCTTGGCCTATAAAGCGGATCGAGTTCATATTCTTGATTTCGCAGCGCGTGCCAAGCTCGCCGCCGGGCCGGCGCACCGAGACGTTCACATCGGCGCGGAGCGACCCTTCCTCCATATTGCCGTCGCAAGTGCCGAGATAGCGCATGATCGTGCGCAGCTTGCCGATGTAAGCCTTGGCCTCCTCGGAGGAGCGGATGTCGGGCTTCGACACGATCTCCATGAGGCCCACGCCCGAGCGGTTCAGGTCCACGAAGGAGTATTCGGCATGCTGGTCGTGCAGGCTCTTGCCGGCGTCCTGCTCCAGGTGCAGCCGCTCGATGCCGACATCGAAGGAGTATTCCTTGAGGTCGACCGTAACCACGCCTTCGCCCACGATGGGGTTCTTATACTGCGAGATTTGGTAGCCCTGCGGCAGATCGGGGTAGAAATAGTTCTTCCGGTCGAACACCGAGCGGAGGTTGATCTGCGCCTTCAGTCCGAGCCCGGTGCGGACGGCCTGCGCGACGCATTCCTCGTTGATGACGGGCAGCATTCCAGGCATCGCCGCGTCGACCAGGCTCACATGCGCGTTGGGCTCGCCGCCGAACTCCGCCGATGCCCCGGAGAACAGCTTCGAATTGGAGAGCACTTGCGCGTGGACCTCTAAGCCCACGATGAGCTCCCATGCGCCCGTTGCGCCTTCGATCAGGTTTTCCCGTCTTGTCTGCGTCATGCTCTTAGGTCCTATGTAGTCTGGTCGTCACGGTGCGATGGCTATCGACCGATACAAAGGGCATTACCCCTCATCCTGTCCTTCTCCCAATGGGAGAAGGGACCCCTGAACTAGCCGCAGCGAGAATTCGAGCGTTCCCTCTCCCATGGGGAGAGGGACAGGGTGAGGGGAGATACCGTATTTCTATGCCTCATCGTCAGAAACAGCCTAAAAGCGGGGCGGATATCTCAATCCGATGGTGATGGTCTTCGGCCCGTTCAGCGTAAAACGCGCCTGATCGAATTTGATCTTGCTCCCGACGGGGCTGACATCGTCCGGCAGCACGCCGCTATAGCCGCGCGCTTCCAGGGGCCTCTTCATGAACCCGGTGTCGAGAATGCCATTGTTGTTTTCGTCGTGGAATACGAAAACCGCGTAATCTCCTGCGGGCAGCGACTTAAATGTATAAGACACCGTGAGATTCTGAAGGCTCTCGATCACGCGGCGGCAAATGGCGGCATTTGGGAAATCGCAAGGCAGATCGCCCGCGCGCTCGTCGCGATACTGCACCTTCGCGGCATCGGGGAATTTCGAGCTTTCCGAGGAGTCCGGCCACAGCATCAGCACGGCATGGCCCCTATAGTTGCGCAGGCCGCTGACTTGGATCGTCAAATCCGAGCCCTCCGCCCTCGCCTCGAATGCCATGCCGGTCACCGAGGAAACCGCGGCAAGCAGGAAGGCAACCAATCCGATCCTCGTAGCCATACTCTTTCACCTATTTGGGCGCTTCTTCCGCGCGTTTCGCGAGCTTTTCTTCCTCGTACTGAATAAACCATCCAATCATCTGGCGCCAGAGCGCAACCGCAAGCTCGGGCGGAAGTCCACGCAGTTTCGCGCGCGCCTCGACCTTGTCGATCACCTGGCGGATGCGCCAGGGCACGTTCGCATCCGCCGGGTTGGTCTTGAGCTGCCAGGCACGGTCGACATAGCTGAAGCGTTCGGCGACGAGGTCGAGTAGCTCTTCGTCGATGCGATCGATCTCGACGCGCACCTGATCCATGTTTTCGCACTCTTCCGCTTTACGAAGCGCCATTGCTCTTCTTTCCCGATTTGGCTTTTGCAGCCGGCTTCTTGGCCGGTCCGGCACCCGCCAGCGCGGCAGCCGTCTTTTTCGCAGCAGGCTTCTTCGCCGCCGGGGCCTTCTTCGCGCCGTTCTCGGCGCCAGTGGCAGCGGCATCGCGCCACCAAGGCTCCGGAATGGGCATGCGGCCAACCGCGTCCTCGATTACTTGCCCAGCGCGCAAGACCACGCCCTCGTCGAAAGGTTTGCCGATGATCTGCAGCCCGAGCGGAAGGCCCTCCGGCGAGCGGCCTCCCGGCACAACCAGCCCCGGCAGCCCGGCCATGTTCACCGTCACCGTGAAGATATCGTTCAGATACATGGCGATTGGATCGGCGCCGCCCTGGCTTCCGAGCGGAAACGCCGGCGTCGGCGTGGCCGGCGTCAGGATCACGTCCGCCTTCTCGAAGGCCTCGTCGAAATCGCGCTTGATGAGGCTGCGAACCTTCTGCGCCTTGAGATAATAGGCGTCGTAATAGCCGTGGGAGAGCACGTAGGTGCCGATCAGGATGCGGCGCTTCACCTCCGCCCCGAAACCTTCGGCGCGGGTCTCCTCATACATGCCGGTGATGTCTTTGCCGTTGACGCGCAAGCCATAGCGGACGCCGTCGTAGCGGGCGAGGTTCGAGGAAGCTTCGGCCGGCGCCACGATGTAATAGGCGGGAAGCGCCGACTTTGTGTGGGGCAGGCTCACATCCACGATTTTCGCGCCAGCCTGGCGGAAGATATCGATGCCCTTTTGCCAAAGCGCGTCGATTTCGGGCGCCATGCCATCCACGCGGTATTCTTTCGGAATGCCGATCCTGAGCCCCTTCACAGGCTGGCCGAGCGCCTTCTCAAAATCGGGCACGGGCAGATCGGAGCTGGTCGAATCCTTCGGATCGTGGCTCGCCATGGCTTGGAGCAGCAGCGCCGCGTCCTTGACCGAGCGCGCGAGCGGGCCGGCCTGATCGAGCGAGGATGCAAATGCAATCATGCCCCAGCGCGAGCAGCGGCCATAGGTGGGCTTGATGCCGACCGTGCCGGTGAACGCGGCCGGCTGGCGGATCGAGCCGCCGGTGTCCGACGCGGTCGCGCCGAGGCAGAGCCCGGCCGCCACTGCCGCCGCCGAGCCGCCCGACGATCCGCCGGGCACGAGCTTTTCCGTGCTGCCCTTGGCCCGCCATGGATTGATGCACGGCCCGAAATAGCTCGTCTCGTTGGAGGAGCCCATCGCGAACTCGTCCATATTGAGCTTGCCGAGCATGACCGCGCCCGCGTCCCAAAGGTTCTGCGTGACGGTCGATTCGTAGGTGGGCTCGAAATTATGCAGGATGTGCGAGCAGGCGGTCGTGCGCACGCCCTTGGTGCAGTAGAGGTCCTTGATGCCGAGCGGAATGCCTTCGAGCGCGCGGATACCGGCCTTTGATTTTGCGCCGAGCCGCTTGTCCAACTCCTTCGCCGCTTCCATCGCTTTATCGGCCGTCACCACCAGAAAGGCGTTGAGCGCTTTGTTGCCGGCTTCGATAGCCGCAAGGCATGCTCCGGTCAGCTCGGTTGCCTTGATCTCCCTGGCGCGCAACTTCTCGCTCGCTTCGGAGATAGTGAGTTCGTTCAATGACATGGATTATTCGAGAACCTTCGGAACGAGAAAGAAGCTGTCTTCGGATTTGGGTGCGTTCTTGACGATATCGGCGGCCCGGCCGCCATCGGTCACAACGTCGGTGCGCATCCTGAGTTGCGCCGCGCCGGCGTGGGTCAGCGGCTCAACATCGCCGGTCGGGATCGCGCTCAACTCCTCGACCCAGGCCAGAATGCCGTTCAGCTCGCGCTTGAGGCTTTGCGCTTCCTGGGCTGAGATCCTAAGACGCGACAAATGGGCGATCCGCTTTACCGTCGCTTCGTCGATTTGTGATTTTGCCATGGTTGTCTCTAATGTGGGTCCACCATGTCTAATTTCAGCGCCGCCCTCCCGCAACGGTTTATTTAGCGGGAGGCTACAATACGCACCTGCTTTTAGCGTATCCGCCGTTGCGAGAGGTATCGCCCGGAGGGGCATGGCGAAAGGAACGGCAGGGCGTAATGAACTGGCGACTCTCCCCTCACCCTGTCCCTCTCCCCATGGGAGAGGGGACGCCCTAACAACGGCTGCGAGCAGACTCCCTCTCCCATGGGGAGAGGGCTGGGGTGAGGGGCGTGACCGCCGTTAAGTTAGCGGTCATGGGCTCGAACAGACGGCGCCTCGCGATGACGGCTGTCACCAGATTAGACAGTGGCGGGCGGCTGCGGCGTCACGGCCAGGTGTCCCTGCTTGACCCAGACGCGGGCGCCTTCTTCGAAGGTCCTGACCTCGGTTCTTGCCCCGTCCGGCAGCCGCAGCCACGACATCGGCTGGAAGATCTCGCCAGCCTCTGAAAACGATCCATCCAGCACGAAGATTTCTATGCCGCCGGCCGCATCTAGCGGAATAGTGCAACCCGCGGCCCAGCGTTCGATCCTCACGTCTTCGTAGCGGTCGCGAAATAGCGGTATGATCTCAGACGCCGGCACGCGCAGGAGCGGGAAGGAATGGCATCTTGTTCGTGTCGATGCGGACCTGCGTCCGGTCGGCAAGATCGAACTGCCACAGTTTCACGAAAACCGTGCAGCCTGGGGCCGAGGCTGGCGTGTGCCGGGACTCCGGCGGATTGCGGATGTAGCTTCCCACCGGAAAATCTCCCGAACTCGTCCTGAAACACGCCGTCGAGAACCAGAATTTCCTCGCCGCCTTTATGGACATGGGCCGGGAAGCGGCTCTCCGGCGCAAACCGCACAACCGTCGTCGCGCGCGCAACTTCGTCTCCCAGCCGGTCCAGCATCCGCCGCTCGACACCCGCAGCCGGCGACGGCATCCATGGAATCCGCGCCGCGTGGACGGCAACCCGCTCGTCAAAATCCGCATTCAGTTCCATCCGGCACCCCCAGCTAACTTCGCTGTTGAGAGACACTCAAGCTGGTCCGCGGTTCCATACTCAGCTTGTCGTGAGTTACGCCACAGCGCGAACCGATAATGAAAGCGCTTTTTAAGCGCGCCGCGGTCTTGAACAACTTAGTATGTACTGTGCGCTTTCGCCGCGGTATAGCGATCGCGGCAGCGCCTCAGGTTGCTGTATTAGACCAAATCGGCTATGGACAATCCACATAAGACCCAAAAGACGCCACAACAGCGGCGCGAATCGTAGCATGACTAAAAAAGTGGAATGCTAATCAAGCGCAGGGGCTGGACTATGAAATTGGGACACGCGGCCGCCATCGCCATGCTCATGGCATTTCCGGCCGCAGGCCACGCCGCGCAAACTTGCGACGCGAGAGCCTTCGGAGTGCAGATCGATCAAACGGCACAAGCTCTCCGCACGCTCAACCGCGAAAGCGAAAGGCGCTTCCACGAGCGCCTTGAAGTGCTTGCCAAGAAGCACGGCTGGAGCGAAGCGCAGAAAGCCGACAAAGCCGCGGCGGCCATGGACGACGCCAAGCTCAAATCGTTCAACACCGACATCGAGGAGCTTGCGGGACAGCTCGACGCGCTCAGCGCCACGCCGAACAGCGAGGTTTCCTGCGCCCGGCTCGGCGAGCTTAAGGCGGTTCAAGAAAAGCTTATTGCGGTTATGGGGCAGAAGTCCGGCTTTATCCAGGCGCAACTAGAGGCCGAAGGCGCGCAGGCTCCAGTTTCGCCTTATGCCACGCAGCCGCTCCCCGCAGCGGTTCAAGCGCCCGCGAGCGCGCCCGCCGCGCCGCCTCAGCAGGCAGAAGCCGTGCAGCCCGCGCCGGCTTGGTCCGCAAATCTCGCGCAAACCCCGCCGCCACCCGCTCAGCGGGCAGCCGCGGCCGTCCAGTCAAGCGCCCCACTTTCGCTGAAGCCCGCACCGGCGCAGCAGGACACCCGGGTGGCCGCGCTGCCAAAGCCGCAAAGCTCCCCGGTGCCGCCGCCGCCCCCCGCCGCAAGCGGCTACACGGCCGAGGAAATCCACCAGGTGGGCAAGGGTGTCTTTGGCTCGCTGACCTCCGACCTAGCGGTCCTGGTGAACCGCACCTTCAAGCAATTCGGCCAGCCTAACGCCTATATCATAGGCGGCGAAGGCGGCGGGGCATTTCTCGCCGGCTTGAGATATGGCGAGGGCAAGCTCTACACCCGCCTCAACGGCATCGAAATCGGGCCCGACGCCTATTTACTGGCAGGGGCCGACCCTTGGGGCGGATTTGGGCGCAAATGGGTCGCAAACCCTCTTCCTCGTCTATAACCTTCAGGACCAGGCGAGCTTGTACCACCGCTTTCCCGGCCTCGACGGCTCGGCCTATGTCGCGGGCGGTTTGGGGATGACGGTCTATCGAAGCGGCGACACGCTGATCGTGCCGATCCGCACGGGGGTGGGGCTGCGCTTGGGCGCCAGCATCGCCTATCTGAAGTTTACCGAGCGCGCTAGCCTGAACCCGTTCTGGTAGCCGCCGCACCGCGCGATCCGGTCGATCGCCGCCTGAATTCCGGCGGCGATCTCGCATCGGAAACAGCGCATGAATCCGCGGAATAGCGGAACCGCGCGCCATGAAAAAGCCAAGCAACTGGTTTTATACGGACGCCCGCGCACTTTTCACATTGACGTGACAAGCGGTAAACCTAGCATGAGCCAAACGCCGCGCTGACCGCGACGCCCGGCCCGATCCAAGCGTCCCCTTTGTTGTGAGCTTTCGATTATGCTGAGAATAGTGTTTTCAAGTCTCGTCCTAATGCTGGCCTGGTGCGAGCAAGGTCTTGCGCAATCGGCGAGGCAGAAGCTCACTTACGATGTGGAGATCGGCGCGGACATGAGCCACTCCTATACCAAGCGCATAGAGACGTCACCGCTCAACGACGCCGCCGTGCAAAGCTTTTCCCAGCACCAAGTCACGGTGAAGGGCACCGACAAGTTCGAGCTGATCGAGGCCTATACGCGCAAAGCGGATGGACGTGTTCTTCCAGTCAATCAAACCGACATCGCGACGCAAGATGGCTCCGTCGGCCAGCACATTTCCCTTATCGACGTAAAATTGAAGCAGATCCCTTTCCGCGACTTGAGCGTGGGCGACACCTGGGTGCTGGTTTACAAAATTACAGAGAAAGATCATTACGTGCCAGGGCACGTGTCCTGGTCCCAATACATTCCGCCTTCGCCGGTTGAACAGGATTTTACCTTAAGCTTGCGCACGCCCAAGAACCTTAATCTGTCGCACTCCGAAAAAGACTTCACTTACGTGGAAAGCGAAAGCGGCGGAATCGTAACACGCCGCTGGTCCGGCAAATTCAACCGCCCTATGCCGACGGAAAAGGACATCGCCAACTTCACTTTATATGTGCCCTCGATCCACTTCTCGACGCTCGGCACCTACGAAACCCTCGGCAGAGCCTTCTACACTTCCGCCGCTCCGAAGGCGGCCGTTACTCCTGCCATCGAGAAGCTTGCCAACGACATCACGGCAGGCCGCGAGGATGTCAAGGCGCAGGCGGAAGCGATCTTCGATTGGGTGTCCAAGAACGTGACCTATGTCGCGGTCTTCTTTGGCTCTGGCCGCTTCGTGCCCAACGACGCCAGCGTGGTGCTCGATCGCCATTTCGGCGACTGCAAGGACCACGTAACGCTTATGAGGGCATTACTTACGGCAAAGGGCATCGACTCCGAATATGTGCTCATCGGCGCGGACTTGAGCCATGAGCTCCCCCAGACGCCGGCGGTTGAGGCCTTCAATCACGTTATTCTCTATATCCCCGCGCTGAGCCTCTACGCCGATCCAACCTCGCCTACGACCACGTTCGGCCATCTTTCCAGCTCGCTGATGGACAGACCAGCGCTGCGTGCATCTGCCAGCGAAGCCAAGCTCGACCGCACTCCCACCGGCAATGCGGATGAAAACACCGCTACCGTCGACATTAAAGTCACGCTCGACCGCAACGGTAAGCCTAAGGCCGAAGCGCTCATCGAAGCGACCGGAAACGAGGCGCAAATTTTGCGGGCCTATGTACACCGGGCTGAGCTGAACGGGCAGGAAAATCAGATGCAAATGGCACTCAAGACGCTCGGGCTTTCGGGCGATCTCGTCATGTCCGCGCCGCCCTCTTACGATCACAAAGAGCCTTACCAAGTGAAACTGACCTGGGTTGGCGACAAGCCGCTTAAACTCACCGATCCGCATTGGAATGCATCATGGGGCTTGAATTTGGCCCCGGCCGATCCGGTCAGCCTTTTTGGCCAGCTTGAAAGCACCGCAAGAACCTACCCCGCCGAATGCAGGCCCGCCCGGATCGTCAACAAAGTCAGCATGGAATTTCCCAAAGGCACGTTCGTTCAGCCGGTGCCAGGGTCCCACACCGAAAAGACGCCTGTCTACCTCCTCAAGAAAGAATGGAACTTTTCGAACAATATTTTCCGCATAAAAACCGAACTAACCTCGAGCGTTCAAAGCAGAACCTGCAGCCCCGAGGTGATCAAGGCGGTGGTCGCGGCGCGCGAGAAAGGTAAAGCGGCAAGAAATGCTCCGCTTCGCATTATGAAGGTTGTGCGCTCTCCCGCATCTTCGCAAATGGACGGACTGCTCGGGCGCCGGTCGAGCTCCGGCGGCTCGTTTTGGGGGCGCTAGAATTAGTGGGTGGCGTGATGAACGGGGGAATCTCCCCTCAACGGCTGCGAGCGAACTCCCTCTCCCATGGGGAGAGGGCTGGGGTGAGGGGAGATTCCCCCGTTATGTTAGCGCCCATGGGGCTTGACCCGGAGGTGCGAAGCGGTTTTCCGGTAATACCAACCGTCAAGAGTGCTGACCGTTCGGGCACCCTCCCCGTTATCGCGAGGCCGCCTTGGCGGCCGTGGGCGTCTAGAAGCAACTTCAATATCTATACATTAATCCAGCAGCGGTATCAATCGCGATCATAACTAAAAATAGGGTGATGTAATATTTTTGGAGATGAAAATGAATTATGATTTTAATCTCGCGGCGATATCCTTTACCGCTACGAACGATTCTATTTATAATCACGTCATGCGTCACTGGCCTTATCTCAAAGAAACACTTGGCACGCCGTATATGTTGGGAAGTCTCCTGGCGTGGGAAACAGCCGGTGTCTTGTACGTGGCCTCCAAGCTTGCGATGCGGATCGGGCGTTTCAAAATCGCCGCGCTGCATCCCGACAATGTGCCGGCGCCATGGCAGGAATTAAAGGCTGCGAAGCCCCGAGGTTACGAACAAGCGCTTAAAATACTGGCACAAGCGAACACAAATGCGGCCGCTTTTTCTCAAATCGTCCAACATCGCAATCACGGAAAAATAGAGGGCACCGGCAAGGAATTTCATACTTTCTCCGTACCCGGCATATCCAGCAGTGCCGCCGTCGGAAGAACCATAAAGGGAGAATATATCGCTCTCATCGATCCGGCCGGCGACACGCTCAGGCAGTCCGGGCTTCGCAAGGAGCGGGACAAAAATGCGCCCGATGTTTTTGCCGTCAGTTTGGGTTATTCCGAAGACTGGCTACAAAGCCTGATGAATACATTACCGCTTATCCGCGAGCGCCTGATCTACAAGGACATACTTTATTCAAATATTTTCGATGGAGAAAAACCGGGAGAATTCGGTACGCTCGGTGCAAGGGCGAAGGCTCCGGTTAAAGGGGCGGATGGTAAGTGGGCAATAGAAACCGAATATTACGAAGGAAAAATGACGCTTCGCGGCAAGCGTAAATTCTCCAAAGGAAGGACCCTCCATGCAGATACGGAGGATGCGGTTATACACTTGGCGGAGCGTTATATTTTTCGTTTGGAAAGATTGCGTCAACGCGGGCATTCGCTTTCAAGTTCGAAAAACCAGGAAAAAATCTCCAACCTACAGCCGATAAATCATGGAGAAGCCGAGCCTGCCCATCCCGCTACCCAAACCCATGGCACCCGCGAGCATGTTGCGCATGCGCTTCATGCTCTCAACAATGCGCTGAAACACAGGTTTGAGCCAAGTGAAAGTGCCCTCCATTATTCAAATGCCATCTTTAAGTGGGCAAGGTCTCCCCAAGGTTCGCTCGCGAAGCTTGTCTCAGCAATCGATGGCGTTCTCGATTGGGCGGTATTCGACAGGTTTCTCTACAACCACACTTTCCCCGAATTTACGGCGCCAAGGGGTTCGTGGTTTGCCGCGCTAACCGATCAGGTCGAGTATCGCAAGGTCAATGGCCGCAAAGCGAATATGGATGCAATCCAGCGGGCCGTGGATCGCAAATATCCCAGATTTGAATGGATGACGCTTAACGAAAGCGGTCCAAGGACGGTTTTATCCTCGAATGTCGAGAACGAAGAAGCCTGGCAAAAAGTGAAGGCGCACGATGCCCTCATTTCGCTTATCTGCTGTCCGACTTATATGAGGCATAGCCACACGGCAAACGGCGAACTTCAGTCAGACAAAACGAATGGTTTTAGAGTGGTAACGTCAGTAAGTCCGGATGCCCGCAGCACGGTTCCGGATGTGCATGCGGAGCTCGATCCCAGATCAAAAACCAAAAAAGTTGTTTCTTTCTCTCCAGCGTCCAGCACCGGGTTCGAAGGTCTTTCGCGCAAAACGCATGATCTGGTCGATGTCGTTAAGGCATTTGCCGATGCTATAAATCTTGTGCGCATCGATCCATTTGAATCTCCTCACGGGGTTGCGACAAAACTGTTGCCAATCGTAGCGCCGCCTCTCGCGGCCTGAACGAAGACGCGGGCGTGCGCCGGAAGCCAAACCGCGACTTGAGGCCCAGGGAACCACGCGCCAGATTTTGAGCCCCAGGTGCGTTCGCAGCACCTTTACACGCGCAGCGGACAAGAATTGGGGCGTTGCCGCTCGTAACGATCTCGCGTCTGCGCGCTATGAGCCGCGCACACTCGGATCAAGTCCGAGTGCAAGCGGGATGAACGGCAGCAAAGCTCCAAACATGACAGTTTAAAGAAAGGTTATCGCCCGTACAGACGCGCCTATAGTTAATGCAGGAATGGTAAACGCGCGTCCGGCATATTTTCCGCCGCCGTCTTTCTGCGAATCTTTTGCCACTTTAGGTCGATTTCTGCGACTCCAAAATACTATAAAATATGTTCGCAGATTTAATATTTACCATGAAACGGTGCATTTTGCCTGCTGAAGCACGCCAGTCTAGCAAATATTTTGCTGTAAAAACCGTGCATTAGCCATACGCTAACGAATCTCTAAGAGGTTTCGGCGTATTATTCTGTCTCAAGGAAGAGAGCTTGGCGCGGCAGTTCTGCACGGAATTCCTTAATGCGCGGCAAGTTTTGTAGCGATCAACGTAGCTCCTGGAGGAGAATTTTGAGGACGCGCGGGGAAAATACGAAGGACAGATGGCCGAGGCCGTCCAGCACGATCTCCTGGCAGCCCTCCATGCGGCTCGAAGTTTGCGGCGCGACGAAATTGTCGTGCGCGCTCCAGATGTTGACGAAAGGCGCGGGCGCGGGCTCGCCCTCCGCAGGCGCGCCGGGCCAAGCCGGGCCCGGTTCCATCTCGCGGGCGTTGCGGCCAGGGCCGAAATACGCGAGCCGGGTGCCGTGATGCGGGCAAGCGAGCGTTACGAGTTTCGCCACGCGCGCGCTGCCATGCCGCTTGAGGTAGGCGCGCGCGGCCAGGCCGCCCATGCTATGGGTCACGAGGATGAGCTTTTCGCTGGCGCTGTCGCGGAGATGGTTTTCGATATCCCGGTGAAGCTGAGCGGCAAGCGCATCGATGCTGGCGAAGGGCGGTTCAAGGTTCACGGCCGCGGCGCGGATACCGTCCCAGCGAACCCGCCGCACAATCCACCACCACAGGCCGCGATTGCAGGCATAGCCGTGCACGAACAGCGCCGGCAGCGTGTTTCTCAGGAGCGGGCTTTGCCCGGCGGCGCCCATGAAAAGCCTGTCGAAGGGCTGGATGACGGCGAAGAGCGCGAAGTAAGCGGCGCATTCGGCGGCAATCGTTGCGCATCCCGCGAGGAAGCCGGGGCGCTGGCAAGCCCGCGGCCAAGCAATGGCGAAGGTGACGAGGATCAAGGCTGCGTGGAGCGCGAACAGGATGGCGATGGAAAGCGCGGCGGCGTAAGCGAGGCCGGCTCCAAAAGGCGAGCGGCTACGAAAACGCCAATCAACTCAATCGCCAATTTCCAGCGAAGCGCCGGCCGCTACCATTCGGCATTTCCTATGTTGAGACAAGCTGAGCTTAAGTATACATCCGGCGCGGACACTTACAATTGGCCAACCGTAACAGTAATGCCTGGTAAAGGACACCGGCTAACATTACCTTGACACTTGTCTCACGTTGATTATAAATAAATATATCTTTTATGCGAGCGCGCTATGGGTTATATAGAAGGAATCTCTTGCCAC
>CAWAVJ010000066.1:0-22202 GCA_963785355.1 uncultured Alphaproteobacteria bacterium
CTCTAGCTTGTTGTTTTGCCGTGCGTCTTATCGGAAAACCGCTTCGCACTTTTCCGGACGCACTCTAAACGAAAAGTTTCCCGCGCGCGACAAGGCAGGCAAAGCCGCCGATCCGCACCCGCTTCAGGCGCCGGCTGGCGACCTCGACCTCAAGCTTGATCTCGCCGGGCCGGCCCATCTCGATCCCCTGCTCGATGGTGAATTCGGACGTGCCTTCCGGCAGTTGATCGAAGCGGAGTAGCACCGCGGAAAACGCCGCCGCGGCCGATCCGGTGGCGGGGTCCTCCGGCACGCCCACCCCTGGCGCGAACATGCGGGCGTGGAAACTGGCGGAGTGCTGGACGGTCTCCCGGCAATAGAGGAAGACCTTGCCGCTTGTGCCGCGGAATGCTTCCTCCCAATGCGCAGTTACGATTTGCGCCCGCGCAATCGTGTCCAAATCGCGCACGGGCACGAAGGCGAATGGCATGCCGGCGCTATATTGCGACGGGTGGTGATTCTCAAAGCCGATTTCCTGCGGCGAAAGGCCCAGGGCGGCGGCGATGCGGTCGTCGTGAGCGAGCGCGCCCGAGAGCTCCGGCAGCTTCGGCACGTCGAACTCGGCGTAAGGCGCCTGCCCCCTCCTGCCCACAACGCCAACGCGGATGCTGCCTATGCCCTCCTCCAGCACGACCAGCGCGTCGCAGTCGGCCGCGGCGCCTGAGATCCTGTCATCGGCTAGCTGAATGGCCGCTCCAACCGTCGGATGGCCCGCGAACTGCAGCTCCGTAAAGGGCGTGAAGATGCGGATATAGGCGGTGTGGGCCGGGAGGCGCGCGGGCAGCACGAACACGGTCTCGGAATGATTGAACTCGCGCGCGATGGCCTGCATTTCTTCGGGCGTCAGCCCGCCGGCATCGAGAACCACGGCAAGCGGATTGCCCGCAAGCGGCCTGGCGGTGAATACGTCCCAAATCGCATATCGCCTTTCCATGGCCGTCCTTGCTGTTGCTCGCCCCGGCTGAGTTGAACGCACCATAATCTATTCGCGGCGGATGCGCACCGGAATTAGAGCGGCTACAAGCTGGGATTGCGTTATCAAGGCTAATGCAATGTTACGTAGTATTCCAGAAAATAGACACTTAATGATTTGGAAAAGCCTGTTGCAATTCTGCCATCGGCAAAACGCGGGGCAGACGCCGTATGCGTTGTTACTAAGTCATTGTTGAACAAGCGCTTTATTTTAGTATTGTAATACTGTTAGCGCGATTGGGGTAGTTTTTGCGTTTCGTTGCGCTGGCTGCGAAAGCTAAGTAGGATGCGCTTATGTCGCACCGGCGCTGCCAAAGCCTAGCTGCGCGGTTGGGGGCTTCTAGGCTACCGATGTACAACAATTGGATGGGGTTCGAGGGATGAAGTTAGTTTCCACTATTCTGGGCATGACACTGGCAAGCGCCGTGGCTATCGCTTCCGCAAGTGCAGCCGATATGTACGTTCCGGCTCCGGCTGGCGGTTACAAGGATGGTCCCGTCGCGGCTCCGCTTTGGAACGGCGCTTATGTCGGCATCAACGGCGGCTACGCTTGGGGCGGCAATTCGGACCTATCTTGTAATGGCTACGGTATCTGCGACACTATGGGTATCACTGGGACCAAGAGCTTTGCTTCGTCAGGCGGGTTCGGCGGCGGCCAGATCGGCTATAACTGGCGGCCTGCCGGTGGCGGATATAAAGATGGCCCGGCTTATGGCAACTTCGTTTTCGGCATCGAGGCGGATATCGAAGGCGCCAACATTACAGGTTCGGAAACGATCAGCGGTTTTGGTTCCAGTGCTACGGCGACAAACACGCTCGATTGGTTCGCTACAGTGCGGGGCCGCGTTGGCTACGCCTTTGGCGCAGCCCTGCTTTATGGAACGGGCGGCGTCGCCTTTGGCGGGGTCCAAGATAAGTTAGCCGCAACCGGATTCCCAACCGTGGCGAACGACACGACCCGTACGGGTTATGCCGCCGGCGCCGGCTGGAATATGCTTTCAACCCGGCTTGGTCGGGCAAGGTTGAATATCAATACATCAATCTCGGCAGTGACACATTGACCAACGGTTCGGGCAATGTGACCGCCGATTTCAATCACGAATACAACACCGTCCGCGTCGGGTTGAACTATCACGTTCTTCCGGGTTACGAGCCTTTGAAGTAGGCTCTGCGCGATGCGCTTCGAAAGCGGCGCCTGCGGGCGCCGTTTTTGTTTTGGCGGGCGCTTAGGAGACGTTGCCAAAGCTGGCAGTGGCGATTAGCTGCCAGGCTCCCGAAAGCCGTGCGCTTTCTCTCCCAGCTCTGCGATGCCGTGAGCGACAAGTGCTATGGCGAGCACGTCAACCTGGGCTGCCCCGGCGTCGAGGAGGGCCGCGGCGCAGGCATTTGCGGTCGAGCCCGTCGTAATCACGTCGTCGATGAGGACGATCTTCTTCCCGAGCACCGATTTCCGCCCGCTCCGGCTTACGCCGAAGGCCCGCGCCACGTTTTCCTGGCGCGCCTCCTGGCTCAGCCCGACCTGCGCCGCCGTCCGCCGCGTCCGCTGCAGCGCCATCACGGCGGCCGGAACGCCCGTGGCCCGGCTTAGCCCCTTGGCAAGCAGCGCGGACTGGTTGAAGCGCCGCTGCAGCAGGCGCAGGCGGTGTAGCGGCACCGGCACCAGCAGGTGGGCGCCGTCCAAAAGCTCCTGCCCCGCCGTGCACATGAGCTTCACGAACAGCGGCAGCGGCTCGTGCTTGTCCTCGAACTTGTAGCGCACGATAAGCCGGCGCACGATCCCGCTATAATGCGCGGCCGCCCGGCTACGCGAAAAAACCGGCGGATTCGCTATCGCCTGCACTGAGATATGCGGGCCGTCGCCCTCATATCCAGGGAGCGGTATGCCAAGCCGGTTGCAAAGCGGCGGCGTGATCAGATAGAGGCTGCTCCAGCATTTCGGGCAGAGCAGGTTGTGGCGCGTTACCGGCGTTCCGCAAGAGACGCAAACGGGGGGCAACACAAGATCGGCGGAGTAGCGCAAGCTGGAGGCTGCCAGGCTGGTTATACGCTGAAACATTTATAACCCTACGGCAAATGAGTTTCATCCACAGCAAGCTAAACGAAGGCGAAAGCGTTGACGAGTCCCAACATCTTCGACCGCCGGCAAATCCGCCGGAATTTGGAGCGCGCCGCCCCCGCCGCACAAGTTGCGGATTTTCTGGTCCGGCACGCAGCCGAAGAGCTTGCGGGCCGTCTCGCGGGCATCAAGCGCAGCTTCAAGCTGGCCGTGGACATCGGCGCGCATCACGGGGTCATGGCGCGTCTGCCCGGCGGCCGGGGGGCTGGATCGGCCACCGTTTCCCTCAGCGGGGCCATGGCCTTGGCACTCGCCTGTCCCGCACCGCGCGCGGTGGCAAGCGAGGAGGCGCTTCCCCTCAAAGAAGGCGCTATTGGCCTTATCACGTCGGTGCTATCGCTACAGCTCGTCAACGACCTGCCGGGTGCGCTTATCCAAATCCGCCGTGCGCTTGAGCCGGACGGCCTGTTCCTTGGCGCGCTTCTCGGCGGCGACAGCCTGATCGAGTTGCGGCAAGCCTTCATGCTGGCCGAGATGGAAACGGCCGGCGGCGTTTCCCCGCGCGTGTTTCCGGCGGCGGATGTGCGCGACTTGGGCGGGCTCTTGCTGCGCGCGGGCTTCGCCCTACCCGTGGCCGATTCCGAGAAGCTGACCGTGACCTATGCCCATCCTCTCGCCCTGATGCGGGAGCTGAAAGCCATGGGCGCGGCCAATCCGCTTACCGCGCGCTCCAGGAAGCCGCTGCGGCGCGACACGCTCGCCCGCGCTGCTGCCATCTACGCGGAGCAATTCAGCGAGCCGGACGGCAGGGTGCGCGCGACGTTCGAAATCCTCTATCTTTGCGGATGGGCGCCGCATGAGAGCCAGCAGAAGCCTCTCAAGCCGGGCTCCGCCACCGCGCGGCTCGCCGATGCGCTTGGCACGAAGGAGCTTCCCGCCGGCGATAAGGCGGGCTTTCAGAGAGGGGGACGCTAATCTTACACCAACCGCCATAAGTTTCGACCGTTCTTCGTCATCGCGAGCGAAGCGAAGCAATCCAGAAGAAACATAGACCGGCGCTTGTTGCCTCTGGATCGCCACGGCCGCCAAGGCGGCCTCGCGATGACGGGGAGTGTGTCCAAACGGTCGGGACTTCTGACGGTTGGTATAAGAGCTAATGCAAGCAGGCAGGCTAGCGTCCCGTCTCCGAATTACCACCACATGTGCCGAGGGCTCGCACGGCAGCTTTAGCTGCGCTACCGCGCTTCGCGCTACTTGAGCGCCCCGGAGACATAAAGGACACTTGCAGAGTCAAAGTGCTAGTGTGGCTTATGTCTCGCAATTGCCTCCGCGAGGATAGCCACGAAGGGTAAAGGCAATTGCGAGACGCCACACTAGCGGTGCCAAGTTTCCAAAACGGCGGGTAGCTTCGGGCGGTATTTCGGGCGGTATCATGAGATGGGCTGACGACGGCATTTTCCTGAGCGGGCGCCCGCATGGCGAGACGAGCGTCATCGCCAACATTTTCACGCGCGCCAATGGCCGCACGCATGGGCTTGTAAAGGGCGGACGGTCCCGGCGCATCCGGCCCATCCTGCAAACCGGCAATGGCCTGAAGGTGGAATGGCGCGCCCGCCTCGAAGGCCAACTCGGCGTTTACACCGTTGAGCTTACTGAGCCTACCGCCGCGCGCATCCTCGACGACCAGCTTGCGCTTGCGGGCGTGAACGCTGTTGCGGCGTTGCTGCAGGTGCTGCCCGAGCGCGATCCGCATCCGAAGCTGTTCGATGCCGTGAATGAGTGTCTGGCATTGGCGGACAGTGCCGCGTTCCCCGCTTCGATCGCCCGCTTCGAGCTGAGGCTGCTGGATGAGCTTGGCTTCGGCCTCGATCTTTCCAAATGCGCGGCGACGGGCTGCGCCAATGACCTCGTTTATGTCTCGCCAAAGTCCGGTCAAGCCGTGAGCCAAGCCGCAGGCGAACCGTACAGGGACAAACTTTTGCCACTGCCGGCCTTTCTACTGGAACGCTGTGCGTCCAGCCTGCCGGCTGGGCGCGATGTCGCGCAGGGCCTTACCATGACTGGTTATTTCCTGAACGCTCATGTTTTTGCAGAAACTGGCAAGGCGGTGTCCAGGGCGCGGGAGGAATTTGCAAGACTGCTCGAAAGGGCGCAAACTTAGCCTTAGGGTTCGTTCGGAATTAAGTGCGTCATATGGC
Organism: uncultured Alphaproteobacteria bacterium; assembly: GCA_963785355.1. GTDB lineage: Bacteria > Pseudomonadota > Alphaproteobacteria > Rhizobiales > Rhodomicrobiaceae > Rhodomicrobium. Next base: position 5,266 of record CAWAVJ010000066.1, read on the forward strand.
GCAGGAGTTTTGGCCGGCTGCAAGGCGCAAAAAGGGGCGCATATCCTAGATATGTAACCCTTTTCGCGTCGCAGCAGGCGGGCGAAAAAACAAGCCAGATGGCGTAGTTATTTCCGAACGAACCCTAGGCTAGCCGTCGCAGGATTTTTCGTGTAGGTAGGCAATAGCATTGTGCGCACGTTTTAGTTTGCAAAAGTGCATTAGTTTGGCCATTTAGCTGAGCTGTTTGGAGTAGGGCCGCCCGCAGGCGGCAGGGTGAAGAGTTTGCGCCAGCGTGCCGGCCGGCCGGGACGCCGGGCAAGCTAGGACCTTGCCTATCGCGTAGTATGGAAAGGGTTGCTGTGAATCTGTTTGACGCCATAGGATCGTTGGATCCCGATATTATAAAGCAATATATGCTCGATCATAAAAACTTGGCCGGCCCCATCCTCGGCATAATAGCGTTCGGCGAATCTTTGGTCCTCGTTGGCCTTTTCTTTCCGGCAACGATCATCATGGTTCTTGCCGGGCGCTCTCATTAGCGACGGCCAACTCGATAAAGTGTCCGTAATAGGCTGGTCCATCGTGGGCGCCGTGGCGGGCGATTTCGTAACCTATTGGATCGGACGCTGGATCGGGCCCGGCGTTGTGCATCACTGGCCTCTCAACCGCGACAAGACGGCTGTCGCCCGGGCACGGCTCTTCTTCCGGAAATACGGTTTCCTATCCATCTTCATCGGCCGCTTTCTTGGGCCGGTCCGCCCCACGATCCCGCTGGTGGGCGGCATTATGCGCATGCCCCATCTGACATTTCAGCTTGCGAACGTGACATCGGCGATCGTTTGGGTGCCGTTCATGCTCTTTTGGGGCTACATCATAGGGAAAGCCTTTGGGGATCTAAGCACCCTGACAATGGGGCATTGGGTCGCTCTGATAGCGGCGCTTGTGGCTGTGATGTTGGGCTTGACCACGGCAGTTGTAAAAATGGGAGGAAAGAGCGCGAAGGAGAAGCGGCAGGAGGAGCAGCAGCGCCGGACGGAATGGCATGTGCATCACCCGAAGCTGGCTCCCGCGCCGGCAAGAAGCCATGACCATCAAGAGCGCCGAAGGAACGTTGATCGATACGAGGGGGCTTAGGTGCCCGCTGCCTGCTTTGAAAATCCGTATGCTGATGCGCGAGGTTGCCGCTGGAACCGAGGTGCCGGTGCTGGCCACAGATCCCGGCACCGAACAGGATCTTAGGGTTCGTTCGGAAATAACTACGCCATCTGGCTTGTTCTTTTGCCCGCCTGCTGCGGCGCAAAAAGGGTTACATATCTAGGATATGCGCCCCTTTTCGCGCCTTGCAGCCGGCCAAAACTCCTGCGCCATACGACGCACTTATTTCCGAACGAACCCTTAGAGATTATTGCGAGGCTACCGGGTGTACGTTCATTTCCGCCGAATACCTTGAGGGCGGCGTTCTTCGCGCTGTCATTCGCAAAAACTGACGTCCGGCCCCAAGCGCGCGATCAGGTCCGCCTTCGCTTGGGCGAGAAGCGCTGCATCCGTCGATCTGAGCACAAGATGGGTGCCGTAGCGGCCCTCCTCGAAAAAGGGATAGCTGCCCATCGCGACGCCGGGGAATGCACGCTGGCACTCCGCAAGCGGGACGGCAACCCTGCCCTCGGGCGCATCCACGCGGATGCTTTCCGAAAGAAGCTTCGCACCGGTCTTGAGGCGTGGGCTGACCGCAAGCAGCATGGCCTGCATGATGGCGGGCACGCCAGCCATGACGATCACATTGCCAATCATGAAGCCCGGCGCCTTGGAGACGGAATTCTCGATCAGCGCCGCGCCGGCTGGGATGCGCGCCATGCGCAGGCGGGTTGGGGTGAGGTCGGTTTCGGCATAGCGCTCGCGCATGAGAGCGACGGCCCGCGGATCGACATCGATGGAGACGCCAAAGGCTCGTGCGATGGAGTCCGCCGTGATGTCGTCATGGGTCGGGCCGATACCGCCTGTGGTAAACACATAGGTGTAGGCAATGCGCAAGGCATTCACGGCGGCAATTATCGCCGTTTCGTCGTCGGCGACAATGCGCACTTCCCTGAGACGGATGCCGATTTCGGTGCAGTGACCGGCGGCGAAGCCGATATTCTTATCCTTCGTGCGGCCCGAGAGAATCTCGTCGCCGATCACAAGGAGGGCCGCTGTTACTTCATCGCAGGGGGAGTTGAGACTTTGCACCATAGCTGCCATATTCAAGCTCTAGAAAAGTTGCCGCGCCGCGCATACTATCCAACTACAGGCGCGCGCAATACAAGTGGTAACCCCAAATAGGCGCGCCAGGCGCTCATCTCAACGCCATGCATGGATCGAATTATGGCGCGCCGCTAAGGCTCGCGAACGAAGGCAAGATCACGCTTTACGGGCCGGAAGGCTTCGAAGGCATGCGCCGGGCTGGGTATCTTGCGGCCGAAGCCCTCGATCTCGCCGCCGAGCATGTGCGCCCGGGCGTCACGACGGAGTTCATCGACCAGCTTGTGTTCGAATTCGGGATGCGGAATGGGGCCGTGCCCGCAACCCTGAACTACCGCGGCTATCCTAAATCCTGCTGCACTTCTCTCAACCATGTGGTTTGCCACGGAATCCCGGGCACGCGCGCGCTCATCGAAGGCGATATCCTCAATGTGGACGTCACCTTCATCGTCGATGGCTGGCACGGCGACACGAGCCGCATGTACGGCGTGGGCCGTATCTCGCGCAAGGCCGAGCGGCTGATTGAGGTTACGCATGAAGCGATGATGCGCGGCATTGCCGCCGTTAGGCCCGGCGCCACTGTGGGCGATATCGGCCACGCGATCCAGAGATTTGCGGAAGGCGAGCGCTGCAGCGTCGTCCGCGATTTCTGCGGCCACGGCGTCGGCCGCGTTTTCCACGACAAACCGAACATCCTGCATTATGGCACGCCAGGCGAAGGCCCTGTGCTTGAACCGGGGATGATTTTCACCGTCGAACCTATGATCAATCTGGGCAAGGCGCACGTGAAAATGCTTTCGGACGGCTGGACGGCGGTCACACGGGATCGCTCGCTTTCGGCGCAATTCGAGCATACGGTGGGCGTCACACCAACGGGCGTCGAGATTTTCACCTTTAGCCCGCGCGGATGGCACAAACCCCCTTATCCGTCTCAATTGTAGCTTCCCTTTTTATAGATATTGTCATAAATATTGAAGAGACCGGCCGCTGGGCCGGGAGATGTTGTTTTGCGTTAATGCCGGTTTTGCCATGGCGGATAGCTTTGAAGAGAGCCCTTTGGGTGAGCTGTTGGCGCTTGAAGCGGGGGCCAACGTTCCGCTCCCGCTGCCGCCAAGGCCCATTCCACACTATTGGGGCCACCGCGACCGGCTTCGCAAGCGTTTCCGGGAGGGCGGCGCGGAGGCGCTACCCGACTACGAGCTGATGGAGCTGATCCTGTTCAGAGGGATCCCCCGCCGCGACGTGAAACCGCTGGCCAAGGAGATTTTGGCAAGGTTCGGCTCGTTCGCGGAGGCCGTGGCCGCCGCGCCTGAGCGGCTGATGGAGATCGAAGGCGTAACCGATTCGGTGGTGACCGAGATCAAGATTGTGCAGGCGGCTGCGTTGAGAACCTCGCAAAGCGAAGTGAAAAAGCGCCCCGTGCTGGCGGCCATGTCGACGGTGCTAGCCTATCTGCGCTCGGCGATGGCCTTCGAGGACCGCGAGCAATTCCGTATCCTATTCCTCGACCGGCGCAACAAGCTGATTTCGGACGAAGTGCAAACGCGCGGCACCATCGATCACACGCCGGTCTACACGCGCGAGGTGCTGAAGCGCGCGCTTGAGCTTTCGGCCTCGGCGATCATCCTCGCCCATAACCATCCTTCGGGCGATCCCACGCCTTCGAAGGCCGATGTCGAAATGACGAAGCAAATCATCGACGTGGCAACGAAGCTCGGCGTAACCGTGCACGATCACATCATCCTGGGCCGCGACGGGCATCTCAGTATGAAAACAGCGGGGATTCTTTAACCGCGCCGGGATAACGCAGAGGTGTCCCGTCTCCGGATTGCTGCGACGGTTGCCACCCGCTCGCGAAGGCACCCCGGACGAGTTGACGCCACGGCTTGGATCGGGCGCGCAACCGCCGGTTACGGTCCAGCGCCGATTGCGATGGTAATGACGTCGCGATAAATGCCCGCGCGCTGGCCCGCGATGGAGCCAATCTGCACATCGATGGGAATGGCGATGCCGGAACTTTGCGTCGCCGGGGGCCAAAGCGACAGCACCCGCCGTTGCGAAAGACTGACGGGCGCCATCTTGTTAATGGCAATCGTGTACGGCACCTGCCATATGCCCTCGGCCAGCGCTTGCTTATCGGTGGGTTTCATAATCCCGGCGTTATCGGAGCTTACGGAGAGGCGGAACCCCTGATTGGCGTAAGCCTGCAGTTGCACCGAACGCGTGGCCCCCTGGACGAAGTCTCCAAAGTTGAGCGTGGTTCTTCGCCCGCCGCCGGCAATCGCAACCGTCATCTGAGAGTTGACGCCGATCGCGACACCGAGCGCGGCAACCGGAATTTGCGCCCGCGTGTACTGGCCGCCACCGCCAGCGCTTTGGTATACACCAAGATAGAGCGTGCCGGCGTAGGTCCCAGGCGGCACCACTTGCGCTTCGCTGACGGTCAACGCCGCTCTCACCGCATAGGTTTGCTTAGCGCCCACCGTGAAGTAGGCGGCATTGGCCGATCCTGGCAGCACGGACGGCGGAGATACAGCGTTCTGCGTCAGCGGGCCGCTGGAGCCTGCGATCTGGTAGTTGAGCTGCCCGCCCGGCCCGCTCGCCTGCGCCGCTCCCGGCGTGAAAAAAGCGAATGCAGCGTCGCACGGCTTGGTGTCCGCGTTCTTGAGCGTGAAGGAGATCGCGGCCGGCGAAGCGCCCGCTTCGAAGGGATTATAGGTCAGTGGCTGCTGCATAACCGCGCCAAGGAGGCTGAGCTGGCACGCCTGGCCCGCAGCGCCGGAGAAGACCAGATACGCCAAGACGGCCGCTAGTACGCCCCGCGCGAAATCCTGCCCCATATGCGGCTGGCGCTGACAGGATTTCCCGCCGATCAGGCGTACTAGTAAACTAATTGAATCTAGTACAGCTGATCGGCCGGAAGCTCGCGTGGCGGCGCGAGCGGCATGCGGGTGCGAACGCGCCGCCGGCTGTACTAGTCTCGCAATACGCATCATTGCTTCGCCTCCGCCATTTGCAGTCCGCCGGCCGGCTTCAACACACCGGCATTGTGGAGACCTTTCACGCCGTCGGGGATATTGACGGTATAGCGCGTGGGTTCCGGCTCGGTTGGCATCTCGATGACCCAGCGGCCGGGCGCGAGACCTTGCGCACCGAAGCGGCCGCTGCGGTTGGTGAACAATTCCACTTTGCGGCCGTTTGGCTTATCCGCTTCGCGGGCGGTACCGGCCAGCAAGGCAATCGGCTCGCCGCTGGCGTCCAGAAGCGTGCCCATCGCCGTGACGGTATAATCGGAGCCAACTTGCAGGGCGTATCCGGCTTTGTAGGGAGCGTTGATATCGTAAGTTGCGCTGCCCAGGTCGTAGCCGGTGGGCGCGCCCGGCGCATCGTAGGGCAGGCGCGTCTGTTTATATGCCGCGAGGTTCGGCACGACGGCCGCTCCCAGCATATCGGTTTCGGCGACGGTAGCATTCGCATCCCCGATCACGACCGGGCTGTCTTCGAGGCTCTTATGTGGCGTGACGAGCGCAAACCCGTTGGTGACCGGGCGGCCTACACCCCAGGCGCCATCCGCATAGACCAGGCTTGAGGCCACGCTGACGGATGTGCGCTCTTCCGTGCTTGTTAAGCTGGAAACGCCGTCGTAGCCGATGCCGGCCAGCCCAGACGAATGGCTGACCGATACGTCGGCGCGGTTGGCAACGTATGAAACCGAGCCGCTTACCGCGTCTTGGTTGTTCGGCTGCACCGTGGCATCGGCAGACGCGGTCCAGGAGCCGGCTCCCTGCGTCTCGCTGGTGCGGGTGGCGGAAACCTCTCCGGTCTGGCTGCGGCTATCGTAGCTCGACAGCACTCTTGTGCGAGCATCGGGCGTCCACGCCAGCCGGACAAGGGCCTGGAAGCCGTTTTGGTTATAGATGCCGGAGGTTTCCGCCGCTTGGTCCTGGCCGTAGCCCAAGGACAACGAGCCCATGAGATCGGGCGCCAGCTGTTTTGCGAGGGTGAAATCCGCTTCCCAGCGGTTGCCCGCATCCGCCGGATTGGTAGCGCTTCGCTTGTCCAGGAGAGAGAGGGAGAAGGAGAGGCCGGCCGTCACATCGTAGGGCAATTTCTGCGAATAGCTCGCCGAGACGGACGTATTGTAGGAGACGGGGCTGGAGAAGCTGCCAACGGTCGTATAATCTTGGCTGCGGTATGCGCCAAGCAGACGGAAGGTGGATTTATAGCCGAATAAATCGAGCCGGTCGTAACCGTAGCCGAGCTGGATAGCATAGCCCGCGCCGCCGCTATAGGACGTGCTGGCCGAGAATTCGCCTGTGAAGAGACCAGCGACGGTCTGCGTTGCAAATCCAGCGCCGGCCATCGTGACACTTTCGTCGGCTTGCGCGTTGAAGTCGACGGTGAGCGCCGTGGTAACGCCGGTTCGATAGTAGCCGGTAACGGCAGGTTGATTGAAAAAATATTCCCGCTGCTGAAAAACGCTGTTGCTCTTGCTGACGACGGTCACGTTCGGGGGAGCCCCATTGCCAGGGGTGCCGGCTTGCTGAACGGCACCCTGATCGTAGGATTTGATACCGGCGTTGAAGGACCACTCGCTGAGGCCGGGCGCGAGCAACTCACCGCCAGAAAATGCCTTGAACTCCAAGGTTCGGCGGGCGCCAGTGTCGTCCTCGATAACCAGCTTCACATTGTTCGCGCCGGCCCGCAGCGGGATATCGGAAAGATTGTAGTTTCCTGGGGCAAGCTTGATATGCCGGAACAGCACGTCGTCGATGATAATGTCGACGCCAGACGGACGCTCGATGCTGAACGAATGCGATCCCGTAGGGCGGATGGTCTTGCCGGGCTGTAGCTGGGCGTAGGTTTGCTGGACGGATAAGCCGAACAGGTCCGGGACCGTCTGGAAACCGGCATAATCCGGCGTGATGTCGCCCACGCGAATCCGGGTCGCCTCCTCGGGAAGATCGTAGACGAGGCGCGTTCCGTGCCGGTAGAAGACATAATCCTGGTAAGACGTCTCGGTCAAACCGGCGGGTGTGCCGGCGTACAGCGAGGCCTCGCCTTCGATCACCACGCCCCGGAACCTCGCGGCGCCATCGAAATCCACCGTGGTGACATCGAGGCCCGTACTGCCGCTGCTGGCCTGGCTCACATAGGAGGCCGTCGCGCGCATGTTGAGATAGCCGCTCACCTCGGCAGGCCGCTCCAGCGCGTCGCTGGCAATGGCGTTGCTGTTCGCGAAGCTGAGATTTTGGGTTGCGCGCTGTTTCAGAGCCGGCACAACCTGCAACTCGATGGCCAGGGGATCGTAGCGAAGGTCGATGCCGCGCTGTTTGATGAGCTCCAGCGGCAGATAGGAAGGTGGCTCTTGCCCAAGCGGCTCTGGCGCAGCCGCTTCCTGGGGCTGCGACGCCAGGTGCAGCACGGACGAGGTTGCCGCACCTGGCGCCTTCTTGCCCGCCACCGTCGTGCCGCCCGCAACTTGCGGGGCGTCCTGCGCAGGCACGGTAAGAGCGGCGGTCAAAACTTCCGACTTGATGATCTTGCCGAGATAGGTCTTCAGCAGTTTCGCGTCGGCGAACAGCTTGTCGTCTGGCGTGATCTTGAGCGCGACATTTCCGAGGATGGCTCCGTCGGCTTTCAGCGGAACCTCGATTTCGATCGTCCGGTTGGTTGGATTGAGCTTAAGGGCGGGCTGCTGATTTTCCGGCGCGGCGGCCGGAGCGGCTGGGGCGGCCGGGGCGGCCGGGCTGGCTGGTGTGGCGGAGCCTGTCGAACCGCCGCCACTGGCGAGGCCAAGCGCTGGCGTGGCACTCAAAAGCCCCGCCGCCACGGCGCTCGCGGCATAGAGATATGTCTTTCTCGCCGGCACGTTCGCCCCACATTACTCGATTACTGAAACAATGCTTGAAAGACGGACGGGTGGGAGTGCCGCGGCCTTACCGCGGCACACGGCGTCTATTTCGCTGTTTTGGGTGTGTAATTGAGCGTGGCCGCAATCTTGCCTGCGCCCTCCGGGACGTCGGTGGGAACGAAGAACCGGCGCTTCTTGCCAGGCAGCACGACGCCAAATCCGAGCGTCTCCCCCAACTCGCTGGGATGGATGGTCTTGCGCCAGCTCCCGCTTTCGAGAACTATGCCGGCGTCGCTGAAATAGGAATACATCGCGGACGGGTTCTCGACCGTGATCGCGATCCCGCGCTTGCCGTTCTCCGTGGCCGGCTCGGCGCTCACGAGCTTCATCCCGGATTGGCCGCCGGCCGGCGCCACGCTGACGAGCACGCCGAAATTGAACACGACCTGCACGCCGTTCTCGCCCGCCCTCTTCACGGGAAGCTGGTTCACCGAAAACATGTAGGTCTGGCTTTTTTGGATGCCCGGCTCGCCGGTCCACTGAATCCGGAAGGTCTGCGTCGCGCCGGCCGGCACCACGGCCTGCGGCGGAAACACCAGGAACTCATCGCCCGCGGCGAATTCGGCGGTTTTGCCCTCGACTGAAATGTCGAGCTTATGGAACACGACCTCAACCGGCATGGGCGCGGCGCCGTCGTTGACGATTTGGATCGTTGCATGCGCATGAGAGCCGATGGACACCATGTCCACCGCAAGCGGCTGTACGTTCAAGGCAAGCGCGGATGTGAGAGGGACCAATGAAACCAATGCGGCAGCGGCGAGCCGTGCCCGCGACAGAAGTGTGCAAATCATGATTTTTCCTCGTCCGGTTTTATTCGAAGTCCAAGAGGCCCTTGCGGCCGGAACTGCCCCCGCCCTTGCTGAAAGCAAACTGGGAGCAGCGAGGCGCTGCGCGCGCCTGTCTTTGCCGGGGAAGCGGCCTGCCAAGAACCGGCCGCTTGAGCAATCCTAAGCAGGGTTGATGGTGAGAACCAGAGTATCTTGGTAGACGCCGGGCGCATGAGTTACAGTATCCGAACTGACGCTGAATCCAACGGATACATTCGCTGCGCCGTATCCATTTGGATAACTGGTCGGCGTGACTGTAGTGGCGCCGAGTTGGCCGCCAGCAACCCCACTCGTTGTGACAAACGCGCTAATGGGATTCGCATCGCCAATTGCTAAGCCCGCACTGTATTGTATTGGCGTGTTGCCCGATGACGTGAGAGCGCCGTTCGTGGTTGTCAGAGAATAGCTGCAGGCATGATTGGTGCTGACGGGAATATCAACCCATCCGGCAACACCCTTTAGGTGCCCGTTCGAGTTCAGCAAAGTTGCCATTATAACTGAAAGAGGCGCCGGCTGAATTTGCGCTCACGTTGTCTGCTTGTCCAGTACCGACATCGTGGGCCTGGGACGTGGTGATGACGCCGATGGTGCAAGTCACTCCAACGTTGCCGCTGATACTGATGTTGTAGGTCTGTGCGTTCGCGCCGGAAGCGAGAGCCAGCGCGGATGTGGCGCAGGCAAGTACAAGCAGTTTCTTCATAGTACTCTCCTTATTACAACGTGACTAACTTCTACGTCTGGCATTCAAAGTGCCTAATGAATGCTGCATTCCAAGACGCAATTCTTGGCCGTTCCCCGGAGCGGCATTCGCTCTGGAGTTTCTTTGGGGTAGGCGACGGTTTAACTGTTAGTGGCCGCTATCCGGGCGGTGCCCTGAATGAGGGGCGTGACCGCAGTGCTGGCCAAAGGGGGGAGTGCGAGGGTAGGGGGGCTACCCTCGCCTCTTTTGCCACCGGGCGGGAAATATCCCGGTGGGCGGGCGCGGCGCGTATTGGGGCGGGCACGAACGCGGCACCAGCGACCCTTCCAAGCCTTGTCATGCTTTGCCCCATCGTAATGCGTTGATTAATATCGCTTTTGCTCACAATTTTACACTCAAGAAAACAGTTAGCCGGTCGCTATAGCTCCCGGCCATCAACTGGCCTTGCGCGCCGTTCCAGGAAACCTGGGTTACCGCTTGCTGGCCGATGGCGATCTTCGCGCCAGAGTTCTGTAAGCTTGCAGGTGATCGCGGCGCCCTGCCGGATCGACGCACTATTGCAGGTGTCGTCAATGGCCCCGCCAAGCGTCAGCGGGATGTGGATGTGGACGTCGTAGGGAACCTCGATCTTTGCCTGCGGTGCGCTGGCAGGCGCGTCGACGAGCCGCATGGCCCCGTTCTGAGATTGCATCGTGTATTGGAACGGTGCGTTGCAATCGACGGTAAAAGTCGCCGCCGAGGAGCCGGCTTTGCTCGGATCGCCCGCGTCGATCGGCACGGAGGTCACGCTATTCGCGCAATACGTGCTAATACTGCCAGTAACTTCGATTTCGACCTTGTCTCCCGCTCCGGGGAACGAAAGGGCAGGCCAACAAACTCCGCCGAGCGCCGCGGCGACAGCCGCAGTTCTCGCGCAAACGCGCCAGTACGCCATTACTCTACCCCACACGCACTACATATTTACTAGGTACTATACTATACCCGGCATCCCCGCCTCTAGCCGGGAATGCCCTCAACTTAAGCCCAACTAGCTAGCACGTCAGGTTGTATAGAGAAACACCTATTCCACTTTATATAAGAAATAGGCCATTTTTAGTTGTTTTGGTGCAACAGCTCAATCCCTGCGAGCAGATGGCGATTCCAGCTAACGTACTGAAACAGCGCCTATTCCACTACAATTAGCCGCGAACCGATTTCGCAAGCTCGGCGTGTGCTTAGCCGTGGCCGATTGTGGATAACGGGGATCGCGGCCAGCCATCGAGCGGTGCTTGTGGCCAATGAGCTGTACACAATCGACGATTGCAGTTCGCGCGAGCCACCAGCGATGTGAATACTCCACCGGCTAAAGCCGGTGGCTTCCGTTTACGGCTGAAAGCCGGATTGGCCGGCCATGAGGCCGGCGATATTACTTACTTATGTAAACCGGCACTTCTGCCAAACGAACCCAATTTCGGCTAGAGTGCGTCCGGAAAAAGCATGCCTTCGGGCTTGACCCGGAGGTGTGAGCGGTTTTTCCGATAAGACGCACGATTAAACAAAGACTTAGAGCCCCGCTTTTGATTCCATCAAAAGCGGATAGGCTCTAACAACCCGTGGTGCTACGCATCCTGCCGCCTAAAGGCGTGGGGTTTACCGATCCCCTGTCGGGTACTCTAAGGAGTTATACCGCCGCCATAAGTTTCGACCGTTCTTCGTCATTGCGAGTTTCGCACCGGCCCCGTGGCCGGCCTTGCTGGATGAAACGGAAATCTGAGGCCAAGTCCCCCCTCATCCTGCCCTTCTCCGCCCCTGCTCGCCTTGGCGAGCTGGCATCTTTTCGCTGCCGCATCCGCAAGCGGATGCGGTCACTCCGAGGTGCAAGCCCGGCAAGCCGAGCTTGCTGGGAGAGAGACAGAGTGAGGGGGTCTTCCTGCACTTAGCGGAGCGAAGCAATCCAGAGGTTGCTTCTGGACGCCCTCGGCCGCCAAGGCGGGATGACGGGGAGTGTGCCGGAACGGTCAGGACTTTTGACGATTGGTATTAGCCGGATTGGGCCCGCTTATTGCGGCAGCGAGGTCTTCGACGAAGGCCACGGCGGCCTCACGGTTCACAAGACCGAAGCCGGCCTTGTCCCTGGCCGCGCCTGGAACGGCGGTGGCGGTATCCTGCAGCGCCGCCCGGATTCGACGGGGCCGGCTTCAGGGCGCTTTTCGAGCAGGCAAGCGACCACCCCGCTGACTTCAGCGGCGGCGAAGGAGGTCCCCAATTCCAGTCCATAAGTATTGTCGACCTGGGCGGTGAGCACATCGACGCCGCGCGCGGATACGGAAATGTATTTGCCGCGGTTGGCGGCGCTGTAAATCTCCCGCTTCCCGTTCGTTGCCGTGACCGCAATAACTTCGGGATAAGCCGCGGGGTAAAGCGGCGGAGAGCTTGGACCCGCGTTTCCGGCTGCGGCGACAAGCGCGATGCCCTTGCGATATGTGGCCGGCGGCGACCCGCTCGATCAAAGGATCGGCGGGGCCGCGAAGCTCAAATTCATGATCTGCGCGCCCGTTTTGGCGGCCCAATTCATCGACAGCGCAACCTCATCGGTGGTGGCGGCGATCTCGTGCTCCTCGCTGGTGAAGGAAAAGGCTGTGGCAGACAAAAGCGAGGCGCCTTCCGCCGTGCCATGGAGCTTGTTATGACCGGCGATCAGGCTGGCCACGGCGGTTCCATGATTTTCTGGCTTGCAAGTGCCGGACCCAGGCTGAACCGCATCGAAAGTAGACGCAACGGCCCCCCGCAACTCGTCGTGGCTGGCCTCTACGCAAGTGTCGATAATCGCGAGCTTCACCCCCGCCCCCGTTGGCGGCTGCTTGCGGGGCGGTTGCGCGAATGCCGCACCTTCGGCGGGAGAAGTCCGCTTTTCTTCGGGCGCCCCCTGTACCGGCGTATAGATGTAGTTCGGTTGCGCGGTCAGCACGCGGCCATCTTGCAGCAGCGCCGCAAGGAGTTCGGCCAAGTTCTGGCCAGGCCTCAGGGTGAGACGCCAAATCCGCACGCCTGCGAGCTCGATGAAGCCAACGTCCGCGATCTCGACCCCGTAGTCCCGCGCCAGGCTGTCCTTGACGCCATCGGGCGTTCCGCCGCTCACCTCGGCCAAAAGCTCCCTCGGCCGGTGCCGCTTGTTGGCAAGCAAAGCGGCGGCAACCTGGGCGGGATTTTGTCCGGGAGCGCCGGTGAAGCGGGGAGCTATCGGCGGCCGGCACCCTCCGGCCCCCATGATCGTGAATACGGTGCCGGTGGCGATTACCCCAGGAACGATAACCGGCTCCGGCGGGCCGCCCTGAGGACGGCGTTGAAAAGGCGGCCGGTCTCCGGCACCGATGCGCGGCGGGGTGCCAACGGGCTCCCTGCGCCCTTTGACAATGGTACGGCTGCCTCCCCTCCGGTCCCTATTCAGGAAGCGTTTGGAAGTCCCCCGGGGCCGCGCGCCAAACGCCCGGGACCTCCCGAAGCGGCCAGCTCCCCGGCCGGGAAGGCGAAAAAATACGCGAAGGGCGAGGGAATGAGGGGCCAATGCTTTCATTCCGGAAACAGGCGCTGCTTGCGCGGTTTCCGGTTCTAAGCTGAAAAGCGCCACGATAAACGCTAGCGCAATGCAGCCGTAAGTCGCTCTTGGCGCCATGGAAGTCGAGCCTTTAGCTGAAAAAGTATTATTTCTCAGGCAAGATCAGCTTGACCAAGCCGGACGCTTGCAGCTTCGCGAAAGCCTGATCCTTCGCCTCAACTCTATCATTGCGCAAGGCCAGGCGGTAGAGCATATCCGCGTTCGGCCCATCGACGATAACCGTGCCGGAATTGTCGAGCGCCTTGCCGATCTCAGCGATGGTGGCAGTGTCCCAGAACGAGACGATGAACGCGGAATGCTTTGCGCTTACCGGCGCTTGCGGGCCAGACGCGGTGTGGAACTTTGCAGGTGTACTATCGCCGCCCGCCAGGTAGGCGATCGCGCCCGCCTCGACAACGCAGATCGCCACCGCGGCAGCCGCCAGGACCTGCCATTGCGGCGCCGAAAGCCCTGTCAAAAAGCTGGAAACGGTGTCTTTGAGACCGGCGATCCGCCCCGCGAGCCATAGACGCGTCTTTCTTTCATGTCCGGCCGATTGTTGGATGCGCGCCCATAGCATCGAAGACGGCTCGCCCGCGGCTTCGTTAAGCTCGGCGATAGCTTCCGCCTCTTGCTTCGCTTCCGCGATCAGTTTCGCGAACTCTTTGTCCCGATAGGCCAGCTCCTCGATTTGGCGCACCTCCGCCTCTTCGAGCTTTCCGGCAACATACCAGGGCACGAGCAGAGACGCTTCCTCCAGGCCGGGGAAATCGCCGTCATCTTCCGTAGCTAAAGGCATCTGTCTGATCTCCGGCCGCTAGAAGCATCTCTTTGAGTTTCTTCCGGGCGTAGAACATGCGCGTCTTGACCGTGGCTTCAGGGATGCCAAGGATTTCGCCCACCTCTTTCACGGACTTCTCGTGATAATAAACGAGGTCGACGATCTCCCGGCGCTCCGCCGATAGTCTTGTCAAACATTCCCGCATGTAGTTTCCCGTACTTGATTCCATCGCTGCCGTCTCCGGGTCCGGTTCGGCGCGCGCCGGCAAGTCGTGCTCGGTCAGGCTCCTGCGCCTACGTCTCGTATCCAGAGCCTTGTACCTTGCAATGGATAAAATCCAGGTTGAAACCGAAGACCGTGCCTCGAAGCGGCTTGCGCTCTTCCAGACCTCCAAGAATACATCGTGCGTAAGGTCCTCCGCCGCAGCCCTATCCGCCGTGAGCCTGAAGAGAAATTTAAACGTCCGGCTGCTATGCCGGGTGTAAAGCGTTTCAAGAGCGCGCTTGTCCCCGCTAGCGATCCGTTTAACCGCCTCCAGATCGGGAAGCCCTTCCGCCATCTGTTCCTTTCGAAGATTAGCCGGGTTGCGGGCAAAAAAGGTTCACACAATTTGTTACGCTTGCAAAAATACAAGCGCAAGCTGGCGCGTCTCATCCTACCTGCATCTTGACGTGCAAACATGAAACGCAGGTAAATTGGCCTCTGAAGGCATTGCGAGCCAGATGAGGCGATCCAGGGACCCAATTGTGAATGCTTTGTGACACCGCTGCCGCAGCGCCGCCTCTAGCAGGCCGCAGCGGCGGCGGCGGCGGCGTGGCTGTGAATTTGACGCGATTGAAGACGCGCTTGTCTTTCCACCGGTCCAGCCGGGCCTTAAGCGTTCCGTAAGCTGAAAACCGCTATGGTTAGCCCGCTCGCGGGCGGCGTGCGCCCGGCCATCAAACTCAGCCGAGCCGTTATCTGTAATACCAGATCCGGTTGACCGGTTCGCTCAGGCGTCATCCCGGAAATGCTGCAGGCATTATGCGGGATCGTTTCAAACGCCGGCGCCTGTTGCGATCCCGGATAGCCGCAAAGCGGCTTCCGGGATGACGGGCGAGGAATTACTCAACCGGATCTCCTATAATACCTTGATCGCTTCCGCTACGTCATTGCGAGCGAAGCGAAGCAATCCGAGTCACAGATGTTGTTTATGGATCGCCACGGCGGCGTTACCACCTCGCGATGACGATGGCAGAAGTATTCAACTGCATTTCGTATAACATGCACGCTTTATGAGCGATGCGTCGTGTGTTCGCTTGCATTGTTGCGAAAGTATGAACTTACATCCACAAGGCAAACTGTGAACGCATGAGAATTACAGCCGTCGCAACTGGACATCCGCTGAGGCCCGGCGCGATGCGCCTCATTCGCGCGATCTATGCTCTGAGCTATGGCGCGATGAGCCAGAGCCGCGCGCCGCACTCCCCGAATCTGGCTCGATATTCCTGCTATCAGGCCCCTTCTGGCGGCTCATTCATTGCCGCTGCGTATCCATCCGAGCCACAACTATCGTGATTAAAAATAAGAATGGCAATGCCGCAACTACGGCTGGAATAAATAGCGCTAGCCATATAAGCTCTAAAAGCCCCTGGAGCGCTCTTTTTTCCGGCCCCGGTGTCGCAGCCTTGATAGAGCCGCTCATGGGGGCGCTTTCCGCTGTTGTGACCACTTCCATTGCCCTTCCCTTCGCACGCCTGCGCGGTTGCGGCGCTAATTCAGTACAACTATAGAGAGATTTGTTGGCGAACAAGAGAAAAATACAACCGGACTCGGTACGATGGTTGCGGCTGGTGCGCAATAACATAAAATGTTTAGACGTGCCTGCGCAGCTTTATTGCTTGTTCGTTCCTAGTGTCCCCGCTGCGCGGACACGAGTGGGACTGGAAAAAAACCGTAAAATCAGGATCGTTCCCGGTGTTCCCGCTGTTCCCAGCGCAAATGGGAACGGGTTAGGCCAGGAGCGGTGTTATCCACACCAGGCTCGCGCCAGTGGAGAACTATCAGCCGCTAAGAAACAAAGCGGATATCGGGTGGATCGTGCTGGATGATCGGTTTGAAGGCTTCCGCAGCCGTCATCGCGAGGCGGCAAAGCCGCCGTGGCGACAATCCATATGCGGTGCGCGCGGTTCGACCCTGGATTGCTTCGCTTCGCTCGCGACGCCGGAAAGCGATCAAGCGGATCTCGTATGATGCCGATATCGAAGCAGATCGCAATGGGATTAAGCGCTCGCAGGTTTCAACAGGCATCTGCGACACCTGCCTGGCAAACCCGATCCCAGCCAGCTGCAACAGAGCGTCTACAAAACATCCGCCTAAGGATGAAACTCCAACTAACTCATTGATTTTGAGTGGAGGCCACGCCCGGAATCGAACCGGGGTACGCGGATTTGCAGTCCGATGCGTCACCACTCCGCCACGTGGCCATTAGTTCTCTCGTATCATGATCGGCGGCGCATGAAAAGCGGCTTGGTAACGCGCGATCCCGTGGCCGTCATGGAGCGATGCCGGCACACTTCGCAGCCTTGTCTTCCCCCTTAACGAATAGTTCGTTTCGTGATGCCTATTATGATTAATGCGGATATAGTAAACGCATGCCAGCCATATTTTCCGCCGCCGTCTTTCTGCGAATCTTTTCCCGCTTTGGGCCGTATGCCACAAGCGCCAGTCGCGCCGTTCATTCGCATCGGCCAGTGTAGATTTGGCCACGGCCTTGCGAAAGCCCATGCTGTATAGTTTTGCGGGATGCGCGCACCAGGCGGTCGAAGCTTGTCCATGGCACGAAATCCATGATTTGCGAAAAAAGCGTCCGGCCAACGTTCACGGCTGTGCTCCCGATTGAAAAAACCGGGATAAGTACCGCCGAATCTCAAACCGCTTCC
>CAWAVJ010000067.1:0-28963 GCA_963785355.1 uncultured Alphaproteobacteria bacterium
TAACGGCGGCGGAAGCAATCGAGCGGATTCGGTATGAGAGCCCCGCTTTGCCATCAAAAGTGGATAGGCTTTGGAGCGCGCTTTTCATTCCGTCAAAAGCGGATAGGCTCTAGCGGAATCATCGCCCCAGGGCGTGCGGATCATGACGAATGTGGCGGGCGCTTTCCCGTGAGATAGCGGAAGTCCGTCCACATGATGAAATCGCCAAAAGAGCCCACCACATCGGAAAAGAACTTTTCAAGCTCGTAGATCACTCCGTGCCGGAAGCCGGGGCCCTTGCGATTGAGCTCGTCCAAGCTGCTCTTAAGCTCATTGTACCGCCGTTCCAATCGCACGATATCGCCAAGGATCTCTATTTTCTGAATGCCCTCTGCCCTGCCCATCTCATCGGTCAGGGTGCCGATCCGTTGCCTCAACACTTCGAGGCGGAGTTCCAATCCTCGATGCAGGCTTTCCCGCTTCATAATATTCTCCTTCCAATTCACGCGCCGGGCTGCCGCAGTGGCGCCCAGCTGTGCCCTGCGATTATGTAACCCGCGGCCCGCCCGGCGGTTCGCGCATCGCCGATCAAAAAGCCGAGCCAAGCCGTTTCTTCGCAGATCCTTTGCCGGATCTATGCAATCGCGGCCGGCCAGCTCAACAGCGGACGAGAGCGAAGCTTGCTCGGGAGCGATTGGAACCTCGCGCACTGGCGTTCGTTAATCCAGAAAGCGCTTGGGTTTGGGCCTGTTGGGGCCTTCCCCCCCCCCAGATCGTCTTCCACGAGTGGGCGCGGCATCATGTCCGACGTTATCGCCGAAACCAAAGACCGGAACTTCACCATTAATTTCGGTCCGCAACACCCTTCCGCGCATGGGGTCTTGCGCCTTATCCTTGAGATCGACGGCGAAACCGTCCGGCGCGCCGATCCCCACATTGGCCTTTTGCACCGCGGCACCGAAAAACTCATTGAGCATAAGAACTACCTCCAAGCGCTGCCTTACTTCGACCGGCTCGACTATGTCGCGCCGATGAACCAGGAGCATGCCTTCTGCCTGGCAATCGAACGGCTGCTCGGCATCGAGGTGCCAAGGCGCGGCCAGCTTATCCGCGTGCTCTACTGCGAGATCGGCAGGCTGCTGTCGCATCTGTTGAACGTCACCACACAGGCGCTGGACGTTGGCGCCTTGACGCCAATCCTCTGGGGCTTCGAGGAGCGCGAAAAGCTCATGGTATTCTATGAGCGTGCCTCGGGCTCACGCATGCACGCCAACTATTTCCGCCCTGGCGGCGTGCATCAAGATCTCCCGCCAAAGCTGCTTGAAGACATCGGGGCGTTCTGCGACCCGTTCCTTAAGGTGTGCGACGACATCGAAGGGCTTCTCACCTATAACCGCATCTTCAAAGAGCGCAATGTAGATATCGGCGTCATCCATCTCGACGACGCTTTGGCGTGGGGCTTTTCCGGCGTCATGCTGCGTAGTGCAGGGGCGGCCTGGGACTTACGCAAGGCACAGCCTTACGAGTGCTATCCCGAATTCGAGTTCGATATCCCCATCGGGAAGAACGGCGATTGCTACGATCGTTATCTCATCCGCATGGAAGAGATGCGGCAATCGGTGCGCATCATGAAGCAGTGTCTGCGCCTGCTGGATAAGGAACACGGGCCTGTCATCGTGAACAACCACAAGATTGCACCGCCGCCCCGCGCGGAGATGAAAAGGTCGATGGAGGCGACCATCGAGCATTTCAAGCTCTATAGCCAAGGCTTTAACGTGCCCAAAGGCGAGGTCTATGCCGCGGTCGAGGCGCCCAAGGGCGAATTCGGCGTTTATCTTGTTTCCGACGGAACCTACCGCCCTTACCGGTGCAAAATCCGCGCACCGTCCTTTGCACATTTGCAGGCCATCGACTTTCTGGGCCGCGGTCACATGCTCGCGGATATGACAGCCATCATTGGAACGCTCGATATCGTTTTCGGCGAGGTGGACCGGTGATACGATGGCCGAACAGCTCCGCGCCCGTCATCCCGGAAGCGGGATCGCAACGGACGCCGGCGTTCGTAACGATCCCGGACAATGCCTCCAGCATTTCCGGGATGACGCCCGAGTGAACCAGTCAACCGGATTTAGTTAAGGCCGGGTGCGCGCGGCCGATTCGGGGCTAAGCTTTTCAAGCGCATTTTTTGCCACGCGGCGCGCAATTGCCGTAGCCTTTTCTAAGCGTGCGGCGGTGAATTCATAGGCTAAATATTCGATCTGCTCGAATAAAGCCTCATTTCGCGACGCCGCGGCGGCCGGATCTTCCTCCCCAGGCGCCACGAAGGAAATCCCACGGAAATGAGGACTTGCAGAGTTTTCCAGCCGGGCCCGCAGCCTTTTTAGGTCTTGATCGCCTGCAATCATATCGCAAAATGTTACGGCAAGCAGACCGCGGGACCGGATTGCCCGCGGCAATTCCAGCCAGTGAGCCCGCTCCGATTCACGCCAAGCCTGCGTTGCGGCCGTTGTCCAGATGGCGGCGTCGATACCATAGCTCGCCGGGTCTTGGCGGCTTGCGGGAAGAAGCACGTTTGCGCTGCCGGGAAAGTCCAGAATTTCAACCGAACGAAGTAGATTACTGGGTAGCCCTACCTCTAGGCGCTTTAAAATACCCTGTGGATAGCGTTCACTGGCTGAAAGAGCGACCCTCTCGCCCGTTTCGTACAGCCCAACGACGAAGGGTGCCCGCGCATACATGAGCAGCGTCGGCAGCCTCGTATTCGCCACCGGGAGCGCGGGCAGCGTCGAAACGCCAACCAGGAGATTAGCCAATGAGGACTTGCCGGAATTCGATTCCCCTAAAATGCCGATCCGCAGGGGCCTGTTTGCCGCCCGTGCTATGCGCCCGAATGCGCGGCTGGGCCGTTGCAAAGCGGGATAAGCAACTGCGGCCTTGCTCAAGGCACTTTCTGCGGCGATGAGTTCCTGTGCGGTAAATCGCAGCTTCTCCTCTAGGTCCATTTGACGAACTTTCGCGCTATACTCATCGCTCTGCAGAAGGCTTGTTAGCCCATGATAGATAGCCAGATCCGCTTCCGCCATCAACGTGTTCGCATGGCACCAGTACGTATAAAAATCCGAACCCGTTCCCGGCGAAACTGGATTTGGGTTTGTAATTGGCTATTGTGGTCCTCTTGAGGGCAACGGGGCGCTTGCAATGTTTGTGGCGGTGAAAACGCTTTCGGGTTGCATTAATTCGTTGAGAGTTGGCTTATGAGGTTTCCGTTTCTGAGGCGAAAGGCCACTCCACGGCTAGAATTCGCCGAGGCCGCGAGTCTGTTTCCGCAACCGGATACAGTTAGCAGAATTTTGAAAGACGTTCTGTCTGAAAACCCCGCTTCCGAGACCGGAACCGGGCCGCGCGAATGTGAACTGGATGCGGTTCCGCTTTCGCGCAGGTTGAGTGTCGGAGCAAGGCTTGACGATGCGAAAAGGCATGTCTTGGACGCGGCCATGACGCTCGCCGGGCTTGCGGACAGAGAAACGGCGCAGTCGATTTCTTTAGTGGCTGGGCAGCTTCGAAACCAGGCTTGCCGGGTTGCATTCGTGGGACAGGTCAAGGCCGGCAAGAGTTCGCTGATCAATGTCCTCGTCGAGCAGCCGGGCCTTTTGCCGGCGGATATCAATCCGTGCACCGCAGTTATTACAAGATTGAGTTTCGGTGTGCTGGACAAACCGCAATCCGGCGCCTTATTCACTTTTTTCAGCCGCGAAGAGTGGCGCCGTCTCTCTTTGGGAGGCCGCACACGAGAGCTGACAGACCGCTTGTTCCCAAACTTCAACTGGGAGGTTCTCAGAAGCCAAGTGAAGGCGATGGAAGAAAGGGCCAGAGAAAAACTCGGACCCTCTTTCGAAGACCTCCTTGGAAAAGAGCATCTTTACCAGGACATTCAGCCGGATTTGCTCGTCCGGTACGTCGGTGCGGAACATCCGCGGGCGGAAAACCCTCCGGAGCGTGAAGAGGGCAGGTTCTCAGACATCACCAAATCCGCCGACATCTTCTTGGACCTGGGGGCGTTCAGCTTCCCGACGGTCCTTATCGATACGCCCGGCGTGAACGATCCGTTCCTGGTCCGCGACGAAATCACCAGGCAAAACCTGGAAGCGGCCGACATTTGCGTGGTCGTCGTCACAGCCAGGCAGCCCCTATCTGCGACCGATCTCAACCTCTTGCGCATGCTGAGGGGCCTCAAGAAAGACAGGCTCATCATTTTCATAAACAAAGTTGACGAGCTAAGAGGCGGGGAAGAGGTCCTGCAGGAAATTGCGCGCCAGGTATCGTCTACCCTCAAGCAAGAGTTTCCATCCGCCCACATTCCGCTCGTCTTCGGCAGCGCCGCTTATGCGCACAAAGCACTAAACCGGGGTTTGGCCGATACCGGCGATACGGGCGCGCAAAGCGAGGAGGCCGGCGGCTTCCAGTGGCCGAGCCAGAGCGACATTGCCGAAAAAGCAATGGCGGAGGCCTTTTTTCTGAGGTCGGGCCTTTTGTCCCTGGCAGTTGGGATATCGGAGATGATGAGCGCCGGCCCGATCGCCGATGCGGTTGGCGAGGCTGCCCAGTTAATCGAAGCGGTTGGCCGCAATCTCGTTGCATGGCTGGAAATTGAAGCAGACTTGCTTCGGCGAATTCCACTTGAAGCCGGACAGGCCCAGAAGGAGCTGGACAGGTTTGCCGCTCTGAGAAAGGAGCTTGCTGCCAAATTCGATGCCTATTGGGTTAAGCTCGATGCGTTCCATACTCAAGAGGTAAGCCTCGTTAAGCAGAGGCTGTCCTCCACAGTCCAGACATTTGCCCGGGAAGCATTGGCCTCCTTTTCCGGCGGCGATATTACCAGGCAAGCCAGTCAGATCGACGTGAAGCTCCGGATGCGGCTCGAAGCCGTTTTCCTGGACGCCCTCGAAGATACCCGCACCATGCTTGCGAGCGAGCATGAAGTGCTTAGGTCGGAGCTTTCCAGTCTTTTGGAGGCCAACGGTCTAGCCGGGAAACTCACGATTATCCTGGGGCAACCGCTTGCACACACGCCTTCTCTAGCGGCGTTGAGCGAACCGGCGGCGCTGGGATTTACCGCGCATTTGACCGACCTCGCGGGGACGCCGGCAGTCATCCCGAACCGGAGCGTAAATCTATCGGATCTAATTATTGCAGACTTCGCACCGATCATAGAGAAACTTGCCGGCGAAGCATCGAGAGTTTTCCAAGAAGGGGCTGTTGCCTTTGCCAGGCAGGCGAAAGCTCTAACTTTCGGCCCTATCGACAACGCGGTCGAAAGAGTTACTCTGGCGCTCGACGAGACGCGAACTGAGGGAGATGCCGAAGCGAGCATTCAGGCTATTCGCGAAACGATCTCCAGTCTTGAAGCCATACTCGATGGGCCGCAGGCAAGCGCGC
Source organism: uncultured Alphaproteobacteria bacterium (assembly GCA_963785355.1). GTDB lineage: Bacteria > Pseudomonadota > Alphaproteobacteria > Rhizobiales > Rhodomicrobiaceae > Rhodomicrobium. The sequence continues at coordinate 5,416 of CAWAVJ010000067.1, forward strand.
CTCCGCATTAGTACCCGGAATCACTGACCCGCAAAACGCGCATTACCCCTCACCCCAGCCCTCTCCCAATGGGAGAGGGAGTCCCGTTGCGACCGTTGTTAGGGCGTCCCTTCTCCCATAGGGAGAAGGACAGGATGAGGGGTAATGCCCTATGGCCTGTGACTCATCGTTCAGCGACAGTGGGTACTAGAGCCGGGATGACGGAGTGCGAAACATCCAACCGGATCCGGTATTATCCGTTCGTAAGAGCGCTTATCGCCCGCCTTGCCGGCGTAATAGCTATCCGTAAGTGCGTACCATGGTAAATTTTGGCTTGGTTAATGAGCACGCCCCATCTTTTCCGCCGCCGTCTTTCTGCGAATCTTTTGCCACTTTAGGTCGAATTCCACGATTCCAAAATACCCGTTAATATTAGATTATTGCGCGGGTTTACCACAAATCCAAACCTGCGGTTGTAGAAATCGTTAACAGCAAGCAACAGTTACTCCAGTAATATCAATGGCTTATTAGTCCGTATCCGTATTATCCGCTGCCAGAAACGCTTTTTCTTGGCCGCGCACCGGAGGAGGAAGAAAGTCGAGCCCGTGGCCGTGTATTGGAAGAAGATATGGGTTTGCGAGTATTTAAAAAAAGCGACCGTCACAGTATGCAAGGAAGACTATTTGCAGGGAAATGCCTACGCTACGGTCCTTAAGGGCCAGAGCGCGGCGGGCAGGGCAAATAGAAAGCGGCCTCTTGTAAGATGTTGCATTGGTTTTTGTAGTTCGTTTCTTCCCCCAGGCACCGGCCGCGTTTCCGCGGCTCAAAAATTGAGCGCACCCGTTGCCGTCATGGCCGGGCTTGACCCGGCCATCCACTAATGCATTGAGTGCATTGGATTTTTCTGGATGGCCCGGTCAAGCCGGGCCATGACAATTGAGTTTCCTGCGATTGCCCGGCGCCGCGTTAGCGCATCGGTAAGGAGCTATGGTCCACCATTGCGTCATGGGAAGGCGGGGCATGGCTGGGAGGCGTTGCGATGGCGTTATTTGCAGGATTTAAAGTACAGCCGCAGCGGCTGCCGGGAGGCAAGCGGCGGGGCTGCGCAGCGCGGGCCGGCGCAGCTTGCGGCGAGCGTCCCCCGCGCCGAAAGGTAAACGCGTGGCGCGGCGCTCAGCCGCCGGAAACCGCGGGATTCGGAAGCCCAACCCGCCGGGCATGGCTAACAAACCGCTAAGAAAATTTGGCGAGGCACTGTCTTCGCGCTTTTGGTTCGGGCGATTATTAGCCCAAGACGTTTAGCGGCGCGGGCGAATCGCGTATCCCAATTGGACTTGCAATTGAGCAAGCCGGACTGGGAGAACGATCATGCCTCGACTTTCCTGTTTCAGTGCGTTTCTACTCACTATTCTTGTCCCGTTTGCTTATCAGGTCCATGCGGCGGAGACCGGTTGTCAATCGCAGCTCTATCAGGGCGCGGCACCCGCTATCAAGAACCCAAAGCTTGCGGCGCAGACCTACCCCGTCTGCTACTCGGAAATCGCTTTGCTTTATTCCGGGATCGCGCGAACGCCGCTCTGGTCCGCCGAGCACCTGACCGCGGCCCGCATCGAGCGTGCGCGCGGGCTAACCCGGCTTCGTTCGGATGCCTTCCACGAAGAGCCTGGCCCTGCCCGTAGGCCTTCGTTCCGAGCTTGCCGATTACCGCCGTAGCGGCTTCGACCGCGGCCATATGGCGCCAAACGGGGATATGTCCACGGAAGAGGCGCAGGAGGAATCGTTCTCGCTTGCAAATATGATCCCCCAAGAGCCCTGCAACAACGAAGTGCTCTGGGAAGGCATCGAGTCCGCGGTGCGCGATCTGGCGCTCGGCCAAGGCGAAGTCTACGCCGTTACGGGGCCGGCCTTCCTGGGCACGGAACTGCAAAGCCTCAAGGGCCGGGTCCTCGTCCCGACGCACATTTTCAAGGCGGTTTATCTGCCGTCGCGCAACTCGGCCGGCGCCTATTTCGCGCCCAACGACGGAAGCCAAGCTTGGGAGCCCATTTCAATCTCGGAGCTTGAGAGCAGGGTAAGCGTCGATGTTTTCCCGCAGCTCAGCGAGGGCGTAAAGCAGCACGCCATGAGCCTGCCGGAGCCAACGCCGCATTTCGGCTGCCGCCTCCGCACAGCGGAAGCCGAACGGGCGAGGCACGGCCCGTTGGACACGGAAACCAAGCCTGCGGCTCCAGGCACAACCATAGCCAAGGGCTCGGCGGAATATGCCTCGGAAACGGAAGCAAAGCAGCATTGCCCTGGAGAAACGGTGGTTTGGGTCAGTACGCGCTCTCAGATTTACCACTTCGCAGGCTCGCGTTTCTATGGGAATACGAAGAATGGCGCATATATGTGCGAAAAGGACACCGCCTCCGCCGGCTTCGCTCCGCCAAGAACGAGGATCGTCCGCGATAGCCCGGAGGCTAGGCAAAAAGCGTAGAGACCGGAAAGATGATCAACTTTTCACCCTTCAAGAACGAGAGCGACGCCGTCACCCTCGGCAATCTTAAGGTCGAGAACCGTGAGGATCGCGTCGCGATTTACGGTTCCCTGGCAATAACCAGAGACCGCACTGGGCTTGCCGATGCCAAGGCGCTCAAATCTCTCCTTGAGGCAATAATCAAGGAATTGGAGGCCGGGCACGATCTGCCAATCACAGTTGCCGCGGCCGAACCCCCGGAGAAAGTCAAAAACCCGTTTGGCTTGGCTTAGCGAGTTCGCCGCGCGCGCATGGCTGAATGCGCCTCCCACAGTTGCCGGAAGATCCCCTTTTGCGCCATGCTGGCGGGCGTCCGGAAGGGTTGGTATATGGGATCGCGCGGCGTTGTCATATTTCTGAAATTATCCTTACGCATCATACGCATTCACTGTCTTCGCAGTGTTACACGCGGGGTCTAGCTTCGCCAGGCAATTGCACTCTAGTTTGCGGGGCTTGCTGCCCCTGTTAAGGGAGCTAAAAGCGTGAAATCCTCCATTAAGTCGCTTCTCATCGGCGCCGCGATCTCCATCGCGGTTGCATCGGCTCCGGCTGTGGCCGCCGACATTTCCGGCGCCGGCGCCACCTTCCCCTATCCAATTTATGCGAAATGGGCCGATACCTATAAGACTGCTACCGGCAACGGCCTCAACTATCAGTCCATCGGTTCCGGCGGCGGCATCAAGCAGATCACCGCGCGCACCGTTACCTTCGGCGCCACGGATAAGCCCCTCACCGCCGCGGAGCGCACCGCCGGCGGCGACCTGATGCAGTGGCCGATGGTCATGGGCGGCATCGTGCCGGTCGTGAACCTCGAAGGCGTCAAGGCCAACGAGCTCGTACGCTCGATGGCACGACGCTCGCGAAAATCTTCCTCGGCGAAATCAAAACCTGGGACGACGCGGCGATCAAGAAGCTCAATCCGGCCGCCAAGCTGCCGTCCGACGCGATTGTGGTCGTTCACCGCTCCGACGGATCGGGCACGACCTTCAACTTCACGGACTACCTCGCGAAGGTCAGCGCGGATTGGAAATCCAAGGTTGGGTCGGCGACCTCGGTCGAATGGCCGGCCGGTATCGGCGCGAAGGGCAACGAGGGCGTTGCCAACAACGTTCAGCAAGCCAAGAATTCGATCGGCTACGTCGAAACCGCCTATGCCAAGCAGAACAAGCTCACCACCACGAAGATGGTGAACAAGGACGGCAAGACCGTTGAAGCCAATGGCGAGACGGTTCAGGCCGCTGCCGCGAACGCGGATTGGGAGCATGCGGACGGCTTCTATCTCATCATCACCGATCAGGCCGGCGCGAACTCCTGGCCGATCTCGGCTTCGACCTTCATCATGATGCCGAAGAGCGTTCCGGACGCCGCAGCTGCCGGCGAAGCGCTCAAGTTCTTCTGCTTGGGCCTATGCGAATGGCGACGCGGCTGCTTCGGAACTCGACTACGTTCCGATGCCCGCGGCTGTGAAAAAGCTTGTTGAGTCCCGCTGGAGTGAGATTAAAGATGCCGACGGCAAGGCAGCTTACGCCGCGAAGTAAATCGAAACCTGGGGTAGGATTGGCGAAATGCCTATCCTACCCCACAGGCTCCGTTTAAACTAAGCGCGCACGAGTAGGTTAGTACCTTGGTTGACGTAATATTGCACGATACCGTGAGCACCATAGTAAACCAAGTCGCGCGCCAGGACCCTAAAGCGATTAGGGCAGGGCGATGCCGTCTTCAGGGCGGTTACAAAAGCCTCGGCGATTGGGGTGCTGATCGTGCTCGGCGCGATCTTCGTGTCGCTCGTCATGGGCTCGCGCGCTCGCCTTTCAAACCTTCGGCCTCAACTTCTTCGTGACGGAAGCGTGGAACCCGGTTACCGAGAATTTCGGCGCCCGCGCACCTATCGTAGGCACTCTGATCACGTCCTTGATCGCGATGCTCATCGCGGTTCCCATCGGGCTCGGGGTTGCGATCTTTTTGACCGAGCTCTGCCCGCCAATGCTGCGCCGCCCAATCGGCATCGCCATCGAGCTGCTGGCTGGCGTTCCCAGCATCATCTACGGCATCTGGGGCTTGTTCGTCTTCGCTCCCTTCTTGCAGGCGCACGTTCAGCCCGCGCTCATCAGCGCCTTCGGCAACGTGCCCGTGCTTTCGACCCTGTTTGCCGGGCCGCCCTACGGTATCGGGGTTCTGACCGCCAGCTTGATCTTGGCGATCATGGTGCTTCCCTTCATCTCGGCCGTAAGCCGCGACGTGTTCGAGACGGTGCCGGTGCTGCTGAAGGAGTCCGCCTTTGGCGATCGGCTGCACGACTTGGGAGGTGATCGGGTCCGTGGTCATACCCTATACGAAGGTTGGCCTTCTCGGGGGCGTCATGCTTGGCCTTGGCCGGGCGCTGGGCGAGACCATGGCCGTTACCTTCGTGATCGGAAACGCACACCGGCTCTCCGCCTCGCTCCTTGCGCCGGGGACAACCATCTCGGCTACAATCGCCAACGAGTTCACCGAGGCGACCGGAGACCTCTACACATCCGCTCTCATCGCCCTGGGCTTGATCCTCTTTATCATCACTTTCATCGTGCTTTCGCTTGCGCGGCTCCTCCTTATGCGCCTTGAGAGATCGGCTGGTTCGTAATGGCAAAGGATTTAGCAAAATACCAGCGCCGCCGGCTCATGAGCATCTTCGTCATGGGGCTATGCTGGGCAGCCTCGGCGGTCGGGATAGCGGTGTTGCTCGTTATCCTCGGCACACTTATCTATCGGGGAGCAGGCGGCTTATCCCTGCATGTCTTCACCGATGACGTGCCGCCTCCTGGCGCTGCGGCGGCGGCTTGAGGAACGCCATTGTAGGCAGCCTGATCCTCACGTTCCTTGGAACGGCGATCGGCACGCCAATCGGTATCCTGGCCGGAACCTATATGGCGGAATATGGACGGCATACGCGGATTACCTCGATTGTGCGCTTCATCAACGACATTCTTCTCAGCGCTCCTTCGATCGTGATGGGCCTGTTCGTCTACGGCTTGATGGTTCGGCCGATGGGCCACTTCTCCGGTTATGCGGGCGCGATTTCGCTTGCCGTTCTCGTGATCCCCATTGTCGTCCGCACGACGGAAAATATGCTGCTGCTCGTGCCGAACCAGCTGCGGGAAGCCGCGAGCGCCATCGGCCTGCCGCGCTCTATGGTGATCCGGCATGTTGCCTATAAGGCGGCGATGGCGGGAATGATCACCGGCGTCCTGCTCGCGGTCGCGCGCATCAGCGGCGAGACGGCACCGCTGCTCTTCACTGCGCTGAACAACCAGTTCTTCAGCACGGACCTCAACACGCCGATGGCGAGCCTGCCCGCGGTCATCTTCCAGTTTGCGCTGAGCCCATACCAACGGTGGCAAGACCTTGCTTGGACAGGCGCGCTCTTGATCACTGCGGCGGTTCTTACGCTCAGCATACTGGCGCGCTGGCTCAGCTCTTCTGGAGTAAAATCATGAACATTGCGGCGAATGGCTCCGAGCGGATCAGCGCATCAGTCCGCAATCTCGACTTCTACTACGGGCAAGTCCAAGGCCCTCAAAAACGTCAATATGCCCATCTACAACCGGACGGTTACTGCTTTCATCGGTCCTTCCGGCTGCGGGAAATCGACCCTGCTTCGCGTTTTGAACCGGATGTACGACCTTTACCCGAACCAGCGCGCGGAAGGCGAGGTCATGTTCGATGGGGAGAACATCCTGAACTCGAACGTGGACCTCAATCTGCTGCGTTCGCGCATCGGCATGGTCTTCCAAAAGCCGACCCCATTTCCGATGACGATCTACGAAAACATCGCCTTCGGGGTCAGGCTTTACGAGAAGCTGCCCAAGTCCGAGCTGGACAACCGGGTTCAGTGGGCGTTGGAGAAGGCGGCGCTTTGGCCGGAGGTGAAAGACAAGCTGCAAGCAAGCGGGCTTAGCCTTTCGGGCGGCCAGCAGCAGCGGCTTTGCATCGCCCGGACCGTTGCGGTGCAGCCGGAGGTCATTCTGCTCGACGAGCCGGCGTCGGCGCTCGATCCCATCTCCACGGCGAAAATCGAGGAGCTGATCGACGAACTCCGGAGCGATTTCACCATCGCCATCGTGACGCACAACATGCAGCAGGCCGGGCGCGTGTCCCAGTACGTCGCATTCATGTATCTCGGCGAGCTGATCGAGTTCGGGCCGACGGAGCAGCTGTTCACCAACCCGTCCGACAAGCGCACGCAAGACTACATCACCGGGCGCTTCGGCTAGCTTGCGCATAACCCCCTGTAAGTCGGTCCCGCGTAGAACACATACGCGCTTCTGTAACGCGGGGTCGTGTAACGAACGAAGGTCACGCCCCTCACTCTGTCCCTCTCGCATGGGAGAGGGAACGCCCTAACGGCGGGCACGACAGGAACTGCCTCTCCCATGGGGAGAGGGCTGGGGTGAGGGGAGATTCCCCAGTTCATCTACGCAGCCAGCCGGATTTGCGATTACCGGCGGATGCCCAATCGCCCGATAAGGTCGCGATAGCGGCCTTCGTCCTTGCTCTTGACGTAGTCGAGCAGGCGGCGGCGCCCGCTCACAAGCTTCAGAAGCCCGCGGCGCGAGTGGTTGTCTTTCTTATGGGTCTTGAAGTGTTCCGTCAGGTTGCTGAATTCGTTCCGAGAGAACGGCGACCTGAACTTCGGGCGAGCCGGTGTCGCCGGGCTTCGTCGCATATTCCTAAAATGAGCGCGGCTTTGCGCTCGGCAGTGATCGACATCGGTTATCTCCATTGAGTTGGTCGCTGATCCAGCTTCAGGCGGGAATATTGAAAACCCGGATCGGATGCAGCTCGCCGCGTTCCACCTCGCCAATGGCGACGAGGACCCCGCGTGAGGTCGCATAGACCGGGCCTTTCAGGATTGGTGCGTTCCCACCTCTGATGAGGACGGGTTGCCCCCGCTTCAGCCTAGCCGCATCGTCCCCGCTAATGGCGAGCGCCGGGATGCCGTCCAGCGCCGTCTCGACAGGGACGATCGCGCTCAAAAGAGCATCTTGGCCGCCGTCACTATTGCTCAAACTTTCGAGCGTTTCCAGGGAAATCGCGTTTTCCTCGCCGAAAGGTCCGACCAGGTGCGCCGAAGCGCGGCGATATGGCCGAAACAGCCCAGCGCACGGCCTAAATCGCGGGCGATGGAGCGCACATAGGTGCCCTTGCCGCAATCGCAGATAAGCCGCGTTCGATCGGGCGACAGCCTATCCACGATCTCAAGCTCGAAATCGAGACCATGCGCGGCTCAAGCTCGACCGCTTCACCCTCGCGCGCGAGATCGTAGGCGCGCTCGCCGTCGACCTTGATGGCGGAATAGGAAGGCGGGGTCTGCATGATATCGCCGGTGAAGCCCGGCAGCGCGGCCTCGATGGCCTCGCGGGTGGGGCGCGCATCGCTGGTCTTGACGGCCGAGCCGTCCGCGTCGTCGGTGTCGGTTTCGATGCCCCAGCGAATGGTGAAATCGTACGTTCTTCTCGCAATCGACCACATGCGCGACGGTTTTTGTGGCCTCGCCAAAGGCAATGGGCAAGACACCGGTTGCGAGCGGGTCCAGTGTGCCGGCGTGGCCCACCTTTTTGGGGTTGAACAGCCGCTTCAGGCGGCCGAGCGCCTGGTTCGAGGTGAGCCCTTGCGGCTTATCGAGGATAAGCCAGCCGTGGATTTCGTTGCCTTTGCGGCGTGCCATGTTTCTCGTTTCGCTTGTTTACTTCAGATCGCGGGCCACTTCGGGCGAGCGCAACAGTTCCTCGATGTGCGCGGCTTCTTCCGCCACATGATCGCCCCGGAACACGAGATCGGGGACATATTTCAGCTCGACGCGCCGGCCAAGCTCGCCGCGCAGGAACCGGATATGCCGGTTGAGCGCGCGGGCCAGTTCGTCGCTGTTCTTACCGGACAGCGCGTTCGCGTACACGGTTGCGTGCTGCAGGTCCGGGCTCATGCGGACCTCGGCGACGGTAACGATCTCGCCTTTGAGATCCTGGTCCTCGATGTCCTCGTTGCGGAAGATCTCCGCAAGCGCGTGGCGCAGCAGCTCGCCCGCGCGGAGCTGCCTTTGCGTTGGTCCTTTGGTTGCTTGGCGTTTCATGATGCGTTTCTCCGAGCCCGCATAGTTATGCGAGTTGTGCCCGGAAGCAAGCCTCGCATCGCGCAGGGAGAGGAAATGTGAAGGGCTTGGCCCATGGCCTTGCATCGGCATAGTATGGTAAGGCTAAGCGCGATGCACCCTAGGTGCTCAGCTAAAGGTTTCGCGATGCTTCATGATATGATCGATCAGGCAGCCTATATGGCACATGGCTATTGCCTGCTTTGGAAGCCATGGTTAATTGCCATGCATGCTGGATCGGACTTTCTAATATTCTGTTCCTATTTGGCAATACCTTTCGCGATCTGGATCCTCGTGAAAAAGCGCGACGATCTCGAACTAAAACCTTTGGCCTTCCTTTTCGCCGCTTTCATTTTCCTCTGCGGACTTTCGCATGCCGTCCAGGGGCTGACGCTGTGGTGGCCGATTTATGAAACGCAAGCCTATGTCAAAGCGGCAACGGCAATCGTATCGGTCGCAACTGCTATCGTAATTTTCCCCCTTATCCCCAAGGCGCTTGCCATCCCCAGTCCGCGGCAGCTCGGAATCGTGAATGAGGGCTTGGCCGCCGAAGTTGCTGCGCATCGTTCAACGCTGGCTGAGCTGGAAAAGGCGAAAAGCGAGCTTGAGAGGCGGGTTGCGGAAAGAACGAAAGAGCTTGAGCATTCGAAGGCCCGCTTCGAGGCGCTCGTCCGGGCATCGGCGCAAATCGTGTGGACGCGCGATGCGCGCGGGGAACTGATCGGCGATTGCGCGGGCTGGCGCGAATTCACCGGCCAAAGCATCGAAGGCCTCAGATGTGGCGGCTGGATGCAAGCTATTCACCCGGCCGATCGAGGCGGCGTGATGGCCGCCTGGCAAGAAGCTTTGCGAACCAAGAAGACATTTTCATTGGAATACCGGCTTCACCATGCCGAAATGGGCTACCGGTGGACGGCGGGGAAAGCGGTGCCGCTGACCGCAAATGGCGAGGTTCTCGAATGGGTTGGGATGAACACCGACATCGACGAACGGCGGCGTTGGGAAGACCATACACAATTCGTCATGAAAGAACTTTCGCACCGCACCAAGAACCTATTGGCGGTTATCTATTCGATGGCGCGGCAATCGGCAAAGCACGCGAGCAGTGAGGATTTCCTTGCCGATTTCAGCGAGCGCATCCTTGGGCTTTCGAGGTCGCACGATTTGCTGGTCACGAGCAATTGGACGGGGGTGCCGCTCGACGAGCACTTGAGGGCTCAGCTCAAGCCATTCGTAGCCGCGGACGGCCGCCAAATCCGCATTTCCGGGCCTCAGCTGATGCTCGGGCCTGCTGCCACGCAAGCGCTTGGGCTTGCCTTTCATGAACTTGCGACCAACGCGGCCAAGCACGGCGCGCTCACGCAAGCCGGTGGCAGCATCGAAATTGCCTGGGATGTCGAGCCGAAGGAGGGGGAGGAGGTTTTCAAGCTCGCCTGGCGGGAGCACAGCCACAGTTCCGAACGCTACCGCGAAAACAAAGCGGGTTTCGGCTATATCGTGCTCAATCGCGTTGTCCCGGACTCGCTTTTGGGCGTGGTGGACTACCGGATGAGCGAAGAAGGCGTGAGCTGGGAGATTGAAGCGCCGCTTCATGAGGTTGCGCCGCCCTTGGACCGCCTGCCGAACCTTTCTCTATGATTTCGCGGAAATGCCGTGAACTGAAGCGGCGTGCGGTTAGTCATGCACAACCGTCATCGCGAGGCGGCTTTAGCCGCCGTGGCGATCCATAGCAGCAACGGAGATTTGGTTCCGGATTGCTTCCCGCTTCGCTGCGCTGCGCTCGCCGCCGCAATGACGGCGGCTGATGCCACCTCTTCTGCCGCGCTTTCGAAGCCGTGCCGCACGGCATCGCCAAGCTCGGCGTGGAACTTCCTGATAAAGCGAGCTTCATCGTCCGGGCTCGCCGGCGCGTCGATGCCGAGCGCCTGGCGGACGTGGCCGCCATGCAAGTGCTTGAAGCGGATCGGGAAGGTTTTCGGCTTCTGCCCGAATGCGATGATGTATCCATCGCCCTCGATGTAATCATCGTCCGAAGTCTCGATTTTCATGCAGGTATAGCCTGTATTGGCTCGGTTTCCCTGCCAAATAAATTCGATATTTTTTTCATTTTCTGTAGGGAAAAGAATGTGGTTCGAGTTGAAGGACGACACCTCCTCGCCAGAGGAATTGTAGTTCCGTCCATTCGCCACGAACCGTCCTTTCTTGCTGTTGTAGAAAATGCGAACAATCGCATACCGGATCTCGTCGCCGCGGCGCACGGCTTGAAGGTATCGCCCCGCATAGCGTTCGTCCGGCAGCAATCTCCTTCGTATGGTTCGCGAGCGAAGGGCGAGGTTGCGCCAATAAAGGCTTAGCCAGGTGGCGATGCCGGTGAAGACGATCAGGGAAAGCAGGCGGAACGCTTCGCCAGTTTGCGGCTCCCGGTCCAGGACCAAGCCCATGGCCCAGACGAGCGCCGCACGGATAACTTCAAAGATTGCATAAAAACCGGTCATATCGACATTAGATAAATTGGAGTGTTCGAGGAAGCGCAAGGGCTAAATGGATGCGGCGTTACCCCGTTGCGAGCGCGCCAATTTCTTCAGATGCTCTCTAGCGGGAAACATAGGAGCAGAAGCCGTTGCGAAGGAGCCAGAGACATTTCAAGGAGCCTACGCGAGCGAGCGTCAAATTCGAGTACATCGCCACAACGAGATCGGTGGTTCGCCACTGCACGCCTGCGTTCGAGCCGTGCGCGCCGATGGCGAAAACGTCTTCCACAGCTTGCAACACGGTTGCCGCGGCTGCGGCTGCGGCGAAGTCGCGGCGGCATTTCCCCCCTGTTGATAACGATGTAATTCATCTCGCCGGTGAACGCAGTTGCGATCTCGTGAGGCGTGGGCTTGGTCAGGATCAAGACGATCGCGAGCGCTAAGACGATGGCCACGCTAAGCAATTTCTTCATAGAAGAACCCCGGTTTGCAACCCGCTTCATGCATAGCACAATCGCGGCGTTTGGTGTGCGCCGATGGCTTGGCGGGGGCGGGAGAGACGCCACCACCTCGCTGCGGCTGCCCGGTCTGTTGCAAAAGTGCATCGAATACAACCGCGATAGAGGAATTGGCGCGTTGCAATCAAATAGATGATGCAACCTCGGGCCATTTTTGCTAATTTGGCAACATATCTTAGAGTTTAAGCACCAAATCCTACTGCAGCCATATATTACGACAGGTAACCCGGCTCTGCCGGGTTACCTGGGGAATATCAGGCGAGCGGCCCCCCTGACCCCGCTTGAATCTCCCCATTTGTTGACCGCGAGCGGCGTATCGAAACAGTCGGAGAATACCCAAGCGGGGAGCTCCGCCACCGCCATTACCCTGATGGCGTCAATGTTCGATACGCCGCCGCCAAACACAAACGCGTCCGGGTCGGCAATGTTGACCACGGTGGCGAGCGATTTTGCGAGCCTCTTCGCATAAGCGGCAAGCGCGGATTGCGCCGCGGCCTCGCCTGATTTTGCCCGCTCCGCGATGGCTTTGGCCTCGGCTGCCTGCCCGGTGAGCGCCTGATACTGTCTTTCCAGCGCCGGGCCGCTCAGGAACGTCTCGATGCAGCCCCGCTTGCCGCAATAGCAAGGCGGCCCCGGTAATTCATCTGCTTCCGGCCAGGGCAACGGATTGTGGCCCCACTCGCCCGCGACGGCGTTGCGGCCAAGCACCGGCTTGCCATCGGCGACAAGGCCCCCGCCGACGCCTGTCCCCAGGATCACGCCGAAAACCGTACGGCAGCCCTGCGCCGCGCCGTCCGCTGCCTCCGAAAGCGCGAAGCAGTTGGCGTCGTTCTCGATTGCCACGGGCCATTCGAAGCGCGCCTGAAGATCGTGGAGCAGGGGACGGCCGTTGAGCCAAGTGGAGTTTGCGTTCCGCACCAGCCCTGTCTTGGGCGAAAGGCTGCCGGGTATGCCAATGCCGATCCCTGCAATTTCGGAGTCCGCCAAGCCGTCGCGGCAAGCGCTGGCCAGCGCGGCGATTGCATCGAGCGTGGCGCCGTAGTCCCCGCGCGGGGTGGGAGCCCTCACCCGGACCCGCTCCTCCCCCTCTGGCGAAAGGGCCAGCGCTTCGATCTTGGTGCCTCCGAGGTCAACGCCGATGCGCCACATGCTGCCCCGTCCCCGTCCGCTATGGAACCGTGCGAGCGTCTGCCACCATGCGCTTGGCGTCGCCGGCCGGCTCCGTTATCTGCTGTGTGCCGTCGCGCGTACCGATCACCGTCTTGCTCAACGGGTTGTGCAGCCCGGGGAGCGCGTTGAAAATGTCGGTGACTTTGCTGGCAGCGATATAGATGATCTCGCCGTTCGGCGCGGTGAATTGAACCAGCGCGATTTTCTTGCTGACATCGCCAACGAGCGTGGCGACCGGCGTTGCAACGAATAGCCGGTTATCCGCGAAGTCGACGACGGTTGTGCCCGAAGGCTCGTCGCTGGCGAAAGCGCGCCTAATGCGCCAGATCTCCCCGAATTGCACAACTTGAGCGCCGCCGTCCTTGAGATCGACGGTAACGCCCTCGCCGGAGAGGCTTGTTATCTTGCCCGGATGCTTGCGGCCAAGGATCATGCGCGGACTGCGCGTGGGCTGCAAAGCAGTTTGCGCATATAGGGGCAAGGGGGCGCCTAGGTCTGTAACGCACGTCAGCACTAACGCCAGCAAAACAATTACGCGCACGGACATGACCGCTTGGCCTCCTCTAAATGTGGATCGCGCGCTTGCCAACCGCGAGCGCCGCTTCTTTCACAGCCTCGGTCAGCGTTGGATGCGCGTGGCAGGTGCGGGCCAGGTCCTCGGCCGAGCCGCCGAACTCCATCAGCACAGCCGCTTCGGCGATTATGTTGCCCGCATCCGGGCCGACGATATGAACGCCGAGGACGCGGTCGGTTTTGACATCGGCGAGGATTTTGACGAAGCCCTCGGTTTGCCGGTTCACCTTCGCGCGCCCATTCGCAGTGAACGGGAATTTGCCAACGTTGTAGGCGATCCCGGCCCCTTTCAGTTCCTCCTCGGTCTGGCCTACGCTGGCCACCTCGGGGAAGGTGTAGATCACCCCTGGGATCACGCCGTAATTCACATGACCGGCCTTGCCAGCGATGATCTCGGCCACAGCGATGCCCTCGTCCTCGGCCTTGTGCGCCAGCATAGGCCCGCGAACCACGTCGCCGATGGCGTAGATGCCGGCCACATTCGTTTTGAAACGATCGTCGATCACGATGCGGCGCTTGTTGTCCATCTGTACGCCGGCGTCCTCAAGGCCGAGCCCTTCAGTGTAGGGGGCGCGGCCGATGGCGACTAGAACCACGTCCGCGTCGAGCAGTTCTTGCGGGCCTTCGCCCTGCGCCGGCTGGATTTGTACTTTCAGAGGTTCGGTGCCGTTGGCTTTAACGGCGGTGACTTTATGGCCTAAGCGGAATTCCATGCCCTGCTTTTGCAGGATGCGCTGGAATTGCTTGGCGACCTCGTTGTCCATGCCGGGAAGGATGCGATCCAGGAACTCGACGACGGTGACTTTAGAGCCGAGCCGGCGCCACACCGAGCCGAGCTCCAGGCCGATCACGCCGGCGCCCACTACCAGGAAGCGCTCTGGAACTTTCTCCAATTCGAGCGCGCCGATGGAGGAAACGACGCGTTTCTCGTCGATCTCGATGCCGGGCAGCCGGATGATATCGGAGCCGGTGGCGATCACGATGGCCTTCGTTTCGAGCGTCTTCTCCTCGCCGCCGTTGACCGGCCGCACCGCCACGCGTCCCGGCGCCACTATGCGCCCGATGCCCCGATGGCTATCGACCTTATTCTTTTTCAGTAGGAACTCGACGCCCTTGACGTTGCCCTCGACGCCTTCGGCCTTGTACTTCATCATTGCCGCCAGATCGAGCCCGGGCTTGGCCTCGATGCCCATCGCCGCGAAGCCGTGGCCCGCTTCCTCGTACAGCTCGGAGGCGTGCAGCAGCGCCTTCGACGGAATGCAGCCGACGTTGAGGCAGGTGCCGCCGAAGGTTGCGCTTTTCTCGATAACCGCGGTCTTTAGTCCAAGCTGCGCCGCGCGGATCGCACAGACATAACCACCCGGACCTGTGCCAATGACAATTAGATCGTATGCGTCCGGCATGTGGTTCGTCTCCGCTTTGCTTCATGGCCCGCTTGGGCAATTCACACGTTGTATAGCAGGCGCCGGCCGCCGCCTCCAGCGCGCCATTGACGCTTTTCCTGGAGTTTCTGGCCTGGCCGGTTCGGCAAAATTAACCGGTTTTGGCGCATGGCGGGGCGGCAAAATGCGGCTTTTCAATTACAATTGAATCTAACACATGCGCCTTATAGAAAAATTAAGCCACACCGTGTGGTGTAATGCATTGATATAAAACAATATAAACGGCAGGCGCCGGCGTGTCCGGCGTCGCCTTTGGTTAATTCGAAAACTGTCCATATATTTAATAGGGTTTTGGAGTCGCAGAAAACGGCCTAAAGCGGGAAAAGATTCGCAGAAAGACGGCGGCGGAAAATATGACGTGGCGCCGTTAACTATCCCGGCATTAACCATAGTAGCGTCCTACGTGAAGCGAACGATTTAAGAGTTTTTGCTTTGCGAAGCCGGAGCAAAAACTTGGTTGGATTGAACGCGGGCTTGACGGTGCGGCGGGCTATAGAATTTTCAGTTGGTGGGTGCAAGGCAGGAGCGCGGAGAACCGGATCGCGATGCCGCCGCAGCTATGTTTAGGCCGTAAGCCGGCCGGTGCGCCTTGGCGAGCTTGCCACTCTGGAATGTCCGCATCCGCAAGCGGATGCGGATGGAGTGCAATGGACCACCCGCCGTTTCTGCCAGGCCGCCTTGGGCAAGGCCAGCCCGGGGCAGTGCTTGGCGAGCGCGGCCTTGAGCTTGCCCCGCACGAGCTTGGCCAAAGCGGCGTAGGGGAGCAGAAAGCCGGGACGCTTCGGCAGCCCCTTGAAACAGGGAACGGCTGCGCATTTCCGCCTAAATTTTCCCAAAATGTGACCGGCATTGCTTAGAGTGCGTCCGGAAAAGCATGCCTTCGGGCTTGACCCGGAGGTGTGAGCGGTTTTTCCGGTAAGACGCACGGTTAAACAAAGACCTAGAGCCCCGCTTTCGATTCTATCGAAAGCAGACAGGCTCTAGCCTAACGTTGCAAGCGCCCGCGCGGGCCGTTGTCCCGGCGCTGGCGGCATATATTTTGGAGGAGCACGAACTTGATCGCCGCGCGCTACGGTTTCATTCTTACGCTCATCGCAAGCCTGCTTGCCTTCCCCGCGCTCGCAGAAAATCGCGTGGCCCTGGTCGTCGGCAACGGCAGCTATACCGGCCAGCCGCACCTTGCCAACCCACCCCACGACGCGGAAGACATGGCCGCAGCGCTCGAAGGGCTCGGCTTCAAGGTGATCCTGGGCACGAACCTCGATAAGGCCGGTTTCGACGCCAAGCTCCACGAATTCTCCCGTAGCACCACCGGGGCCGACGTGGCGTTCTTTTTCTATTCGGGCCACGGCATGCAGATCGACGGCGTCAACTACCTGGTTCCCGTCGACGCGCCGATTACCAAAGAGGACCTGGAATTCCAGACGGTGACGATGGACTTCGTGCAAAAGCTTCTGGAGCGCGCCAAAACCAAGATCATCATGCTGGATGCCTGCCGCAACAACCCCTTCGCGGCGGCACTTGGCGATAGCCTCGGCACGCGCGCGGTGAATGCAAATGCCGGGCTTGCGATGGCGACCGCGCCCGACCTCGGCTATTTCATCGCTTTTGCGACGCAGCCCGGGCATGTGGCTAGCGATGGGCAGGGGCGGAACTCGCCCTTCAGCGGCTCGCTCAAGAACCATATCGGCACCGCCGGCCTCTCGATCAGCGACCTGATGATCGTTGTGCGCAACGATGTCGTGCAGGCAACGGGCGGCCAGCAAATTCCATGGGACCATTCCGCGCTCTCCTCGCGGTTTTCTTTCATGGACGGCTCAAGCCCAGTAATCGCGGCCGATGAGGCAAGCCGGAAAGCCTCCGAGGCGGCGGAGGCGTGGGGCTGGGTCCGGGACACTTCAAACCCCGAAGCTTTGCAGCAATTCATGACAACTTATCCAGACTCGCCGTTGGTGGCGCAGGCCAAAGTGAGGCTCGTCGGCCTGAAGCGGGCTGAAAGCCGCGCGGCCACCGCGCAAAGCTCCGGCTGGACGCCAGTCACGCTTGGCGTCAACGAGCCGGTGAGGCCGGCCAAGCCGAGCTTCGACTGCCGCTTGCACCATTCCGATGCCGAGGTGACGATTTGCAACAACCCCGAGCTGTCGCTCCTCGACAACCAGCTTGCCGCGCTTTACATGCGGTCGCTTAGGACGTTGAGCGAGGCCAGCCGGAGAGGCCTTGTGACTGGCCAGCGCCAGTGGATCAAGGCCGTCATCGGCTGCGGAACCGGCGCCGATTGCCTTGCCGCCAAATATCGGGAGCAGATTCAAAAGCTGAAAGCGCCGCTCCAGACGGCTGCCGCCGCACCGGCCCCGCAGATCAAGCCGAGCTTCGATTGCGCCAGCCGCCACTCGCCGGCCGAGGTTGCGGTTTGCAACAACCCGGATTTGGCGCAACTCGACCAAGAGCTGGGACGGCTCTACACGCGGAGCTTGAAAACGTTCAATTTCATCACGCGGCAACGGTTGCTGCATGCGCAGCGTCAGTGGATCAGGAACAGGGACACCTGCGCCGGCAACCTTTCCTGCCTCAAGGTGCAGTACCAGGCCCGCATCCAGCACCTGCAACCCTAGAACCGCAGGTCACCCAAATCCACGCCCTCATCCTCGTTCGCGCTGAATGGGATGACGAAGCAAAGGTGTGGGTAGCGAGCAGCGCTGATATCGATGGCTGGCCACAGAAGCCGCCAGGCAGGCGCTTGCGATCCTCCTCGTTGAGGTTGGGAACGCCAGAGCGTAACCGGATCAATTGAGCGGATGATCTTTTAGATAGGCTTCGATATCGCGGGAGGCGTGGACAATTCCCACGATGTACAGATGACTTCTTGGCCCTTCCACGTCAGCGTAGCGGAAAAAGATCGTATAGTTGCCGAATGGCGTGCTGCGATAGTCTTTTCCCAGCTCGGGGCGGGGCCTTCCCAGGCGTCCAGGCAAACTCGCCAGCCGTGCGCAATGCGAACCGATCTTGTCCATGAAGGTATCGGCAGCCTCACGGCTGCTTTCGCGCTCGATATGGCGCGCAATTCCGGCCAAATGCTTGCGCGCCGTTGAGCGGAAAACGAGCTTCGGCACTATTCGGCGCGCGCGAGCTGTTCGTGCACAAACGCATGCACTTCATCCAGGGTGTATTCGCCGCCTTCCTCTTCGGAGGCTGCAAGCATTTGGCGCAACTCATCGAGTTTTGCTTGGTCTATGGCGAAGCGGATAGCATCCTCTGGGCTCGCAAACCGCCCCTCGGCGATCCCGAGCCGCACCCATGCTTCCGCGTCCGATGTAAGCTCAATGTTCATGATGACAGCTTATCGCAAGGTGCTGGGCTTGTCACTGCACCCTTCGCGTCCCCGCACAGAATGAGCCTGACAGATGCGGCCCCGGCGATCAGATTCGAAGGAAGTTCCGCTCCCGCCGTACGTGCCCCGGAATATCAGCGTTTAAGGCTTGGCGGGGCTTTTTCCTGCTGCGGCTTTATCTCTTTGCTTGATAGCCGCGACCTTAGTCGGAGGTAATTTGCTGTGTATCTCGGCAATCTTTTTAGGCTGGCTGATCCGTTCCTCAACAATAATGTTGACGAGATTAAAAAGGCCTGCTGCGATTTGAGGTTCGTCCCGAAGATCGATTTGACCGGGGTGTACGAACTCGTTGCCGATAACTCTAACTGAGTCCATTGCCTGCTGTATGTCAACACGGAGGCCTTGCTTAACTAGCTCAGCTATTGCGTCGTTGATGTTCACCGCCCTGCCCAAAAGATGGTTGCAAAGTTTTTGAATACATAGGCGAAGTAAGGCTGCGGCCCCGCGCGGAGAGGCTTGCAGGATCGAGCGGGCTTCCTCGAAATCCTTCTTAATGTCTTCTGGCATATCGTCATTGGGTTCTACCGGGTGACGCTCATGCGGAAAGATAATCGAGCTTCTCTTCCAGATCGTGTAGTCTTCGCAACCATGGCATTGGCTCATAAATAGATTTTGGAGGGTGTCCGAACTACCCGAATTGCCAGCAGTTAGAAACAGGTGACCTTTTGCGGCCTCCTCAGCGACTGCGATTTTTTCCTCCAGTCTTTTTCTTTCTCGGGCGGGCGTTTTGCTGAGAAGCTCTGTTAGTTTCGTGACCGTAGTATAGTCCACAGGGGAAGGTGGGGGCCGACAACTTCCAAGATAGACAGTATACCAAGTCTGCTGGCAAAGCGCGCCACAGTTCGGACAATTGAAGAAGGTGCTACCGATTTTTGGCTCAGAAAATTTTTTGGGCATAGCAAACCTCTAAGAAGCCGGACCTCAGCTCGCCTTCTGGAACCGCTCCGCCGCCTGCAAATCCACGCTCACAAGCTGGCTCACGCCCTTCTCCTGCATAGTCACGCCGAACAGCCGGTTCATGCGGCTCATGGTCATCGGGTGGTGGGTGATGACGAGGAACCGCGTCGCGGTCGTGCGCGCCATCTCCTCCATCATGGTGCAGAAGCGGTCGACGTTGGCGTCGTCGAGCGGCGCGTCCACCTCGTCGAGCACGCAGATGGGCGAGGGGTTGGTCAGGAACACCGCGAAGATCAGCGCCAGCGCCGTCAGCGCCTTCTCGCCGCCGGAGAGCAGCGTCAGCACTTGCGGCTTCTTGCCGGGCGGGCGGCAGAGGATTTCGAGGCCGCTTTCGAGCGGGTCGTCGCTTTCGATGAGCTGCAGCTCCGCGTCGCCGCCGGCGAACAGGATCTTGAACAGCCGCTCGAAATGCGCACGCACGACGTCGAAGGCTTCGAGCAGGCGCTTGCGGCCCTCCTTGTTGAGATTGACGATGCCGGTGCGCAGCTTGACGATGGCCTCGGCCAAGTCCTCGCGCTCTTTCTCCATGCCTTCGAACTCGCCGCCGAGCTGGGCCGCCTCTTCCTCCGCGCGCAGGTTCACGCCGCCGAGCCGCTCGCGTTCGGCCTTGAGCTTCACGATCTGCTGCTCGACGTCGTGCGCCGGGGGCAAGCCGGTGGCATCTTCTATAGCAACGGACTTAAGCACTTCCTCGGGCTGGCACTCGAAATTCTCGCGGATGAGCTGTGCGTATTCGGCGCGGCGCTCGCGGGCGGCTTCGAGCCGGGCTTCGACGCGCGCCCTGGTCTCGCGCGCCGAGGATAGGCCGGACTGCGCTTCGCGTAAGCTCTTGTCCGCCTCGCGCAGCGCGTTCGTGGCACCGGCAAGCTTATCGGCGGCGGCTTGGCGCGCGGCCTCCGCCTGGCTGATTTCATTGAGAATCTTATTGCGCCGGTCTGCGATCTTGGCCGGCAGATCGCTTGTGGCGGCTAGCTCTGCCTTGATGCCGGAGAGCCGCTCCTCCAGGCTCGCCATTTGCGTATTTGCGCTCTTGGTACGTTGCAGCCAGCGCAGGCGCTCCTCGCCGATGGCTTTGAGCCGCGCCTGCCGCCCCCGGATGTCGCGCTCGATGCCGTCGAGGGCCGCCTTGGCCCCAGTATAGACATTGCGCTGGGCTCCGGTCTTATTCTTGAGTTTTTCCAGCTCGGCTTCGGTTTGGTCCACCGGCTTGGCCGAGGCAAGCGCCTCCTGCGCCGTCTCGCCCGCGGCTTCGGCTTCTTCCCTTCCGTATGCCGCACGCTCGCGCGCTTCCTCCAGGCTTTGCAGCTTGTTCGCCTGCTCAAGCGCAGCCCGCTCCGCCTGGCTGAACGAGGCGCGCTTTTGCGCAAGGGCGGCCTGAGCCGAGCGGGCGCCGTCGCGGAGGCGCTTCTCAGCGGCGAGTGCCTCGGTTGCCGCGGCTTGTGCGGCTTGCTGCCCGGCGCCGGCGGCATCGGCGGCGGCTATGAACTCGTCAAGCTGCGCTTCGAGCCCGGTCAAGCGGTTGCGCTCTGCCAGCCGGCGCGCGGCGGCGCTTGGCGCGTTGGCGGCGGCCACGAAGCCGTCCCAGCGCCAGAGGTCGCCTTCCTTGGTGACGAGGCGCTGGCCGGGGCTCAGCCGGTCCTTCAAGCCATCGCCCTCGGCCTTGGAGGCAACGACGCCGATCTGCGCTAGCCGGCGCGAAAGCTCGAGCGGCCCGCGGACGAAGGCGGAAAGCCGCTCGGCGCCTTGGGGCAGAGCGGCGTCGCCTGCGCTGTCGCTGACGACGGTCCATCGCGTCGGCGCTGCTCGATCGGCGGTCACGTCGAGATCGTCGCCAAGGGCTGCGCCAAGCGCGATCTCGAAGCCCGGCGTCACTGAAATCTGATCCACGATGGGCTTGAAGCGGCCCGCGTCGGCCGGCTTCAGGAGCTTGATGAGGGTCGCGACCTCGGTTTCGAGACTTTTCGCCTTGAGCCGCGCCGCCGACGCTGCCTCGCGCGTATCTTTCTCCTTGAGGCGCGAAGCTGCTACGATTTCCTCGGCCTGGACGATGCCTTCCTCGATGCTTTCGAGCTGGGCTTCGAGCTGGGCCACCTCCTCGCGCAACGCCTCGACCGGGGAAGAGGCCGCGTTCTTGGCGCGAAGCTCCGACACCTGGCGGCCGATTTCGGCTTCCTGCGCGGCAAAGCGGCTAGCGCGCGTATTGTGCTCCGCGATCTGGCTTTCGAGCTGCCGCCGCTCGGCGCGCAGTTCCGCCGCCTTGGCGGTGAGCGCGGAAAGGGCCGCATCGGCCTCGTTCAGCGCCTCCAGCGCCGCCTCGGCGCGGGCGGCTGCCTCGGCGCGGGCTTCGGAGCCGTCACCCTGCTCCTTGATCGTCTCTTCCTCGCGGTCGAAGCGCGCCAGGACCTCGCGCGCCTCCGCGATGGCATGGTCCTCGCGCTCGGCATCCTGCTGTATTTGCTCAAGCCGCGCCTTCAACTCCGCCTGGCGTTCAGCCGCGCGCTTTTCCTCGCGGTCGAGCGTGTCGCGCTCCACCTGGATGCGGTGCAGGACCGCGGCGCGGGTTGCCTCCTCCTCGCGGAGCGGCTGCAGCGCATCGGCGTTCTCAGCTTGCACGCGCAAGGCCGCGGCTTCGGCTTGCGTCAGCTGGCCGACGGCGCGCAGGGCGTCCACATGCTGTGCCTCCTCGGACTGCACGGCGGCGTTAGCGGAGGAATAATGCTGGTAATGCTGGATGGCTTCGAGCTTGCGAAGCTCAGCGGTCAGCTCGCGGTATTTCTGAGCCTGGCGCGCCTGCCTGCGCAAATTCGCGAGTTGGGTTCCGATCTGGCCGATCACGTCCCTGAGGCGTTCGAGATTGGCTTCGGCGGCCTTAAGGCGAATTTCGGCTTCGTGGCGGCGGCTATAGAGCCCGGCGATGCCGGCTGCGTCCTCCAGGATGCGGCGGCGCTCCTGCGGCTTGGCGTTGATGAGCTGGCCGATCTGGCCTTGCTGCACCAGCGCCTGGCTGCGCGCGCCGGTGGCGGCGTCGGCGAACAGGATTTGCACGTCCTTGGCGCGCGCTTCCTTGCCGTTGACCTTATAGATGGAGCCCGCGTCGCGCTGAATGCGGCGGGAGATTTCGAGCACATCGGCGTCGTTGAAGGCGGCGGGGGCGGTGCGCTTCGAATTGTCGATGGCGACCATCACCTCGGCCATATTGCGGGCCGGGCGCTTATCGGTGCCCGCGAAGATCACGTCGTCCATCGCGGACCCGCGCATGCTCTTGTAGGAGGTTTCGCCCATTACCCAGCGAAGGGCCTCCAGGAGGTTCGATTTCCCGCAGCCGTTCGGCCCTACGACGCCCGTGAGCCCCGGTCCGATGATGAGCTCGGTCGGCTCGACGAAAGATTTGAAACCGAGAAGCCTTAGCCGCGTGATTTGCAAGGTACGCCTCGCCCTATTCGATGTCCCTGCGGCAGGCTATGTGAGTCGCGCAGGCGCGCCGAGCGCCGTGAAACACCATGCACAGCAAAAGACAAGTGTCTCAATAAGAGATCATCACTTTGCGCCGGCTTCTTCCCAGCCTGTCCCAGCCTTTCGATATAGGCGGAAGGAACCAAAACCCTCCAAGAATATCTCGTCGGGGCTCATCTGTCCCACGCTTTCAATAAAAATGGCTGCTCGATTGTAGTCATGATCGAAAACAGGAAACCCAAATTTAACCGTGTACATCGTCTCATGCCAGGAGACATCGCCAGACCGGGACCTGTCTGCGATGGTTTTGTCTACGTATTCGTGAAACTGGTCTACAGAGCAAAAAACCTGCGAACCGTTTGGAATTTCAATAACATCGCTAATTTCAAAGGGCGGAGCTTCGGATATAAGCTCTGGTGCTTCCCCGAAGAACTTAATGAGTTCCTCTTTTGGGACAGTTTCCGTGGTCCACTGGCTTGCGAAATTGCAAGTAGCCGGTTGAGCCCCCCCCAAAGTCTTGATGACAGTTGCCAGCAAGGTTCGCGTCTCGGCCTTCAACCGCGAGTTCTGTTCAGCATTGGGGGCGGTATCGATTGTCCTTTCAGTTTGCAAGGATTCCGGTTCAGCAGCGGTGGCCGGCGCAGCGACAATACAAAAATGCACCGCAGCCATGGATGCGGAAAGCATCAAAACGAACGGCACTATTGAAAATGCCGTTCTTGCCATCGTTCCGACCCTCGTGAAGGTTACGCCTTAGGCTTCGCCTGCGGCTGTGCGGCGGCAGCGGGCGCTTGCGTCGCGGCATACGCCGCATCGACGAAGCCTTGCATCTCTTCATATGAGACTGCGCCGGCCACTTTCTTCGCGTTCACGAAGAAGGTCGGGCTGACCGTAACGCCAAAACCCTTGGCCCGCTCCTTCGCCGATGTGAGCCCGTCATTGATGGCCTTGTCCGCGA
>CAWAVJ010000068.1:0-5348 GCA_963785355.1 uncultured Alphaproteobacteria bacterium
TATAGTAACCGTATGCCCGCGGGATCGCTTAAAAGAGCGTTAGCGTAGTTGAGAGTTCGATGAAGTACTCGATTATACCGGAGGCCGATAGGCCGATTAAATGTCATTGCAATGCTGAGTTGTATTTGGCATTGGAGATGGAAAACCTATCGCTGACCGATGGCTACCCGGTCCAGCCTGTTCCATGGCGGCAAAGCGTAAACGCGCGCGATGCCGGCCGCTGGAAAAGCCAATTTATGAGGAGCGCTAAACTGCCGGTAAGAGACGGTGCCGCCGGCAGCCCGCAAGTCTGCTCCCGGCCTGCAGGGCCACAGGCGATTTCAGCGCCAGTATTATGCCCTCCGCTGGGCTGGATACGGCGAGAAATGCCGTAAGCAGATCCAGCAATGCGAGCGTTATCGAAGCGCTGCGTCGCGCATACGGACGAGCTCTGCCAGAAGCTTGTCGCGATGATAGCCGCGATACGGATCGCTGGTGTCGCGCCGGCTTTCCACCTTGTCGTGATCGAAATCGGCGGCGTATTTCCCGTCCGCACGGACGCTGAAAATAAACGGTATGCCGGACCCCAGATGCTCCGCAGCCCCGGTTTGCTTCAGAACCGCGTCCCCGTTGGGCGCATGCTGGGCGTCTACGTGGAGAATCACGAAGTTTTCCGCAGCGAAGCGCCGCAGCGCATCCGCCTCAGCGCTTACATCGGACTGTGCCCGCTCGTAGAGCGTCGTCTTGTATCTGGCATCGGGTTCCTCGGGCCCCCCATGCGTGTAGGTGAATTTGTCCTTGCCCCCGCGCAGATAGGCATCGAACACGTGGCACCAGATGCACCATTCGGCTCCATATGAAACGAGCAGAACCTTGTTTTCCGCTTTCGCGCGGGCTACCGCCGCCGCAAAAAGACTGAGCTGATCGGTGCATTCGTCATAGAGCGTCGCCCGGCCGTTCCGGCAGCTTGCGCTGAACGTCTGCGGGTAACTGACGAGCTTGCCCGGCTTCCCTGCGGCACCGCCGCCTGCCTGCGCGTCAGTCATAAGGCCGGCGACGGCCATCCCGGCTATAACAATACGGATAAGCCTGCCTTGCCGGCCCATTTTTACCCTCAACGCTGGCTACGCGCACACCATAGAACTGCCTATCCGATATTTGTCAGCTTGGCCATTAATGAGTTAGCCGGCGGGTTGCACCGCCGGGATCGCCGCAACGTCATCGCGATGCGGCCCTTGGCAGCCGCGGCGATCCAGAAACCAGAGTGCGTCCGGAAAAAGCATGCCTTCGGGCTTGACCCGGAGGTGTGAGCGGTTTTTCCGATAAGACGCACAGCTAAACAAAGACCTAGAGCCCCGCTTTGTAAGAGGGGCAAAAGTCCGGGCACCTACTCTTCTTTATTCCGCTGGCAAGGGTTCTGGGATGTTAAGCTAACGCGCACACCGTCGTCCCCGCGAAGGCGGGGACCCATGGTAAGCATATGTAAGAACAGCGTATTTTGCAGACATGGATGCCCGCCTTCGCGGGCATGACGCTCGTGCCACGGCCATATGTCCTCGACAACAGCAGCCCATCGATGGGGCTTTGCCCGGACTTTTGCCCCTCTTACCACGTTTGCGGCTTCTGGATTGCTTCGGGGCGATGCCCCTCGAAATGACGGAGTGCTGCCGCAGACCGGGCGGTTAGGCGTACTGCGCGATACCCATGCCGAACGACCAGTTCTCCTTGGCCACCTCGATCAGGTTGATGAACACGTCTTCCGGGCGCAGGCCGGGATTGGCCCCGAGCAATTCGCACGCGCGCGCGAAAAACGCCTTCTTCTGTTCCACGGTACGGGTGTTGTTGGCGGTAATCTGGATGACGACCAGATCGCTGCTGCGCGCGATGCCGAGGTAATTTGTGCTGAAATCGAAATCGGCCTCGTCATGCTCGCTGACGATCGTGAAGCGGTCGTTTTCCGGCACATTGAAGGCCTCCCGCATGGCGCGATAGACGCTATCCACGATGGCCTGGCGATAGGAGGCCGATTTGCCCCTGCGGAGCGAGATGCGAACGAGCGGCATGGTGTTTTCTCCAGATTGAATGCCCGGCCTTCTTAATACCGAACACCGGAAGTTTCGAACGTTCCCCAGCATCGCCAGGCGAATACTTGTTTATCTGTGCGGTTGCGGCGAGTTGCAACTCGTGAATTTACCGGCCGATAACCCTGCGGGTGCAAAAACGTGAGCGTACAACCGGACGAATTCACTGCGCGGGCAGGACCGTCTGCCCGGGCAACAGAAAGACGCCAAAATGCCTATACCTCGCAGCCTTGACGATTTGCCGGCGCGTAGCCGGATCGTACTAGCCCTGGCGATACCTGTCATAGCCCTCATCGGCCTCAGCGCCGTAGGGCTCCGGGACCAACTGCAGGCCGTGGCCGGCATTACCAAGGTCGAGCGCCAAGCAGGGCTCGCCGTGGCCATCAGCGGCCTTGTTCACGAATTGCAGCGTGAACGGGGGGCGTCGGCCGGGTTTCTGGGCAGCAAAGGGAACAAGTTTGCGGATACGCTTAAGGAACAGCGCACGGCAACCGGCGCCAAGCGCACCGCCCTGGAAACTACGCTAAGCGAGCTTGGCGAGGATCTGCCGCAAGAGCTTAGCCAACGGATCGCGGATGCGCAGTCGCGGCTTGGAGACCTCGACAAGACGCGCGCCGCGGTGGACACGCTCGGCCTCGATGTCAGCGAAGCTGCGAAGTATTATACCGGCACGATCGGCGCGCTGCTGCGGACGATCGAATATATGGCAGTGCTAAGCCCGAACTCCGAAATTACTACCAGGGTTGCCGCCTACACCAGCTTTCTTCAAGCGAAGGAATGCGTAGGCCAAGAGCGCGCCCTCGGCTCGGGTGGCTTTGCCGCGGGGCACTTCAGCCCGCTATTATACAGACAATTCATTGAGGTGTTAGCCGGGCAGCGGGCCTATTTCAAACAGTTCGAAACGTTTGCAAGCCCAGCCCAAAGGTCTTTGCTCGCGGCCACGATGACAGGGCCCCAAGTTGAGGAGGCCGGCAAGATGGAGGCAATCGCGGTGGAAAGCCTGCAGACCGGCAACACAGGCGGCGCCGACGCCGCGCGCTGGTTCGCGCTTATGACCGCGAAAATCGATCTTCTCAAGCAGGTTGAAGATGGCCTTGCGTCGTCCTTGCGCGGCCGGGCCGCAGAGTTGCGCATGGCCGCGAACCGTTCGTTCTGGCTCATTGCGCTCGGTGCCGCTCTACCGCTCCTGCTTGGCGGGGCAATCGTCTTCGTCACGGTTCGCGGCCTTGTGGGCGCTTTGAACGGCATGACGGCTGCCATGACGCGCCTGGCGGGCGGGGACGTAAACGCCGAAATTCCATCGATAGGCCAGCGCAACGAGATTGGCCAAATGGCTTCCGCCGTCGAGGTCTTCCGGGAGAATGCCATCAAACGCATCCGCATGAAGGCCGAGAAAGAGCGCGAGCGCGCCGCTCAGATCGAGCGGCAAAGTAAGATCGAGGGCTCTATCGCGGAGTTCCGGGAACGCATTCAGGCCGTGCTGGAAGCGTTTGCAACCGAAACCCTGCGGATGGAAACGACGGCAAAGTCCTTGTCGGCGATGGCGGCGCAAAGCAGCGCCCAGGCCGAGAGCGCGGTCAAGGCCTCCGAAAAAGCTTCGCAGAGGGTCATGGCGGTGGCCGGCGCCTCCGAACAGCTCGCAAACGCCATCAAAGAAATTGCACAGCAGATCAGTCAGACAAAGGGGGTCGCCAGCGAAGCAGCCCAAGCCGCCTTGGCTTCGGACGCCCGCATGGGAGAGCTGGCGGCGGCAGCGCAAAAAATCGGCGAGGTAATCTCGCTCATCAATAACATCGCCGGCCAGACCAATCTCCTTGCGCTCAATGCGACCATCGAGGCTGCCCGCGCCGGAGAAGCCGGCAAGGGTTTTTCCGTCGTTGCAGCCGAGGTTAAGGGGCTGGCGGAGCAGACCGCCAAGGCCACGGAGAGCATTTCAGTGCAAATCGGGTCTATCCAAGGGCAGACTGGCGCGGCCGTCCAGGCAATCCGCGGCATTGCGGAAATCATGAATGCGGTCAGCACATCGACCGAAGCCATCGCCGCCGCCGCCGAGGAACAGGACGCCTGCACTCAGGAAATCAACGGCAACGTGCATGACGCGGCAGAGGGTACGAGCGAGGTGTGCCAGAATGTGCAAGTCCTTAGCGAAGCCGCAGGCTCGAATAGGCAGTCCGCCGATGCGGTGCTGGCCGCGGCCGGGAACGTAACTGTCAACGCAAACAAGTTGCGCAACATCGTCGAGGCGTTCCTGGCGGGTGTGGCTGCCGCTTGAACCTCCGCAGTTGCAGCGAATTGGCGGCCGTGCCGGGGCTATAGAGCCTATCCGCTTTCGATGGAATCAAAAGCGGGCTCTAGCTTGCAGGCTGGCCGTGCCGTTGCGCTCATACTCGTAGCCGTGGCGGGCCGGCTGGCCTGGCTGCATCGGGAGGGGTGAGGTGGCTTCCCTTTCGCACTTAACTTTCTTCCGGCTACTCGCTGAAAAGCTTTTTTTGCGACGCGGCGACCCGCAGGCCACTGGGCGCCGCAGGCACAGCATCGGCCGGCGTAGCCGCTCGCCAGCTTGAGACCCAATCCGACAACTGGTCGAGGTAGAGATAGATCACAGGCGTCGTGAACAGCGTCAGCGCCTGGCTGACGAGGAGGCCGCCGGCAATAGCGTAGCCGAGCGGCTGTCTGAGTTCGGAGCCCGTGCCGGACCCCAGCATGAGCGGCACGCCGCCGAGCATCGCCGCCATGGTGGTCATCATGATCGGCCGGAAGCGCAGGAGCGCGGCGCGGCGTATGGCGTCATGCGCGGACAGGTGCTCGTCCCGCTCCGCGGCGATGGCGAAATCGACAAGCATGATGCCGCTCTTCTTCAGTAGCTTTCATAGAGGATGCCGAGGATCAGATAGACGGCCACCAGCGCCTCGAGAATTAGAAGCGGCACACTCGATAGCGAATCCTGGAAGGCCTGCGCGTTACCGGCGCCGTAAATACAACCGAGATCGGCTGCAGCTGAACGATCGTCACGATCCCCGTCGTGTCTGCCGCATGCACGATGTTGCCCGTATCGACGAGGCGGAAGCCGGTTTTCCGTCAAGTGGCGACCGGATGGTCGTATAGCCGGCCTGCGTCTGGGCGTTGCCGATCACGGCCTGATCGCCTTGGATCTGCGCAATCAGTCCGTCGACCAGCGCCTGCTGCGTGTCGTCCAGGAGTTCAGGCGTCCAAGGCAAGAAAGGTGCGGCGCTCTGGATTATAGTCGCGGCTAAGGATCGCAGATAGACTCGGAAAATACGCACATCG
>CAWAVJ010000069.1:0-27666 GCA_963785355.1 uncultured Alphaproteobacteria bacterium
TCAAAGTGCTTTTTTGAGCCCTTGCGGGAGAATCGGCTCACCGTGTGTGAACACGGATACACGACACTTTGGGATTTGATGGGGGCTGTGTTTGTCGCAGGCTCTCGCGCAACTGTGAGCGATTCCGCCCTGCACTTTGCAAGGTCTTGGCCGCAGCTAAACACCGGCAGGTCCCAAAAAGCGGCGCAACGGCGGGTAAAACTGAAGGAATTTTTGGATACCAAGTATTCAGGATGCCGTGTGTCTGCCTCAGAGAAAAGGGCTCGGCAGATTGAATTCAATTATACCACATATCTTGGAATGGATCAGAGTAATATAACAGACGAATGGCGGAACATTCTTGTGAGCGATCTTAAAATACTAAACAGTAAGTCTTCAAAAAAGTAAATATCAAAATAGGAAAAAGCAGGTTTTACCTATTATTAGTTTGGAGGAGTGCGACAAAATGGATAAAATTCCACGCGGTTCAACCGAATCTTGCCAGAAACGACGAGACCATGCTAAAGGGACTTGACGTAGCTACGGGAAACCCGCAGATTATGGAATGTGACGAATTTGAATGGGATGACCGAAACGCCGAAGAGCACTTCGCGAAACACGGCGTCTCATTCGATTCGGCGACGGCGGTCTTTAAGGACCCGTTTGCGATTGAGTACGAAGATCAGAGAGAGCACTATCCGGAGCCGCGATATATAATCCTTGGCATGGCCTGCGAACGGTTACTATCTGTTGTGTACACTCCTGCCGGAAATCGGCGCGTATCATATCGGCTAGAGAGGCAGAACCTTATGAGCGACGGCGATACCATGAAGAGAACCGGGGCTTCCTCTAAGGCGGGAAACCGCTGGGCTAGGCTTGACGCCATGACCGCGGAGGAAAAGCACGCTGCGGCAGTTGCAAACCCAGATGCGCAGCCGCTGACCGAAGAAGACTTTAATTCAGGCAAGCTAAAGCGAACTCCTCAAGTCAAGATCATTCGCCGGGCGCTCGGTCTTAGCCAGGAAGAGTTTGCGGCACGCTTTCATATTCCCGTTGGGACGCTTCGCGACTGGGAACAAGGCCGTAGCGAGCCCGACGCACCGGGCCGCGCATATCTTACCGTTATCGCATGCAAACCGGACATAGTTCGCGATGCTTTGGCATCAAAACATTCTGAATTCTGATCGTGGACACTATAGGCAAATAAGGCCGCCTAAAAGGGGCGGCCTTATGCAAATGCGGTATTTCCTGCCGGTTAGCCTTCGGGCTGTTCTGCGCCGGCGGGTTGCTCGGTCGAAGCGACTTCCTTACCGGTCTTCTGGTCGATGCCCTTCATCGCCAGCCGGACCTTGCCGCGATCGTCGAAGCCCATGACCTTCACATAAACCTCGCTGCCCTCTTTGAGGATCTCGGAGGCGTGTTTCAGACGCCGGTCGGCCATTTGCGAGATGTGCACGAGGCCGTCGCGCGCGCCGAAGAAGTTCACGAAGGCGCCGAACTCGACGATCTTCACAACCTTGCCCTTATAGATCTGCCCCACCTCGGGCTCGGACGCGATCATCTTGATGCGGTTGATGGCATCCTTGATCGAGTTCAGGTTCGCCGCCGCGATCTTCACGGTGCCGTCGTCGGAGATATCGATCTTTGCGCCGGTCTCCTCGACGAGCCCGCGGATGACCGAGCCGCCCGAGCCGATCACCTCGCGGATTTTATCCGTCGGGATGGTAATGGTCTCGATGCGTGGCGCATGCTCGCCCAATTCGGTGCGGGCAGAGCCAAGCGCTTTGGTCATCTCGCCCAGAATGTGCATGCGGCCGCCGCGCGCCTGATCGAGCGCGGTCTTCATGATCTCCGTGGTGATGCCGGTGATCTTGATGTCCATTTGCAGCGCCGTAACGCCTTTCGAGGTTCCGGCAACCTTGAAGTCCATGTCGCCGAGGTGATCCTCGTCGCCGATGATGTCGGAGAGGACCGCTACGCCGTCAGCCTCCTTTATGAGGCCCATGGCGATGCCCGCGACTGGGGCCTTCAGAGGAATGCCCGCATCCATCATCGCCAGCGAAGCGCCGCAGACGCTCGCCATGGACGAGGAGCCGTTCGAACTCGGTGATCTCGGAGACCACGCGGATCGTGTATGGGAAGCTTTCGGTGTCGGGCAGCATCGGATGCACCGCGCGCCAGGCGAGCTTGCCGTGGCCGATTTCGCGCCGGCCGGGCGAGCCCATGCGGCCCACCTCGCCGACCGAGTAGGGCGGGAAGTTATAATGCAGCAGGAAGGTTTCCTTGTAGGTGCCTTCGAGCGAATCGATCCATTGCTCGTCCTCACCCGTGCCAAGTGTCGCGACCACGAGCGCCTGCGTCTCGCCGCGGGTGAACAGCGCGGAGCCGTGCGTGCGCGGGATCACATGGACCTGGCAATCGATGGGCCGCACCGTTACCAGATCGCGGCCGTCGATGCGCTTGCCGGTCTTGAGGATGCTTGAGCGGACGACGTTCTTCTCGATCTCCTTGAAGGCGTCAGCGAGCTTCACCTTATCGATCACGCTCGATTCCGCCGTGAGCAGCTCGGCCTGGGCCTTCGCCTTTGCCTCGCCGACCTTGTTATTGCGGTCCTGCTTGCTTGCGATCTGGAACGCCTTCTTAAGGTCGCGCTCGACGAGCTTTTTGACCTTTGCCTCGAACTCGTTCTTCGACTCGGGAAGGTCCCAAGGCTCCTTCGCCGCCGCCTCGGCAAGGCTTATGATTGCGTCGATAACGGGCTTGTAGGCTTGCTGGCCGAACACGACAGCGCCCAGCATAACCTCCTCGGAAAGCTCCTTGGCTTCCGATTCGACCATCAGCACCGCATCGCCCGTGCCGGCCACGACGAGGTCGAGCTCAGTGGTTTCCATTTGGTCGACGGTCGGGTTCAGGATGTATTGGTCCTTCGCATAGCCGACCCTCGAAGCGGCTATCGGCCCAAGGAAAGGCAGGCCGGAAAGGGTGAGCGCCGCGGAAGCCGCCACCATCGCAACGATGTCGGGATCGTTCTCCATGTCGTGGGAGAGCACGGTGATGACGATCTGCGTCTCATTCTTGAAGCCCGGCGCGAAAAGCGGCCGGATCGGCCGGTCGATCAGCCGCGATACCAGGGTCTCGTTCTCGGAGGGGCGGCCTTCGCGCTTGAAGTAGCCGCCTGGGATCTTGCCCGCCGCATAAGCTTTTTCTTGATAGTTGACTGTGAGGGGGAAGAAATCCTTGGCTGGATCGCCATTGCGCTCCGCCACCACTGTGGCAAGGACGGAGGTTTCGCCATATTGTGCGAGCACTGCCGCATCCGCCTGGCGGGCTATTCGCCCCGTCTCAAGCTTAAGTGTGCGACCGCCCCATTCGACTTCTTCCCGGTGTATTTCGAACATTTTGTTATTCCAACAGCTTCAGCCGGAGGCCCTTCCTCCGGCACGTTTCTTTGCGTCATTTGTGCGCGCGCAATCTTTAGCGCAGAATCGCCCGCGCTCCTAGTAGGGAAATGCCAGCCGCAACCCTTTCCACGGGAGAATAGCTGAGACTTCCGTTTGCCTAGAGCCTATCCGCTTTTGATGGAATCAAAAGCGGGGCTCTAAGTCTTTGTTTAATCGTGCGTCTTACCGGAAAAACCGCCCACACTTTTTCCGGACGCACTCTAGCCGCCGCCCCTTTCTGGAAGCCGCATGCGCACGGGCAAGAAAGCCGCAAGAACAACGTTATCGACTTGCCATAAGTTCCGGCCGCTATGCGTCATTGCGAGGGGCGCTGGCCTGAAGTAAACCAGAGCCGCAAACGCGGGGCCGGGTTCCGGTTCGCCGGACGGGCGGGTCCGCGAAGGGCCGGGCCTCTGCCGGGCCGGTATAATACATTCCTGCCGCATCGCATTTTGGTTTCGCGGCGCATCGTCTAGAGCCTGTCCGCTTTTGATGGAATCAAAAGCGGGGCTCTAGGTCTTTGTATAACCGTGCGTCTTATCGGAAAAACCGCTCACACTTTTTCCGGACGCACTCTAAGTGAAGGAAGAAGTAATGGCTGGCTTGAGAAAAGAATGGCGCAGATCGAAAGAACGGATATTGAAATACCGCTATAGAAACAACAGCTGCGATTCCACTTTCAGATGGAACTGGAAACAAGTTCCTATAAACAGAATAGCCATTATCAATCTAGTTGTTTCGCGATACAAAGATTGCGCCTATCTGGAAATTGGCTGCGATAGGGACGAGGTTTTCCACTCAATTCCATGCAATAACAAAACTGGCGTAGACCCTAACCGAGGCGGCACACTTCGACTGACGTCTGATCAGTTCTTCTCGCAAAATTCGGATAAATTTGATGTCATATTTATAGACGGTCTCCACACTTATGGCCAGGTGCACAAGGATGTTGCCAACTCTATTAGTGCTTTGAAGCCCGGCGGCTGGGTGTTATTGCACGATTTACTTCCCAATCATTGGGTAGAAGCGCACGTGCCGCGTATCGCGATGGGGTCTTGGACAGGCGATGTCTGGAAGGTGGCATTCGAACTGGCCAAAACCGCAGGTGTTGAGTTTAAGATCGTGAAAGCCGATAATGGTGTAGGTATTTTCAGGGTCGCAGGAACCGCCCCAAGCTTATCCGATCTCTCTGCAACACTAGACAATGCGCAATTCTCCTATCTCCACCAGAACATCGGTCAGCTTCCTCTCATAGAATGGCGGGACGCACGTGAGTGGATACTCGGGGCTTGAGCATGAGAGTGCGTCCGGAAAAGCATGCCTTCGGGCTTGCCCCGGAGGTGCGAAGCGGTTTTCCGATAATACCAACCGTCAAAAGTCTTGACCGCTCGCCGTCATTGCGACGGCGAGCGAAGCGCGGCCATCAGAGCAATCCAGAAGCCGGAAGCCCGGCGCCCAATTTCTGGATCGCTGCGGCGGCCAAGGCCGCCTCGCGATGACGTCCGGCGCGGCCCCGGTTCACGGCGCAGGCTGGCTAGGGGCAAAGCCCCTCCTTCGCCAGCGCATCGCGGATTTCGCCCTTATTCCGGCAGATCGGCCGTGCCGTTTCGATGGCTTCCGCCGCCTTGCCGTTCTCCTTTAGTGCTGAGGCGAGGAGCGCGCGAATCTGCTCTTCAAACTCCGGCTTGAAGAATCTCCGCAGCATCTTGTCTTCTGCAAGCGCCTTCTTCAATTCCTGCTCCGCGCCGATGCTTTCCCCGTCATCCATGAGCGCAAGCGCGCGGTACCAATGCGAGAGCGGGTCGTGAGGATATGACGCTATGAGGCTTGCGGATCTTCCCTTGATGTCCGCCAGATCTTTCGGAAGTTCCTCCGCGGGAACGAGGCCGGACGCAAGATCGTGCCCGTAGCCGTTGGCGATTTGAACGCCGCTGTAAGCCACGCCGCAGAGGAAGGCGGCGGCCAGCATCCAGGCAACCGGCCGCAAAGGCGGCAGCAACTTCTCGCGCCGCCACACGAGCACCAGAAACGCGCCTACGGCCGCGCCGCCAACGGCGCCACCCAAATGGGCGGCGTAATCGATTCTCTCGCCGGTGAGCCCGCCGAACAGCGGCAGCATCGAGGGGATGAGCACGCGCAAAGAGCCCGAGACCAGGAAGTTGCGCATCGGCGAAGCCTCGGGATAGCGGTAGGCCACGGCGAATGCGGCTGCGAACAGGCCCATGATGGCCCCGGATGCGCCCACCGATATGAGCGTGTCCGGGTTGATAAGCAGCGACATAGCCGATCCGGTTACGGCGCTGACCGCGAACACGCCCGCGAACCAGGCCCGGCCGATGACGTTTTCCAGAACCGCGCCGGCAAAGTATAACGCGACGCCGTTGAAAAGGATGTGGATCGGGCCGCCATGCAGGAGCGGCGCGGTGAAGAGCCGCCACCACTGCCCGCCATCGAGCACCAGGGCTTTGTCGAGAGCGCCAAGCGCGTCCAGCGTTTTGACGCTAGGGTCCAAAGACCCGCTCACAGGGCCAATGCCAAAAACGAATTCGCAGGCGAATACGGCGGCAATGGCCGCGAGCAGGGCGTAGGTCAGGATCAACGGCCGGCGCTCCGGCAGTATGGCAACCGGCTTGGGCCGCAGCTCCTCGTCTGAAAGGCGCGGTTTCGTTATCATGCGCTTGATAAACCGCCGCAACGGAAGTCCTCTAAGCGTAAGCGGCGCGTTGCTCCAGAGCTCCTGTGTGGACAAGCTGACCGCAATCGCCGTAATCGCTGCCGTGGAATTGGACTTGCTCTTGAGTAGCCCAAGCCGTTGCTTGTCCCCGGCCGTAATGGGGGCGGCGCCAACTTCGATGACGGTAATGTAAACCGGCATCTTCTGGCCGCCCGAGGGGCCGGTATAGCGCGTGCAGTCCGTCCCGATCTTCTCCAGCGCTTCCGCGCTGAGGCCGAACCGGCGCGATGGATCGGCCTGCCGGTCCACAATGGCAAGGATTGCCAGCGTCAGTCCGTCCGCAATCGTCAGCACCGCGTCGCAGTGCGCGAAGAGCCCATGCGCCTCCGGGACCGTGCCACGCCGGTAGCCCTTTTTCGCGGCGAGGGCTTTCGCGAGGTAGGATGCGAAGGTTTGCTCCGATGTTTCGCCGGTACCGTCCATAAAGGGTAAGCTCCGCTGGTTCATCCGGCGAATGTGGGGAGGCGGGGGCGAAAATCGGAGGGCAACACTCCGGCTCCTGGCGCTAGAGTGCGTCCGGAAAAGTGCGAAGCGGTTTTCGGATAAGACGCACGGCAAAATAAAAATTTAGAGCCCGCTTTTGATTCCATCAAAAGCGGGCTCTAATACCCAATGGCCGCGCCGTCCGCATCGCGCGTGTCGGCGGCGCCCAAGAAATAGCCGTTTGCCTTCATAATGGAATTTGCACGGCCAAGCACGCGGTGCTGAAAACTCCCATCGGCGTTCTTGGGAATAATGAACCCCCTGGCTTCCAGGATGCGCAAGGTATCGTCCGAAACGCCGCGTTCGGAGATGACCACATCCGGCTGCCATTGATGGTGGATGCGGGCCACGGCGGTTGCTTCCGCAACGTTCATGTCGTAGGCGAGCACGTTCAGGATCTCTTGCAGCACCACGGTAATGATCGTGCTCCCGCCCGGGCTGCCGGTGACGAGATAGGGTACATGGTCCTTGAGCACGATGGTGGGAGCCATCGAGGAAAGCGGGCGCTTGCCGGGAGCGATCGCGTTCGCTTCGCCACCAAGAAGGCCGAAAGCATTTGGCGCCCCAGGCTTGGCGGAGAAGTCGTCCATCTCGTTGTTCAGCAGGAAGCCGGCGCCGTCCACGGAGTATCCGCTACCGAAGGCCAGATTGAGCGTGTAGGTGTTGGAAACGGCGTTACCGTCCTTGTCCACGATGGAAAAATGGGTGGTCTGGTCCCCTTCGGCGCCTGGTGGCTTGCCCGCCGAGATGTCTTCCGACTTGGCCGCGTGGGTGAGATCGACGTTCGCGCGCAACTGCGCGGCATATTGTTTGCTGATGAGGCCCGCGACGGGCACTTTCACGAAACCGGGATCGCCCAGATATTTGGCCCGGTCGGCATAGGCGCGGCGCATGGCCTCCACCAGCCTGTGTATGCTATCCGCGGTATTGTGCCCGAGCTTGGCAAGATCGTATCCTTCGAGGATGTTCAATATTTCAATGACATGAACGCCGCCCGAGGAAGGCGGCGGCATCGAGGCAATATCGAAACCGCGATAGGTTCCGCGCACCGGCTCGCGCTCGATGGGCTTGTAATTCTTTAGATCCTCGACAGTGATAAGCCCGCCGCCCTGCTTCATCTCGTCTTCGATCAGCTTGGCGACCGGCCCCTCATAGAATCCACGCACACCCTCGGCGGAGATCGCGCGGAGCGTCTTGGCGAGGTCCGGCTGGCGGAGGATTTCCTCCGCCTTATAGGGCTTGCCGTCCGGATGCTCGAAATAGGCTTGGCTCGAAGCGTCGGCCGCAAGGCGCTCGTGGCTTTTCTCCAGCGCGAACGCCAGTCCATAGGAGATGGGAAAGCCCTCTTCGGCCAGCTTGATCGCGGGCGCCAGCACCCGCTCGCGCGGCATGGTGCCATAATGCTCCAGCGCATAGAGCAGGCCCGCCACCGTGCCGGGCACGCCCGCCGCGGCACGGCTATAGCGGGCGCGGTCGCGGTCCACATTGCCGCTCTCGTCGAGGAACATATCCTTCGATGCAGCGGCCGGCGCGGTCTCGCGGTAATCGATGGCCGTAAGCTTCTTTGTAGCAGCGAGCGAGATCAGCATGAAACCGCCGCCGCCGATATTGCCGGCCTGCGGGTGCGTCACCGCAAGCGCAAAGCCGGTTGCAACGGCAGCATCCACGGCGTTGCCACCCGCGTGCAAAATATCCGCACCCGCCTGCGCCGCTATCCTCTCCTGCGCCGCAACCATCCCGTGCTCGCCGACGACGGGGTGAAACCGCGCGTCGGTTCCGATCAAAGCGGCAGCCGCGGGGTCGTTCGCCCGCTGCGCACAAACAGGCACAGGCGTAACCCAAAACGCCAGCAGCGCGGCCAATGCGAATACCAGGGAGTGTCTCTTGAGCGTCGTATGCATCTTTGGGGGCAGCCGGTGGTTTGCAGAGCTAAGCAGACATTCGTTGGAGCGCCAATGAATGTCTGCTTAGCGTCCTTTGTTTTCGCAGAGTTTTATCGCAAAACCGGGAAGGCCACTTTTGCGAACTCTGCTTAGGCGGGCGAGGCGCGGCAAACCGCATAAAGGCTGGGGATTGTGCATCCTTTGTAGCGGAATGACGATCTTTCTGAGGCATAACATGCCGGTTCGAAAAAGCGGAGACGATTATGAAATACCGGAGGCTTGGCGAGAGCAATCTTCTAATTTCGGAGATAGCGCTTGGATCGTGGCTCACCTATTCGGGCGGCGTCGATGCGGCGACGTCACGGGCCTGCATCTATAAAGCGCTCGGCCTGGGCATCAATTTTATCGACACGGCGAACATCTACGGCAGGGGCGCGGCGGAAACGCTGCTCGGCGAAGCGCTGGCCGGCGTGCCGCGGGACAAATACATCCTTGCAACCAAGCTCTATTTCCCCATGACGGATAGCGACCGTGGTCTTTCGCCGGCGCAAATCCATAAACAGATCGACGCTTCGCTGGCCCGGCTCAAGACCGATTATATCGATCTATATCAATGCCATCGCTTCGACCCCGAGACGCCATTAGAAGACACGATGCGGGCTTTGACCGAGGTGGTGCAGGCGGGCAAGGCGCTGTTCGTGGGCTTCTCCGAATGGCCGGCCGAAGGCATCCGCGCCGCCCTCGAAATGCCGGGCGTGGTCCGCTTTGTTTCGAGCCAGCCGCAATATTCGCTGCTCTGGCGGAAGCCTGAGGCCGAAATCATCCCGCTTTGCCAGGCCGAGGGGATCTCGCAGATTGTTTGGTCGCCGCTGGCGCAGGGCGTGCTGACGGGCAAGTACAAGCCAGGTCAAGAGATCGCGGCTGGGACACGCGCGGCGAGCAGCACGATGGGAACCTTCTTCCGCGAAGCCTGGCTGGAGCGGCCCGCGCTCGAAGCGGTGCAGCGCTTGGAGCCGCTCGCTGCCGCGGCGGGCCTGACGCTCGCGCAGTTCGCGCTGGCCTGGGTATTGCGCCTCGACAATGTCGCCGCC
Source organism: uncultured Alphaproteobacteria bacterium (assembly GCA_963785355.1). GTDB lineage: Bacteria > Pseudomonadota > Alphaproteobacteria > Rhizobiales > Rhodomicrobiaceae > Rhodomicrobium. The sequence continues at coordinate 9,611 of CAWAVJ010000069.1, forward strand.
GCGATCGTTGGCGCCACACGGCCGGAGCAGATCGAGGAGAACGCGCAGGCCGCGGATGCCGAGGTGGACCCCGAGCTTTTCCGCGAGGCCGAGCGGATCTTAAGCGGCGTAGCCACGCGATGAACGCCCGGCACGCACTGCTCGCCGTTCCGCGGGCCGCTTTAACGCCGCTAGAGTGCGTCCGGAAAAGCATGCCTTTGGGCTTGACCCGGAGGTGCGAAGCGGTTTTCCGGACGCACGGCAAAACAACAACTTAGAGCCCGCTTTTGATTCCATCAAAAGCGGCGGATAGGCTCTAGAAGCTGGCGGCCGGCCGTCGCCATCCATCCCCGCAGTGACGGTGGTGCTCAGGCGGGCCTCCTGCATCCGTTTATCCCGCCATGTACGAGCCTTCGCCGCATACCCCGTCACACCCCATAATATTCCCGATACCACTGAACGAAGCGGGCAACGCCGGTGGCAACGGGGGTCGCGGGCCTGTAATTCACGGCGGCGGCAAGCTCGCTCACGTCCGCGTAGGTGTCCGGCACATCCCCCTTTTGCAGCGGAAGGAGTTCCTTTTCCGCCTTGCGGTCGAGTACCTGCTCGATGGCCTCGATGTATGTTTCAAGCTTGACCGGTGAATTATTGCCAATGTTGTAGAGGCGGAATGGCGCGTTCGACGTTGCGGGATCGGGGGCGTCGGCTCGCCAGGCGCTGTCCGGTTCGGCAATCTTGTCGCTCGTCCGGATCACGCCTTCGGCGATGTCGTCTATGTAGGTGAAGTCGCGGGTGTGCTTGCCGTGGTTGAATACCGGGATCGGCTTGCCTTCCAAGATATTCTTCGTGAACAGGAAGAGTGCCATATCGGGCCGGCCCCATGGCCCGTAAACGGTGAAGAACCGCAATCCGGTTGTGGGCAGCCGGAACATATGGCTGTAAGCGTGCGCCATCAGTTCGTTTGCGCGCTTGGTTGCGGCGTAAAATTGCAGCGGATGATTGACCCCGTGATGCTCCGAGAACGGCATGTGCGTGTTGGCGCCATAAACGCTGGAGGTCGAGGCGTAAGTCAGGTGCGGAGTATTGCTATGCCGGCAAGCCTCCAGGATGTTTGTGAACGCGACGAGGTTGGACTGCACGTAGTCGTGGGGGTGGTCTATGCTGTGGCGAACCCCGGCTTGGGCCGCGAGGTGAATGACGCGGTCGAAGCGGTGCTCCGCGAAACAGGCTGCGACCTGGGCGCTATCGGCAAGGTTTGCCCGTACGAAGCTGTAAGCTCCTTCCCGTTCCTTGGCCGTCTGTTCCAAAACCCTAAGGCGCGCTTCCTTGAGGGCCGGATCGTAATAAGAATTGACCGCATCGAAGCCCACGACAGCATCGCCGCGCTGCAGCAGAGCCTTAGCGACGTGAAAGCCGATAAAGCCGGCAGAACCTGTAACCAACACCTTCATCGTAAGCCCGCCTTCGATGTTGCACTCAGAAGATTGCCGCAAAAACGTTGCGGATTGGCTTCGCTCTCATATACGCACAGTTCTTACAACTTTCGGCCAGAACTTGCCGCCGCGCAGGCTTCTTAGCACGCGCCGCTAAGCAGAGACCGCAAAAGCATGCCCTCGGGTTTGCCACCGGAGGTGCCCCTGGCCTTGCGAAAAAACACCGGGGCGAAATGTTTATCGTGAGCGGCAAGCGCTCATTCTGGCGAAAACGAAAGCCTTTGAACAAACCCTCGTTGGAGAACCAACGAGGGTTTGCTTAACTGCGAGCGGTTGGTCTGGCATCGGCGCATGCGTTGCAGGCACCCGCGCTGGCGCCCGGGAAACAAAGCCGGCCGATACCGGCAAGTGCCGCTAATGCTTGATCTCGATGCCAACCTCTTTGCATTTGTCTGTCAGGAAGGAATTAATTTCCTTGACGACGCCATTTGCAATCACGCTGAAATTTGCATCGACCGCGGTTGCGGACCAGATGGCGGTCTTGGCGAGCACAGGGGCCTCGATCGAGCCCCACCCCATCTCCGCCTTCACCGCTTTTCCGCCTTCGAAGGTCACGGTTGGCTCGATAGAGAGCTTAAGATCGTAAGCGGTGCCTTCCTTCGGGTCCTTGTTGTCGAGTTTGCAGGTGATGGTGTGCTTTTTGAGTTTGATGGTTGCCGAAGGCTTGAGGGCTGCCTCGGAAATAGCTTTCCGATCCAGTTCGATCGATGCAATGCACTGGGCATGACCCCATGGCCAGGTTAACTTGTCGCCTAGGAAGCCGGCCTGAATTTCGGATCCGAGCCACGTTTTTGTTACGTTGCATGCGATCGCGGCACCGTCAGCGGGTTGGGCGAAGGCTTTGCAGATTTCGATCTTGCAAGCCTTGCGATCCTCTTTCTCCTTGGCCATACGGGCGATCAGCTCGGGGCTGACGCTGGCATCCAGAGCTATCGCCTGTCCTGAAAAAAGCCCAGCCAAACATGCCACGCTTGCGGCATAGGCGAAGCCAGTTTTGAAATGCTTTACTGAACGCATATCTCCCCCAAGTAACGGAATTGATTGCTGCAAGCTACCGTGCTCCCGATGAAACGCAACACTCCAAAGCACGAGCCGGGGCAAGCCCTCGTGCGTTTTGCACTGAAAAATGCTTAGACGCCAGTACTCTTACCAATGTGCGGAATAACACCTCCCTATAGTTGCTACAACGCCTCAAATAACCGTTCCTTTATCTTGCTCACGAGCTCGCCCTTGACGATGCCCGAGTCACCTAGATCGTTCCACGCCTGCTCGATCAATGGGTTGGAGACCCTCTCGCCGAACAGCACGATCGGGATCGTCCTCAATGCAATTTCAATATCCAAAGCGATGCAGGCGTTGCGGACATACCAAACGTCGAGCGCAGCCTTGTCCGCGAGCGATATATCCCTGCCGCCAACGGCTTGGGCCCAGCCTGTGAGGCCTGGGCGCACCAATAGGCGGGCGCGGTAGGAATCCGGCTGCTCGCGCGCCAAAAGCGGCCTTGGCCCAACGAAAGACATGTCGCCGCGCAAGATATTGAAAAGTTGCGGCCACTCATCCATGCGCAGCCGGCGCAGCAGACTGCCCGTTAGCGTTGTGCGCTCCCAGTCCGCGAGCCGGCGGCCGTCTGGCGAAAGCGGAGCTCGCATAGTGCGGAATTTATAGAGCCGGAAGGGCCTGCCGCCGAGCCCCGGCCGCTGCTGCCAAAAGACAACAGGGAAGCCCATGCTCGCAGCCACGCCGACAGCGGTGAGGAGCATGATCGGAGCGCACGCTATAAGCATGGCAAATGCGGCGGCGGCATCGATCGCGCGTTTCACCCGCCAATAGGGCCGCGCCGCGAGCAAGCTGAGCTCGGCAGGCGGAATTTCGAAGCTGAGTTCATCCTGAAGGGGTGGAGGCTCGCCGCCACCGGCTGCGGAGTAATCCCGCCCCTCGAAGCCCAAGTCCTCGGCTAGAAAATGGAGTGCAATGCCACGGCAGCGCTGGACGCAAAGCAGCGCCGCGCGCGCCTCTGCAGAGAGCGCTTCAAATCGCGTTGCAACGACAATGCGGGCGGCATGGATGCCATGCACGTCTAGGGCGCTTAGAATGTGCTCGATATCTTCTGGAACCCCCAAAACGGGATAGCTTGCTACCAGCCGGCCGGCGTGGCGATCCGAGCGGCCGACGAGGCCCGCGACCTTTATCCGGCTGGGAGCAAGTTCGGCGGCAGCTTGAAGATAGGTCTCGGTAAGCCGGGAAATGCCGACGATAAGCACAGTGAGAGCGGGCGTATGGCTGGAAAGCTCCAGCAGCGCCGCGGAAGACTTGCGGCGGTCGCGCGCCATATGGCCCAGCCTGTGCAGTGCGCGTGCGCCCGTAAGAAGGGCTTTTGCTACCAGGAGTTGCAAAATAGGCAGCGAACGCGGCACTCCATTGAGACGGTTATATGCGAACATGATTACAGCCGCGATGCAAACGGCCGCCGCTATGGCGCTTGTCACCCGCAAATAGTCGGGAAGGGCAGAGAATCGCCAAACCGTGCGGTTGACGCCCGCGGCGAGAAACACGGCCGCCGCTGCCGCGGCAGTGGCCAGGAGATAGGGGGAAAAGTCCAATAGCGCGCTTCCGGAGACCTCGAAATTCGCGCGCAATACGAACGCAGCGAGCGTCGCCAGAACCATCAAGGCTACATCAATCGTCAGCAACACGAACCGGCGCATTCGAACGCCCATCAAAGTGAGATATTTTCCATTACGGAACGGCTATTATACAATTATAGATAAGGATGCAACGCCCCTACAACCTTTTTCCCAGGTTTGTTTTAGCCGCGTGTCCAAAATCGAACATTTGCCCTGCAGCAAGGAGGCGATAGCTCAAGCGCCCGCATCCCGTAGCAAGCGGAGAACAAGCGGCCTATAGGAATCGCCGAAAAGGCGGAGATGAACGAGGGCAGGCCAAAGCCGGTAGATAAGAAGGCGCTCGCGGTGACCGGCCTGCAGCGCACCGTAGGCTTCGTAGAACGCAGGCGGCGGTGAGTCGAACAGCTCGATCATCGCGATATCCACTTCGGCATGACCGTAGTAGCAAGCCGGATCGATGAGGGCGCTTACTCTGTTGTTCGAGACAAGGACGTTTCCGCCCCAAAGGTCGCCATGAAGCAAGGCGGGTGAGGGCTGCGCCGGCAGGCGGTTTGGCAGGTCCGCCGCGAGCGCTTCCAGACGCCGGGCTATGTCCGGTGCGATGTGCGCGCAATGCGGCAGCAGTCTCCGCTCCGCCCAAAAGAGCGGCCAGCGGTCCGCGTAAGCGTTGGCGATAGCGAGCGGACCGAAGGCGTAGTCCTCTGCCCAGCCGTAGGCGCCCCCCTTGGCGGAATGAAGTTTCGCTGCCACGGAACCTAGGTCCGCCCAGGCCCTGCTCAGCGAGCCGTCCGCGGGCATGGCTTCAAGGACGAGCGCCTCGCCGCTTACCGCAAGCACTGCCGGCGCTGGGGCTCCGCTCGCGGCAATGGCTTTCAGCATGACAGCCTCGGTCTGCGGGGCGGGGCCGCTCTTCACGATGGCCTCCCGCCCATCCGCAAGATAGATGTGCGCAATCTGGGAGAGGCTGCCGCCCGTAAGCGGTTGCGTCCGGCGCAACTCGCCGCCAAGCAGCGCAGCGCCCGCATCGGCGAGCGAGGTCATTTCCGTTCCGCCAAGTGGCGCGCGAGTCCTTGCGCGCCAATGGTCACATCCTCCCAGGTCACTTGGAAATCCTCCTCGCCGCCATAATAGGGGTCCGCAACGGCCTCGCCTTTGCGTTCCGGGACATGGTCCAGCAAGAGGCTGATGGAAGCGGTCCCATCTTTGGGCTTCAATTTCTGAAGGGTGGCGAGGTTCTCAGCGTCGAGCGCCACGATGTGGCTGAAACGGCGGAAATCGTCCTGCCGCACCTGGCGCGCGCGATAGGCGCTGATGTCGACTCCGTAGCGCAATGCCACCGCCCGGGCCCTTTGGTCGGGGGCTTCGCCTATATGCCAGTGCCCCGTGCCGGCCGAGTCGATGTCCGCTTCAAGTCCAACGCGCTTCGCTTCCCGCCGGAACGCGGCCTCCGCCAGCGGCGAGCGGCAAATATTGCCGAGACATACAAATAACACTGCGAGCTTGGCCTTCATGCGTTTCCGTCTCCTGGGTAAGGGCGACTATTGCATCTCCCGCGACGGCTTGCCACACTCACCTTGCCAGGCAGATCGGAATTGCAGAAGTTTCCTCAAACGTTGCAGGGCGTGGGAAATAACCAGCCGGCAGATTCGGCGATGTGCAACAAGGTGTGAATCCCGGAGCTTGGGGCATCCGCGGCGGTTGACAGCGGGCTTGTGGCGGGCGACTTATGGCATGCTGATGGATGCGTGCGGGAGAGACCAGCGAAGGCTGGCGCCGAAGGAGCAACCGCCCCGGAAACTCTCAGGCAAAAGGGACCGCGCGCAGACAGCACTCTGGAAAGCAGCCGCCGCAATGGCGGCTCACCGATGGGGTAGGCCCGGGTCCCGGGCGAATTCTCTCAGGTTCCGTGACAGAGGGGGCACAGGGCCGCGCAAGCGGAATGCCTTACTGTCACGGATGCACGATGAACGAGCCTCAATCCACAAAGCATTCCGGCGCGGAGCCGGCCGGGGCCAAGCTGCGGCTAACGCCCTTAAACGCGCTGCACCGCGAACTCGGCGCGAAGCTTGTTCCCTTCGCGGGCTACGAGATGCCGCTGCAATATGCGGCAGGCATCGTCAAAGAGCACAATCATGTGCGCGGCGCCGCTGGGCTTTTCGACGTTTCGCATATGGGCCAGGCGCAGCTCCTCGGGCCGGATTTCGAGACGGCCGCTACGGCCCTCGAGGCGCTGGCGCCGGCCGATATCTTGAGCCTCAAGCCGGGGCGCATACGCTATACGCAGCTTTTGAACGCCCAAGGCGGCGTGATCGACGACCTGATGGTCACGCGTAGCCAGGACGGCGCCGGCCTTTCATTGATTGTGAACGCCTCGCGGCAAGAGATCGATTTCGCGCACATGCGCTCGCTGCTGCCGGCAAACATAGAGCTCAAGCCGCAGCCGGAGCGGGCGCTGCTTGCCCTGCAAGGGCCAAAAGCCGCCGCGGTTCTTTCGCGCCTGATCCCCGGCGTGGAAGCCCTGAGTTTTATGGAAAGCGATTTCGCCATGTTGTTTTCCCATAAACGTCCTAGCACAACGTACCGCGGCGCGGATTTTGAACCGGTCCAGGTTTCGCGCTCGGGCTACACCGGCGAAGACGGCTTCGAAATCTCCTTGCCAGCGGGCTTTGCCGAAAGCTTCGCCCGCCTCCTTCTGGCCGAGCCGGAAGTCCTCCCGATCGGTCTTGGCGCGCGCGATACGCTTCGGCTTGAGGCGGGCCTTCCTCTTTACGGTCAGGACATGGATGAAACCACTTCGCCGGTCGAGGCGGGGCTTGCCTTTTCCATCGGAAAGCGCAGGCGGGCGGAGGGCGGATTTCCGGGCGCTGAGCGCATTCTCCGGGAGCTTTCCGAGGGGCCGGGCCGCATTCGCGTTGGCCTCAAACTCGAAGGCCGCGCAGCGGCGCGAACGCACATGAAGGTTGCCGATACGAGCGGAAACGCGATTGGCGAGGTCACGAGCGGCGCCTTCACGCCGACGGCGGCCGCCTCGATTGCCATGGCCTACGTTCCGCCCGCCCTCGCGGAACCCGGTACGCAAATCGCTGTCGAAATCCGCGGCTCGCTTCTGCCAGGCCGCGCCGTTCCCATGCCCTTCGTCCCTCATAACTACGCCCGCCGGGTCTAAGCAAAGGTCGCGCACATGAGCCAAGTCAAATACACCAAGGATCACGAATACATCGCCGTCGAAGACGGCATCGGCACGGTTGGCATTACGAACCACGCGCAGGAAAAGCTCGGCGACATCACCTTTGTTGAAATGCCGGTCGTAGGCCGGGAGCTGAAAAAGGGAGATTCCGCCGGCGTGGTCGAATCCGTGAAGGCGGCAAGTGACGTCTATACGCCCGTGAGCGGCGCTGTCGTGGAGTTCAATGCCGCGCTTGAGGATAAACCGGAGCTAGTGAACGAGGACGCGGAAGGTGCGGGCTGGTTCTTCAAGATCGAGCTCGCGGACGCTTCCGAGCTTAGCGGCCTGATGGACCGCGATGCATATCTAGCTTACGCGGCGGAGCAGGACTAATGCGCTATCTCCCGCATACGGACGGCGAGCGCAGCGAGATGCTAGGCGCCATCGGCGTGCCAGGCATCGACGCGCTTTTTGCCGATGTGCCGCCGTCGAAGTTGCTGCACGAACTGCCCGGCTTGCCGCGCGCGCGAAGCGAAATGGCGGTCGAGCGCGCACTGTCCGCGCATGCCGCTCGCAACGTGCCGGCAGGCTCCGTCCCATTCTTCGCCGGCTGCGGCGCCTACAAGCATCACGTCCCGGCCACCGTCGACCATGTCATTCAGCGGTCTGAGTTTTTGACCGCCTATACGCCCTATCAGCCGGAAATCGCGCAGGGCACGCTGCAATATATGTTCGAGTTTCAGAGCCAGGTCGCGCTGCTGACCGGCATGGAGGTTGCCAACGCCTCCATGTATGACGGCTCGACCGCCGCCGCGGAAGCGGTGCTGATGGCGCACCGGCTCACGAAGCGCAAGAAGGCGGCCCTGGCGGGTGGCTTGCATCCCCATTACCGCGCGGTGATCGAGACGATTTCGCATTACTCCGGGCATGGCGTCGAAGGCCAGCGCGCAGAATCCCGCCAAGACTTTCGAGGCCGAATGCGATGGCGGAACCTGCTGCGTTGTGGTGCAGATGCCCGATGTCTTCGGGCGCGTGAGCGATCTTTCGGGGCTCGCGGAAAAAGCGCATGCGGCGGGCGCCTTGCTCATCGTAGTGGTGACGGAAGCCGTTTCCTTCGGCGCGCTCAAATCGCCGGGTGCGATGGGCGCCGATATTGTTGTCGCAGAAGGCCAATCCATCGGCAACGGGCTCAATTTCGGCGGGCCTTATCTCGGGCTTTTCGCCACTCGCCAGAAGTTTGTGCGGCAGATGCCGGGGCGGCTTTGCGGGCAAACTCTGGACCGCGACGGGCGGCGCGGCTTTGTGCTGACGCTTTCCACACGCGAGCAGCACATCCGGCGCGAGAAGGCGACCAGCAATATTTGCACGAACTCCGGCCTGTGCGCGCTGGCGTTCACGGCGCATTTGACGCTGCTTGGCGAGGCGGGCTTACGCAAGCTCGCGGCGCTGAACCACGCCAGCGCCGTGGTTTTGGCGGATGCGCTGGCGCAAGTGCCCGGCGTCGAGGTGGTCACGCCGCATTTTTTCAACGAGTTCACAATCAGGACGCCCAAGCCCGGCGCGGAGGTCATCGAGCGCCTTGCGGATAGCGGCATCATCGGCGGTGTGCCTGGGAGCAGGCTTTGGCCCGGCGATGCGGCGCTTGCGAATGCGATCGTTATCGCAGCGACGGAAGTGACAACCCCGGACGATATCGCGGCCTATAAGGCGGCGTTGAGCGAGGTTCTTCATGGTTGAGATGCCGAAGGAATTTGTGCCGGAGACGGTGGAAGCCATGGACGAACCCAAGACCTTCACCGGCAATCGCGGGCTCTCAATCGAGGAGCCGCTGATTTTCGAAATCGGCTCGCCCGAAACTTCCGGCGTGGACTTCGAAGAGGCGCCGGCGGTGGAAGCGCGGCTGGGCGGCTTGGAGCGCGTCGAGCCCATCGGCCTGCCTGGCCTGTCGGAGCCCGAGGCGATACGCCACTATGTCCGCCTGAGCCAGAAGAATTATTCCATCGACACCGGCATCTTTCCGCTGGGCTCGTGCACGATGAAGCACAATCCGCGCCTGAACGAGAAGATGGCGCGGCTGCCCGGCTTCGCGGACATCCATCCGCTGCAGCCGGAAAAGACGGTGCAAGGCGCGCTGGCGCTGATGGAGGAACTGAGCCGCTGGCTGCTTGAGCTTACGGGCATGCAAGCTGTGGCGCTATCGCCGAAAGCCGGCGCGCATGGCGAGCTGTGCGGCATGGTTGCGATCCGCGCGGCACTTGAAGCACGTGGCGAGGCCGATACGCGCCGCGTTGTGCTCGTGCCGAACTCGGCCCATGGCACTAATCCGGCAACCGCAGCACTTCTCGGTTTCACGGTACGTGCCGTGCCAGCCCGCGAGGATGGAACGGTCAGTGCCGAAGCCGTGCGCGGGAAGATCGGCCCGGATGTTGCGGCCATGATGCTCACCAATCCGAACACCTGCGGGCTGTTCGAGCGCGATGTCGTGGAGATCGCCAAGGCGCTGCACGAGGCCGGCGCCTATCTCTATTGCGATGGCGCGAACTTCAACGCCATCGCGGGCAAGGTGCGGCCCGGCGATCTCGGCGCCGATGCCATGCACATCAATCTGCATAAGACGTTCTCCACGCCACATGGCGGCGGCGGCCCCGGCTCCGGCCCGGTCGTGTTCAGCAAAGCGCTCGCACCCTTCGCGCCCCTGCCCTTGATCGTCAAGGAAGCCGGCGGCTTAAGGCTTGTGGAGCACGCGGAATTGGCGGGTGAAGCAGCTCAGCCGTTCGGCCGGCTCACCGCGTTCCACGGCCAAATGGGCATGTTCGTGCGGGCGCTGGCCTATATGCTGAGCCACGGCGCCGACGGCGTCCGCCAAGCCTCCGAGGATGCGGTATTGAACGCGAACTACGTGCGCGTGCGCTTGTGCGATGCGCTTTCGCAGCCGTTCAACGGCCGGCCCTGCATGCACGAGGTGCTGTTCGACGACCGCTTCCTCAAGGGAACCGGCGTTTCCACGCTCGACTTTGCCAAGGCGCTCATCGATGAGGGCTTTCATCCGATGACGGTGTATTTCCCGCTGGTCGTATCGGGCGCGATGCTCATCGAGCCTACGAAATCGGAATCGAAGCAAAGCCTCGATCAGTTTACGGCCGCGATCCGCGGGCTCGCCGAGGCCGCGAAAATGGGCGATACTGGCCGCTTCACCGGCGCGCCGCGCCTGGCTCCCCGCCGCCGGCTGGACGAAACGCGCGCGGCCCGCGAGCCGGTGCTGACCTATACGAAATCGGGCTGAGCGATACCTGTGCGTCATCCCGGCACTTGATTACCCCAACGTTTCCGCCTCCGTTCCGAAAGGCCCCCTCACCCATCTATCGGCTGGACAGGATGAGGGGTAAGCAGCAAGCGGAAGCATCGGAGTAATCAAGTCCCGGAAAGGCGCTTGCGGCGTATCCGGGATCTTACGGTCCCGTGTCTGCGCAGTAGTAGCATTGCATGCTGCGCGCCACCCACGGGAGGGCGTTAGCGGCTTAAGGGGAGGTTTTGTCTTTTGTTGCGCAGGCCCATGCATCGACGACGGAATTCTTCCTCCCACAGTCGCTGAGGGGCTCCGTCGCAGGCGCGCTATTGACCTGCACTGGCGGATTGACAGGAGCCTGCGCCTGCTCGGTGGCGCACCCAAGGAGCAGCAACGGCAACAGCAATGAAAAGCAAACACGGACCATCGCAATGCCTCCGTGCGAGAATCGCATTCATGCTCAACTCACATAGCAGGCAAGCTTTAACTGCACAATTGGCTAATTGTATCCTGAATGTATAAACTGTGGCCGAAATAGCACAGTAGCTCTTATGTCACAGTCCGCCATCAGATGCCAGCGTCGGCCAGGGAAACCGGCGCCTCGCGGGGCTCGCCCGAAAACAGCGCCTTCATTCCGGGCTTAAGAAACTTGGCGAAAACGGTATAGGGCACGGTGACGTGAAAGTCGCGGCCCGCGTAAGGGCCGGATGTGGCCGGAGCAAAGTGGATCGTCAGCCCGGCGGCGTTGCCGAGCTTGGTCGAAGGGCATAGGGTGAAGTGCTCGTACACGCCCAGATCGGGCTTTGTGAGATCGAGAAGCGCCTCGCTCTCCTCCTCGCCCTCCTCACCCGTGCGGTCTTTCAAATCGGCGCGCGCGTAGGCCGCGAGCGCTTCCAAAGCCTTGGACCTGTCGGCCGCGCCATCGAGAATGTCGCCGAGTGTCAGCTCGCGGTTGGCCTCCTTGTCGAAGTTCACCGTTCTGAAGCCCGTCACCGGCTGCGCTTCGCCTTGGACGATGCTGGCGACCTCAAGATAGCTCACATAGCGGAGCGTCCGGAATTGCTCGATAAAGCCCGAGGACTGCGAGTAAGGCGCCGGGGCCGGAGCTTCCTCTTCCTGGGGCTTCGCCGCCGCGTCCTGCTCCGCGCCTTTCAGGAATTCGGCCATTTCGGTCTTGGCGCGGGCGGTGAGCAGGGCGAACAGCGCCTCGTCCCAGCGTTGCATGTGGATGGGAAACGAGGCGCTGGCGTAACCGTACTTCGTTTCCCGCTTGAGCGTAACGGTGCGGCTTGCGTTCGAGCCCGGCGATGGAAAAGCCGACGCAGACGCAGATGGCCCAGATACAAAGGGCGGCCGGTGAAACGAGGAGCTTGAGCGCCTTCATGACTGCATCACAACGGTCTTTGGATCACAGAGCGAATGACGGCCGCGCGGCCTTTGTGCCGGCGGCCCTGGTCGAGTTCCACTTCGGCTTCTTCGAGCAGTAAGAATGTAGCGCCGGCGAAATCGGCTTCAAGCTTGGCGCGCGAGCACAGCATGTCCGCCAACCGCGGGCCGCCCGAACCATGGAGCTTCTGGAATTCGAGCTGCTCGATGCGGAAGGATTCGAGGATGACGATGCCGCCGGGCTTGAGCGCATCCAGCATGGCGCGGTGCATGCGCGGCCGGTTCGTATCGAAAAAATGGATATAGAGGGCCGCGACGATATCGTAGCGATCGAGCGGCCAGTCCCAATCGAGAAGGTCCGCAATTTGGGCAGCGATCTCAACGCCGCGCGCTTTCGCAAACGCCCGCGCCTTGGCAACGCCTACGGGCGAGACATCCACCGTATCGGCGGCCAGCCCTTGCTGGGCCAGCCAAACGCCGTTGCGGCCTTCGCCATCGCCCGGCACCAGGGCGCGCATGCCCGGCTGCAAACGATGCGCCTGAGACGCGAGAAACGCGTTCGGCTCGGTGCCGAAGGAGAAGCCTTCGCCGCGATACCGCTCGTCCCAAAATTCTGCTTGCCCGCTCATTCTTGCCCCTCTGACCGAAGCGCCCATAACGATGCCGTCCGCTGGCCGCTGCCTAGGCGCGCCTCTACCATTATATCGCCGTTAACCTCATCTTTTCGAGATCTTACCCCAAAAGTGCGAATGCCGTGCGTCCTCTGCAACGGCGCCATTATCGGCCATGCGCCTTAGCGATACGTTAAAGCGTGCTATCGCATTGATTTTGCATGTGAAATGCCAGTAGCGGCGAACCGCGTCCTGGCGCGCCGTGTCACAGTATAGTTAATTTCAAATCTGCAAACATATTTTATAGGGTTTTGGAGCCGCAGAAATCGGCCAAAAACCGCAAAAAATTCGCAGAAAGACGGCGGCGGAAAATATGAGGCGCACGCATTTACCATCCGCGCATTAAGCATGATAGGGCATTACGCGGGCTTTACCTTTTGTTTAAACTTCCTGGCGGTGGCGTCCTCGCCGCCAGGCCTGCCCTTACCGCTACGGTTTCGCGACCCTCTACTTACGAAGAAAGGCGACGAGCTCGGCAACGGATAGGCGTGGGACGGGGGGGCCGCCAAACTTAAAGCATTGCCATTGGAGGCCAGTGGCTTCGGCGTCCGTTACTTAAGCCGATCTTCCTGGCGCGCCATGATATTTATGCGCTCGTGCAGGATAGCGACAACCAAGGCGGGTGCATTCCGCGGGGCTCACCGCTATGGTTCTTGATCGTTCGAATCTATTGCCGCTTCGATTGCCGCCTTCAACACCGGAATATCGTCCCGAACGATATTCCAAACGATCTGATTGTTCACAGTATCATAGCCGTGACGGAGCCGGTTTCCAATATCGGCAATAGGACGCCACGGAATTCCGGCATGCTTCTGCTTGAACTCATCAGGCAGATGGCGGGAGGCTTCGCTTATGATCTCCAGGCATCTTTCGATCCCAAGCCGGAGAAACTTGTTCGCGATGAATTGCTCCCAAGTAAGATTCCCGGTGTGCTGTTGAAGATAGCTTATCGCTTCGAGGATATGGTCCAGACGGTCCTTTAGCGTGGCGCGCATCAGAAGACCGCGATCTCGTCGTCCGCCATGCGCTGGCGGAATTTTTCCGGCATCGAGGAGCGAAGCACGACCTGCGTTTCTATTCCGATGGCGTCCTCAATAAGAAGGGCAACACCGGAAAGATTGATGAGGGAAAAGCGGCTCTTGGGGTCGACGTCGATGAGCACGTCCAAATCGCTATCCGGCCGCTCGTCACCGCGCGCCCGGGAGCCGTAAATCGCTAAGCGCAAAACGCCCTCTGCGCGGATCGCGCTCTCGTTCTCCCTAATCTTGGCCAGGATTTGCTCGCGGGTCATGGCCAGATTTTAGACCCATTCGCTTGCTGCGTCACCTGCCGTGGCGCGGCTCCAAACGCCAAGTGGAAAACGAAGGCTGCGTTCAAGCCGCCCCGCCCGCGCCGTCAACGATCTGGTCGAAGGCCTTGCTGCGCCAGCCCGGCCTTCAGTTGGGGAACGAGTGTCAGGTGGGCTCAGGCACGGGCGCGGGCATCGCTCACGGAAAGCCGCATTCCTACCGCCTTGAGAACGGCGAGCAGGGTCTTGAGGGTGGGATTACCCTTGGGCGATAGCGCGCGGTAGAGCGACTCGCGGCTGATCCCCGCTTCGGCCGCCACGGCGCCGAGCCCGCCATACGCTTCCGCTACGGAGCGCAGCGCCAGCAGGCCGCCGCCGCGCTCATCGGGGTCTTCGAGCGCCTCCATTGCGGCTTTCAGATATTCTACGGCAAGCTCGCGGTCAGCGCGAAGCTCCGCGACCTCCTTCTCATGGTGAGAAACGGCTCCAATTAGCTTAGCCATGGTTGCCTGCCCTTCCACTCCGCCCAATATTCCTTCGCCCGCTCGATGTCCGCTTCCTGGCTGCTCTTGTCCCCTCCGCAAAGCAAAATCACAATCGCCTTGCCATGCCTTCCGAAATAGACCCGATAGCCCGCGCCCGCGTGAATTCGAAGCTCGCTCACGCCCTCGCCGATGAACTTGATGTCTCCCGAATTCCCAGTCTGTACTCGCTGTAAGCGGAGACAAATCCTGGCTTGGACAGTCTTATCGCGTAAGCTATCTAACCACTCACTAAACGGCTCGGAACCATCTTTTCGCTGATATCGAAAAAGCTCAATCAAGCAGGAACTCCCATACTGTAGCTTAGAAGCTACAAAAAATCAATCAACCTGTGTACGCAAAGCGATAATCAGGTAAATTATGCCACTTGCCAGACGCGGCCAATTAAATAAGGGGCGGACGCACAGCGGAAAGAGGATTGCGAGAAGCGGCGGCGATTGGAGGCGGAGACATGAGGAGAAGCAATTTCGCGCTGTGGCTTCAGCCGTCGCTGCTCGATGACGCGCGCAAGGCGGCCGAGGCGGAGGGCGTGGCGCTGAACCAGTTCATCAACGTGGCGGTGGCGGAGAAGCTAGCCGCGCTCAGGACGGAGCGCTATTTCCAGGAGCGCGCCGCCCGCGCCGATATCCCGCGCGCGCTGGATATCCTCAAGCGCGCCGGCGTTGGCAATGCGCCGGTGAAGGGCGGCGAACTTGACGGCGAGCAAACATAATCTGCTAGGAAAGTTTCGCCTCCCAGTCCACGCCCCCATAGAAAAGCCTGAGGATCGTGACGCTTCTTTCCTCGACCGAAAACGCGATGGTTACGCGCCGCTCGAATCCGATAATGCGGAGGCCGGGGCGGATGTCGTCGCGCCGCCGGCCGCGTTCGGACGCAAACGCCAAGTTGGCGCAGAACGCCTCGATGCGGTCGAGATAGCCTACTGCGACGGCTGGCGCCGCGCCCTCGGCGATCCTGTCATACAGATCGATCAAATCTTGTAGCGCCTCGGGTGCGTAGATGACCGTGCGCTGCTTCATTTCGCGGTCTTGAGCCGCGCGGCGTGATGGGCGCGAATCCGGCCGGAAACGGCTTCCACGGACAAGGCCCGGCTGGGATCGGCCTGCATTGCGTCGTACACAGGCGCCACTTCCTCGCGCAGCCAGCGCTCGACGGCGCGGTCGCGCTCCTGTAGCGCCCGCAGCCCGGCCCGCACGACCTCGCTCGCCGAGGCGTACTGCCCCAACTCTACAAGCCCGTCAATGTAAGCGGCATGCTCTTCGGGCAAACTGATGGTGCGTTTTTCAATGTGGGACAAAAGCGGCTCCTTTTTTTGCGGCCCAGTATGACTCTTTCATACCGGACGGGCAAGCAAAAGAAGCGGGCCGTTTCCCTGAGCCACCGCTACCCGACGAGGCACGCAAGGTTGCCGATGCGGGGGGCACACACGTAAGGTGGCGCTCACGCCGCCTCGCCTGCACCGAGTTCTTCCTCAATATCGGCTGAATTCTGGATTGTGAGCTGTCTTATCAAAGATGCTATCAAGCCTCCATAGCATTCGAAACGCCATATCAGGTTGATCGTTTAGTCTTGCTATGATAGCAATTGCAGCATTCACGAGAAATTCATCTGGAAATAGTTCGCAATAGCTATTAAGTTCCAGGGCAACTCTTTTGTTTGTAAAATTTGGCATTTTACCGTCAAGCGCATATGCATTACGTCCACTTATAAAGCCTTCAGCCCATGAATAAGCCCCCGCCTGAAGTTGCGGAGAGGCTTTCTTTAATTCTTTGCATCGCACGATAGCATGCGGCGATAACGTCGCGCCTCGGGAAGGCGCAATGTTTGCGGCGAGCAGCAGCAGGAATGCGAGGCAGCAATGCGTCATTGTTAAGGCAGAACAGAAACGTTTCATCGTGTTTATCTTCTATCGTATAGTGATGTAATGATCTGGTACGTGTTAGTTATGGGATCGTAATGTATGTTATACTTTACCGCTCTCGTTGCATCTACATAGACATTGTCTTTATAAGCATGCGTATGCATCATAATTACTAATTTTGCTGCAGTCATTACGAGTCCGATAACCAAACAATTACGTATAAATTTCCATCTGCTTGTTTGCATGGCCAGGAAGGCTGCGCGCTGATGGTGACAGCCGGGGAACGCTACCGCGAATAGTGCTGCAATCAGGTAACGCATCACATTAACCATTTCCCAAAAATTGAAACAGTTTTAATAAAACACGTCTATGCCAGGATGCAAGAGGTGCGCTGGCAATATCCACATGGCAATGGGGGCACGTATGGCGAAGGATTTTGCAGGGCCGGACGCATGTCGATTAAGCTGAGTTTTTTTTGGGAAGTGCCCTATAAAAAACGGATGAGTGTGGCGTGATTCCTACTCTGCTGCGCTCGCCTGCGCATAACCCAAATGCGCGTTGAGCTTGGCGAGGAGGTCGGCGGCTGCCTCGGCGATATTGGTGCCGGGGCCGAAGATCGCCACCGCGCCCGCCTCGTAGAGCGCCGCGTAATCGTCCGGGGGGATGACGCCGCCGACCACGATCAGGATATCCGGCAGGCCCTGCTGCGCCAGCTCGGCCTTCAGCTCAGGCACCAGCGTCAGATGCCCTGCGGCGAGCGAGGACACGCCGATCATATGCACATCGTTCTCGACCGCCTGCCGCGCCACCTCGGCGGGCGTCGCGAACAGCGCGCCGATATCCACGTCGAAGCCCAGATCGGCAAAGGCCGACGCGATCACCTTCTGCCCCCGGTCGTGGCCGTCCTGCCCGACCTTGGCGACCAGAATACGCGGCGCCAGGCCGTCGTTCTTCTCGAAGTCCTCGCACAGGGCGATGACGCGCCGCACCTTTTCGTCCATCTGCCCAATCTCCTGGCGGTAAACCCCCGAAATGGCCCGCGTCTCGGCACGATGGCGGCCGAACACTTTCTCCATCGCCATGGAAATTTCGCCGACGGTCGCCTTGGCGCGGGCGGCGTTCACCGAAAGCTCCAGGAGGTTGCCGGTTCCGCTCGTGGCCGATTTGGTGAGCGCGGAAAGCGCGGCTTCCACCGCGGCCGGGTCGCGCTCGGCCTTAAGCCGCTCCAGCTTTTCGATCTGGCGCGCGCGCACCGCCGAATTGTCGACCTTCAACACTTCGACCGGCGCTTCGTCCTTCACCTGATATTTGTTGACGCCGACAATCGTCTGCTTACCGCCGTCGATGCGCGCTTGGCCCCGGGTGCGCGCGGCTGCTTCCTCGATGCGCAGCTTCGGGAGCCCCTGGCCAATGGCCTTCGCCATGCCGCCAAGCTTTTCGACTTCCTGGATGTGCTCCCAAGCCTTCTTGGCCAAGGTCGTGGGTCAGGCGACTCGACGTAATAGGACTGCCAGCCCCCACGGGTCGATGACTGCGCGCGGCGCCGGTTTCGCATCCTGATGCAGCAGCTGGGTGTTGCGGGCGATGCGGGCGGAGAAGTCGGTCGGCAGCGCGAGCGCCTCGTCGAGCGCGTTGGTGTGCAGCGATTGGGTGCGCGCCGCGGGCGGCCGCGATCGCCTCGACGCAGGTGCGCGCCACGTTGTTGAACACGTCCTGCGCGGTGAGCGACCAGCCGCTGGTCTGGCAATGCGCGCGCAGGC
>CAWAVJ010000070.1:0-10709 GCA_963785355.1 uncultured Alphaproteobacteria bacterium
CTGTCCGTATATTTAATAGTATTTTGGAGTCGCAGAAATTGACCTAAAGCGGGAAAAGATTCGCAGAAAGACGGCGGCGGAAAATATGCTGGGCCGGCGTTTACCATCCCGGCATTAACCATGACCCCGCGCCTACGGGTTTACCGTCCGTTCACAGCCGCGCTGCGCCTAAGGCCGGAGTTGGGCCAGGGGGAGGGCCTCAGCGGTGCGTTCAGGACGGCGGGTGGTGTCTCATGTGTTCTTCCGAGGCCGCCCTATCTTCGGGGCGCGGGCCTCCACAAGCCCGCAGGATGCAAGCATCCTTCCGGGATTTGCTTGCATCCTGCGTGATTTTCAGCCAGAATGCACGCATATACCGGGAAGTGCACCATGATTGAAGATGATGACGAGCCAAGCGGAAAGGCAAAAGGCGGCCATGCCCGCGCGGAAAAACTGCCACCGGAACGGCGCAGCGAAATCGCGAAGCAAGCAGCCGAGGCGCGCTGGAAAGCTGAGCCCCTACCCATTGTTGAAGATGCCGAGACGGGCGACCGATTTGTGCTTTACACGAAGCCGGATGGTATTGATTTCCAGCTCAGGTTCATCGACGAGGAGCCTTGGGCCACACAAAAGCAGATGGCCGAACTATTCGACATCAAGCAAAATACGGTGTCCGGTCACATCAAGACAATATTCAAAGAGGGTGAGGTCGACGAGGAGAGCAATATCGGAAAAATCGATATTGCTGGGTCCACGAAGCCGGTGACCATCTACAGCCTCGACGTTATCCTGGCCGTTGGCTATCGCGCCGGGTCAAACCAAGCCATGCTGTTTAGGCGTTGGGCGACGAGCATCCTTCGGCAGTATCTCATGAACGGTTTTGTGATTGATGCTCCCCGCATGAAAGACCCGCAGCGGAATGATCGCCTTGATGAACTACTTGAGATCATCGATGACATTCGTGCCTCTGAAGCGAACGTTTGGAAGCAAATCCTTGACCTAGTATCTTATTGTTCCGATTACCATTTGATGACGAAGGAGCACAAGGAGAACTATTTCGCGGCCTTCCAAAACGCCATGCACTGGGCAGTTGCAAGTGCTACGGCGGCGGAAATTCGGTATGACCGCGTAGACGCCGTGAAACCATACGCCGGGCTGACCCACTTCAAGGGTGAGGAGCCAACGGTTCGTGATGGCGATGCGGCAAAAAATTTTCTCGGCGAAGACGAGATTAAGCGGCTGAATATGATTACAAACCTTGCCCTAAACTTCTTGAAATCGCAGGCCGAGCAAGGGCGTTTGGTCAGCGTGCACCAATATACGCAGAAGTTGCGGGAGATAATCGAACTCGACGGCCGTCCATTGATCGATCCTCGCTATGTTCCAAGCGTCTATAAGAAGGAGGCAAACCAAAAGGTTTCGCTAGAGATCAAGGCTTACCGCGCCCGTATCAAGGAAGAAAAGATGGAGCGCAATACCAAGGTCCTAACTGATATGGTTGGCAAAGCGCGCGAGCTATCCACCCAGCCACGGGGTCGCCGCAAGTAGATCACTTACCCCACCGCTTTTCTGCAGCCTTCTTGGCGATCTCAGCGCGCCGTTCCGGCGTCATGGCTTGGGCGCGCGCCTTCCCGCCCCGCTTCCCCATCGAAGCGGCAGCGGGATGGCGTTTGCGCTGACGCAGACACGGGCTTCAATAGCCGTAGAGGACGAACGGAGCCCAGTAGACGGGGTCCTTGAACCGCGAGCTGGCGAGGAATTCGCGTTTGGTATCGCTGAGTGCTGCGGATTGCGTCATGCCCGCCTTGAGCCTGGTAAAGAATGCGGTCATGAATTCGGCAGTGCTGGCGTCGAGGACCGGCCAAAGGCTCAGCACGGTGTTCTTGTTGCCGGCCACATACAGAGCGTAGGGCAGGCCCATGACGCCTTCCCCCTGCACGATCTTTCCCAAGCCAGTCTCGCAGGCAGACAGCACCACCAGATCGCTGCTTAGCTCATAGCCCGGCCATTTCGCGGCGGTGATATAGCCGTCCGTGCCCGGCGCCTTGCCGACCTGCCCGAGCACCAGAGCGCTGAGCGCCGGCTCCTCCGTACTCAAATATCCATGCGCCGAGAACAGGATGTAGCGGAACTCCGTCAGCCTATGCTGGCTGTTGAGCTGCAGCAGTTTAGCTTCGGTTGCATCCTGGCGGGTGAAGATCGCCGTTTGCCCGTCCGCGAAAATCTGCGACACATTGGCGATCTCCGTTTGCGTGCCCGGAAGATTGTGCCAGGTTATGTGCAGGAGCTTGAAGATCCGCTCGACGCCGCGGGTATCTCCCCTATTCCGGTTCAGCATCTTGCCGGGATCGAGGCCCGCGCCTCTGTCTGGCTCGCGCGGCGGGCGGTGGGGGGCTGGTGCGCTTGGCAGGGCTGGTTCGCTTGCGTCCGCTTCGTAAATCGCGTTCCCCATCGCAAACAGGTCTTTGCGTTCTTTGCGTTCACCGCGCCTGCGATAAGTCTCTTCGCGGCTCTTGAGCAGGGCGAGCATCGAGAGCGATTGGACATAGCTCACATCGTGATCCGCAATTAGCAACTTATCGCCCAGAGGGAGGGTTTCGAACGGCACGATCGCCAGTGCGCCGTCCGCCGAGACGATCAGCTTCTTCCAACCGGACAGGCGCTGCGCCAGCGGCTCCAGCAGTCTCTGGCTCAGGTAGCGGCCGATTTCTTCTGCGTCCTGAACCGGCGTTGCGCCGGGTGCAGGCTCGCCGCGAGCCACGGCGTAAGACCCGTCCGGCAGCCGCCACGCGATGTCTTCCGCATCCCACCCGCCGGCGGAACGCGCCATGAGCAGCCGGTAAGCTTCGACTGTTTGCCCAAGCGCTGGGATCTCTTGCAGTTGTTGCGCTTCCAGGTCATGCGAGGAGAGGGTGAATACGATAGGTCTGCCGGCATCCAGCAGATAGCTTACTAACAGCGTATCGTCTGGCAGCACGGCGGGTCCGGCATCGGGGCCTAGAACCTTCACGTCGTTCAGTTGAGCGTATTTTGGATGTTTGCCCGCAAGTTCGTGGCGATAAGCGGCAAACTCCGCGATTGCCCGGTTCTTGTCCGCTTCGAGCACGAGCCTGTTTGCGGCATTCCCGCCGGCCGCGACGATGGCTTCGCTGAGCTTTGCAATTTGGCGTTCGAAGCTTTCCGCCTTGTTGCGTTCTTCCGCGGTCAGCACGGCGGACTGGTTCGCATAGCGCATGGCCGTGGATTCAAGCAGGGTGCGTGCCTTGGACAGCTCCGCAAGCCGGAACGCCTCCGCGTTATTGCCTGCCGCTACAAGGAGGCCGGCATACGCCTTGTAGGCGCCAACCCATTTGGCGAACAGCGCCTGGCGGTTTTCCGGCGAAAGATCGCCCTTCGCGCGCAAAGCCTCGACGGCCGGGACGGCCTTTTCATAAAGCGCCCGCGCTTTCGCCTCGTGCCCGAGCTTGCGCTCGAACTCGCGCGAGATTGACCATGCTGACGATTGTGTCCGGGTGCTGCGCGCCTTGAAACTCCGTTTGCTGTTGCAGCGCGCGCTGGTACACCTTGCGGGCTTCTTCCAGTTTGCCGAGCGACTCGTAACAGTATGCGAGCTTGTCCATGCTTTGCAGGGTGACGAAGCCTCGTTCTCCACCGCCGGCTGCATTAAGCTTTACCGCTTCCGCAAACAGCGGCAGCGCCTCCGCGTTGCGGCCGAGGTTCATGTAGATTCCCGCCAGGATCTCTAAAAAATGGATCGTTTCACGGTCCTGTTCCGGAAACACCTCCTTGCGCAATTGCATGGCGCGCAGCATCAGCTTGAGCGCTTCGGCGTTGCGGCCCACCGAGGCGTAAGCTCCGGCAACCCGCACCATGCCGAATACGGTGTCCCGGTGCTTTTCGCCGTTCTTGGCAACGGAATCCCGTAAGATTTTCTCGTATATTGGCAGCGCTTCGGCTTCCCGTCCCATATTGCTGTACGCAATGGCGACGGAATACAGCGTGCTTTGGGTTCGTTCGTCCGCAGGGCCAAAAGCGGCACTGGCGATGCGCAGCCGTTTCTCATAGAGCGCCAGGGCATCGGCAGCGCGGCCGATGAAATGGTAGGCGTTGGCTACGTCGTTCATGACGCCCAGCGTGTCTCGATGCTGCTCGCCCAGCACCTCCGTCCGCAGCCGGAGGGCCTTTTCCAGCAACGGCAGCGCCCTTTCGTAACCGCCGCCGGGCACATCCACGGAGGCGATGGCCATGTCGCGCAGCGCTGAAATCGAATCGGGATGTTTTTCGCCGAGCGCTTTGACGCTTATCTGCAGCCGGCGTTCCCATACAGGCAGAGCGTCTTGATAGCGCGCCAGCTTGTAGTAGGCGATAGCAAGCCAGTGCAATCCGTCGCACAGACGGGCATCGTCCTCACCGTAGGCCTCACGCTCGAGATCGGCCGACTTCTTAATCAGCGGCAGGGCTTCGGCGTAGCGCTGCTTTTCAATCAGGGCGATTGCCTCGCGCTTGAGCTGGGCTGCTTCTTGCGATTTGCCGGACAGCCATTCGAACTGCGCCTGGCAAGGCTGTGCGATGCAGAGCAAAGCGGAGATGAAAACGGCCCGCGAGAGCGCAACCAGGCTTGCCCGGCCGCAATCCCGTATGTAGCTCGCTAAGGCTGCGGCGCGGGCTTTGCGGCTTGGCCTGCGTAAAACGGAGCAGTCGATCATAAGCGGCTACCCTGACGGAAGCTTCCGGCCGCCTTGCGCCGAGGGCTTAAGGAACTCAATAATACCAGCCGCCAAAAATCCTGACCGTTTTCTGGTGCAACGTCCGTCATCGCGAGGCGGCCTTTGGCCGCCGTGGCGATCCAGAAAACAGCGCCGGGTTTGTGGCTTCTGGATTGCTTCGGGCTGAAGCCCTCGCAATGACAGAGAGCGGTCAAAACTCAGGGCGGTTGGTATAAGCTACAAGCTACCTCACCCTTAGCTCCCGCCTGGGCAAAGTCAAGCTTGCCCGGATGACGGACCTTTGGCGCGGCCAATCGCGTCCTTGGCAACCTTGTAGCCCTCGGACTTGTAGGCTTGGATCGCATCGTCCGAAAAGTCGTAGTCTCGCGATGCTTGCTCTCTCTCTTGAGCTGGGCGCACGAGCCGGACGGTGCTCATAGACGCTCCATCGCCCATAAGCTGAATATATTCGGGCCGCTCTTTAATTTTCGCGGCCTCCTCCGGTTTAAGGTGCCCGAGGATATACCCGACAAGGGCGCGATAATCGTTGCTCAGTTCACGGTAGCGGAGATCGCTCCGGATTCGCTCAGCATAGACGATCTCGTCGCGGCGGGCCAAAACCTCCATCATGTTCGAAGGCAGCATCCGGTGTCCCACGAATAAGTCGACCACAAAGATGCGCTTGCCATCGGGTCCGGTGCGGTTGATGAGGAGATCCAGCGGAGAATTGCTCACGATCCCGCCGTCCCAGTAAGGCTCGCCGTCCACGACCGTCCAGGGAAGGCCCGGCGGCAAGCTGCCGCTCGCCAGGATGTGATCGGGTGTTAGATCGTCTACATAGCTGTCGAAGACCTCAAGCTCCGCCGTCGTCACGTTGACGGCGCCGGCCAACAATCGGACGGGGCTCGTTTTGAGCGCGCTGAAGTCCACGTATTTCGCGATCAACGCCTTCATGGGCGAAGGATCGTAAAAGCTTGTCCAGTAGAGGGGGGGCGCCGGATCATTGTAGGGCGGCAGCCAGCGGGGTTTGAAAAACTTCGGCACGCCAAAGGCCAATATGTTCATCGCCACCGCAGCTTTTTCACCCCATGCGAACGGCGGCGGCAGCGGTATCTTAGGCGTAACGATGGTGAGTTCAGCCCAGAACAACTCGAGGGCTTGCGTCGCATGGCGCGGGTTTCCGGCAACGATCGCACCGTTAAACGCGCCGATCGAAATCCCAGCGACGATGTCCGGGAATATCCGCTCTTCTTCGAGCGCCTTCACCACCCCGCACTCGAATGCGCCAAGCGCTCCGCCCCCCTGTAGAACGAGCGCGGTTTGCGCCGGGATTTGGTCAAGCGCAAACGCCGTATCGCGCAGGCTTTCCTTGATATCGCTCAAGTTTACCCGGTTACGGATCAGCCCCTCGGCAGCACGGGTCTCCGCAGCCGGCCGCCCTGTCGAAAAAAGGGCGCGGAGCTTATTATCCTTGAGGTAGAAACAGGCGAAGGATCGCGCATCGAGCGAGCCTCTCTCGAACCACTCGTCCGCTTCGTCGGGAGCGCCAAGCATGGCGAAGCTGAGATCGCCTAAATCGCAGTAAAAATACGACACCTCGTCATACCGGCGCCGGCGCCCCAGCATGTTGGAAGCGGCGAGGCGGCCCTGCTTGACCGCATTGTCCCAGTGTTCGATATGACGGCGCCGGGCGAAGACGGGATCGTAGAAAGTTGTCACGTCACCGGCTGCGTAAATGTTTGGAGCGCTCGTCCTGAGCAACTCGTCGACGACGATGTATCCATCTTTAAGCGCGATGCCGCTCCCGGCGAGAAACTCCGAGGCGGGAGTAATGCCTATGCAAACCACCACCAGATCGGCTGGCAGGCGCCGGCCCAAGGCTGTTTCGACCTCTTCGACTTTGTCCTGGCCGTGCAGCGCGGCGGGCCTATCGTTCAACAGCACCGATACACCGCGGCTTTCGGCGTAACCCTTGAAATACGCTGAAAGGCCCACCGACTCGAGATGAGGAAGAAGTGCGGGGCCTTGCTCGATGACCGTGACTTCGAGCCCGAGTTTTGCGAGCGACATCGCCACTTCCATGCCGAGGAAGCTGCCGCCGATTACGGTGGCGCGCTTTGAATCGCCAGCGGCTCGCCGGAGGGCGTCCGCATTGCCCTTATAATGCAGAGTAAACACTCCTGGGAGCGCATCGCCTGGGGTCCCAAGTGTCTTCGGAACGCCACCGGTCGCGATCAAGAGTTGGCCATAGCCAATCTCTCCCGCCGTAGTGGTAACGATCTGCCTGGATGGATCGGCGGAGAAAACGCGGGTGTTAAGCTCAAGGTCTATTGCATGATCGCGATAGAAGCTTTCTGGATGGATGAAGAGTTGTGCCTCATTCTCGTCCCCGAGCAAGAACCCCTTGGACAGGGGCGGATGATGATAAGGCGGCAGACCCTCGGCCGATAGTATCGCGACGGAGCCCTTAGCGCCCGTGGTCCGCAAGGTCTCCGCCGCGGTTGCGCACGCGAGCCCTCCTCCCACGAACAGGAAATCCGCATGTTGCAACCGCCCATTCGCACCCATCTGCGCCTTCTCTATGCAGTGCCCGGTTTTGTCCGCAGCGTCATTCCCGCGAAGGCGGGAATCCATTTCAGCCACTAGAACAATACCTTAGCGTGGGTCCCCGCCTTCGCGGGGACGACGCTGCGGCCCGGATTTCAAGCGTTTCAACCGGTTCGGCGATTTTTTCACACGCTCCTTCGCGGGAATGACGCTGCGGCCTAGAATTTCCGCCCTTACACCAATTTTTTCACACGCTCATGCGCGGGTACGACGGCCTGCTGCATGAGTTCCGCTGGGACGCTCTAATTCATATACCAGCCATGGCTGACCACCAGGGACTGTCCGGTGAGCGCATTGGTTGGGAAAGCCGCGAAGAGGAGCGCGATTTCGGCCACATCCTCGATGGTGGTGAACTCCTTGTCCACTGTCCCCCCCAGCATGATCTTCTCGACGACCTCCTTCTCGGAGATGCCCAGTGTTTTTGCCTGTTCCGGGATCTGTTTTTCGACAAGCGGCGTCTTTACGAAGCCCGGGCAAATAACATTTGTCCGCACGCCATGGGCAGCGCCCTCGATGGCGATCACGCGGGCAAGGCCGAGAAGCCCGTGTTTCGCGGTTACGTAGGCCGATTTGAGCGGCGAGGCTTCCTTCGAATGGACCGAGCCCATGAAAATTATCGAGCCGGACTTCTGCTTGTACATATGCGGGAGGCAGGCCTTCGAGGTGAGAAAGGCTCCATCAAGGTGGATGGCGAGCATCTTCTTCCAATCCGTGAATGGGAACGACTCGACGGGATAGACGATCTGCACGCCTGCATTGGAAACGAGGATATCGACCGTACCGAAGGTGCTTACGGTCTTCTCTACACCGCGGTTTACGGCGTCCTCGTTCGTTACGTCCATTTCGACGGCTAAAGCCTTGTCTGGCCCGCCAATCTCGCGCGCGGCTTTCTCTGCCGCCTCAAGTTTGATGTCGGCGATGACGACGCGTCCGCCGGCCTGCGCAAAGCGCTTGGCAATGCCATGCCCGATCCCGCTTGCCGCGCCGGTCACGATAGCGACTTTTCCATTCAGATTCATGCTGGGCTCCTATCTTTAACTATGAACTTTTAAGATAATCGTGAGCGACGGTTCCAAGGCCAAGGGTAAGATCGGCGATAATATGCACCGCCGAGACAACTTCCCGCACCGGCAGATTGGCAATCGGGGCAAGGGCGTGCGGATGAAGCTCCAGGGACGCCGGGCCGGTCCAAGCTTCTTTCATTACAATGTCTTCCAGATAATAGCACGCGAGTTCGCAGATGCGGGGGGAGCCGTCCACATGCGGAACGATCTTTAGAAGGTAGTTCGGCCGCTTGAGCGAAGCGAGCACCCCGGCCGGGTCCAGCCGCTTGTACTTGAAGCCCATAGTCCCGGTTGCGATCCGGACCGGGCCGTAATCGAGGGTGCCAACAAGCGTATCCATCTCCGGCCTAAGCGAGGGTTGCGCCAGTTTCTTCGGAAATCCCCAGAGCTTCCCGCCCCCCATAGATCGGCGGCCCATCGTTCAAGAACATGGCATGGGAGTAGCCGCCTTTTTGGCCTTTGAAAGTGACCGGGATCACCTGTCCGCTTTCGGTATAGTCCCCGAACCCCGTCGAGTTCGGCATTCGGATGAATTCATAGTTGACGAGAGGTTCGTCAAAGGCGAGCGGTTCGGGAAGCACCTTTTCGATCGCGGCCCAGTGCCGTCCTGTAGGTGACGATGAAAAACTCGCGGTTCACGAAGCGGTATGGGCCCGGCGGGAAGGCGGGACTCGTCAGCGGCATGGAGTAGGCATTCTTTAGGACGTCGTCTGCTTTCATGGGACATTTCCTGATCGCGGGGCCGGATCGTGGCTGCCTGGATCGGAAGTAATGCCTGGCACAACTCTCAGTTCCCGCGCCTGGCCCGAGGTGCCTTGCAGGGCAGCGGCCTTCGGGGAACTTTTGCAGGCGAAAAGCGCGTTGAAAACGCTTCATACGAGATCCGCTTGATCGCTTTCCGGCGTCATTGCGAGCGAAGCGAAGCAATCCAGGATCGAACCGCGCGCACTGAATATGGATCGCCACGGCGGGCTTTGCCGGCTCACGATGACGGCTGCGGAAGCGTTCAAGCGGACCCAGTATCAGATTAAGTCCGGCTCTGTCCGTCTCGCAGGATTGCGATAGCTTCCTCGCAGAAGGCGGCGCGCTGGCTCTCGTACTCGATCCCGGCCTTGAGGACGAGGTGGCGCAGCCTTTGCTCCCGCGACTGGCGCCCAAGCGGAAAATCCTTAGCCTCGATCTTCCGGTACGCCGCGAGTTTTTCGCGATGATGGGCTGCGAGACGCTCCAATTCCTCCGCAAGGCGCGTGGACCCGGCGACGGCCGCTGCACGCAGCCGCACCAAAAGTCCTCGCGGATCGGGACGGGGCCCAAGGCGTCCCCAACCCAGCGCTCCAGCTCGTCGCGGCCGGCCTGCAGCACCTGGTATTTCCGCTTGCGCCCGCGGCCACCCTCCTGCGGCAGGCCCTCGATCCCACCGGCGGCCTCAAGGCGCGCCAATTCGCGATAAATCTGCTGGTGCGTCGCCTGCCAGAAATAACCGATGGAGCGGTCGAAGCGGCCCGCCAATTCGGAACCGGAGCAGGGCCGCTCGATCAGAGCCGTCAGCAAAGCATGCCGCAGGACGCCGCCGGCCACGGTCAGCGGTTTTCTTTGTAATCCGGCAGCACGCTGCCCAGACGCTTGCCCATCTCCTGGGCGAGTGCCTGCGAACCGCTCAAGGGCCTGGTCATCACCTCGAATTCGACGATCTTGCCATCCTCATCGAAGCGGATGAAGTCAACGCCCTTGACTTCCTTATCGCCAACCTTGGCGCCGAATTCGAGCACCGCATTGAGGCCGTCCGCGGTGGCCGCCTGGCGGTAATAGGTGAAGTCCTGGAACACGGTTGCGGCGGTGGCGATCGCGAGGACAAGGGCGTCCGCGTCCTTGTAGGCGCTGTAGGAGGCCGGCGAGCGGAAGGCCACGTCCGGATGGACGATGGATCGAAGCTCGCTCAGGTCGTTCGCGGCGATCATCGCGTGCCACTTGGCCAGCGATGCCGCGGCGGCGGGGCGAAGATTGGGCAGGGCGGTCATCGCAGTTTCCTCCTTATAAGTCCCATCGGATGGTGCGCAATGACGCTGATGGAGGGCTCCAACACCGCCGTCCCGCCCCTCCCCAGCCCTCTCCCTATGGGAGAGGGGGCAGGGCGTGCCCGTTGAGAAGGCGTCCCCTCTCCCACGGGGAGAGGGACAGGGTGAGGGGCGGGACGGCGGTGCTATGTCTCGTCCTCTCAGCGTTATCGCGTACTAAATAGCGGCGGCGAGGCGCGTGCCTTGATCGATGGCGCGTTTGGCGTCGAGTTCGGCTGCGACATCGGCGCCGCCAATGAGATGGACCGTGCGGCCGTGCGCCTTAAGCGCATCGTAAA
>CAWAVJ010000071.1:0-17351 GCA_963785355.1 uncultured Alphaproteobacteria bacterium
ACAACGTATTGCTCCCACACCGTCGGCCGGGATCTTGGCGATCTTGAAGGTCTGTGCCCGTTCGGGCATACCCGCGCTCCTCGCTGTGGCTAGGCCGAGTCTATTAACCGCGGCGGCACAGGAGTTTTAAGGCAGCACGGGATTTTAAGGCCGCAGAGGGCTCACGCAAATAAGCGGCCCACTGGGGGTCGCCGTCGTGATGAGCGCCCACTAGCCTCCAGTGGGCGCCGCGTGGTACCACTGGCGGCACCGCCAGCGTCCAGCCGAGTTCCTCGAGCAGCCGGTCAGCCTTTTGGTGGTTGCAGACGGTGCAGGACGCCACGCAGTTTTCCCAGACGTGCTGGCCGCCCCGGCTGCGCGGGGTCACGTGGTCGATGGTCTCGGCGCGGCGATTCGGCAGCAGCTACGCGATGAACACCGTTGCCATTTTCGACGGGGTCACAGATCAGAAGGGCAACGCCTTCGCCGGCGGTTCTTCATCTTACGGCACGCAAGGCTTCTCGAATACCGCGGTTGCCGGGCACGTTTTCAGCCTGGACGGAACGGCAGCGCCACTCAAGGTCGATGTCCGCGGCGGCGTTCTCTACTCGAACGCTCAGGGCGATTCGTTCTCCAATACGGCAGGAGAGGTTCTCCGCCCCGGCACGGAGGAGTGGACTGCATCTCTGTCCGCTATGCTTTTCCGGGACTTGGCTCTTTCTGGCGGTGAAACTCTGCGGCCCTACTTCAAAGCAGGACTGAAAGAGCAGCTTGCCTATTCGAACACGGTGCAAGAAAGCTTTAGAGGAGAGCTTATCACTTACAGCTTCGGCCAAAGCGGCACGCTCGCAGGCGCCGAGATTGGCTTCGACTATACCTTCTCGAATGTAACCGTCACCGGCGCTGTGTATGGGGAGGCGGCGTCCGACCAAAGCTCGCTCGGCGGCCCGCTGGGGGCCAAACTTGCTTTTTAGACAATAGCGGCGGGCCAGTTTGTTCAGCTGGCCCGCCGCTCGCGAACAGGCGCTCGCCAGTTATCCAGCCGGCATTGTCCGAAGCGAGGAAGGCAACGACGGCCGCGATGTCCTGCGGTTGGCCGACGCGGCCAAGCGGCGTTTGCGCCACGGCAGCCTTCTCGAAATCGGAACCTATAAAACCCGCACTATGCGTGCCCTCGGTCTCTACCACGCCGGGGCTCACAGCGTTGACGCGTATTCCTCTGGGGCCGAGCTCCTTGGCAAGCACACTGGTGATGGCATCTACCGCGCCTTTGGTCGCGCTATAGACTGCGAAACTAGGCGGAGTGGCGCGGCTCACTATCGAGCTAATGTTGATGATGCTGGCTCCTTCGCGCAAATGCTTGGCCGCGGCCTTGGCCGTGAGTAGAAGTCCGAGCACGTTGATGTTGAAGAGCCTGTGGAAGTGCTGCTCGCTAATCTCCTCAAGCGGAGCCGTCTCATACACCCCCGAATTGTTGACGAGGATGTCCAGGCGCCCGTAAGTATTTATGGCTGCGTCTATGATGGCTTCTGCTTCCGCCGGCTTCGACATCGCCCTTCACGGCGATGGCCTTGCCGCCCCTCTCAGCGATAGCGGCAACAACCGAATCGGCGCCTGACTTGCTGGATGCATAGTTGGCCACGACTGCCGCGCCTTCGGCGGCAAGCGTCTTGGCTATGGCGGCACCAATGCCCTTGGATGCCCCCGTGACGACGGCGACCTTGCCTTCAAGCTTACCCATGCGGAATTCCTTCACTCGATCAAGCAGTTCAACGCGCCTAACGGTCAGAACCGCTCTGTGTTCCCGTTAGTTCAATAATTTGGAACTATTGGATCGATTACAAGCCAACAGCGTTCACGTTTTTGTGCAGCTGCCTTCAGCTTTTTCGCGGGCACCGCATCGGCGCGAGTGGCGGCCGTCACCGCTTCGCACTTTTCCGGACGCAGTCTAGGCATCACTTAAGGGAGAGAAGGCAGCCTTACGAAGTGGAGTAGCCGTGTTTGACCATATCGGATTTAACGTTGCTGACTTTCAGAAATCGAAGCGCTTCTACCTCGCGGCCTTGGCCCCGTTGGGACATGAGCTTTTGGCAGAGGGAGATGGCTGGGCCATGATCGGCAACGAGGCCGGCCGTATTTGGATTGGTTCATATGGACCCGCAACGAGCCCATTCCACGTCGCTGTTGCCGCCAACACGCGCGCTCGCGTGAGAGCTTTCTACCAGGCTGCGATCGGCGCAGGCGGACGCGACAACGGCGGTCCAGGAATCCGGGCGAACTACTCGCCCACTTATTACGCCGCCTTCGTTCTCGACCCTGACGGTCACAATCTTGAGGCCGTCTGCCATCAGGCATCTGAATAGTCCAATGTAATTCCGGATTAGCCGCCTCTTGCTAAATACTTTAGAGGTAGAGCTTTCCGCTCCCGAGGCGCTTTTCAGTGGAAGGCCGGAAGCGGTCATCAAGATGTGCGCGGAGAACGGCAGAAAGTGGAGGCACTGCAGCATCGGTGAAGAGAG
Organism: uncultured Alphaproteobacteria bacterium; assembly: GCA_963785355.1. GTDB lineage: Bacteria > Pseudomonadota > Alphaproteobacteria > Rhizobiales > Rhodomicrobiaceae > Rhodomicrobium. The sequence continues at coordinate 2,499 of CAWAVJ010000071.1, forward strand.
AGTTCCGGATTTTTGGATAGTCCTGGCGCCTGTATTCTCTAGATAACATCTTTGGCGTCACAACAAACTGGAAAGTCTCGTATCTCGCAGCATCATTGTGCTACCAACGTCTTGAGCTTGCTCAGTAGAAAACTGCTAAATCCTGCCTTGGTAATGCCGTATGCAGCAAAGGCTCTCGAAATTTTCATAACGCCCTTTAGCTTTACGTAGCAGCGACAGGACAAGAGCCATTCGAACCTCGGTTGAGCCAAAGCCTGCAAAGTTAAACGCACCTGCGGCAAAGTCAGCTGGAGTGACGGTATTCATGGGCGCATTTGGACCCGAAACCCGATCGAAGAGCTTACGGCCGAAGAGTTCGTACACTCGTGTTGCATCAGTCATGGCCGCCGCAATACTCTCCTCTGCCGGTTCATACCTCCACCACTGGCCGGCACCTGTTTCTGAGAGGCGGCGGCGGAATTCGCAGAGCACTTCCGTAATCTTTTTGGGGTCGGGTGTCTGCTCGCTGATGTCTGGTATCGCCAGCGGATGGATTGCCAGATTGATGGCAAAAGCACCCCCATATCTAGAAGGCTGGATGTTCAGGACTTGCACCCACCCATCCCTAATGCGGCGGAAGGTTCTCCCGGAACCAGAAAAGCCATCCTGGCGAAGCACCGGGGCCAAAATCAAGCGTATCGCTGTTTCGATGCGCGGTGGGGAGGTCTTTTTCATGATGCCAAACCAGCCCCAAAATCATAAGGTTGCGGGACTTTTGACGCTAACGCTCAAGATCGCAAGTCAATTGTCAGAGTATATGGTTTGGAAGAGAATACCGCCAGTCCGGTTCTGGAGGGGCAGCAGTCCAGTTATGCTCGATTTGAGCCTTACCGCTTCTGACCCCGCAGCAGGCTGCAACGCATTCGTTGGGCAAGCCAGGAATGTTTGCTTATGTCAAACCAACGAAAACAGCAGCGCATAAACGCCAGCCGCAAAACGTGTCAAGTTACAAAAATAGGGCAGGGCTAACAGATCCTAAAATAGAAACAGGGCTAACAACATCTCTATAGGCTAGCGTAGGCTCTAAGGTAGGTGTAGGCGCCTACGATGGTAAATTTTGCGATGGTTAACCGGCACTGCCAACAATTTCCGCCGCCGTCTTTCTGCGAATCTTTTCCCGCTTTTGCCCTCATTTCTGCGTTTCAAAAAACCCGTTAAATATAAAAATGGCAGCAAATTAAGATTAATGTCCAGTTGCGTGAAACAATTCATGAACGCCAGGTTAACGCCGGACAGCAGAAGCCGCGAATGAGTGCATAAGAGCTGAGGCCGCACCCCCTCACCCTGTCCCTCTCCCAGCAAGCTCGCCTTGGCGAGCTTGCCGCTCGAGTATCCGCAAGCGGATGCGGATGGGAGAGGGCTGGGGTGAGGGGAGATTCCCTCGTTACGGGCTGCGGCGCGGCGTCCGCGCGCTGAGAGCCGCCTCGCGATGACGCGAAGCGGCTGCGTTTTCCGCCTTACGCCCCTGGGCGGATCACGTCGGACGGCGCCAGGTGCCAATGCTCCGGCGAGCGCCAAAGCCTGGAGTGCAGCAGCTCGCGCTCGAAGACGAACTCCTTCGGCAGGCGGTCGAAGAACTTCTCGAACTCCTCCTCGTGGGCGCGCACCTCGGCGTGGCCGGCATCCCGCCCGACGGTCATCAGCTCGTGGAACGTATCCGCCGGGAAGTCGAGGCCCTTCCACTCGATGTCCTCAAAGCGGGGCATCCAGCCGATGGGGCTCTCGACGGCGCAAGCGCGGCCGCGCACGCGATCCACGATCCATTTGAGCACGCGCATATTCTCGCCGAAGCCGGGCCATATGAACTTGCCGTTCGCGTCCTTGCGGAACCAGTTGACGCGGAAAATGCGCGGCGGGTCCGGCAGCCGTGCGCCCGACGTTCAGCCAGTGGCCCCAGTAGTCGGCCATGTTGTAGCCGCAGAAGGGCAGCATGGCCATGGGGTCGCGCCGCATGGCGGTCAGACCGATGGCCGCGGCGGTGGCTTCCGAGCCCATCGTGGCGCCCAGATAGACGCCGTGACTCCAGTTGAAGGCCTGGTAGACGAGCGGCGCGTCCTTGCTCATCCGGCCGCCGAAGACGAAGGCGCGCATTTCAACGCCTGCCGGGTTTTCCCAATCGGGATCGATGGACGGGCATTGCCGCGCAGGTGCTGTGAAGCGTGCGTTGGGATGGGCAGCGGGGCGGCCGCAGCCGGGCGTCCAATCGGCGCCTTTCCAGTCGATGAGGTGCGCGGGCGGCTCGCCGTCCATGCCCTCCCACCAGATATCGCCGTCGTCGGTGAGCGCGGTGTTGGTGAAAATGCAATTCGCGCGGATCGTATCCATCGCGTTCGGGTTCGACTTGCGGTTCGTGCCCGGCGCCACGCCGAAGAAGCCGGCTTCCGGGTTGATCGCGCGCAAGCTGCCGTCCGGGGCCTTTTTTATCCAGGCGATATCGTCGCCAACGGTGTGGACCTTCCAGCCCTCGAAGCCCTTGGGTGGGACCATCATGGAGAGGTTGGTCTTGCCGCAGGCGCTTGGGAAAGCGGCGCCGATATAGGTTTTCTCGCCGGTTGGCGAGCTCGATCCCCATGATGAGCATGTGCTCGGCAAGCCAGCCCTCGTCGCGCGCCATCACCGAGGCGATGCGCAGCGCCAGGCACTTCTTGCCCAGAAGGGCGTTGCCGCCGTAGCCCGAGCCGTAGGACCAGATTTCGTAGCTCTCGGGGAAGTGCACGATGTATTTGCGCTGAATATCGGGTTCGCAGGGCCACGGCACGTCCTCTTGGCCGGGGGCGAGCGGGGCGCCGATCGAGTGCATGCAGGGGATGAAGGAGCCGTTAGGCCCGAGCGCGCCGATGACGGCGCTGCCCATGCGCGTCATGATGCGCATGTTGGTCACGACATAGGGGCTGTCGGTGATTTGCACGCCGATTTTGGCGATGGGCGAGCCGATGGGACCCATGCTGAAGGGGATGACGTACATGGTGCGGCCGCGCCATGCAGCCGTTGAAGAGGCCGTGGAGCGTTTCGCGCATTTGCGCAGGGGGCGCCCAGTTATTGGTGGGACCGGCTTCGTCCCTGTTTTGGGAGCAGATGAACGTGCGGTCCTCGACGCGGCCCACGTCGGAAGGGTGCGAGCGCGCCAGGTACGAGTTCGGCCGTTTTTCGGGATTGAGCCGGATGAATGTGCCCGAATCGACCATCGTCTGACACAGCAGGTCGTATTCCTCCTGCGACCCGTCCACCCAGGCGACTTTGCTGGGTTTGCAGAGCGCGGTCATCTCTTCGACCCAGGTCGCGAGCTTTGCGTTGTTTGTGGGGCTGGCCTTGCCAGTATCCATCGATCATTCCCTCTGTCTAATGGGCGTGGTGCCCTGCCATTTCAAAACCGGCCTACGATCTTGAGTGCATGAAGACCGGAATCTTTCTTTTTAAAACTTTGGCGTTACTGGCATTTTATGGGGGGACAGGCCGCCCCGCAAGCGGAATGCCTGCGCCGGATTTAGTATCAACTTTCATTCAACTATACAATTCTGGCTGCGTTCCGTTATTCAGCCCAGGGCGTCTTTTCAGCGGTGTGCGAGCGAACGATAATGGAGGTGGACCTTGAGCGCACCGCCGGCTAGCTTGCGGGAAATGTATCCCGCCAAGCCTCCGTTTAGAAGCGGTAATGCGGTGGAAAACGAATTTATCCACCTTGCACCGCACCGCTGCGAAATGCCGCGCCCTCCACTCTTCGCATCCCCCCGTTTACCGGTTATTTTCCAAAACCATTGCGATCCCGGATGCCATTTCTCCAAAGATTTGTAGAAGCCACGGCTTGCCGTTCCTGTTTTTTCTGCGTAGAGGTATTTCTGCAACAGAATTGCTGCGCTGAACCTGAAACAAGCTGGATCTCTGATGCCAACTATCGCGCTCGTCGACGATGACCGTAACATTCTAACGTCTCTGCGGATGCTACTCGAGGCGGAAGGATACAAAATCCTCGCTTATACCGACGGTGTTTCCGCTTATGACGGCATATCTGCCGATCCGCCGGACCTCGCTATCCTCGATATCAAGATGCCCCGCATGGATGGGATGGAACTGCTGCGGCGCCTGCGCCAGAAGACCGAGATGCCGGTAATCTTTCTTACCTCGAAGGATGATGAGATCGACGAGCTGTTCGGCCTCAAGATGGGCGCGGACGATTTCATCAGGAAGCCGTTCAGCCAGAGGCTGGTGGTTGAGCGCGTCCGCGCGATCCTGAGGCGGAGCCAGCCGCGGGAAGCGTCCACACCTCAAGAGGATGCCGCAAAGATCATCGAGCGCGGCAAGCTGAAGCTCGATCCTGAACGCCACACCTGCATCTGGGACAGCAAGCAGGTCACGCTCACGGTGACCGAGTTCCTAATCCTGCAGGCGCTAGCCGCGCGGCCGGGCGTGGTCAAGAGCCGTGACGCGCTCATGGACGCCGCCTATGACGACCAGGTTTATGTCGACGACAGAACCATCGACAGCCACATCAAGAGGCTCAGGAAGAAGTTCAAGCTCGTGGATAACAATTTCGATGTCATCGAAACGCTTTACGGCGTAGGTTACCGGTTCAAGGAATAGCGCTTTTTGGAAGCCGGTCGCATGGCCCTTGAGATACCCGGATGGTGGCGCGAGGCAGCATCTTGGCGGGTCACGCGCGCGATTCGTGTGCGCTTTTATCGCTTTACCCGCAAATTTTCCGGCTACCTCAGATTTAACAGCATCACACGCCGCATTATCGTTTTGAATTTCTTCGGCGTGGCGATTCTTGTGGGCGGAATTTTCTATCTTAATCAGTACCGGGTGAAGTTCATCGAAACGCGCGTCGAAGGTCTAACCACGCAAGCCGCCATTATCGCGACCGCGATCGGCCAGACCAGCAAGAATACTTCGGATCAGCTACCTGAGGGCGTCCAAGCCGACGACGAGAACAAGATCGTGGTGCCGCGCGGCCTGTCGAACCTGGACCTTTCTTTCAGGATCGATCCTGAAGTCGTGTCGCCGATGCTGCGCGATCTTGCCAGCCCCACGAAAACCCGAGTGCGCATTTTCGACATGGAAGGCGCGCTGATCTCCGATCAGCCGGCAACTTTACTCCCACATTCCAACCGGGCGCACCGAGGGCGCCGCTGAGGCCGAAAGCGATATTTTTAGCGAGATCTGGGCATTCCTCAAAGGCGGTTTTTGGACCCAGGACCTGCAAATTTACAAAGATATGGGGCCCGACGGAAAGGCTTACGACGAGGTTCGAGTGGCGCTGATGAACGGCAGCCTCACTCAGGTTATCCGCATTACGGAGTCGGGCGAGATTGTGATCTCGATTGCCATGCCGATCCAGCGTGAGCAGGCGCGCGAGCAAGGGCGTGAACAGCCGATGCTTGGCGCGCTCTTGATGGAGGCACAGGGGAGCGATATCGACGAGCTCATCGCCCAGGAGCGCCTCCAGATCGTTGCCATCGCGGGGCTCGTCGTGGCCGTGACGGCGCTGCTTTCGCTGTACCTGGCGGGCACCATCGCCGAGCCGATGCGCCGCCTTGCCGTTTCAGCCGACCGCGTGCGCAAGAACATCAAGAACCGCGAGCAAATCCCCGACTTCAGCGACCGTCCGGACGAAATCGGCAATCTCTCCCGGGCGTTCCGGGACATGACCAACGCGCTCTATTCGCGCCTGGACGCAATCGAAAGCTTTGCCGCGGACGTCTCGCATGAGCTCAAAAATCCGCTGACATCGCTGCGCAACGCCGCAAGCCTCCTGCCGGCGATCAAGGCGGACGCGGACCGGGAAAAACTGGTCGAAATCATCAACCACGATGTGCGGCGCCTGGACCGGCTCATCACCGACATCTCCGACGCCTCAAGGCTCGACGCGGAGCTTGCGCGGGAAACCGCCAGGCCCGTGAACATGGCGAGCCTCCTGCAAACGCTCTGCGAGATCACGCGCGAAAACCGCATCGCGGCAGGCCTCAACATCGTGCTTTCGGTGCAAGGCCACGCCACACCGGAAGAGTGCGCCAAAGCCAGGGATTATTTCGTAAGCGGTCACGACAGCCGGTTGTGTCAGGTCGTGGTGAACCTCATCGAAAACGCAATATCTTTCTCTCCAAAGGGCGGGTCGATCTATGTTTCCGCAAAAAGATTGCGGGAGAACAACCAGATCGAAATCGGCGTCGAGGACGAGGGGCCTGGCATAAGGGAGGAAAACCTCGAAAAGATATTCCGGCGCTTCTACACCGACCGGCCCGAGTTGTTCGGCCAGAACTCGGGGCTGGGACTGAATATCTCTCAGCAGATCGTCAAGGCGCATAAGGGAGCCATTTGGGCGGAAAACAGGCAGTCTCCGGAGCCTCCGGCGCAAAGGCCGCGGCGGGCCAAGAGAGTGAAAGCCGCTGCGGCCCGGCCTTGCCTGCCGGTATGCGGCAAGGAAGAGGCGTTCGCCTGCGGCATGATGGAGCGCTACTCCTATGGCGCGCGCTTCGTGATCCGGCTGCCCGCTTGCGCTGCCGGCTAGCTGCGGTATCCTAGACTCCGTGGAAACGCTGGTGCATGGGACATGCGTGGCAATTGGCGGCTCCTGCGCGCTCCTTCGCGGAAGGCCGGGCGCGGGCAAATCCGATTTGGCCCTGCGCTTCCTGTTCCTGCCGGCGGAGGCGCTTAACGGTTGGCCCGCTCTCGTCGCCGACGATCAGGTCATCCTGCGGCGAGCGGGCGAAGAGATCGTGGCCTCTTGCCCAGCACCGCTCGCCGGTAGAATCGAAGTGCGCGGCGCCGGGATCGCCCGGCTGAACGCCTTCGCCAAGGAAGCCAGGCTAACGCTCCTCGCCGATCTGGATAGTTCCGGCGATCCCCCCCGTTTCCCTGCGCGCCGGCAATGGGAGACTATCCTGGGACTGCCCGTCCGCCGGATAGTTCTGGACCCTTTCGAGGCCTCCGCGCCGGTCAAATTGGCGCTCGCGCTGCAAAACATGTTGGAAGATCCCGCAGATTAACGAGCTGTATCCTATTGCGGGCTTATATAGAGCTTGAACCAGGAGAGGATGCGGCTCACAATTGCTGCGGACAGGCTACGGCTTCTTACGAACGGCTCATTGCGGCAGATTTCCGGAACAACCATGATCGGCCTCATCGTTGTAACGCACGGTAACTTGGCGAAGGAGTTTGTCGCAGCCCTTGAGCATGTCGTCGGGCCGCAGCAGCAGGTCCTGCCCATATCGATTTTCCCAAACGACGATATGGAAGAGCGGCGCAACGCGATCGTCCAAGCGGCGGCCTCGGTTGGCAGCGGCGACGGCGTGATAATTTTGACCGATATGTTCGGCGGAACGCCTTCCAACCTATCCATATCGGTCATGGACAGCGGATCGATTGAAGTGATCGCCGGGGTGAACCTCCCCATGCTCGTGAAGCTCGCCCGCATCCGCGAGGAGGTGCCGCTGCACGATGCCGTGAAACAGGCTCAGGAGGCTGGCAGGAAATACATCCACGTGGCGAGCTTGGTTCTGAATGCCCAATAGAAAGACGCGAGTGCCGGGGCAGGAGGCTGGCTCAGGCCGGGCGGTCAGGGCCGCCGATGGCATCTATCAATGCCTGGCCGAGGTCACGATCGTGAACAAGCGGGGCCTGCACGCCCGCGCTTCCGCGGCCTTCGTGAAACTGGCCGAGAAATTCGACGCGGATGTCTGGGTCACCAAGGACGGCCAGAGGGTGAGCGGGAGTTCCATCATGGGCCTGCTCATGCTGGGAGCTGCCACGGATAGCACAATCCTCATCGAAACCGAGGGGCCCGATGCCGAGGAAGCCTTGGATGCCCTAACCGCCCTGATCGAAGCGCGCTTCAACGAGGAAGAATAAAGACGCTCGCCGGGCACGCGGGGCGCGCGGACGAACGCGAGCTAATCCGTCCAGGGAAGCGGCTCCAGAGCGCGGCGCACAAGCTCCGGCTCGCGGGCGATGACGCGCAGATAGGCTCGCGCCGCCGCATCCGGCTCGCTGCGGCCCTGCTCCCAATCGCGCAGCGTGGCGGGCGGAATGTGGAACCGCGCGGCGAAATCCTCCTGCGAAAGCTTCAGAGCGCGGCGAATGATGCTGACACGCGGCACACGCGGCGCAGCCTCCCATTCCTCGTCGGTCATAGGGCGGGCGTCTGGATCGGCCATGGCCGCCGCGTGGATTTCTTCGTCCGTGAGCGCGTCAACGGCGCTCCAATCGAACTTCGGTTCACTCTTCGGTGTTGTGCTCATGGTAGCGTGCTCTTTCGCGAGCGAATTCGGCCTCAGAAATCTCCATGGAGGTTGCTCCACTCCCTGCCCGCAGAGTGCCCAAGCCTGCTAATCCCGCTGAGGAAGCCGCTCCAATGCGCGGCGCACAAGCTCCGGCTCGCGGGCAATAACGGTGAGGTAAGCGCGCGCCGCCCCGTCCGGCTCGCAGCGGCCCTGCTCCCAATCGCGCAGCGTGCCGGCGGGGATGTGGAAGCGCGTTGCAAATTCCTCTTGGCTGAGTTTGAGCGCGCGGCGAATGCTTTTCGAGCGCGGCACGCGCCGCATCTTCGCAAGCCGTTCCTCCGTCAAAGGCTGCGCGTCTGGATCGGCAAGGGCGGCGGCGTGGATTTGCTCGTCTGTAAGCGCGTCGAAGGCCGTCCAATCATGTTTTGTTTTCATTGTGGTATTTCCTGCGTTCGAAGGGTTCGGCGGGGCGCGCGGAGATGATCCGGATCGTCTCGCCCCTTATGGTGTAAGCGACGAATATTAGGCGGTTGTCTACCATGCCAAGTGCCGCGAAACGCTCTTCGCCTCCGTCCTGTCCGCCATCCTCCCACTCGACGATGAAAGGATCGGAGAACACGTCGCGCGCCGTCTCGAACGAGACCTCGTGGACGCGCAAATTGCTGGCGGCCTTGGCATCGTCCCATTCAAATTCATCGTTTTCCATAATATACTGGCTACCCGTAAAAAACAAGAACGCCGGAGCGCTATTATCATACGCAACGCCGCGAAACCGGGCAAACTTCGGCCTTGCTTTATAAGTACCAAGACGGTTCTGTGGGCAAGCATATTACACGGCGGATCGAGGCGGGCGATGCGGTTGCGGGCGTGGAAGTTGTTTTTGCTGTCGACAGCGTTCGCGCTTGCCGCGGCCCTGCCGCCCGCGCTCGCCCAATCGCCCAGCGGCGCGGAGCTTGACGCCCTCAACGACGCGCCGCTCTCTATCGAGCGGGCAAATATGGCGAAGCGATCCCCTTGGCCGAGCAATATGCGGCGGGCATAAAAGCACGTTACGGCGAGAATGCCCCCAAATACGCCACGGCGCTCAACAACCTGGCGACGTTGCTGCAGGCCACGAACCGGCTGGCCGAGGCCGAGCCGTTGATGCGCCGCGCCCTCGCCATCGACGAGGCGAGCTTCGGGCCCAATCATCCCGAAGTGGCGACGACCTCAACAACTTGGCGCAGTTGCTGCAGGCCACGAACCGGCTGGCCGAGGCCGAGCCGCTGATGCGCCGCGCGCTCACCATCGACGAGGCGAGCTTCGGGACGGATCATCCCAGACGTCGCGATCCGCCTCAACAACCTGGCGCGGCTTGCTGCGAGCCACGAACCGGCTCGCCGAGGCGGAGCCGCTTGACGCGCCGCGCGCTCGCCATCGACGAGGCGAGCCTCGGGCCGCGATCATCCGAACGTCGCGACGGACCTCAACAACCTGGCGCGCTGCTGCAGGCCACCAACCGGCTCGCCGAGGCCGAGCCGCTGATGCGCCGCGCGCTCGCCATCGACGAGGCAAGCTTCGGCCCCGATCATCCCGAGCGTGGCGACCGGACCTCAACAATCTCGGCGTGCTGCTGCAGGCCACGAACCGGCTCGCCGAGGCGGAGCCGCTGATGCGCCGCGCGCTCGCCATCGACGAGGCGAGCTACGGGCAGGACCATCCGAGCGTCGCGCATCGACCTCAACAACCTCGCGCAGTTGCTGCAGGCCACGAACCGGCTCGCCGAGGCCGAGCCGCTGATGCGCCGCGCGCTCGCCATCGACGAGGCAAGCCTCGGCCCCGACCATCCGAACGTCGCGCATCGACCTCAACAACCTGGCGCGCTGTTGCTGCAGGACACCAACCGGCTCGCCGAGGCCGAGCCGCTGATGCGCCGCGCGCTCGCCATCGACGAGGCAAGCTTCGGCCCGGATCATCCGGACGTCGCGCACCGACCTCAACAATCTCGCGGCGCTTGCTGCAGGACACGAATCGGCTCGCCGAGGCCGAACCGCTCTATCGCCGCGCGCTCACCATCGATGAGACAAGCTTCGGCCCCGATCATCCCGACGTGCGCATCGACCTCAACAACCTCGCCCAGTTGCTGCAAGCGCACGAACCGGCTCGCCGAGGCCGAGCCGCTGATGCGCCGCGCGCTCGCCATCGACGAGGAGAGCCTCGGCACGGACCATCCCACGTGCGCGACGACCTCAACAACCTCGCGTCGCTTGCTGCAAGACACGAACCGGCTCGCCGAGGCGGAACCGCTGATGCGCCGCGCGCTCGCCATCGACGAGGCGAGCTTCGGCCCAACCATCCCAGAGGTCGCTATCGACCTCAACAACCTGGCGCAGTTGCTCAGCCACCAACCGGCTCGCCGAGGCCGAGCCGCTGATGCGCCGCGCGCTCGCCATCGACGAGACAAGCTTCGGCCCCGATCATCCCGACGTGGCGCACCGACCTCAACAATCTGGCGATGCTGCTGCGGGACACGAACCGGCTCGCCGAGGCCGAGCCGCTGATGCGCCGCGCGCTCACCATCTGGGAGAGCAAGCTCTCGGCCCCGATCATCCGCAAGTGGCCACCGCCTCAACAATCTGGCGATGCTGCTTCAGGACACGAACCGGCTTTCCGAGGCCGAGCCGCTTTATCGCCGTGCGCTCGAAATCGACGAGAAAAGCTTCGGCCCCGATCATCCCGATGTGGTCATCCGCCTCAACAACTTGGCTGACGTGCTCGAAGATCAGGGGCGTTGGTCGGAAGCTGCCGCGCTCCGCGGGCGGGCCAAGCCAATCATGACGGGTGCTCATGGCGCGAGCGAACGGGCGCGGTGGGGAAGGCGGTGCTTGCGCAGAATACTGGCGGCTTGAAGGGGTATGCGCGCGCGCTTTACCGCGCCGGGGCGAGCGATGCCGCGAACCGTGAACGAGGGCTTCGAGCTGGCGCAATGGGCGCTGCAAAACGATGCGGCGGATGCGCTCTCCGCCATGGCCGCGCGGTTCGCCAAAGGCGGCCAGGAGCCTGGCAAGCTCGTGCGCGAAGAGCAGGATTTACTGAGCGCGCGCGAGGGCGCCTATCGCAGCCTGGACGCGGCGGCAGGCAAGGCCGACGCCGGGGCCGCGGAAGCGGCGCGCGCCGCCATTGCGCAGGTCGAGGCCAGGCTTGCGGAGAAGCAGGACGCGTTGCGCCAGGCCTTCCCCGATTACGCGGAACTGGCCGATCCGAAGCCGCTTGCGCTGGCGGACGCGCAAGCGCTGCTCGGCGAAGGGGACGCCCTGGTGCTGTTTCTCGATCTTAAGCAGATAGTCAGGATTCCCGAGGAGACGATTGTCTTCGCCCTCACCAAAAATGAGGCGCGTTGGGTGAGCCTTCCCTTGGGCACGGGCGCCCTGCAAGAGCGTGTGACGGCGTTGCGCTGCGGGCTCGACCACACCAACTGGCGGGAGGGACAAGAGAGCCGGGAAACCTGCAAGAAGCTTTTGAACACCGAAGTTTCGGAAGATCGGCAGCCGCCTTTCGATGCCGCCGCCGCGCATGCGCTTTATCGCGATCTGTTCGGCGGAATCGAAGACCTCATCAAGGACAAGTCGCTCCTCATCGTGCCGTCGGGCGCGCTGACGCAGCTGCCGTTCGAGGCGCTCGTTACGGAACAGCCGGATGCAAGCCTGCCCCGGTTCGAGGCTTACAAGAGCGCGCGCTGGCTTGGGCAGCGACAGGCCGTGACCGTGCTGCCTTCGGTTGGAAGTCTCAAGGCGCTGCGCACGGCCAAAGGCAGCGCCGCGACGGAGCTGTTCGCCGGGGTTCGGCAATCCGCTGCTGGATGGCGTGGACGGCAAGGACAAGAGCGCGTGGGCCAAGCAGACCTGCGCGAAATCCCCGGCGCCGGAACGAACCCGCATCGCGAGCCTTTCCGCTGCTTTTCTCTCGATCTTCCGGGGCGGGCAGGCAAGCGTGGAGGACCTGCGCCATCAGCCGCCGCTGCCCGAGACCGCGGATGAGCTTTGCCTGGTGGCGAAAACGCTCGGCGTGCCTGAAGCGCGGCTCGACAGCGCCGTCTATCTCGGCGCGCGCGCGACGGTTGCCCAAGTCAAAGCGCTGTCGGCGAGCGGCGCTCTGGCCCGCGCCGCGCGTCGTGCATTTCGCCACGCATGGTTTGCTCGCGGGCCAGACCGCGCTGTTCGCCAAGAACAAGGCGGAGCCCGCGCTGCTGCTCACCCCGCCCGCCACGGCGAGCGAGGAGGATAGCGGGCTCCTCACCGCGTCGGAGGTTGCGCAGCTGAACCTCAACGCCGATTGGGTGGTCATGTCGGCCTGCAACACGGCGGCGGGATCGAACGAGGGCGCGGAGGCGCTGTCGGGCCTGGCACGCGCGTTCTTCTACGCCGGCGCGCGCTCGCTGCTCGTCTCGCATTGGGAGGTGAATTCCGACGCCGCCGTCGCCATCACCACGGGCGCGGTGAACGCCATGAAGGCGGAGCCAAAGATCGGCCGCGCCGAGGCGCTGCGCCGCGCGGAAGCCGCGCTCATCGCGAAGGGCGGCGATTACGCGCATCCGAGCGTGTGGGCGCCGTTCGTGCTGGTGGGGAATGGCGAGCAATAAGCCGGCGGCGCGAGCGCTAAACAAAGCGTTCGTTTCGCGTAGGACCCTACTATAGTTAATGCGAGGATGGTAAATGCGCATCCGGCATATTTTCCGCCGCCGTCTTTCTGCAGAATCTTTTCCCACTTTAGGCCGTTTTCTGCGACTCCAAAATACTATTAAATATACGGGCAACTTTAATCTTAACCATAAAATGGCGCATTTATCCGGCCCTGCGGCGTGGCGTCATCGGAAAAACCTCGTATAATCAATGCGTTAACGCGCTAACCTTTTAGAAAGGCGCAAACGTCTATAATGGCGCAGTAAAGGAAAGCCCGGCACTTGCAGCGAATTGGCCAAGAATACCGTCAAGTTGAGGTAAACAAACAGTTGCCAAGCGCGGCGAAGTCCTGACCGTCCCGCAGCACCGCGCGTCATCGCGAGGCGGCTCGGGGCGATGCCTCTCGCAATGACGGGGAGCGGTCAAGACTTGCCGTGAGTGGTATTACCAGGGGCCGGCAAAAGCTTGTTAGGCGATCTAAAAGTAAGTCGCAAGGTTAAATCCGCGAGGAACACTGTCTAACGCGCTTCCTTATAGTGGTCCTGGCATCGCGGCATCAAATCTTTCTCGTGCTTGGCCAAGCATTCTCTCAGGTCCCGGATGCGGATATTTGGAATACCTTTGCAATATTGGTCGATATCTAACTTGCAAACGAGGCCGATGGAATAACGCGTCTGGGCTTGCGCACCTGACGGCAAAAGAGCAAGCGCCAGCACTGCCGCGGCTATGACTTTCATGAGTTCCTCTCCTTACGATGGCCCGCCTATCCGCTAGGCGCACGCTTGGGCAAAAATTAGACCCGCCCGCAAACCGCATCCTACCCATTACGCGGGCGGACAAAATCTCTTAGACTGCGAGGCAAGGTTTGGCCGGCTGCCAGGGAGGAAACATGCTCAAGAACGCCTATCGGGGGCTCGATTTCGGCTTGGGACAGGAGGCCGATATGCTGCGCGAGACCGTGCACAGCTTTTCCGCCACCGAAATTGCGCCCCGCGCGAGCGAAATCGACCGGACCAACACGTTTCCCCGCGATCTTTGGCAGCCCATGGGCGCGCTCGGCCTGCACGGCATAACGGTTGAGGAGGAGTGGGGCGGTACGGGGCTCGGCTATCTCGAACATTGCATTGCCATGGAGGAAGTGAGCCGGGCAAGTGCGAGTGTCGGCCTATCCTACGGTGCCCATTCCAATCTCTGCATCAATCAAATCCGCCGCAATGGCACGCAGGAACAGAAGCGCCGCTATCTGCCGAAACTCATCTCCGGCGAGCATGTTGGCTCCCTTGCCATGTCCGAAGCGGGCTCGGGCTCGGACGTGGTTTCCATGTCCACGCGCGCCGAAAAGCGCGGCGGCGCCTACGTCCTCAACGGCACCAAGATGTGGATCACCAATGCACCCCATGCCGATGCGCTGGTGGTGTACGCAAAAACCGATCCCGCAGCGGGGCCGCGCGGCATCACCACATTCATCGCCGAAAAGGGCATGAAGGGCTTTTCGGTCTCGCCCAAGCTCGACAAGCTCGGCATGCGCGGCTCCGACACCGCCGAGCTCGTGTTCGAGCACTGCGAGATCCCGGAGGAAAACGTGCTGGGCGCCGTGAACGGAGGCGTGAAGGTGCTCATGTCTGGCCTCGATTACGAGCGTGCGGTGCTGGCGGCCGGCTCGCTCGGTATCATGCAAGCAGCCCTAGACCTAGTGCTTCCCTACGTACATGAGCGCAAGCAATTCGGCCAGCCTATCGGCAGCTTCCAGCTCATCCAGGCCAAGATCGCCGATATGTATGTGACGCTGAACGCTGCGCGCGCTTACGTTTACGCCGTGGCGCGCGCCTGCGACCGCGGCGAAACCACGCGCGAGGATGCGGCCGGCGCCATCCTGTTCGCAAGTGAGGCCGCGACCCGGGCCGCGCTCGATGCGATCCAGATCCTTGGCGGCAACGGCT
>CAWAVJ010000072.1:0-176863 GCA_963785355.1 uncultured Alphaproteobacteria bacterium
GTATCTCTAACAGTAAGTTGAGAGCCAACAATTTCGAATTTAGCGTTTTCTGCAATCTTAGACGTTGCATGTGATGCAGTGGTAAATTCATCGGCTTTAGACGGGCTAACCATCAAAATTTGGATAAGCAGCAGGTAATGCACAGGTATCCACCTCAGATAATCGAATCGGGACATTTTCATTCCATTCGCATTGTTTTTAGTTGAAATGGTTATCTCAATATTCTGTACTTATCAATATGTAAAATCGTTCGGTATTGAGCCGACAGTTTTATAACTGATTTTTCAAGCTTCTTCACTTGCTGTCATACCCGTCCCCTCCTTCGCAATGGTAAACTCTGGCGCGTATCCATGCTAAAGATGAGCTGTGACCGAAATTTACTGCGTTCGAGGGAATGACGATCAAGGTGTCGCCGCCATCTCCGGTGTCTCGTTCAGCCGCGCGGCGTAATCCCGCGCCTGCTGCGTGATCTCCATTGGGCGAAAATGCGCGGTCTCAGCTTCGCTTCAAAATCTGATCGTATTCATCGTGCGGGCCGATCCAAAACCACTTCGCGACGCCATTTTCAAGCAGACAGATCGCGCGATAGCCCCGCCCAATTCTTGCGGAGTAGAACGGTTCGATTGCATGGACTTTCTTGAAGCGAAGCCCCGGATGTTTTGGGTTCTCAACCCACAGCCGGTAGGCGTGCCTCGCCGCTCTCCGCACGTCTGCTGGCAGGGCGCGGTATAGCGTCCAGAACTCGGCCGTATTCTTCGACCGGATCACGCCTTATCCGGATCGCAGTTGAGCGGGATGAGTTTGCCTTCCTTTTCCTCTCTCCGCACCTTTTGCGCCTGCGCGGCAAGCCAGCCTCTGGGAAGCATCCGACGCGAATAAGCGGTCCCATTCGGCCTCGCTGGCCAGTTCGGCGAGAATTTCGGCCGCAAAGCGGTCTTGTTCTTCGAGCGGCAGGCTCGAAAGCTCTGCGATTGCCTGTTCCAGAAGCTGAGAGCGCTGTTGGGTCATGCCGGTTTTCCTATGTCCTCCTGTTCAATATACACGCGATTGCCCATCTCGCGAAACTTCTCGCTCAGCTCCGCCATGCCGGCCGCAGCCGCCATCTCCGGCATCTCGTTCGGTCGCGTCCCACGGCGTGGTGTAACAGCGGTAGCATGGTCCAGGCTCACTGCAGCCCGGATTGGGCGGCCGCCGCGACGGCCGGGGCGCCGGCGCTGGCATCATCGCTCAAACCGGCCATGGTTTCCAGGGCTCATGTAGCGGCGTGTCACAGCCCATTCATCGTTCTGCTCAAGAAGCAATGCGCCAACGAGGCGGACGAGCGCGTCCTCGTTGGGGAAGATCTGCACAACGTTGGTGCGCCGCTTGACCTCACGGTTCAGCCGCTCGATGGGGTTGGTCGAGCGGAATCTGGCTCCAATGGCTTTTCGGGGAGGGTCATGTGAGCCAGCACATCGCAGGCGGCCTCGTCCATCAGGGCTGAGACGCGCGGGAAGCGCTCGCGCAGGCGATCAGCGACGCTGCGCCATTCTTTGTGCGCCTCTTTTTCCGTCTCCTGGACGAAGGCGGTGCGGATGGCGGCGGCGACCATGCCGCGCTGCTTAACGTTCACGCTGGCCATGGCGTTGCGCATGAAGTGCACGGCGCAGCGCTGCCAGGTGGCGCATAGGACCCTCCGCGCGGCCTTCTTCAGCCCCTCGTGGGAAATCGGAGATCACGAGCTTCACGCCGCGCAAGCCCCGCGCGGTGAGCGAGCGGAGGAACTTGGTCCAGAACTCCTCGGCTTCCGATGGCCCCGTGGCCATGCCGATCACTTCACGGCGTCCGTCCGTGTTCGCGGCCACAGCGATTATCGTGGCGATGGAGACGACCCTGCCGCCCTCGCGCACTTTTACGTAGGTGGCGTCGATCCACGAGATAGGGCCACGAGCCTTCGAGGGGGCGGTTGAGGAAAGTCTTCACGCGCACATCGATGTCCTCGCAGAGCCGCGAGACCTGGCTCCTTGAGATGCCCGTCATGCCCATGGCCTTGACCAGCTCATCCACGGAGCGTGTTGAGACGCCCTGGATATAGGCCTCCTGGATGACGGCCACGAGCGCCTTTTCCGAGGCGCGCCGAGTTTCCAGGAACGACGGGAGATAGCTGCCCTTGCGAAGCTTGGGGATCGCCAGCGGCACACTGCCCGCGCGGGTCTCCCAGGCACGCGTGCGGTAGCCGTTGCGGCTGTTCATTCTGTCATCGGATCGCTCGCCGTGGGCGGCGCCGGTGAGGCCTTCGACCTCCATATCCATCATCCGCGCGGTGACGAATGCGATCATTTCCCTGAGGAGATGGGTATCATGCAGCCCTTCTCAACGAGCTCTTTAAGCCCGATCCTGTCCATGGTCATGGGATTCGGGTTCCTGTCTTTCGAGTCGGGGAACCGAACAAGCAGCGAATCGGACCATGACCGCCCCTCAGGGGCTTGCGGGATTAGTGGACGACTGAAAATTGTCCACGCTGCCGTTGCGCTCCGGCTAGCCGGAGCGCAACGGCAGCGCCCAAGCTGTTACACCACGCCATGGGACGCGGCCTCTCGTTCAGCTTCGCCGCGTAATCCCGCACCTGGCTCGCGTGATCTCCATCGAGCAGAAATGCGCGACCTTCTGCGCCTCATCGCGCAGCGTCACGCCGTGCATCGCGCGGCTGCCCTCGGGGCCGGGCCGAGATTGAACTGGTCCCCCAACGGAACTCGAACCGTGCGCGGTTGAACCAAGGAGCAGTATACGCTAACCTTGGCTCATGATGACGATAACAATTGAGCAGGCGGGAAAGGATCTGGCGGCGCTCCTTGAGCGCGCCCGTGCCGGGGAAGAGATTATTATTTCCGATGGCCAGGAGCCGGGCGTAAGGCTTGAGCCGGTCGAGCGCAAGCCATCGCTACGAGGATTTGGTGCACTGAAAGGCAAGATCAAAGTGCCGGATGAGGATTTGTTCGGCCCGTTACCTGAATCGGCAGGATAGCAATCCCGTACGGTGTTTTCGTGTGTGTGTAGCGCCGTACCATGCTTAATTTTGGCTTGGTTAACGGGCACCCGCCATCTTTTCCGCCGCCGTCTTTCTGCGAATCTTTTGCCACTTTAGGTCGAATACCACGATTCCAAAATACCCGTTAATGTTAGATTGTTGCGCGCGTTAACCACAAATCCAAACCTGCGGTTGCAGAATTGGTTAACGGCAAGCAATGGTTCTTTATGGGATTACAATGGCTTATTCGTCCGTATTAAGCGTATGCGCTGCCGGAACCGCTTTTTCTTGGCGGCGCGCCGCAGGAGGAAGAAAGTCAAGCCAACGGCGATGTATTAGCAGAATATATCGGTTTACGGGTATTTAAAAAATGCTGCCGCCACAGCATGCAAGGAGGAATATTTGCATGAAAATGCCTGCGCCGTTGGCTTTAACGGCCAGCACGAGCCGGACGTGTCAAATATAAGCCATCCTTTTGCGAAGGTTTGCTTGGGCGCAGCCGCTTCGTTTCTTCCTCCAGGCACCGGCCGCGTTTCCGCAACGCCATTCCGATCAAGGGCAAACTCCGCAGCGTCATTCCCGGCCCCGCCTTCGCGGGGCTAAATTCCGGCGGGAATCCATTTCAGACGCTGGAACAAGACCTTAGCGTGGGTCCCCGCCTTCGCGGGGACGACGCTGCGGTCCTGTGATCCGGCGTTAGCGCATCGGTAAGGAGCTATGGTCCACCATTGCGTTATGGGAAGGCGCAGGCGTGGTTAGGAGGCTTGCCATGGCTCTATTTGCAGGATTGAGAGCGGAGCCGGGGCGGCTGCCCGGAGGCAAGCGGCGGGACAGGGCAGCGCGGGCCGGTGCAGCTCGCGGTGGGCGCGGCTTGCGCCAAAAGGTAAACGCGTGGCGCGGAGCTCAAACGCCGGAAACGGCGGGATTTGGGACACCCAACCTACCGGGCATGACTAACAAACCGCTAAAAATTTATGGCGGTTGGTATCGCTTGATACTACTCATCCCGCACCGGAATAAACACGCGGCGCGGCGCAACTGCCAGGAAACCGGAAAGCCACAAACTTGTTATAGGTCCGCGTGCATAAGGCCGGCCGTGGCGCGCCACAGAAATTTGCCGGCGGTGGGGCTGAATGCGAAAATCCGGAACGCTGGCCTGGCTGCTCGCGGCGCTTATGGTGGGGCCGTTTGGCGCGTGCTTCGCTGAAACGGGCGTTACCACAGCGCCCAGCGAAGGCGAAAAGCTGTTTCTCGACCGGCTGATGGCCACCGAGTTCAGGTGGGCGCCTCAATGCCAAAAATCCCGCTACTTCGGCCTACGGTCCTTTTCAGTTTCTCCGGCAGACGTTCCTGGACGTCGTAAGACGCAATTTTCCCGAACTCGCGGCGGGAAAAGCGGACGCCGAAATCCTGGAACTCCGCGCCAGCCTTGAGGTCTCGCGCAGTGCCGCTTTGATCTACACGCGCGAAAACGCCCGCTTTCTTGCTGCGCACGGCTCGCCAGTCACGGCAGCCAACCTGCGCCTGGCGTTCGCCGCCGGGCCATCGGGCGCGCTGAGAGTTTTGGCCGCTAACCCCTCGGAACCGCTTGCGAATATCCTCAGCCCGGGCGCCATCGCCGCAAACCCGGCCTTTGGCCGCATGACGGCCGCGGCACTCATCGAGGCATGCAACCGTGAGGCCGAAGGCGCCGCGCAACTTTTCAGCGCCGCTCCCGCGTCCAACACCGTAAGCCTGAAAGTCGACGTCCGCTGCAACCTCAAGCTTGCGAGCTGCCGGCATTGGCTGGCTTTGGCCCAGCGGCGCATGGGCACAGGGCACGTTGTTTTGGGACCTGAAGCATCGCACCCCTAATTAGCAGCCGGCTACCAGTGCGCACGCAGCCAATCGATGACCTTATTGGCGCTTCCGCCCTGGGAAGGCGGCGGCGGAAGCGCAGGCGCGCTCTCAATGATGTTCCAAGAAAAATTGCGGTCAGGATCGAAACATCCCACCTTGTTGTGAAAAGGCATCTTCTGCTTGTGATGCACATCCGAGAAGCTGATTGTGATGCCGTCCGGCCGTCTGATCTTCAAAAGATCGTACGTTCTGTCCACCGCCTCCGTGGATAAGGCAGATGTGGCGTTATCGAGTATAAGCACCGGCGGTTTGTGCAATAGCGCCCTTGCGATTTGCAGCATTTGTAGCTGGGGAAGGCTAAGCCCATCTTTTGCGACTTGAATTCTACCCAAACTGTCGTCGCTAGGATTTTGCAACAGACCTTCGGCGCTCTCCCCCAAGCTCTCGGCGAATCCGGCTTCTATGAGAGCCCGTCTAATTTCTTCGTCCGTGAAATTTTGCACGCCTTCTTCCGCCGATCCGCTTTTAAGCGTACACATCGCCTCTCTGAAACTATTTTGCTTGATGTTGGGGTATTCAAAAAGAACCATCCGATCCCCCGGCTTTCCCGCAATGCCGCCGAAGGTTATGCTGCCCTCTTCATGCGGTAGAACCCCGGTCAATTGATGTAGAAAAATTCTTTTTCCGCCACCGATGGGGCCCTCCGTTATTAACAAACCGTCTCCGCCTTTTAAATCGAGCGATATTTTGCTGCCTCCGTTAGCGTTCTCCGACACCAAATCCGCGATCGCAAGCTCAAGGGGTGCTTCGGGATCGTAACGTGGCCAGCGCGCATTTTCGGAAAATTTGCCAGCCAGAATGTAACTGGTTATGCGCTCGGCAGCGCCGCGCCATTGCGCGATCGGATCCGCGTTAAGGCCATACCAGTTGAAGGAATTGCCCGTTAGGTCGGTCAAGCCTCTTATCTGATCGAGGGCTCCAGCGGCGCCCAAATAATAGCCGGGCCCGAAAAAATTCCTTTGCGCATATAACAGCGGTATCCAGCGCGTTATACCGTCGAACAGGCCGTTAATGAGATTTAACAGGCCTTTTGCCAGGATCAGATGCGTGTTGGCTGTGCTCCATCGCTGTAGATCGCTATCGTATTTGTCTTTGGCCTCATCTCTCGCCTCGTTAGCAATAAACTCCTCAGCCCGTTCTGCAAGAGCCATCATGCCCGCCCTCCGGCGCGCATAAGCCGCTATGGTTTCGTTATTTCGCCTAGTCGTCATTTTGCCGGCGTAGTATGTCAACGTCGTGCGGGCAGCGGCGAGAGACGCTATTTCCCCCAGCACAAGCGGCGACAATTTGTACAGCGCGGCCGAATAGCTGACCAAGCTGATCGTGTTGACGACAGCACTGATCAGTAGGTTAACGGATAGATTGGCGAACACCATAAAATCGTCGGCCATAATTTGCTCGGCCTGTTGCTCAGCAGGCTGCATTTGTCTCGGAGTCGTTACGGAGTTTTCGTCGCCGGACATTGAGACGCTATTTTCATCTAACCTGGTTGATAAGATTAATGCCTGCAAGTTGCGGTTTCTTAGGGCCCGCAGAAGCAAAGGCAATCCTCTAGCGGAATGCTGGGTCCATTTGTACCAATCCTGCACAAATAATTGCGTAGATGGTACAATTACAGAATCGACAACTTTAGCTCCGACCATGCAAATCGCGGCAGGAAAAAGGTACCAAGATACTATGCTAAAGCCATTCTCCATCATATCGTTGATAAAACCAGCCGCGGAGAAAATGGCCCCAACGTTAAGCACCACCACCAAAAGATGCCCTATGCCGATAGCCGCCAGCGACAATTTTGCTTTTGTCTGGGAGAAATAAGGGCCAATGAAACGGTCGTACAGCTCGACAGTTCCTTGCCGAAGGAAGACTTTCCTTGCCTGATTGCTTAGGCGCTTGGCGGCTTCTGTTTCCGCTCGATGAAACAGATTCAATAAATCTTTCGCTCGCCGGCCGAAATGTCTTCGCCAAGACAGAGGCCACCTCCTTTACAGGGACAAAAAGTTCGCTATCGCGATATATGCAGAATTTAGCATTAACGTCCGGGCCTTGCAGCGCTTCTTGGCAATTCTCTCCCGCTTTGCCGGCTTCTGAAGGCCATCCGGACGATCGCGAGGCATGCCTCATTCCGCTATCGGCCGCAAGGCGAGCGAGAATGACCGCCGGAGCAGGATGCCGCCCTGGGTGAGCGAGATTTCGATCCCAGCGTTAAATCCGTTCCACCCTCGATAGCAGCCGGCATCCGCGCCGGCAATGGCCCATTTTCCGGCTCAACCGGCGTCTCTATCGGGTAGGCAGCACAAGCGGTACAGCCGGGCGATACACGATTTTCGACGCTTCCGCTGGATAAACCGTCGCCACATTTTGCATTTCGATACTGTTGAACGGGCGCACCGCGACCCACATGAGCGTGTATTGCGGCCCAGTGTTGAACCAGCCCCGGTCTTTGTTCTCCAGCCCCGTGGAACTCAGCGCACCGCTGCTTACCACTTCATTGGACACAACGTTGAAATAAGCAAGGCCTACGGGCATATTCTTCGTCAATGCCGGATTCCTGCTCTGCGCATAGAGAGTGGTGGTTGTCCGGCCCTCGGTGCAGCTCAAGGCGGTAATAACGTAGTTACCGGGCGGGAGATCGAAGCGGAGAACCCTCGTCCAAACCGTCGAGTAACTGGAGAGAATACTGGTAAGCCCGGTGCTTGGAGCTTTATACGTGAGTACCGTGGCTGAGTTTGGCATCGCTACCAAGCCGGTGCCGGTCCGGTACGCGATAGCCATGGCCGCCGACCCGGCCGGGCAATAGTCTGCTAGCGAGAAATACACGATTCCGTGCGGCTGATTTGCCGTCGCCAAGGTTGTTTCAACCGGCGGGCCCGGTGTCGCACAAGCCGCTAGGGAAACCAGCAATAGTACGGCGGCAAGGGAACTGACGATCTGCCGCGCGGTGGCCGCAACTTCGCGGAATGACATGGAAACAGGTCTGGACTGCGAACCGGGCATGACTCCCCCTGAATGCCAGATCGCCGATACTTTATAGGCGGCACAATGCGCCCGCCGCCCGCTCTTACATTCGTTCTGGTTGGCAAGGGCAAACTCTAGAGCCGCGCTGCTGCCGCAAGCAAGCAACCTCCAGGAAAATTAAAAAACTGTCCTGCACTGTGGCCTGTGCGGCACGGACCGGCATGCCGGCGTGCCGGCGCGATGTGGCTGGAGCGGTGGGCGCGATAGCGGTCATCGTGAGGCCGCAATGCCGCCATGGCGATCCAGTTATATAGGAGGCTTGTGCCTCAGCCGGCTTCGCAGATACACAATATTCATACACCCGAACGTGCAAAAGCGAGCCATCCGGGGCACTTGAGGGGAACGGCGGTGCGGCGCTTTCTACAACGCCATAAGGCGGGCATTTCCTGGCTTCGCTGGCTGAAGGCCGGCCTCGGCGCGTTCGCTGCCTTCGCCGTTGCACTCCTGCTCGGCGACGTCACCGGCGCCAGTATCATTGTCGCGCCGATGGCTGCCTCCGCCGTACTGATCTACGGCGTGCCGCAGAGCCCGTTCTCCCAGCCTGCGCATGTTATCGGCGGCCATTGCCTGGCGGCGGCAACTGCGATTGCGGCCGACCACTTCCTGCCGCCAGGCCCATGGACGCTGGCCGGCACTGTGGCTGGCATTATCGTGCTGCTCGGCCTGGTGCACCTCACACATCCCCCGGCCGCAGCCATGGCCTTGGGCGTGATGCTCACGCACCCCTCCTGGGATTTCCTGCTCACCCCGGTGCTATCGAGTTCCGTAACGCTCGTTGCAGTCGCGGTGCTTGTGCACTGGCTGCCGCCGAAGACCCCATATCCGCTGCGAGCCCCCGGCTGAAAACCGGCGCCAGCATGTTGAATTACCAGGCCGGCGCTCCGGAGGCATCAGGGCTGTGGCGCCTTGGCCGCAGGGGCCGGCAATCCAAGGGCCTGGCACGTCAGTGCAGTTCAATTTGTGCGCTGCCCGGCGCGCTAGAGTGCGTCCGGAAAAAGTGTGAGCGGTTTTTCCGGTCAGACGCACGGTTAAACAAAGACTTAGAGCCCCGCTTTTGATTCCGTCAAAAGCGGGGCTCTAGGGGCGGGGCTTTGCTGCGCCCGAAGGGCCGGCGGCCGGCGTGACGGTAAAGGCACGTTCACCCAAACGGCGTTTGGATCGGCCGCGGACGGGGCTTGTGCGGTTTGGCTCGTGCCGGCATCATTTCCGCCGCGGCTCAAAAACGCGTAAGCCGATAAGCCGGCGGTGACGGCCAGCGCCGAAATTGCAAGAAGGCTACGCCAGGAGAGCCTTTCCAGCGATCTTACCGGCGGCGTGCGCATTGGCTCCGCGATGGCAAGCGTCGCGGATTTCTCCGCTTCCGTCAGCATGTCTGGCGTAGCCATGCTGAGCGCCGCCATCAGCGAATGGTACGGTACCTTTTCGTCCCCGGCAGCTAGCATCTCTTCCAACGGCCCGGCAGGGACGGGAGCTAGCCTGTACTCCGCTGGCGCGGCAGGGGCAGCGGGCGGAATGTAGTCCAGCGTCCTGGCGGGAGCAGGCGCCGGCATGTACACCGCTGGTCCGGCAAAGGCTGCCCTGTACTCCACCGGCCCGGCGGGCCTGGGGTCTATCGGCCAGGCAGAGGCGGGGCTGTCTTCAATCGGCCTAGCGTAGGAAGCGGCTGGCTTATGTTCCTCCGGCCTGGCGCGAGCGGGCGCTGGCCTGTATTCCTGCGGCCTGACAGGGGCAGCGGCGGCCCTGTATTCCGCCGGACTGGCAGGGGCCGGAGCTGGCCGATGGTCCATCGCTCCGGCAGGGGCAGAAGCCTGCCTGTCCTCCCCCAATCTGCCAGAGAATGCTGCAAGCTCGCGTTCAAGGAGGCCGCGAGCCTCCGCGGCCGAATAAAGTTGCGCAGCCGGGCGCCGCTGAGCCTCACCGGGGCGCAACGGACCCCGGCCGTTTGCGGGATTCGCTGTTGCACCATCCAAAATATCGCGCCGCGAGCCGGACATATACGCATCCTTACAAGCGGGGAACGCAGCTTCCAGCCACGCCCGCGTTCGTATGCTGCCCGAAGATCTGGGCCAAACCCGGAAATTTTGATGATAATCCTGGAAAGAAAGTG
This sequence comes from uncultured Alphaproteobacteria bacterium, assembly GCA_963785355.1. GTDB lineage: Bacteria > Pseudomonadota > Alphaproteobacteria > Rhizobiales > Rhodomicrobiaceae > Rhodomicrobium. The sequence continues at coordinate 10,029 of CAWAVJ010000072.1, forward strand.
ATTTTTCTTTGACGCAGGATTTGTTGCGGGCGGCGAATGCTTAATCGGCAAGAGCTCTTTTCTGAACGGCACTGTTGCCGTCGATATTGTCCTTCGCCTGCTGCGCGGCTCTCATATTGGGCTTGAGTTTCAGCGCCATATCGAAGTCTGCAAGTGCCTCGCCGGTTCGCTCCAGACCAGCCAGATACCTGCCGCGCGTGAAGTAAAGCTTTGCGGACTGGGGCGCCCGGGCGATGCGCTCGCCGAGCCTCTGGAGACGCCGCTGCGGATCGCCCTTCAAGATACCTGCGGCCAGGGCCAAGACTACGAACGGGAATTGTACCACCCCCGTGGCCGTTGAAAATGTCTGAATACCGTTTGGCCCTGCCAGCGGTGCAGCGCCGAACACGTTCGGGGCGGCCAGAAACGCGGCGAGCACAACGAACGGTGCAAGGAGGTACAGGAGCCCTAATATTCCGCCGAGCCAGTACAGCCAGGCGATGCCAACGTAGTGAAGGCGGGCTATCACGGCACCGATGATCGCCAGATTGATGAACACCCCAACCGGTGGCAATCCCGAGCTGCCGCCATTCGCTTTGACCATAGCCATGGCGAACGCGGACCATGCGATCAGGAGCGGCACCAAGATGATGAGGCGCAGCCAGTATTGCGCGCGTGTGAGGCAAGCAGGCGCCAAAAGCTGCGATATCGCGTACATTGTGCCTTCCTTAATCGCTTGAAACCTGCGCTGAACCTTTGCGCTCGCATCACCTGCTTTTATCAGCAGGCAGATCAAGCAAAACCAACCAATTATGGCCTCCCTAGGGCGCGTGCTGGCCGGCGGTGCCATCCGCTTCGCGGCTTCGGCGGGCTCGGTCCCGGTTAATGGACCGTGCGTTTCGCGTAGGGCCCTATCATGCTTAATGCTGGCATGGTAAATGGCACCCCGGCATATTTTCCGCCGCCGTCTTTCTGCGAATCTTTTCGCTCTTTAGGTCGATTTCTGCGACTCCAAAATACTATTAAATATACGGGCGAGCCACTTGCAAAACTCTAACGATGTGAAGGGCTGGCGACGGCTTTAGCCTTCGGCGTCGGGCGTTTTTGGCGGTAGGTGTGTGCCGCCAGGGGGGCGGCGGCGATTTTTGGCGCAACTTTCCCGTAGTTTGACTTCGCCGGGGTTTGGCAGCCGCCGTGCGGTTCAGTTCACCAGCCGCATCAGCTGCTCAACGGTTAGCGTCAGTATGCCGAACATAAGATGGCAGAGCACCTTGGCATGACCGCGCACCCGTACTGACCGGCCGCCGTAGCTGTCCTTGAGCGCGCTGTTGACGCGCTCGGCTGAGCTGCGCTCGCGATAGCGGACATCCTCTGCGGGCTGATGGCCGGCGCATCGCTTGGCCAGCGCCTCCGCCTCAGCCTCGGCCTTGCAGCCCCGGCGCGGCTTGGCATCGATGATCGGCACATGCCCGAGCGCGCAGCTCTTGTCCCAGATTTCCGGCGCGTCGTAAGCGCTGTCCATGAGATCGTAGAGGTTGGTGACGCGGCCGGCCGTGATGGTGGCCAAGGGGATCGCCACCTGGCTGTCGTGGACGGACGCCGAAGTCAGCAGGCAGGAGACCGGGATATCGCCATCGGCGGTATCGATGTGCAATTTGTAGCCAATCCAGCAGGTGGTATGGCCTTTTGCATTGCATTTCCTGCCGATGGCGCACGCTGTTGGCAGATCGGCCAGCATTTCAGCCAGCGTCATGCCAGCTTGGCGCTCCAACCGCCGCGGCTCCTTCTTCGAGACCACCTCGCCCTTTTTCGGCCGCCCGCGTTTGCGCTTCGGTATCTTGGGAGCTGGCTGTGCCGGTTCGGCCGGCTTTTCGCGCGCTTCGATGGCGGTGGCGTCACGCGAGATGTGACCAACCAGGCGATCCTTGTGGGTTCTTACGATCAGGGCCTCGTGCACGCGGCCCGGCAAGCCGCTCGCCGCAAACTCGGCGAAGGCGCGCGAGAAGGTGCTTTCGCTTGGAACCTGGCTTCTGAGCTCCCAGCCGCATAGCCGGCGCAGCGTGGCATCGACGGCCAGCCGCTCGATCAAAGCCGAGGTCGTGGCCAGGTTGAGCACGGCCTTCGCCACGAACGCGCGCGCCAACGCATGCCGGTCATCCAGCGGGCGCCCCGGCAGGCCCGGCCACATCCGCACGAAGGCCTCGATGCGAGCCATATCGAGCACCACCACGAGCCGCTCGTGCTGCGCGGTCAGCGGACCTACCTCTTCCCGCAGCATCGGGAAAAGAAAACCTTGAATGTGATCCCAGGTGCTGGTTAGCATTCCGCGCAGAGGCATGTCCGTGTCCTGATTCGGCAGGTGGTTTGTAGCAAAAGCACCATGCCTGACTCGGGGCGCGGACGCCTCGCTTCATCCCCCATCAGGACGAAAAATCCCGCTCGCCGCTGCTATTTTGCAAGTGGCTCGGGCAACTTTAATCTTAACCATGAAACGGTGCATTTTCTGCGTGGACGCGGCCCGTGCAACTGTTTTTTACCAAGCGTTTTCAACGCTTTAGCCGGGCGTTATAACTTCTCTAACGGGCCTTTGTTACAATGGGCACCATAAAGAGCACCCACCCGGCCGCGCAAAACCGGCCGGAACAGGAGAAAACGGGGTTAACGATTAGACAATTGCGCGCGCTGCCTTACGCCTGCTCCAGCTCCACGAGCGTACCGCAAAAGTCCTTCGGGTGCAGGAACAGCACGGGCTTGCCGTGGGCGCCGGTCTTGGGTTCGCCCCCGCCCAGAACGCGCGCGCCTTTGGCAACGAGGCGGTCGCGGGCGGCGAGGATGTCGGCGACCTCGTAGCAGATGTGGTGGATGCCGCCGTCCTGGTTCCGCTCCAGGAATTTCGCGATGGGGGAGTCCGCCCCGAGCGGTTCCAGGAGCTCGATCTTGGTGTTTGGCAGGGTGATGAAGATTGTGGAGACGCCATGTTCAGGCTGAGGCACGGCTTCGGAGACGCCGGCCCCCAGCGTATCGCGATAGACGGCGGCCGCTGCGGCCAAGTCCTTCACGGCGATGGCGACATGGTTCAGGCGTCCAATCATCGAAGTCTCCTGCTATGGCGTTTTGCCGGCAACGTAACCGGTTCATACCGTTGCGCGCAACTGCAGAGAGACGGAAAGAGCAAGCGTCATGCCGCCAGCATCCGGTCCACCTCCCGAACCAAGTCCTTGAGATGAATGGGCTTCGAGAGAATGCGCGTCTGCCTCGGCGCCTCCGGATATTCCTCCAGGGCCACCGCGGCGAAGCCGGTGATGAACATGATCTTCATGCCCGGCTGCAGCTCCGAGGCCCGCTTGGCAAGCTCGATGCCGTCCATCTCGGGCATCACAATATCGGTGAGGAGCAGCGTTACGGGGTTTACCTTCAAGCCCTCGAAAGCCTCCGCGCCATTACCGTAGGAAACCACGTCGTAGCCAGCGCGCTCAAGGGCCCGGGCGAGGAACCGGCGCATGGAGTCGTCGTCTTCTGCAAGCAGAATCGTGCACATTGTTATACTCGCAAGCAACTAACAAGGCCTTTGCCGGCCTAGACCAACCCGCAACCACGAACTACCCGCATCCTATCGAAACCGCCGCCCTCACGGCTAAGCCAGGTTTATAGCATCTTTGGGCAAATTCGAGGCCCTGAATGGTTTTAACCTTACCCGGAACAGGATAACAAACTTTTCGCAGCCCCCGCTCGATTTTCGCCTTGGCTTTAAGGCTAACCGCCAGCACCCTCCCGGAGAGACCCATGAGCCCAAGAAGTCTTAGCCCTTTGCGCCATCGCCGGAATTTTCCTTGCGGCTCCTGGCGCCCTTGCAGGCCCGCAGAAGCCAGGCTTCTTGGACCGGGGCGATAACGGCCTCTGGATGCGCCGGCATTGGCTGCACGAAGCGCCAAGCAGCGAGGAAATCGCCGCCCTGGTGGCAGCCTTGCGCGAGCGCGGCATCCGGCGCGTCTATCCTTTTCTAGGGCCGATGGACGGCGAAGGCTGGCCAGGCTGGCGGTCGAAGGCGGGGCACGTCCGCTATGTGCCGGAGCGCGCGGGCGCTTTTCTCACGGAGATCCACCGCATCGCGCCCGAAATCCGGGTGATCCCTTGGAGCGGCGGCAATCTGGGCCGCGATGTGCATCTTGAAGATGCGGCGCAGCGCCGGGCGTTTGCGGAGCATGCACGCCGCCTGGTGGCGCTTGGCGCGGATGGGATACAGCTTAATATCGAGCCGCTCCCCAGCGGAACCGCGGCTTATCTGGACCTGCTGCGCGAGGTCAAGGCCGCCATTGGGGATCGCACGCTGTCGGTGGCGGCCTATCCGCCCCCGGACGGCACGGAATGGGACCGCGATACCCATTGGGATCTGCCATTCATGCGCGAGGTCTGCCAGAGCGCGGGCGAGCTTGCGGTCATGGCCTACGATACGGGGCTGGCCTCCGCTCCGGCCTACGAGGCGCTCGTCTCACGCTGGACGCGCGAGCTCGCCGCAGCCCTGCCGCCTCCAGAGGCAAAGGGTTGCGAGTGGCTGATGGGCGTCCCGGCCTACGACGACGACAAGGATTATCACCGCCCCGATGTGGAGACGGTTGATCACAGCCTCAAAGGCATCCTGGCGGGCTTACAGGGGATTGGAACGGGCACCGGATTCCGCGGCGTGGCAATCTATGCGTCCTTCAGCGCGGACGAGCGCAAATGGGCGGCCTATGGGAGGCTTTGGCGCGGAACGGAGGCTTTTGCCTCGCCGCCGCCCGATCCACACAACACAACGGAGTAGTGCGGCACAACGCAAGCCTTGCAGGAAGCTCTCATTTTGACTAGACTTTTGTCTAATGCGCGGTTTGCGTGTTGCGGCGCAGTAGCATGGAGTTTGACGTGATCTATAAATTGAAATGGGAAGGAGACGATGGGGATAAGCAGGATGCTTGCGGCAGCCTCTCCGAACTGGCCGGTACGGTTGGGCTGTTCTATATCTTTCTTATCTGCTTAGGGCTCCTTTTCGTGACGCTTGAAAAGCTGCAGAGTGAGGATATATCGCCGTCTCAAACGCATTCGCCTCAAGCCGCCCTTTATCAAGCTTTGCTGCCCTTCGACCGGGGCCATTAGCATTTGGCACGCCTTCGGGGACTGCTTGTCCCCCAAGGGTTTGCAATGCCGGCTGCCGCCAAGATTGACGCTCAAACGCATCAAATGTATATGCAATCGCAGACCGGCCGCCAATGGCGGCCCTAAAGGCAACTTTTCCCCCAGCATCGGCTCTTTATGCGCGGGCCGCCGCCCGCGAAGGAATATATGACATGGCAAATACGACATCGGCAAAGAAGGCAGCCCGGCAAGCCGAGCGCCGCACTCTCGTCAACAAGGCCCGCCGCAGCAGGCTGAAGACCTTCATGCGCAAGGTGGAAGAGGCCATCGCCACGGGCGACAAGGACGCCGCGAACCTGGCTCTCCGCGAGGCGCAGCCGGAAATCCAGCGCTCGGCCGCGAAAGGCATCATCCATAAGAACACGGCGTCGCGGAAGCTCTCCCGCCTGTCCGCCCGCATCAAGGCGCTCGGCGCTGCTGCTTAAATTCACTATAGGTGATGCCGATTTGCATCAGCTCGCTTTCACGCCGAAAGCTGGTGCAATTGGCCTCGCAGCAAAACTCCCGTATTTTCAGTGAGTTAATAAACCGCGCCGTCAAGGCTTCCCTCTTTTTGAAGCTTGAGCTAGGGCGCGTGTCAATAAAAATACGCAACCTTAGCGCGAATGCGCCTTTGGGTTGAATCGTTAACAAATCCTTAATTTCTTCAAAGGCTTGGCAGGCTTCCAGGCGTGCAATTCTAACCGTTCCGCCTAAGCTCTGCCTGCCTGAGGCGCCTTGTCTGGGCTTGCGTATGGCCGCCTGGTTTTGTATTGTAAGACTTCCGAACGGGGGGAAGTCTCCTCCTGATTAGTTTTCTGTGTAATGCGTACCGGGTCATTTAGTGGGGCGTGGCCGCCCCGAGGGTGACCCTCTGTCTGTACATCAGGCGGCGGAGAGCTGGTGCGCGTGCCCCATTATTTCGTGGTGTCCGGCGCACTTTCTGTCCGTAACGCATTGGGCAGGAGGATAGTGGATGCAAAGCGAATACACGGCGATTACGCCGCAATTTATATGTTCATATGCGTGGAAACAGCCGCCAGTCCGGCCCGCCATATTTCAGCGCGCCCAGAAGCTACTTTCCCGCGCTGGTGAAAGCCACGGCCCCGATCTTTCCGAGGCTGTACATCCTTCCATCCCTTGGAAGGCCTATCTCGCATCGCGCGAGCGGCAGCACCTGGCGTCGGATGTGGTTGAGGGCTTCTTCTCCGCTCCGCGGGGGGTAGCGCCTCAAAGCGCCGTCAGGCCCTCGATCCTGATGTCCAATCCGCCCGTCGATGCGGATCGGCCCCGCAAGGGTTTGCTGGCCTCCGTGCTACCCCAAAATGCTGCCGCCACGCCAGAGCCCGCACCAGCCAATTCGCTGCCCGCCCTTCCCATAGCAGCGTAGCACCCTACATTTGCCCCCTTCCGATGAACGCCCATTTGGGCGGTGAGGTATATTATTATGGAAGCTTTGGAGCTCTCGACATCTTCAATCGAATATAAGTGGCGCCGTATTCAGAGCCGTCTTCGCGCCGAGCTTGGCGAGGACGTATTCACGAGCTGGTTCGGACGGGTGGAATTAGAGGCCTATGACGGCCGCGTCGTGCATGTTTCGGTGCCAACCAAGTTTTTGCGGAATTGGTTACAGGCCCACTATTCGGACAGGCTGCTCGCCTGCTGCGGCACTGAGCTTTCCGGCGCAAACAAACTCGAGTTCCGGGTGCGCCAGCCCCATTTGGCAGCGGTTGAAAAGTTGAAGGCGGCACCTGCCGCAAGAGAGGCGGTGGCTCCACGGCCGCAGCCCGTACCCGTGGCTCCGGTACCGCTCAGGGTCGTGCCTCAGCCCGCGCGGGACGGAAGAACCGGCCTCGACGGGTTTGAAGGCTCGCCGCTCGACGCGCGCTACACGTTCCATTCCTTCGTAGTCGGTGCCCCAAACCGGCTTGCGCACGCTGCGGCCTTGCAGGTCGCGGAAAGCACGCCCGATCAGCCCCTTAGGTACAATCCGCTTTACATCCACGCGCGGGTCGGGATGGGCAAGACCCATCTTCTGCACGCAATCGCCTGGGAGGTGAAGAGCCGCAATCCGGGGGCGAAGGTGCTGTACCTCACCGCCGAGCGGTTCATGTACAGCTTTGCCGACGCGCTGCAGACCCGCGAGGGGCCGGCTTTCAAGGAAAAGCTGCGCACGATCGATCTCTTGCTGATCGACGACATGGAGTTCCTGCAGGGCAAGACCTTCCAGCAGGAATTCTGCCACACACTCAATTCTTTGATCGACGGCGGCAAACAGGTCGTCGTCGCTGCGGATTGCGCTCCGCTCCTGCTCGAAAGCTTCGATGCACGCATGCGCTCCAGGCTCTCCGGCGGCTTGGTCGCGGAGTTGGCCCCCCTCGATTACGAGCTGCGGCTGAAAATCCTGGAGAAGCGCTCTGCGGAGAAAAGCGCGGTTTCGCCGGGTTTCGAAGTTCCGGCAGATGTCCTCGATTACCTGGCCACACAGCTGACCGAGAACGGCAGGGAACTTGAGGGCGCCATCACCCGCCTCCATGCCGCCTATCAGCTCACCGGTGAAAAGGTGACGTGCGACGCGGCCGAGAACACCATCGGCGATCTTATCCGCTCGAAGGAACCGAAGCGCGTCAAGATCGACGATATCCTGCGCATTGTCGCCAAACATTACGGCGTACAGCGCGGCGATCTCCTTTCCAGCCGGCGCAATCAATCCATTGTGCGGCCGCGGCAGATCGGGATGTATCTCGCGAAAACGCTTACTTCGCGCTCGCTGCCAGAGATCGGCCGCCGCTTCGGCGGGAGGGATCACACCACCGTCCTTCACGCCATCCGGAAGATCGATGGCCTGAAGCAGCAAGACGGCGTGCTGAAGGAGGAGCTCGAGTCGCTCTCCCGGATGCTCAAGGACGGAGCCATTTAGGCCGCCGTTCTCGCCCAGTGTAATCTGAACGGTGGCAGCGAAGGCGAAGTGTCCGGCTCGCTGTGCACCATCGCAGCAACCCAAGCACGCGAAATCGCTGCGCGCCTGCCGCCACGTTCCGCAGACTGCTAACGGAAGGGCGATTGAAGAGCGGAGCTGCGCCATGCCCCCGGCTCCGACGAGTGCTGAGCGTTGATTGCCCTTATTCGAAGCGAAAGCATTGAGCTTTTGGCTGTGTACAATCGCCCCGATTATAAATATGAGGCGGCAGCATTCCGAGCCATGCTTATCACCTCAACGCTGCAACCGCTTTCCTTAAATGCTTCGGCAAGCTTTTCCGCCAGGGGCTGGTTATTTCCAAAACCGTTCTGGGTACTGTATAGTGCCCCGAAGCCGCTCCATGCCATTACCTCCTGGCCAAAACAGCGACCACCGCATTGATGCTCGAAAAATGAAATCTGGTTTCCCTCAAGCCATTCTGCCCACTCAGACACCGACCCATTTCGCCGCTCCACGAAAAGCTCATCCCATTTTTGCTTTGCAGCTTGATAGCAAGAAATAAGTTCCGAGTTGCCATTCAGGAGCTTTTCCAAGGTGTAGTGCATTGAGTTCTCCAATTCTGATGCCACCGCCAATGATGGCTTGACGAAATAAGTAGCTATATCGAAACTGATTGCCCCCCCTGAACGAAACGCAAAACGAAGATACAATCACCACCTGCAACAATTTCGTTTTCGCTTCTGCCGCTTCATTGGAGAACTCCATTAAGCCGAGACTTGCCCGCCGCGCTTAGGCGGAACGCTGGTGTTATCCACAGCCGTAAGCAGTTCGGAAGAGGCTGACCACCGTGGGCCTTAATGCTGATCGCCTTCGGCCCCAAAAGTCGATGCCAGTTCCGACACAGCGCGAAGCAGTGCTCTAAACCGTTCGCAGCAGGGTATTGGTTGCGGGCTTCAAAAAGGCGATAAAAGGCAATAAAAAAGCCCTTGAAAATCAAGGGCTTAGGCGAATTAATTAGAAGATTGGTTGCGGGGGCAGGATTTGAACCTGCGGCCTTCAGGTTATGAGCCTGACGAGCTACCGGGCTGCTCCACCCCGCGTCACACAGTTGACATATGCCGATCTGGCGAGGATCGCAACCGGCATTTGCCCGAATGCTGGGAAATGTTTCCGCAGACTTGCAATCTGGGGAATACCCGGCAGTTTTCAAGAGACAAGTGCCAAATCCGCAACTTCCCGGTTCCAATTCGTTCACCCTTTAGTGACGCGTTGATGGGAAACTGGCCGGGAAACCGTAAGTCTGGATCGATTGGGCCATGTTCGAGCGTGCCTCACCGCCAAAGGAACCGCCGGTCCCGCTCAGCGTGGCCGCCGGGCAGCGTATCGTCATGCCTGGATTGGACCCGGTCCTGGGCTGGATCGGGAACGAGAGCGCCCGCACCGCTCAAGCCCTCGTCTTTCCCCAGTGGCTGCTTGAGCCGCGCGCATCCGAAACCGTCGCCTACGCCTGCAATCTGCCGGCTCCGGCGCAGCGAGCTCAGCCGGAACACAGCCTGCCACCAATGCCCCGTGAGGCCGGCTTCGAGGCGGAGACGCCATTCCCGGCCGCATCGCTTCCAGGGGGGCAGGTTGCCATCGTTAGCACCGGCGGCAGGCGCGGCGCGATCCAATTTCGCTGGGCTTGCGTAACCGCGAGCGCTTCCATCGGCGCGGTCTGGCGCTGCTTTTTGAAGCTCAGCGCGCCATCCGCTGCAGAGTCCTTGGACGCCGGTTGAGCACGATTATGTCTTCGAGGCCGCGAGTGGCTTCCTCGTCAACGAACCGGGAAGCCTGAATGTTAGGCTCGGCGGTTGCTGGTTCAAACTCACTCACCCCGGCGGAAAGCTTACCTGCTTCCCTTCACACTCCGGAAGGGTCAAGGTCACGCGGATTTCGGCTGACGGCTGGGCCAAACGCGAACTGTTAAGCCTCTGGCTCTACCCAGATCGCAGCATTATCGCGCAATTTTCGGACGGCGCCCAAACGCGGATCGCCACCGCGGCCCCCGCGCGCTCGGCCGCCATCCTCGCGGCCTAGTACAGCCCGAGGCAAGTTCGCACCCCAATTGCTGCGAGCGCTAAAGCGAACTTGCCTCGGATAAGCTGTACTAGATTCAATAGTTTGCTAGTACGCCCCGGCTTAGCGGCGCAGCATTTTTGCATCACCGATTCAAATAAACCGCAGCTTGTTTGCGGATTTCACATCGCTGTTAAGCAATTGGGCACAATACCCCACCGAATCGTCTGCAATAAAGTAAGCTACTGTAAGCAGGCGCGAAGTTCCGGTTCGCCTTCTTATCCTGCAGTGCGGTCCTCAACTCAGTCCGGTTGTAAGGCTATCGTAAGGCTGACATTCCATCGACAGAGGAATCTGCATGGAGCAGAGGTGACCATGGCCAGAACCAGAACATGTGCAGCGGCCTTGCGGAGGGCTGCGGTCGCGACGGGCTGGGCCGCGGGCCTCGTCTGCTGCTTCGGGCTAGGGTCCTGCGTGGGGCCGGATTTCGAGCTTCCGAAGCCGCCCGAAATAGCCGCATTCACAGCGGAGCGTCTGCCTGCATCCAACACGGCCGGCGGCAAAACGCAGCGGCTGGAGACCGGCCGCCAGCTTCCGGCGGATTATTGGACCCTCTTCCGCTCACCCGCTTTGAACGCGCTTGTTGAGCGCGCTCTCCGGGACAATCCCAATGTGGATGCCGCGCAGGCCGCACTGCGCGTGGCGCAGGCGAATGTGTACGCCGAGGTTGGGCAGCTGTTTCCGCTGGCGACGGGCGAATACTCGGCCACGGGCGGAAAAACTGCCAGCCCGGTGTCATCGGTCCTTGCCTCCGGCGCCGACTATTACACACTGCACACAGCACAGCTCACGGTGTCCTATGTGCCCGATGTCTGGGGCGGCACGAGGCGGCAGATCGAGAGCCTCGACGCGCTGAAGGACAACCAGCGCTTTATGAACGAGGCGACGTTTCTGACGCTGACATCGAGCGTCGCCCTGGGCGCGATCCAAGAAGCCTCGCTGCGCGGCCAAATCGCCGTCACGGAACGATTGATCAAAATTGCCAAGGAAATCCTTGAGAAAGTCCGTTACCAATTCAACCAAGGCCAAGTTTCGCAACTGGATGTCGCCACGCAGGAGGCTCTTGTCGCCCAAACCGAGGCAACCCTGCCGCCCCTGCGCAAGGCTCTCGCGGTTCAGCGCGATGCCTTGACCGTGCTGTCCGGTCATTTACCGGGAGAGGGATTGCCGGAGCGTTTCGAGTTCGCGGGCCTCAAGCTGCCGCGCGAACTGCCGGTCAGCCTGCCTTCGGACCTGATCGCGCAGCGGCCGGACGTGCGCGCGGCCGAGGAGAACATGCACGCAGCCTGCGCCCTGGTTGGCGTCGCCATCGCCAACCGGCTTCCACAATTTACGCTAACCGGCGTTGTCGGCCGCCAAGGGACGCAGTTTGCGAATTCTGTTCAGCAACAACCCCGCATTCTACTTCTACACCGGGCTTGCAGATGCGTCGCAGACCCTTTTCGACGGCTTCACATTGCAGCAAAGGCAGCGCGCCGCGGAGGCGGGCTTCGATCAGATAGCCGCGCAATACCGCTTGACCGTGCTGACCGCATTTCAGAATGTCGCCGACGCCCTCTATGCCATCCGGCACGATACCGTCGGGCTGCAAAAAGCCCTTCTTTCCGAGACGGCGGCAGCGAAAAGCCTGCGGTTAACCAGATTGCAACTGGAGGAGGGCCAAGTTTCAGCTCCGCAATTGCTCGCAGCGCAGACAACCTATCTGCAAGCCTCGCTGACGGTGATTGTGGCGCAGACGAACCGGTACAGCGATACGGTTGCGCTATTCCAAGCCCTGGGCGGCGGCTGGTGGAACCGGCCGGCTTCGCCGCATGTGCCGCAGCCGCAGGCGTGGCTCGTAAGCGTCACCAACGTAGCGCCAAACCCTGTTGCAGTAGAGTATCCAGGTGCGACCCAGAACGAAGCGAGATGTTGCCGGCCGGGCGCGAATTAGGATGAGTTCGAGGATGTGCTTCCGAGTAATGAAACTAAGATTGGCGGCCTTGGGCGTTGCAGGCATGCTCCTTGCTGCCGCCTCCGCCCATATTAGCGCGGTCTCAGATGAGCCGGCGCAAGCTTCATCCGTCCCCACCGTGACGATTTCCGAAACGCAACTCAAGGCGATTAAGATTGAGCCTGCGGGCGAGCATACATTTCCGCAACAGCAGCATGCCGTAGGCAGCATCGACTTCAATCAGGAGCTTCTCACCCAGGTTTTTACGCCCTATCAGGGACGCATCCTGAAGGCATTCGCAAGCGTGGGCGAGACCGTGAAGAAGGACAAAACGCTTTTCACCATCGACAGCCCCGACCTGTTGCAAGCGGAATCGACGCTGATTGCCACTGCCGGCGTGCTGGAACTCACATCGAAAGCCCTGGAGCGGCTGAGAAACCTTTATAAGCAAAGCGCCGCCGCGCAGAAAGATTTTGAGCAGTCGATCTCCGATCAGCAGGCGGCCGAAGGCGGCTATAGGGCCGCGCGCGCAGCCGTCAAAGTGTTCGGCAAGACGGACGCCGAGATCGACAAGATCGTCGCGAACCGCAAGATCGACCCTGCCCTCGTCGTGCCATCTCCGATCGCGGGCCTCATCACGGCAAGAAACGCTGCCCCTGGCCTGTTCGTCCAGCCCGCCAATCCACCGCCCGTTTATATCGTCGCCGACACCTCCACTATGTGGATGCTGGCGAATGTGCCGGAAAGGGACGCCCCCGAATTGAAAGTTGGCCAAGAGGTGCAGGCTTCGGTGGCATCTCTTCCGGGCAAAACCTTCCGGGGCAAGATCGTGACGATCGGCGCGATGGTCGATCCGAACACGCGGCGCGTGCTGGTGCGCTCGGAGATCGCCAACCCAGACGGCGAGCTGAGGGCCGGCCTGTTTGCGAATTTCACGATCACGTTAGCGCCGCCGAAGCGCGCGCTCGCAGTCCCGCAAGACGGCGTCGTGCGCGAGGGCGACGGCACGATGACGGTGTGGGTCACGGAAGACCGCCGCAAATTTGTCAAGCGCGCCGTCAAGACCGGGCTCGTGCACGATGGCTTTGTCGAAATCCTCGATGGGCTTAAGCCCGGCGATCTAGTTGCGACCGAAGGCTCGCTGTTCATCGCCAACCAATTCAGTAATGCCGGACAATAGAGTGCGCCTGGAAAAAGTGTAAGCGGTTTTTCCGATAAGACGCAAGGTTAAACAAAGACTTAGAGCCTATCCGCTTTTGATTTTATCAAAAGCGGATAGGCTCTAGGGCACGTTAACGGGGCGCGGCAGGGGGAAGAGTGGTGTTGAAGGCCCTCGTCACGTTAGGGCTCACGCGGCGGCCGGTTGTTGTGCTCGCGTTGCTTGCCTTCAGCTTGGCGGGGGCCGTTGCCTTCGCGAAGCTCAATATCGAAGCCTATCCCAACCCAGCGCCGGTGATCCTCGAAATCACCGCGCAATCGGCCGGACTTTCCGCCGAGGAGATGGAGCGGCTTTACACCATCCCCATGGAAGTGGGGCTCGCACCAACGCCCGGCGTCAACAACATCCGCTCGACCTCGTTTTACGGCCTTTCCTTCGTGCGCGTGACGTTCAACTATGGCGTCGACTATTACTTCGCACTTCAGCAGGCCCAAATCAGCCTTCTGCAGAACGTCTCGCTTCCAAACGGCGTGCAGCCGCAGATCCAGCAATCGAGCCTTGTGGGCGAAGTCTACCGCTATCAGCTCACGGGGCCGGAACACATCGGCCTTAGCAATCTGCGCACGATCCAGGATTGGATCGTGCAACGCCGTTTGCTAACCGTCCCCGGCGTGGTGCAGGTCAACACCTATGGCGGCACCACCAAAGAGTACGAGGTCGAAGCCGATCTCAACAAGCTCGAAGCCTACAACGTCACCCTCCCGCAGCTCGTGAACGCGGTCGCCAACGCCAACGTCAATGTTGGCGCCCGCACCGTCAATATCGGCAAGCAGTCCGTGAATATCCGGGGCGTTGGCCTCATAGACACGGGCGGCAACGCGGATCTGACACAAGGCTGGAAAATCCAGGATATCGAGAACGTCACACTGGCCCAGTTCAACGGCGTGCCAGTGCAAATCAAGGACGTGGCGCGGGTGTACGTGGGGAATGTGCCAAGGCTCGGCAAAGCCGGACGCGACCATGAGGAAGATGTGGTCGCCGCGATCCTGGTGATGAACCGCACGCTCCACACCGCCGATGTCGTGCCCCTTATCAAAGCCGAGGTGGAGAAAATCAACAGCGACGGCACCCTGCCGCCCGGCGTAAAGCTCGTCCCCTATTACGACCGCACAGGCCTCGTTAACATCACGACGGCCACCGTGCTGCACAACCTCATCTTCGGCTGCCTGCTGGTATTCTTCATCCAGTGGGTCTTTCTGGGCGATTTGCGCAGCGCCACCGTTGTTGCACTTAATATTCCGTTCGCGCTTTTCTTCAGTATCATCATCCTGGTACTTCGCGGCGAGGATGCCAATCTCCTTTCGCTCGGAGCTGTCGACTTCGGCATCATCGTCGACTCCGCTGTTATTGTTGTAGAGAACATTTTCCGCGTTTTTCAGGCAAGAGAACAGGAAGGAGGCTTAATAAAACCAATGCCGGCCGGCGGGAAAGGCCAGAGCGCGGACCATAGACTATTCCAAAGCGTAAGGTTCATCTATATCGGCACGATGCAGGTCGGTTCCGAAGTCTTGTTCTCGACCGCCATTACGGTTGCCGCCTTCCTGCCGCTGTTCACCATGCAGGGGGTGGAAGGGCAGATTTTCAGTCCCATGGCAAAGACCTATGCCTATGCTCTCGCCGGCGCACTGCTCGCAACCTTCACCGTCACACCCGTGCTTGCCTCCTTCCTTTTGCCCAAGCGTGTCCGGCGCGACGAGACCGTCATGGTGCGCGCCATTCGCGCTGCTTATACGCCGCTCCTGACCGCTGCACTTCGCGCCCGCCGGCTAACCGTCTTGCTAGCCCTTGTTTTTCTCGCGGGCAGCGGTCTCTTGGCCACTCAGCTTGGCACGGAGTTCCTGCCCGCTCTTGAGGAAAGTAACCTCTTTATCCGGGCGACCATGCCGGCCTCCATCTCGCTTGAGGCCGGCATGCCCGCCGTCAACAGGATACGGGAGATTATCAAAAGCCATCCGGAGGTCGTTACGGTGGTGTCCCAGCACGGCCGCCCCGACGATGGCAGCGACCCGACCGGCTTTTTTACCGTGGAGTTGTTCGCGATCTTGAAGCCCTATGGCGAATGGGCACCCGGCCGCCTCAGGGAGCACCTCATTAAAGAACTCCAAGACGAGTTCGCCAGAGAGTTTACGGGCATAGACTTTGCCTTCTCCCAGTTTATCCAAGAAAACGTGGAGGAAGGTCTGTCAGGAGAGAGCGGCGCCAACGCGGTCAAGGTTATCGGCCCCGACCTTTTCAAGCTCGAAGAGTTCGCGGACCAAGTCAAACGGGTTATGAGCGAAGTCAGAGGCGTTACCGATCTCAGCATATACCGCGTGCTTGGCCAGCCGAACCTCGATATCGAAACCAACCGCGAAAAAGCTGCCCGGTACGGCTTGAATCCCGGCGACATCAATAGCTTCGTACAAACTGCCTTTGGCGGCACCATCGCCACGACCATCTACGAGGCGGACCGGCAATTCGGCGTGAACGTCCGCGCCGCGCCGGCGTTTAGAAGCTCAATCGAGGCCGTCAAAAATGCGAAGATCAACGTCGCAACGCCGGCCGGTAACGCCTACGTACCGTTGGCTGACGTTGCCGATATCACGCTAAACACTGGGGCCTCCTTTATATTCCATGAGAAAAACCAGCGCGCGATACCGGTCGCCTTTAGTGTGCGCGATCGCGATCTCGGCGGCGCCGTGGGGGAGGCCAAGGAGAAGATCGCAAAAGCAATCGCTCTGCCGAACGGCTATCGCCTGGTGTGGGTGGGCGAATTCGAAGAGCTTGAGGAGGCCCAGAAGCGGCTCTTCGTAACCGTGCCTTTAAGTATTTTATATATTTTGGCTCTACTTTACACGCAGTTCAATTCCATCCGCGACAGCCTGCTCGTGCTTACCGGCATCCCCTTCGCCGTGGCCGGCGGCATCGTCGCGCTCGCGCTATCGGGCCAGGACTTCGGCATCTCGGCCGCGATTGGCTTTGTCTCGCTCTTCGGCGTCTCGGTCATGGACGGCATCTTGATGATGACGTTTTACAATGAGATGCAAAAAACCGGCGCCAGCAGCCGGAAGGCCATGTTCGAGGCCGCAACCCAGAGAATGCGTCCGATGCTGATGACTGCGCTTTCTGCAGCCATCGGCTTGTTCCCCGCAGCACTTTCGACAGACATCGGCAGCCAGGTGCAGCGCCCGCTCGCCACCGTTGTGGTAGGGGGCATGTCGATCGGCCCCTTGATGCTGTTGATCGTTGTGCCAGCGCTTCGCCTGCTCTTTCTCGGGGACAACGGCGATGCTGGAGCCGGAAAGCCTGCAGAGGAAGCCCAGACCGTGTAGCCTGCTGTAGCTTTCCGAAGCTATGGCCCTGATTTCATATAGGGAGATGCTGAAGTGTCGAAGCCAAAGTTCCTGGTCACGCGCATGTTGAGTCCGGCGGTGATAGAACGCGCCCGGTGCGATTACGATCTCGATCTGAACGAAACGGATCATGTTATGAGCGCGGACGAGATCGTGGCCCGCAGCAAGGATAAGGACGCGCTGCTCGTCACGCTGACGGAGAAGCTGACCCCGGAGGTAATCGCCAAGCTTCCGCCAAGTGTTCGCATCATTGCCACCTATTCCGCCGGCTACGATCACATCGGCCTCGCGGCGGCGAAGGCACGCGGCATCCGCGTCTCGAACACCCCCGATGCAGTAACGGTGGCCACCGCCGAAATCGCGATCCTCCTAATCCTGGGGGCGGCCCGGCGCGCGCAGGAAGGCGAGCGGTTGCTTCGCGAGCGCAAATGGGGCGGCTGGCAACCCATGCAGCTCATCGGACGGCGGCTCGACGGCAAGCGGCTTGGCATTTATGGCATGGGCAAGATCGGCCAGGCGCTTGCCAAACGCGCCCGCGCCTTCGACATGGAAATCCACTACCACAACCGGCGGCGCTGCGCGCCTGGGGAAGAGCTGGGCGCGATCTATCATGCTACGCTCGATAGCCTGCTCGGCGCGAGCGACGTTCTCTCCATCAACGCGCCCTCGACGCCGGAGACGCGCGGCGCGCTCAACGCGGACGCATTCGCGAAGCTGCCCCGCGGCGCCATCGTGGTCAACACCGCGCGCGGCGACCTCGTAAACGATGACGATCTAATTGCGGCGCTGAAATCGGGCCAGGTGGGCTATGCCGGCCTCGATGTGTTCGAAGGCGAGCCGGACATCCACTCCGAGTATCACCGCCTCGAAAATGTGTTCCTCCTGCCGCATATGGGCACATCGGCAATCGAGGCGCGCGACGAAATGGGATTCGCGGCGCTGGACAATATCGACGCTGTGCTGGCCGGGCGGGAAGGGCCTTCGCTACTGGGTTAATACCGCACCCGCTTGAAAATCTAACGCTCGATAGCCGGTGCGTAAGGTCTCTGTGGGACGATTCCAGTAAGTTTCACTCGCGGCAGCCCCCTCGAAGCGGACCCCGCAGCGAGCGAAGCGAGGCCGGAAGCAATCCAGAGCGACATCCACTGCGCCAGTTGCTTCTGGACGCCCGCGGCGGCAAGAGCCGCCTCGCGATGACGAGCCGCTTGCGCAACATTTGCCTTTCCGGCGCGTTGCGTAAACTGGGTAGTGCAAGAAGGAGAAGGCTTATGAAGGTGGGATTTATCGGGCTGGGCCGCATGGGTGAGGCCATGGCCGCGAACCTATTGCATGCCGGCCATGAGGTGACGGTTTACAACCGTACCCGCGCGAAGGCCGAGCCGCTGGCCGCGCAAGGGGCGAAGATCGCAGACGAGGCCGCCGGAGCCTGCCGGGGCGATGCGATTATCACCATGCTCGCGAATGACGAGGCCGTCTCGGGCGTGGCTTTTGGCGAGGGCGGGATTATCGCAAATTTGCCGGCCGGAGCGATGCACATCTCATCGAGTACGATCAGCGTTGCGTTATCCGGGAGGCTCGCCGCAGCGCACGCCGAGGCAGGCCAGCACTTTGTGGCGGCGCCCGTGTTTGGCCGGCCGGAGGCTGCCGCCAAGAAGCTGCTCCTTATAGTGGCGGCCGGCGAGGACAACGCGGTCAAGGCCGCGCAGCCGCTATTCGATGCGATGGGTCAGAAGACCTTCGTCATTTCCAAGACCCCGAAAGACGCCAATCTTGTGAAGCTCAGCGGAAATTTCCTGATCGCGGCGGTTATCGAATCGCTGGGCGAGGCCATGGCGCTTGTTGAGAAGGCCGGGATCGACAAACGCCAATATTTGGAAGTCTTGACCTCCACGCTCTTTAATGCCCCGGTTTACAAGACCTACGGCACGCTGATCGCGGACCGCGCCTTCGAGCCGGCGGGTTTTGCGGCGCCGCTGGGCCAAAAGGATATCCGCCTCGCGCTCGCCGCCGCCGAGGAGTTGCGCGTGCCCTTGCCGCTCGCGAGCCTGCTGCGCGACCGGTTTCTCGCGCTGCTCGCGCAGGATGGCGACCGGCTCGACTGGTCGGCCATCGGCGCGCTGCCCGCCAAGGACGCCGGTATCGCGGCTTTATAAGCAGCAGCGGGCGGCGCTGTGGAGGTTCCGCAACATCGGCTTGCAATGCGCGGGCTTCCCGCCTATTTTGAGCGCGATCCCAACAATCGAGGTCATACATGGCTCGCGTCACCGTCGAAGATTGCGTCGACAAGGTCCAAAACCGTTTTGAGCTTGTGCTCCTTGCAGCGCACCGCGCGCGCGCGGTCTCGTCGGGCGCGCCGATCAGCATCGAGCGGGATAACGACAAGAACCCGGTCGTCGCGCTGCGCGAGATCGCGGAGCAGACGGTCTCCCCGGAGGACCTGAAGGAAGACCTGATCCACTCGCTGCAGGCCCATGTCGAGGTGGACGAGCCCGAGCCCGAGGCCGCTCCCGCCCTGCCCAGCGCGCGCCAGGTGAACATGCTTGCGCCGGACGATCCGTTCTCCGATGCGATCATCGACCGTATTACCGAAGAGGAGCTGCTGCAGGGTCTGGCACGCAGCATACCGGCCGAGGCCCCAAGTAGCCGTTCGAAGGGCTGAGGCGGATTTAATCCGAAACCGTAGGCCGCTTTGCTTTCCGCGGAAAGTCCGCCGTGACATTTGCGGCGGCTGCGCGGCATTGTGGATAATCGCCGCAAACCTTGGTGGACGAGGGACAAAGCAACATTTACCACCAAAAACATACGCCTTGACGCTTGCTTGCGTGTGAGTTTGATTTATTGTTACACCGCGTTGTCGAAGGGCTGTCGAGGCCGTGCAAGTTGAAACACAGGCGAGACCGCAGCCAGTTGTGCGGCACTACGATCTCGTCGAAAAGGTTCAGAGCTATAATCCAAGGGCCGACGAGGCCCTGTTAAATCGCGCATATGTTTACGCGATGAAAGCTCACGGCCAGCAGAAACGGGCCTCGGGCGACCCCTTTATCTCCCACCCCATCGAAGTTGCGTCGATCCTTACTACGCTCAAGCTCGACGACGAGACCATCGCAGCGGCGCTGCTTCACGATACCATCGAAGACACGCCCGCCACGCTGGATGAGATCGAGAAGCTGTTCGGCCCCAACATCGCCGCGCTGGTCGACGGCCTGACCAAAATCGAAAAGCTCAATCTCGCCTCCAAGAAGACGGAGCAAGCCGAGAACTTCCGCAAGCTCCTGATCGCCATATCGAGCGATGTACGCGTGCTGTTGGTCAAGCTCGCCGACCGGCTGCACAATATGCGCACGCTCGAGCATATGAAGCCCGAGAAGCGGCGGCTTATCGCCCAGGAGACGATGGATATCTATGCGCCGCTGGCCGGCCGCATGGGCATCCAGGAGATCCGCGACGAGCTTGAGGAGCTTTCCTTCCGCTGGCTGCATCCAGCGGCTTACGAAACGCTGATGTCGCGGCTGCATGTCTTGCGCGACAGGAACCGCGGCCTTACCGGGGAGATCGCTACCGAGCTTAAGGCCAGGCTCGAAGCGGTATCCATCCACGCCGAGGTCTTCAGCCGCGAGAAGAAGCCTTACTCGATCTGGCTGAAAATGCAGAACAAGCAGGTAAGCCTGGAGCAGCTTTCCGACGTTTACGGCTTCAGGGTTATCGTGCCCACTGTCAAGGATTGCTACGCGGCGCTCGGAGCTGTGCACACAACCTGGCCCGTCGTGCCCGGCCGCTTCAAGGACTACATCTCGACGCCGAAGTACAACGATTACCGGTCCATCCACACCACGATCGTGGGGCCAAGGCATCAGCGCGCCGAGCTGCAGATCCGCACCGCCGAGATGCATCGGATTGCCGAATACGGCGTGGCTGCGCATACCGGCTACAAGCTTGCGGCCAAGGAAAAGCTCAACGGCAAGGGGCTTGGGGCAGCGGAAAACGGCGCGGCTCCCGAAAGTGCCGCCTATCAGTGGCTTCGCAAGCTGGTCGACAATCTTCTCGAAGGGGACAATCCCGAGGAATTCCTGGAGCACACCAAGCTTGAGCTCTTTCTCGATCAGGTGTTCTGCTTCACGCCCAAGGGCCGCCTCATTGCACTACCGCGGGGCGCGAACGCCATCGATTTCGCCTACGCCGTCCACACCGATGTCGGCAACCGCTGCGTCGGGACCAAGATCAACGGCCGGCACATGCCGCTGATGAACGAGCTCAAGAACGGTGACGAGGTCGAGATCATCCTCTCCGATGCCCAGACGCCGCCGGCGGCCTGGGAAGCCGCGGTCATCACCGGCAAGGCCCGCTCCGCCATCCGGCGCGCGACCAAAGAGGCGATCCGCAAGCAGTATTTAGGACTTGGCCGCGACATCGTGAAAGCAGCCGTCGAGCGCATGGGGCATACTTACTCCGAAAGCGGACTTGCGGCCGTTCTTCCCAAGCTTGGGCAGAAGACCGTGGACGACTTGCTGAGCGCCGTCGGCCGGGGCGAGACCGCGGCGGGCGACGTCGTTTCCGCTATCGATCCGGATGCCGTCAAGGAAACCCCGCCCAAGCGGCGCACAATCACGCGCAATGAAGAAGGCTGGTTCAATCTGCGGCGTGTGAAGAACTTCAAGTTCCGCATCCCCGCCTTGATGGGCGGCTCCGCTCCCGAAGAGCATGGCCCGGCAATCCCAATCCGTGGCGTGAACGGCACTTCAGTCATTCACTTTGCGGAGGGCGGCGCCGTTCCCGGCGAGCGCATCGTGGGCATTCTTGGCCCCGGCGAGGGGATCACGATCTATCCCATCCACTCACCGCAATTGCAGGCGTTCGAAAATCAGCTCGACCGCTGGATCGACGTCACCTGGGACATCGGCGAGAACGCAACCGAGCTTTTCCCGGCACGCGTGCGGGTCGTAGCCCTCAACGAGCCCGGAAGCCTCGGCCGGATCGCGAGCATCGTCGGCGCGGAGGGCGCCAATATCGACAAGCTGCAGATGGTCACGCGCGCGCGCGATTATACGGAGATGCTCATCGACATCGAGGTGATGGACCTCAAGCATCTGACCGACATCCTGAACGGTGTCAAAGCCCTGAGCGTGGTCAGCGAGGCGAGCCGCGTCCTGAGTTGACACCAAGCCCCGCGTCGCCTTTTGCACACCGGCCTGGCCGGCTCCGCGTCATTGCGGGCGGCTTCAGCCCCGAAGCAATCATGAGGCCGTAAACGCGGGGCAAGTATCTGGATCGCCACCGCCCAGGGCGGCCTGGCGATGACGGACGGAGCCGCAGAACGGCCGGTTCTACTCACGCAAGCCGTAGCGCGCCCGTTACAATTTCTTACGTTTTGAGGCGCATTTTGTGTTGCGATCTTGCCAGCTTCGTCTTAAGTGCCACAAATCGGCCCGAGGAATCGGTTTCTTGGTAGGCATTCCGTTACGATTTCCTGGTCAATCTGCACGCACTAGTTGCGTGGAACAGGAGGCAACACGAATGCGCTTACAAACAATCCTTCCAGTCCTCATCGCTGGTTTGATGACCTTGGTTCTAGCCTCTTGCGAGAAGAATGCCCCGGCGGCGAATTTCGGCCTTAACGGCGGCGGGGGAAATTACCCTGCCGGCAGCGTGGCGGAGTTCAATAACCGGATTGGCGACACGGTTCACTTCGAGACGGACAGCCCCGAGCTGACACCTGAGGGACGCTCGATCGTGAACGGACAGGCGGTCTGGCTCCGGCAATATTCGAACTTTCCCATCACCATCGAGGGACATGCCGACGAGCGCGGCACACGCGAATACAACATCGCGCTCAGCGCAAAGCGCGCCGAAACGGTCAAGAACTTCCTGATCTCGCAGGGCGTCGACCCGCGCCGCTTGCGGACGGTCCCCTACGGCAAGGAGCGTCCCGTTGCGGTTTGCGACAACATCTCTTGCTGGTCGCAAAACAGGCGGGCGGTAACGGTTCTGAACGGCGGCGGCGCGGTCGCGTACAACTGATTTGGACGCGAGCAAAGCGGTTGACAGCTGCCTCCGGGCGGCCGAAAACGGGGCACGGTCGATCACACAGGGCGCGTCCATGAGAATCTTCGCTGCAGCCTCGATTTCTCTCGCCATGGCGGTTGCCGCCTTGCCCGCGGCGGCGCAGATGCCCGGATCGCGGGCTCCCGCCGATAGCGGCGCGGCTGGCGGGCGCCTTGAGCGCCTGGAGCAGCAAATAGCGGATTTGCAAGGCGTGGTCGCCGCGGTCGAGACCCTTGCCAAAAAAGAAGCGGGCGGCGGTACGGGATACGCCGCTGCGGCGGGCGGCGGCGCTAGCTCCGAGCAGGTTCGCCAGCTATCGGAGCAGATCGCCGATCTTACCCAGCGGATTGAGCGCATCGAGGCTCGATTGGGCGAAGGCGGCGGCGGTCCAGCGCCTCAGGCGCCACCCAAACAAGAACAGAGTTACGGAACCGCCCCTGCCGGCGGTTTCGAGGATAAGCAGCAGCTTCCGCCCTTGGGAGCGCCGCCGGCTCCGGCATATGCGCCCAGGCAGCAGCAGGGCGCGGTGGCGCCGGCACCCAGGGGTTACGGCTACGAGGCTCCTGCGTCAGGCGCAGCGCCGGCACTGCCCGCCGCCACGGGCGGTTCGGCGCGGGCGCTTTTCGACCAGGGCTATGGCGCACTTAACCGCCGCGAATACACGGCAGCCGAGGGCTATTTCCAGCAGTTTCTTGAGCAATATCCGTCCGATCCGCTCGCAGGCAGCGCACAATATTGGCTGGGAGAAACGGCATTCGTCAGCGGGGAATACAAAACCGCCGCCGACCGTTTCCTCAAGACGTTCACGAATTACCCGTCGCACGAGCGGGCTCCGGAAGCGCTTTTGAAACTGGCGATTTCGCTCAGGCGGCTTGGCAACAACAACGATGCTTGCGCAACCTTCTCCGAGCTTGCGCAGCGCTATCCGAAAGCACCGCAAACGGTGCTGCAAAGAGCGGAAGCGGAGAAGAAACGGGCGAATTGCGGCTAATCGCTACAGGACTTGCCGTACCTATATTTGACTAGCCGCAACGCCCCTCACCCTGTCCCTCTCCCCATGGGAGAGGGGACGCCGTCTCAACGGCTGCGACCTACCCGCTCCCCATGGGGAGAGGGGTGGGGTGACGGGCGTTGCGGCCGGGATTTTCCGCCTGTCACCCTTGGATAAGCCGTGCCACGCATCATCGGCGATGCCGCGCTCTTAAGCGCATTTACCCCGCTGGAAGCCTATCCTTCCGCGGCGCTGGCCGTGTCCGGGGGACCGGATAGCATGGCTCTTATGCATCTCGCGAGCCGCTGGTTGTCTCTCAAGGGACGCGCCCCCGCCAGCATCGCAGTTCTAACCGTCGATCACGGGCTGCGGCCCGAAAGCGCTAACGAGGCGGCCTTCGTTGCCGCGCGGGCCGGAGAGCTGGGATTCACGCATACGACCCTCGCCTGGACTGGGCAAAAGCCCAAGACCGGCATCCAGGCGGCGGCGCGGAGTGCGCGCTACGATTTGATGGCCGCATACTGCCGCGAGCATGGGATCGCCTGCCTTGTCACCGCGCACACCGAAGACGATCAGGCCGAGACATTTCTGATGCGCCTGCGCCGGGGCAGCGGGCTGGATGGGCTCGCATCGATGGCAATAGTCTCGGAACGAGGGGGCGTGCCCATCGTCCGGCCTTTACTCGGCCTCTCCAAAGCCCGGCTCCTCGCCTACCTTCGAAGCCTCGCCGTTCCTTTTGTAAACGATCCCAGCAACAGCAACGCCATTTTCGAGCGCGTGCGGCTTCGTAATGCCATGAAGGCTGTGGCGGCGGCAGGTATTGCGCGGCCGGCGCTGGCCTTAACAGCTTCGCGCCTTGGCCGCAGCCGCGAAGCGCTCGCCGGGATTGCCGCGGAATTCCTTGAGCGGCAATTCACCATAACGAGCCTCGGCCAGGGGAGGATTGGCCTTGACGCATTTGTTGCTCTCTCCCCGGAAATCGCGCTTCGCGTCCTATCGCGGGCGCTGACTCTGGTTGGCGGCAAAGAACAGCCGCCTCGCATGGCTAAAGTGGAGCGTCTGCTGGAGGAATTGCGGGCGGCCAAGGGAGAGGCGGCACTTGGCGGATGCCTTGTTATCGCAGCGGCGGGAACACTCAATATTTACCGCGAGCCCGGCCGCATCGGCCAAGCCCGGCTGGTTTGCCAGCCTGGCAGCACCTGCATTTGGGATGGCAGGTTTGTATTGACTTTTGCGGCAGATTTGAGCCCCGGTCTTACGCTAGCTCCGCTCGGCGCGCCGGGTTGGGCAATTTGCCGCAAGGCGCTGAAAAAGCGGGGGAAACCAGTGCTAACCAACTGGCTCGCGGCCCTCACTACTCCGGCACTTTGGCAAGGCGCGCGCCTCGTTTCTGCCCCGGCCTTGGGGTTTGCCGATGCGGAAATCGCGGGAACCCGCGCCGGGCCTCTACGATCGCAGCTATCGCCGCGCCTTAGCCATTTTCTCAATTCAACCTGAACCCCAAGGGAAACCCAGCTTGGCAAAGCCAAGCCCGTACCCTATGTTTCAGCGAATTGGCTCACTTAACCTGGCTTCGTAAGCTGGAAGGCTAAGCTGATTACTTGCTCTGCCTTCAGGCTCTGTGCGCGGCATTAGGGGAAGATACCGTCTCCATGAACTCGAACTTCCGTAATTTGGCGATCTGGGTAATTATCGCTCTTCTCCTAGTCGCACTGTTCAATCTCGCTCAGAACAGTTCCAAAGGTGCCCGCGCGACCACCATCGACTACTCCAAATTCCTAACCGATGTGGACGCCGGTAATGTCGCCTCCGCAATCATTTCCGGCAATCAGGTCTCGGGCACGCTGACCAGCGGTCAGCCTTACCAGACTTACAAGCCGGACGATCCGGAGCTCGTTAAGCGCCTGCACGACAAGGGCGTGCGCTTCGAGGCAAAGCCCTCATCCGAGGATGTGCCTTCGCTGGTTGGTGTGCTCGTGAACTGGTTCCCAATGCTGCTTCTGATAGCGGTTTGGGTGTTCTTCATGCGCCAAATGCAATCTGGGGGCGGCCGGGCGCTTGGCTTCGGGAAGTCGAAGGCGAAACTCTTGACCGAGAAGCAGGGCCGCGTGACCTTTGACGACGTTGCGGGTGTGGACGAGGCCAAGGACGATTTGCAGGAAATCGTCGAGTTTTTGCGCGATCCGCAGAAATTTCAGAGGCTTGGCGGCCGTATCCCGCGCGGCGCGCTGTTGGTTGGCCCTCCCGGCACCGGCAAAACCCTGCTCGCCCGCGCCATCGCCGGCGAGGCCAATGTGCCGTTCTTTACAATTTCGGGCTCCGACTTTGTGGAAATGTTCGTCGGCGTGGGCGCGAGCCGCGTCCGCGATATGTTCGAGCAGGCGAAGAAGAACGCGCCCTGCATCATCTTCATCGACGAAATCGACGCAGTCGGCCGGCATCGCGGTGCCGGGCTTGGCGGCGGCAACGATGAGCGCGAGCAGACGCTGAACCAGCTCCTCGTCGAGATGGACGGCTTCGAGGCGAACGAGGGCATCATCCTCATCGCCGCGACGAACCGGCCCGACGTGCTTGATCCCGCGCTGTTGCGTCCGGGCCGGTTCGACCGGCAGGTCGTCGTGCCGGCGCCAGATATCATCGGCCGCGAGAAGATCCTTAAAGTTCATGTCCGCAAGGTGCCGCTCGCACCCGACGTCGATCTCAAGGTTATCGCACGCGGTACCCCTGGCTTCTCGGGCGCCGATCTCGCCAATCTGGTGAACGAGGCCGCCCTGCTTGCCGCACGCCGTTCGAAGCGTGTGGTGACGCAGCACGAGTTCGAGGATGCCAAGGACAAGGTCATGATGGGCGCCGAGCGGCGAACCATGGCCATGACGGAGGAGGAGAAACGCCTCACCGCCTATCATGAGGCGGGGCATGCGCTGGTCGGCCTTTTCGTTCCTGGCAATCATCCGCTGCACAAGGTGACTATCATTCCGCGCGGACGTGCGCTCGGCATCACCTTCTACCTGCCGGAACGGGACGTGCTCACCACCAAGAAAAGCGAGTACGAGGCCCGTCTTGCCTCCGTGTTTGGCGGGCGGATCGCCGAGGAGCTTGTGTTCGGGGCCGAGAATGTAACCAACGGCGCGGCAAGCGACATTCAGAGTGCGACCAGCATCGCGAGGGCCATGGTCATGGAATACGGCATGAGCGATAAGCTCGGCCGCATCCGTTACCGCGACAATCAGGAAGAGGTGTTCCTGGGCCATTCCGTGGCACGCAGTCAGAATATCTCGCAAGAAACGGCGCAGCTCATCGATAGCGAGGTGCGGCGCCTAATCGAGGAAGGCGAGCACAAGGCGCGCACCATCCTCACCGAGAATATCGATTCCTTGCATTTGCTGGCGAAGGCGCTTCTCGAATATGAGACGCTTTCCGGGCAGGAGATCAAGGACCTGCTCGATGGCAAGCCGCCCGTGCGCGACTTCACCATGAAGGAAGATCAGCCCAAGCGCCGATCCGCAGTTCCCTCGACGGGCGCACGCGCACCGCGCAAGGACCCCGATCTTGGCGGCATGGAGCCTCAGCCGTCGACTTAGGCGAAGGGCGCGAGGCCCTCCCGCAAGAACGGGCTTTTTGTAAATGGCTGGGTTCTCTCCCGGCCATTTGCGCATTGTACTGCATCCGGTTGATCGCATCGCTGCGTCATTGCGAGTTTCACACCGGCCCGACGGCCGGCCCTTCTGGATGAAACGGAACCTTGGGCAAAGTCCCCCCTCATCCTGTCCTTCTCCGCGCCAGCTCGCCTTGGCGAGCTGGCATCTTTTGCTGCCGCATCCGCTTGCGGATGCGGACGGGGAGAAGGGACGCTAGAACTAGCCGCAGCGGACGTTCTGGGGTCCTCTCTCCCCTTGGGGAGAGAGACAGAGTGAGGGGGTCTTTGCTGAAGCAATCAAGCGGATTTTTATTATACGAACCGCCATAAGTTTTAGCGGTTTGTTAGCCATGCCCGGAAGGTTGGGCCTCCAAATCTTGCGGTTTCGGGCGTCCGAGCCCAGCGCCACGCGTTTACCTTTTGGCGCAAGCCGCGCCCGCCGCGAGCTGCACCGGCCCGCGCTGTCCTGTCCCGCCGCCTGCCTCCCGGCAGCCGCTGCGGCTGTGCTCTCAATCCTTGCAAATAACGCCATCGCAACGCCTCCTAGCCATGCCCCGCCTTCCCATGACGCAATGGTGGACCATAGCTCCTTACCGATGCGCTAACGCCGCGCAGCAAACGCAGTTGTCATGGCCCGGCTTGCCCGCACAGGCGCTAAAATTAGCGGATTGCGTGATGAACAGAGGGAATCTCCCCTCACCCTGTCCATCTCCCCATGGGAGAGGGGACGTCCCCTCAACGATTGCGACCTGCTCCCTCTCCCAGGGGGAGAGGGCTGGGGTGAGGGGAGATTCCCTCGTTATGTCAGCGCCCATGCGGCTTGAATGAACCATGGCGCTGCGGAAAAGCGGCCGGTGCCTGGAGGAAGAAACGAAGCGGCGGTGCACAGGCAACCATTCGCGAGAGGCCGCGTTCTATTTGCCGTGCCCGGCTCGCGCTGGCCCTTAAGGCCCGTGGCGCGTGCATTTCCATGCAAATAGTCTTCCTTGCATACTGTGGACGCCGCATTTTTTAAATACCCGCAAACCTATATCTTCTGGTAATACATCGCCGCGGGCTTGACTTGCTTCATCCTCCGGCGCGCCGCCAAGAAAAAGAGGTTCCGATAGCGCATAAGCTGTATACGGACTAATAAGCCTTTGAAAAAGCATAAATAACTGTTGCTTGCCGTTAACTATTGCTGCAACCGCAGGTTTGGATTTGTGGTTAACGCGCGCAATAATCTAATATTAACGGGTATTTTGGAATCGTGGAATTCGACCTAAAGTGACAAAAGATTCGCAGAAAGACGGCGGCGGAAAAGATGGGGGGTGCTTATTAACCAAGCGAAAATTAACTATGGTACGAGCCTACGGATGGCTATCTTGCCGGGCCTGCTCCGCCTAAGTGGCCTCCGGCTGCCAAGGCGGAAGGACCGCCTCGCGATGAGGCGTTGCGACGGAACGGTCAGGTCTTTTGGCGTCTGGTATTAGAGACTGCAAGGAGCATCGCATGACGAAGCTTGAGCCGGTTCTGGCGCAAATCGAGAGCGATTTCGGCGCGGCCGTTTCGCGATATATCGAGTTCCTGCGCATACCTTCGATTTCGACCGATCCAGCCTATGCCGGCGAGGTGACGCGCGCTGGCGCCTGGCTCTGGGAGGAGTTCCAGGCGCTGGGCTTCACGGCCGGCCTTTACTCCACGCAGGGGCATCCCATTCTTCTTGCTCATTGCGAAGGCGAAAACGCAAACGCGCCGCACCTTCTCTATTACGGCCATTACGACGTCCAGCCGCCGGAGCCGCTCGAACTTTGGGAGAGCCCGCCCTTCGAGCCCGCTATTGTGGATGGGCCGCACGGCAAGCGCGTTGTCGCGCGCGGAGCGGTGGACGATAAGGGGCAGGTAATGACCTTTCTTGAGGCGTTCCGCGCCTGGAAGGCGGTGCATGGCGCCCTGCCGGTCACGGTGACAGCGCTGATCGAAGGCGAGGAGGAAAGCGGGAGCGCCTCGCTTCCGGGGTTCCTTGCGGAGCACGCCGCCTCGCTCGGCAAGGCAGCCGTTGCCATCGTCAGCGACACCAACTCCTGGGACATAGACACGCCTGCGATAACCTACCGCCTGCGCGGCAACGTCTATGTGGAAGTGACGCTTGAAGGCCCGTCCCGCGATTTGCATTCGGGGCTTTATGGCGGCGCGGTGGTGAACCCGCTCAACGCGCTGACCGAAATCCTCGGACAGCTTCACGGCCGCGAGGCATGCGTGCAGCTTCCCGGCTTCTACGATGACGTTGCGGAACTTTCGCAAGAAGAGCGCCAAGCCTGGGCGGCGCTTGCCTTCGACGAGGCCGCGTTTTTGGGCGAGACCGGCCTGACGCAATCCGTGGGCGAGGCAGGCTACACGCTGCTGGAACGCTTGTGGGCGCGGCCCACCTGCGACCTGCACGGCATCTGGGGCGGCTACACCGGGCCTGGCTCGAAAACCGTCATCGCAAGCCGCGCTTCCGCCAAGCTGAGTTTTCGCACCGTGCCGAACCAGGACCCAGCCAAGATTTTGCAGGGGTTGCGGACGTTTCTGGCCGCGCGGACGCCGCCCGATTGCAGATGGCGCATCGAGGAGATGGGCGCCTCGGCGGGCATTCTTGTGCCAAGCGGCGGCCCTTTCATGCAGGCGACGCGCGCGGGGCTCGCCGATATCTACGGGAAACCTGCCGCCATGGTTGGCTGCGGCGGTTCCATCCCCGTCGTGGGCCATATGCAGGAAAAGCTGGGCCTCAATTCGATCCTGGTGGGCTTCGGGCTCTCCGATGACCGCATCCATAGCCCGAACGAGAAATTCGAGCTCAAATGCCTCAAGAACGGCATCCTGAGCCACGCCGCCATCCTCGCGCGCATAGGAAAGCTCTCCGCGTAGGCGCCTAGAGCCTATCCGCCTTCGATGGAATCAAAAGCGGGGTAAGAGGGGCAAAAGTCCGGGCAGGTAAGTATTTCGCCGCGTTAAGCCAAGCTGTATGCCGTCGTCCCCGCGAAGGCGGGGACCCATGCTAAGGTCTTGTTCTAGTGGCTGAAATGGATTCCCGCCTTCGAGCGTGTGAAAAAATTGGCGAACCGGTTGAAATCGGGGCCGCAGCGTCGTCCCCGCGCAGGCGGGGACCCATATAAGAGCTTGTTCCAGCTTGATAAATGGATTCCCGCCTTCGCGGGAATGACACTGCGGAGTTTTTCCGGAGCCCGCAATTTCGATTTTTTCACACGCTCCTTCGCGGGAATGACGCTTCGGAGTCTTCCCGAAGCCTGCAGTTTCGATTCTTTCACACGCTCCTTCGGGGGAATGACGCTCGTGCGTCAGCGCACCGGCAATTGCCTGCCCGGATTTTTGCCCCTATTACAAAGCGGGGCTCTAAGAGCAAGGGCAATCGCGGAATGTCATCTATCGAATCCGAAGCGGAACGCAAGCTGATCGTCGCGCTCGACATGCCGGACGCGGGCGAGGCTTATGCGTTCTGGCAGCGGCTTGCGCTGCCGGATGCCGTCGCCAAGATCGGACTGGAGCTGCTGTTCGCGGGTGGCGTCGAGCTTGCGCGCAGGCTGGCGGCAGAGGGCGTGCAGGTTTTCGTGGATGCAAAACTTTACGACATCGGCAACACGGTGGAGCGGGCCACCGCGCGGGTCGCGGCGCTGGGCGCGGCGTTCCTGACCGTGCATGCTCAAGACCCGCAAACGGTTGCCGCGGCGGTTCGCGGCCGGGCGGGGTCTGGCCTCAAATTGCTCGGGATCACGCTGCTCACCAGCACGGCGCCGGATAACCTTGGCGCGCAAGGCATCTCCTTATCCCCGGCCGAATTGGTGCTGCGGCGCGCGCGGTTTGCAGCGGATGCCGGCTTCGATGGTGTGGTTTCGTCGCCTTGGGAGGCGCGCGATCTTAAGGCGGGCTTCGGAAACACGCTCGCGGTTGTCTGCCCGGGAATCCGGCCGCGAAACAAGCAAGCCCTCGCCGGAGACGATCAAGCTCGCACCGCTACCCCTGCCGACGCTTTGCATGCGGGGGCGGATTACATCGTGGTTGGCCGTCCGATCGCGCAGGCTAGCGACCCAGCCGCAGCAGCTGGCGCCATTATCGCGGAGATGGCGGAGGCACTCCAAGAATTGCGCGGTGCTGCGAAAAGCTAAAAAGGCATTCGTTTCGCGTGCCGAAGCGGGGCAATGTCCCCACGGGGCAATGCCCCCTCTTGCGCAGACCGGTTTTCTAACGCATTTTCATCGCGATTTTCTAGAGCCCGCTTTTGATGGAATCAAAAGCGGGCTCTAGGTCTTTGTTTAGCCGTGCGTCTTATCGGAAAAACCGCTCACACCTCCGGGTCAAGCCCGAAGGCATGCTTTTTCCGGACGCACTCTAGCCAACGGGGATATGCCATGCCGATCTACGGCTACGATTGCAACGCTTGCGGCCACCAGTTCGAGAAGCTCGTGCGCTCTTCCGATAAGGCGCCGTCCTGCCCATCCTGCGAAAGCGCGGACCTAAAGCGCCAGCTTTCGCTCATAGCGGAGCCGGCCAAAGGTGGCGGCAACGCAGGCGCGCCAGCGTGCGAGAGCGGCGGGAGCTGCGGCTCATGCCCATGCGCACTTAACTGAGCGCAAGGATTCTGGCGGCGGGAAGCGCTAGGCCTTGACCAGCCCGGTGTGTTTCTCGATGCGGGCAAGGCGGCCGTCGACGATGTTCATACGGCCTTCTATAATCTCCACGCGGCCGTTCAGCTCTGTCACCGCTTCGGCGGTCGCGTTCACGGTCTTCGCCACGTCTACGACAGTCTCTATCACCAAGGCGAGTTGCTCGCGCGTTTCGGTGTGCAGCCGCAGGTTTTCTTCGCGGGCTTCGGCGTGCAGCCGCAAGCTTTCTTCACGCCATCCGGTGAGCTGATCGCGCATTTCGCGAAGCAAGCGCAGCGTGTGATTTTCGGGTTCGTCCACCATGTTTCAACGATAGGCCAAATTTTCGAGTATGCCAAGCGGCCGGCCGCCAAGCCGCAGCTCTAATCCCCTTGCACGAAGGGTTCGAGGCCCGAGAGCCGCAAGCGAGGCTCGATAGCGGGGATTGCCCGCGGCGCATAGGGGGCGACCGCCTCGGCGATGGCCTCGATATGCGCGGGCGTCGTACCGCAGCAGCCGCCCACGATATTGAGGAGCCCGTCCGCCGCCCAGGCGCGCATGCTCTCTGCCATCGAACTCGGGCGTCTCGTCATATTCGCCCATGGCGTTCGGCAGGCCGGCATTCGCGTAAACGCTTACGCGCGTATCGGCCACTTTGCCAATTTGCGCGACCGGCGGCCGGAGCTGGCTGGCGCCGAATGAGCAATTCATGCCGACGGAGAAAGGCTTCAGGTGCCGCAGCGAATACCAGAAGGCTTCGGGCGTCTGGCCGGAAAGGTTGCGCCCCGAAAGGTCCGTCACCGTGCCGGAGATCATGATCGGCAGCTCCAGGCCCAGCGCGTCGAATGTCTCCTTGACCGCGAAGCCCGCCGCCTTCGCATTCAGCGTGTCGAACACGGTCTCGATGAGGATCGCGTCCACACCGCCTTCGATCAGCCCGCGCGCTTGCTCGCTATAGGCGGCGGCAAGCTCGTCGAAGCTTATGTTGCGGAAGCCGGGATTGTTTACGTCGGGCGAAAGCGACGCGGTGCGGTTCGTCGGCCCGATGGCGCCCGCCACAAAGCGCGGGCGTTGCGGCGTCAGCGCGGTATACTTATCCGCCGCCTCTCGCGCGAGCTTAGCCGCCGCCACGTTCATCTCAAAGGCGAAAGCCTCCATGCCATAATCGGCCATCGAGACGGTTTGCGCGTTGAAGGTGTTCGTTTCGACGATATCGGCGCCGGCCTCAAGATAGGCTTCGTGGATGCCGCGGACGATGTCCGGCTGCGTCAGCACAAGAAGATCGTTATTACCTTTGAGGTCGCGCGGCCAGTCCTTGAAGCGCGTCCCCCGGTAATCGGCTTCCCCGAGCTTGTGGCGCTGGATCATGGTCCCCATCGCGCCGTCGAGGATGAGAATCCGCGTCGAAGGCGGCTTTGTGCAATGCGGCAATGCGTTCGTCACGGTTCATTCGATGTGTCCTCAAACCGCCGCCGGAACTGTCTTTACGGGGCGCAAGCCAAGAAGGTGGCAGACGGCATAAACGAGGCTGGCGCGGTTCAGCGTATAGAAGTGGAACTCCGTAACGCCGCCCGCAACAAGCTCCAATGCTTGCTCCGCCGCGACCGTAGCGGCAACGAACTGCGCTGTTTCGGGGTCTTCCGTCAAACCTTCGAAACGGGCTGCGAGCGAGGCGGGAACCGACGCTCCGCTGCGGGTAGCGAAGCTCGCGACCTGCTTGAAATTGTGGATCGGCATTTGGCCGGGAATGATCGGTATCGAGATGCCGCGAGCGCGGACCCGCTCCAAATAACGCCAATAATCGGCGTTATTGAAGAAGAAGTTCGTGATCGCGCGCGACGCGCCGGCGTCGACTTTTGCTTGCAACATATCGAGATCGGCTTCGACGGTGGGCGATTCTGGGTGTTTCTCCGGGTAGGCAGCGACCGAAACCTCGAAATCGGCGATGCGCTTGATCCCCGCCACAAGGTCCGCCGCATTGATGTAGCCGCCCGGATGCTGAACGTAGGGGGTGCCGGGACCGGCAGGCGGATCGCCCCGCAGAGCCACGATGTGCCGGACGCCGCTTTCCCAATAAGCGCGCACGACGCCATCCACCTCCTCCTTTGTCGCGGCGACGCAGGTCAGATGAGCGGCCGGTTTGAGCGAGGTCTCTTGCAGAATTCGCGCGACCGTTGCGTGCGTGCGTTCCCGCGTAGACCCGCCGGCGCCGTATGTCACCGACACGAATGCCGGGGCCAGCGGTTCGAGCTTGCGGATGGCCGCCCAAAGGGAAGCCTCCATCGCGGCTGTCTTCGGAGGAAAAAACTCAAAGCTTACTGTGACGGGCTCACTTGGCCCAGAATGCTCGCTGCTGCTCCTCACGAAGCGGCCCTCCATCGTTTCGCTGCGGATTTTGGCATATCCCCGGTCCAGATCGCCACCGTCAGCGCATTCTCTTTAGCAGTTCCAGCCGGCAATTCGCGGTAAGAGCTTGAGGCGATCCCCAAGTCATTTAGCCACGCCGCGATTTCGTTCGCCGCAAAACCGAGGCGGACATGGGCGTGCTCCTCGCGCAAGAATTCGAGATTATGCGGCGCAAAATCGATGATGGCCAAGCGGCCCCCTGGCTTCAAAACGCGCGCGGCTTCGGCGAGTGCTGCCTTGGGATTATCCAGAAAATGAAGCACCTGATGGATTAGCACTGCATCCGCGCTGTTTTCAGGAAAAGGCAGATTATAGATATCGGCAAGCCGGACGCTGCAATTCGCAAGCTCCGCCTTATCGAGGCGTACGCGCGCGCATTTCAGCATTTCGCGGTTGCTGTCGATCCCGACGAGCTGGCGCGCACGCTCGCGGGCAAGCTCCAGGATGCGGCCGGTTCCGGTTCCGAGGTCGAGGAGAAGATCGTAGGGGCCCGGTCCAAGCGCGTCCAGGATGGCTTCCTCAACATCGCGCTCGGCAATGTGTAGTGCGCGTATGCGGTCCCATTCCGCGGCGTTTTCGTCGAAATAGGCTTGGGCCGTCGCCGCCCGCTTGGCACGGATTTGGCCGGCGCGCCCGGAATCGCGGAGGATTTGCGGATCGGAGGCTACGATCATGGATAGGGCGCTGTTGAGGAATTTGCGGACGCTTACATCTGCCGGACCGCGGACGAAAACCCAGCTTCCCTCTTGATAGCGCTCGATCAATCCGGCCTCCGCCAAAAGCCTGATATGCCGGCTGACGCGTGGCTGGCTTTGTCCAAGGAGTTGGGTGAGGTCTTTGACGTTGAACTCGCCATTGAGAAGCAGGCGTAGGATTCGAAGCCGGGTCGGCTCTGCCGCGGCTTTCAAAAGCACTACGATGTCCTCAAAGCTTCCCATAGCCCTCTCTAGGGGAGGCTTATAAAGATATGTTTATGTCTTTTCAAGCTGCATGGTGTGTGCAGCATCCGCAAACGGCTTCATGCCAGGATGAGCAGCAACATCGCGCCTACGAGCAGCATATTGAGTTCCTCGGAAATGGAAACGGTGCCAAAGGGTTTGCGGTAGCGAATAGCGGCTGCGCGCCGCGGTTTTTCCCGCCGCGGAGACGGTAGCGCGCCTGGCTTGCCCCGAAGCCAGCGCCAGAAGAGCCGAAGGCCGTAAGTCCCAAAGCGCACCAGCGCGAGCACGCCCTGGGAAAAGCTCCGGTAGCGGGCGCTCAGGAAGAGCCACGCGGCGATAAGGGCCCAAAACGCCGTGGAGACCAGGTCGCGCAGGATGAACCATGCGATCTGCCAGACGAGGCCGAGGACGAAGCTAAGAATGGCCCAAAGGAGGTGAAGGATATCCATGGCTCCTCCGGCTAAGAAAAAGCGGGCTAGTCCCCGGAATCACTGACCCGCACTACGCGCACAACCCCTCACCCTGTCCCTCTCCCAATGGGAGAGGGGACGCCCTCTCAACGGCTGCGAGCGGACTCCCTCTCCCATTGGGAGAGGGCTGGGGTGAGGGGTAATGCGCTATGGCTGTGCCTCATCCTTCAGCGACAGTGGGTGCTAGTGTGGCGTCCCGCAAACGGTGTAGGCAATTGCGGGACGCCACACTAGAAGCCGGATTTCACGTGCCTCTTATCGAGGCTCCGAGTCCCCGGGGCCGCCATCGCTGGCGCTATAGTGTTCCGCGTCCGGCTGAAGCAGCGGCGTAATCCGCCTGATAACCACCCGGCGGTTCCTACGTTCCGGCTCGGGCGTCGGGATCAGCAGAAACTGCTTGCCGTAGCCTTGCGTAACCAGGTTCTCACGCGGAATGTTGAATTGCTGCGAAAGCACGCCGGCCACAGCCTGGGCCCGGCGATCGGACAAACTTAGATTGTCGATATCCGAGCCAACCGCGTCGGTATGTCCCTCGACGAGGAAGACCTCGCCCGGATTCTGGTTGGTCATATCCCGGATGACGGCCGCGACGGATTCCAGCATCTGAGCCTGATCGGGACCGACTTCCCAAGAGCCGAAGTCGAAACTGATCGTGTCGATGCTGATGCTCCGCATGCGCTCGCGAAGGCTGACGCTCGCAAGCACCTCTTCCAGCGAATAAGCGCGATCCAGCGGCACAACCGGACCGGCCTGAAGGGCGCCGTAGATGTCGTCCTCGGTCGCTGAACCTGCATCGACGATATATTGCTCGCGAGGAAAGTCGACCTCCACTGGCGGCAAGCTAACAATCAACGCACCCAGAGCGAACCCTACGCCAACTGCGATGGCAGGGTTCTCGAATAGCACAAAGCGCCGGCCATCGGGTAGGTAGCGGACGCGGCGGAGCGGCCGGCCAAGGCCATCGACT
The DNA here is from genome assembly GCA_963785355.1 of uncultured Alphaproteobacteria bacterium. Lineage (GTDB taxonomy): Bacteria > Pseudomonadota > Alphaproteobacteria > Rhizobiales > Rhodomicrobiaceae > Rhodomicrobium. The sequence goes on from CAWAVJ010000072.1 coordinate 46,748, forward strand.
TCGATCTCGATGCGGACGCCATCGGGCCGGGTAATCGTCGAAATCGCATTTCCATTGGGACCGCGGCGGGTCAGCGGAATTCCGCCAAAGGCATGGAAATTGGCTGTCTCGTCGTGCTGGATGAAGGCATGGCCGTTGACCTGCAGGATCGTCCGGCCCGGCTCTGTTATGACGGCTTGCCCGTGCGCATCCACAATCTGGTGGCGCTGGCTGCTAATGGCACGCATCCGTTCATTCTGAAGCCGCAGCCGCTCTGCGATCGCCGCCTGGCCCTTTTCCTGCGCCCCCATCAGCCTCTGATGCTCAATCAGACGCGCGCGATCCGCGGCATGGGCATCGCGCTCAGCCCTGGCCCGCCTGTCCTCGGCGGAAAGCTCGCGATGGAGTACAGTTTCCTGCCGGTGCACTTGCTGCAGCTGGTGCTCGTCACGGTGCAGTTGCTGTTGCTGTTGCTGCTGCTGCTGCTGGATCTTGACCTGATCGCTATGCAGTTTGGCCGGATCCTGAGCCTTGCGCTGCCCTTCCCTCGGCTGCTGAACGTGCTGCGGTTCGGGGACTTTATGGTCTTGGTGAGCCTTGTCCTGGCTTTGGTGCTGCTGCTGGCCCGGCTGCTGAGTGTGCTGCTGAAGCTGTGGCTGCTGGGCGTGTTGCGGAGCTTGAGGCCGCTGCGGCGGCTGCGAACCGTGCTGCGGCTGCTGCGAGCCGTGTTGTGGCTGTTGTTGCTGGCCCTGCGGTTGCTTGTGTTCGTCTTTTTGTTGCGGTGAGAACTGCGCCAGGATAATCGGCGCGTCCGCGGCGCTCGCCACCCCCGCCGCCATAACGAAAGACATTACGGCAGCCAGGAGGAGCGGCATGGCCTTGATAGATGACATGACGTTTCCTTTAATTCGGGAACTACGATGTTTGTTCTAAGGTTTGTAGCGAAGGGTGATGCGCAGTTTCTGGCGGAATTTCGGCAGGTATAAGGGCTTCCAGGCGCGCCAAGCTTTCCGGATCGGAAAGTAGAGCCGCTTTCTCGCCAGGCTTTAGCAGATTTATCAATTCGGTCAAATTGGCGGAAACTTCCAGCTTAGCGCGTCCAATCGCTAGATTCGGAGAAATGCGGGATTCCAGCGAGATCGGCTGCATTTGAATGAGCTGGCGATGGAGCCTGCGCAGTTTGCTGCTCTCCGCCAGTTGCGCGATCGCCTCGCGCTCCAGAACGGTTTCTTCGAGCCTCTTTTGAACCTCGGCTGCTTCACCGGCGATGGCGGGCGGCGCCTTCTCCTCTTCGATCTGAAGGAGCCCCAAGCGCCGGAAACCCTCCCCGGCCGACTTTTTGGCCGACCAGACGGAAAGCGGGCCGGAGAAAACCAGCCCCAGGGAGGCAGGAAGCATCCAGAGAAAGAGAATGAAGGAAGAATAGAGCGTGAGTGCTGCGAGGCAGGCGCCAATCACCATATGTTTCGAGTGAAACTGCATAATCTCGGCCGCAGGCAAAGAGCCGTCGCCGCGGCGCTGCGGCTTCCAGCCGCTGTCGCGGCCGCGAAACACATCGGCGACCGCGGTGGATTGCAGCAGCATCATAATATGCGCGAAGAGCGACGAGAGAACCGTCTCGATCAGCACACCCGCCAGCAATATGAGCGCGCCGCCGAACCCGCGCCGCTGCCTCGAATCCAGGATGGCCAGCACGTAAGCAAAAAGCTTAGGCAGAAGCAGGATGCCTAGCGTCAGCAGTAAGAGCTTCAAGGACCGCTCGCTGTCTTGCATCGGCCATTTCGGAAGGATCGGATTGTCCGAGAAGTATTGCGGGACGGTGTAAATCGACTGAAGCGTCAGCGTGAGCGCGATGACAAGGAAGAGGAGCCAAAATAGGGCCGAGACATAAGCCATGATGCCCATGGCCATATGCACCCGGCTCACCCAATGCAGCCCGCTTGCAAACAGCACGCGCGAGTGCTGGAGATTGCCTTGGGCCCAGCGCCGGTCCCGCATCGCAAAGTCGATAAGGCTTGGCGGTATTTCCTCATAGGATCCAGCCAGGTCGGGCACCATGCAAACCCGCCAGCCGGCACGGTTGAGCAGGGCTGCTTCAACGAAGTCGTGGCTCAGGATTTGGCCGCCGAAAGGCGGTTTGCCCGGAAGGACGGGGAGCCCTGCGCTTTCAATAAAGGCGCGGGTCCGGATGATGGCATTGTGACCCCAGAAATTGCTGACGCCCCGGTGCCAGAAAGCGAGCCCCGTCGCCAGCATCGGGCCGTATAACCGTCCCGCGAATTGCTGCAATCTCGCGAACAGCGTGTTGCGTCCGATTGAAATCGGCACGGTCTGAACGAGCCCGAAATCCGGGTTCTTTTCGATGATCGACGTAAGCTTGACGACGGATTCGCCCGTCATTAGGCTGTCCGCATCCAGAACGAGCATGTACTCGTAATTGGCGCCCCAGCGGCGGCACCAATCGGCAACATTGCCGGCCTTCTTGCCCGTGTTCGCGGAGCGGCGGCGGTAGAAGATACGCGAGCCCTGCTCTTCGCGCTCCCGGACGGCTTGGAAGGCAGCCTCCTCGTTTACCCAGATGTCCGGGTCGGTCGTGTCGCTTAAAATGAACAGGTCGAAGTGCTCTTGCTGGCCCAGTTTGGCGATCGAGCGCAACGTGGCCAAGGCCATGCCAAATATCCGGGCGGGGGCCTCGTTGTAGGTGCAGACGATGATTGCGGTCTTGCCGGAAAGTGGAGCTGCGGGATCGTAATCCTTCGGCCGGACGAGGGACCGCCTTAGGCCCAGCGCGATGACCGCGAAGCCGGCAAGCGCTGTCATAAAGGAAAGAGCGAGCCAGAAAATGTTGATGGTGAACAACACCATCAGGGCAACCTCAAGCCCGGCGATGCTGCCGACGCTCAAGACGAGATAGAGTTCACGCACGAGATAGACGGTAATGCCCAAGGCGCCGCCGAAAACGATACCGCGCCGCAAGGACGCCTGGGCGTCAGGTTTCCCTGCCCGGCGCGTGGTGCGGTCGAACCGTTCGAGGCTCTGCGGCGCGAAAACCGACTGAGCCCGCGAGACCGGAAATGGAGGCGTTTCCGAAGGAGGAAATGTATCGTGCATCCTAACCTCACGCCGTCCAGCGGTAGAGCCAAACCTCGGAAACCTGCTTGCCGCCGGCGTCAAGCACGCAGCGCAAATCGGCCAGGAGCGAGCCCGGCGCGGGCTGATACTCGAAGCTTACCCGGTGTCCTCCGGCTATCTGGTTCCGGCGAATTGCAATGTTCAAGAAAGTACCCGCACTTGCACTGAGTTCCACATTTCTAATTCTGCCGGCGCAATTATCGGCCAAGTCGTCGCAAAGGTTGAATTTTTCAGTACCAGCGAAATCGACATAGAACACGCGCAAACCTTCCTGGCGGTTGGACGCGCCAACAAGCGTCTGCGTCACCGTTGCCAGGTCCGGCCCCACCGGCGGTTCCTGACACCACGTCAGGCGGTAGCGGTAGGTATAGGCGGTTCCTGGCTGAAGCGGGTCTTCCGGGTGCCAAAACGCAACGATATTATCGAAATACTCCGTCTCCGTCGGCAATTCAACTAGGTCGACCGAACCTTGCCCCCAACTCTCTTTGGGTTCCACCCAAACGCTGGGCCGTGTTTCGTAGCGTGCGTCGATATCCTGGTAACGATCCGCCTTGCGTTCGCGCTGCAGAAGGCCGAAGCCTTTCACACCGCTGTCGGCAAAAGCCGAGTATTGAACCCGCTTGGGATTGATGAGCGGCCGCCAAATGCGCTCTCCCTTCGCGTTCAAGATCGAAAGGCCGTCGGAATCGTGTACGCTCAACCGCGCTTCGTCTGTGCGGAAGCTGCTGCTTGGCGCGAAGTAAAACATGCTCGTCAGCGGGGCAATTCCCGCGTAGGGCATCGCGGTTCGCGGAAATAGGGTGCAATCTATATCCATGGTTGTATTGTAGCCTGCCGAGATGACAAACTTATACGCTCCCGAAGCGCTCACGCTGTCCAGAAGAGCGAAAACCGTCACCGTCGGCGAGCCCGGCGCCGGCTTGACAAGCCAGTAGCTGCGGAAAATCGGGAATTCGTCCGCAGGCGGCTGGGCAGTGTCGATCGCAAGCCCCCGCCCGGACATTCCATAGCCCTGCCCTGCCGCTTTTGCGCGGAAGTAGCTGGCACCCTGAAATACCGCGAACTCGTCCATGATGCCGGGCTTGTCGATCGGCGCGTGGATGCGGAAACCGGAGAAGCCTGGGCGCGCACCGTCCGGTGGGCGGCTCACTTCGGCACCGTAGGTGAAAATGTCCGGATCGTAAACAGCCTCCGCCGCCTGGCCGCCCTCCACCACAAAAATTTGAACCGGGGTCTGGTAGATATAGCCGGCGCTAAAGAATTCGGCGGTGAAGCCAAGCTTGTCCCCGCCCCAAAGCGCCAAGCTCTTGTTGAACCGGATGGCGCGATAGCGGTCGTAATTGAGGTCTTTGTAGCTTTGGGGAACCGTGTCCGCGGGCGGAACGTAGGGCGATTTTGTGAGAAGGCGCGCCTGCCCGGCGACCGTATCTTCCGCGAAGGGCGTGCCCGGGGCCAGTGGCAGCTTGTTCAATGGGAAAACCCCGGATGCTTCCGCACTCCGCGCCGAAAATACCAGCCGGGCCAGCAGAACAGCGGCTGAGAAACCTGCACCGAGTGTTAGGACGGCCCGCCGGTCCATGGTCTTCGCCTCGATTGGAGCGCACTCAGAAGATGGAACATGGCCGGGCCTTGGCCAGAAGGGGGCAGCCCCCATAGGCGCTATCATAGGTGCCGGCTGACGCCGGGCCGTGCCATGACCTTAGCTTCCGCCCCTCACCCTGTCCCTCTCCCCATGGGAGAGGGGACGCCCGTTCAACGGGCACAGCGGTACTCCCTCTCCCATGGGGAGAGGGCGGGGGTGAGGGGAGATTCGCCAGTTCGTTACGCCATCCGGCGTCTAAGTTAGCGCGTATGGGGGCAGCCCCTTTTTGAAGACGCCCGCTCGCGCCGCTGCCGGTCAACGAGCCCATCGGAATATCCATGTATCGGAAACAGGTTTGCCATTGACCGTAAGCTGCGCTTGCAAATCGACATCGCCGCCGGCAGGGGCGTAGTCGAAGTGCAGGCGTTGCGTCTCGCCGGTAGCCGGCAACGGGGCAAGCCTGACATTGCGGATCTGGCCTGCGGAGGGCGGCGTCACAACCGGGGTAAGCGGGCCACCGTCGCAGCCGGCGCAGCCATTCGGGTTGAAAAAGTCGACGATGAATTCAGCCTCGCCGGATTTCGTCTCCCCAACCCGCGTTTGCGTAACCACAGCTTTCTTGTTTTCGAACGGCGGATTCCAGCACCAATGCATACGATAGCGGAAGCGGTGCCCGATGCCGGGCCCAAGGCCGCCCTTGGGCCGCCAGAAGCATACGATGTTTTCGTTGACCTCTTCAGGGGCCGGCAACTCGATGAGGTCGATGGAGCCCTCGCCCCAATCTCCAACCGGCTCGATCCATAAGGATGGCCGATTTTCATATTGCTGTTCGGCGTCTTGATAGCTCGCGAAGTAGCGCTCCCTTTGGATAAGGCCAAACCCTTTCGGCCCTTTGTCGACAAAGACTGAAAATTGCAGCCGCTCGGGGTTCAGGAGGGGGCGCCAAATCTGCTCCCCGGCCCCGTTGACGATGAAGAGCGCCTCCGAATCGTGCACGCGCGGCCGGTAATCGCGCCGCTTAGGCGGAACGCCAGGCCCGAAGAAGAAGCTGCTGGCGATGGGTGCGATCCCGGCATAGGGGATGTGGCGTCGGGGATAGATGGCCGCCTCGGTGTCGATGACCGTGTTCCACCCCGGCGTTACCACGAACTTCAGCCAGCCCACGGCGCTCGGGGAGTTGTCGGGCAGGCCGCTGTCGAATAGGCCATAGATGGTAAGCGATTGATCGGTTGGCTTGGGTTTCTCGATCCAAAAGTTACGGAACAATGGAAAAACTTCGCCACCGGTCTGCCCGGTGTTGATCGCGAAGGCCCGCGCCGAGACGCCAAAGACTTGCCCCGAGCCGATAGCCCGGAAGTTCGTCGCCCCCACGAAATTCAAGAATTCCCTGAAAATGCCGAGCTTGTCGAGCTGCGCCAAGGCGTGAAATCCGGCAAAATCCGATTGCGCGGGCGTCTGAGGCTGCTTGGCGGGCGGATTGAAATCGAAGGCTTGAGCGGAGTAGGGGATCTTGAACGCCTGTGCCCCTTCGACGGAGAAGAGGCCAACAGGATACGAATAATAGCTGCCAGCGGTGTGGTACGGTTCGAGCCAGAACGGAACCCCGTCCTTGCGCCAAATGGCTTGATCTTCTTTGTAGACGATTGAGCTTGCGTACTTATCGTAAGGGACGCCGGCCAGCGCCTCGTCCACGCGCTTTTCGAACGGTTTATAGGGCTTGTCCGCCAGGCCGCGTGCGAGAGCGTCGAGCCAATCCTCTGAAAAGGGCATGGGAGGCGCGCTCGCTTGAGAGAACGCCGGAATAGGGAACGCCGCCGCGGCAGCGGAGGATGCGGCAAGCTTAAGCCATGTGCGACGGTCCATCTCCAACTCCCGAAAACTGTGCCGTTGCACCGCGAGCAAGGCCTTCGATCAAGACAAAATGTTTCCAGGAGACCGCACCGCAAGTGCGATCGTAGGACTGGTTACACTATTTTGCTTGCCCGAGCCTCGTGCTTGAGCGTTTGGAATTTTTTGGGGCGATTTTGAGGCAGTTCCCGCATCCGCGAAACAAAGCCGCGGCATGTGGCTGAGCCATGACGCCAAACTGTGTCACAACGGCGTGAACGAAGGAAGAAGCGTTTGCAGCTCAACAGCTTCGGTACAATTTGCGCTTAAGCGCCCCTTATAGAACACTTGATATTCTGCGGCAGCCGCGCCTATCTGGGCACGTGTTAGGATTGGAGAGCGAAGCCTGATGGCAAATTGGCAGATTACGTCCGCCGTGGCGCTGGTGTTAAGCACGTTGGGCTTAGGAAATGTCATGGCTGCGAGCCAACCCCCTCACCATCATGTCACGGCCGATCTTATCGCCGCTGCGTCCGCCGCCGTACCGGGCAAGACGCTCACCGTCGCGGTGCGCGAGCGGATGGAGCCGGGCTGGCATACCTATTGGGCAAATCCGGGCGACTCCGGCGAGCCAACTTCCATTGAATGGGCCTTACCGGACGGAGCAAAGGCCGGGCCGATCCTTTGGCCGCTTCCGCATACGATCCCGGTCGGCCCGCTTGTCGAATATGGCTATGACGATGAAGTGCTGCTGCTGACGGAGATCGAAGTGCCGGCGGACGCGGCGGGCAGCATGAAGCTTGCGGCGAAGGTCTCCTATCTCGTGTGCAAGGACATTTGCGTCCCAGAGGAGACGCATGCCGAGCTGACGCTGCCGGTTGCGAACGAGGCCGCGCCTTCTGAGTTCGCGGGACAAATCGCGAAAGCGGAAGCGGCGCTTCCGAAGCCGCTGCCGGGTAGGGCGAGCTACGCGGCGAATACCGCCAAAGGCGCGCTGCGGCTTACTGTAACGGCTGAGCCGGGCCTCTTTGAAGGCGTGAGCGATGTGCGCTTCTTCCCGCTCACCTGGGGCGCGGTCTCGAACCCCGCGGACCAGCCGAGGACCATCAGGGGCGGCGAGCTTGTCCTCGATTTGCAGCAAGGGGACACGAAAGAAACGCCGGAAAAACTCGAAGGCCTGCTGGTTCTGACCAAGGGCAGCGGCGAGGGTTCGCGCACCGGCTACACGGTTTCGGCAGCGCGCGGGCCGGATTCGGCGAGCGCCGGCGGCCTTTTCGATCATACGGACGCGGCGGGCCAGGTGAATTCGGGAAGCTACGCCGCGGCTTCGGGCGGCGTTTCGGGCAGTGCGGGCATCGCGGTGTTTTTCGCATTCCTAGGCGGCATCATCTTGAACCTGATGCCCTGCGTGTTTCCGGTGCTGGCACTGAAGGCGCTCAGCTTTGCGAAGTCGGCAGACGGCGGCCACAGGCAGCAGGGCATCGCCTATCTTGGCGGCGTGCTGGCGAGCTTCGCCGCGCTTGCCGCAATCATCGCGGTTTTGCGCGAAGGGACGGCGGCGCTGGGCTGGGGTTTTCAGTTTCAATCGCCGGCCTTTGTGCTGGCGCTGGCGCTTCTGTTTTTCCTGATGGGGCTTAGCCTTTCCGGCGTCGTGACCTTTGGCGGCGGGCTGATGTCTGCGGGCGATAGCCTTTCGCGCAAGCCCGGTAACGCGGGCTATTTCTTCACCGGCGTGCTGGCGGCGATCGCGGCGACACCCTGCACCGCGCCCTTCATGGGAGCTGCTATCGGCTTTGCCATGACGCAGTCCGCGTGGATACTCGTGGCGGTGATGCTGGCACTGGGCCTCGGCTTTGCCACGCCCGTCGTCGCGCTAAGCTTCAGTTCCGCCATGCAAAAAATCCTGCCGAAGCCCGGCGCGTGGATGGAAACGCTGAAGCAGGTGCTCGCCTTTCCGCTTTACGCGACAGCGGCTTGGCTCGTCTGGGTGCTGAGCATTCAGACGGGAAGCGATGGCGTGATGGCCGCCTCGTTGGGCGTTGTTGGCGTTGGCTTTTCTGCCTGGCTTGCAGGCAAGACCTCATCCTCCTCTTTGCCAATCAAATTGCTGGCGCCGGTGCTGGGTGCGGCTGCCGTAGCGCTTGGCCTTATGCTGGCCACGACAGCGAAAACCGAGAATGCGGCCTCCGGGGCCGAAGCCTCTGTTCTGAAAGAGGAACCGTTCACCCAAGCCAGGCTCGACGAGCTTAAGGCACAGGGGCGGCCCGTGTTCGTGAACCTCACCGCGGCCTGGTGCATCACCTGCAAGGTGAACGAGCGGCTGGCGCTCAAGTCGGGCGAGGTGGCGCAGGCTTTCCAGGCAGCCGGGATCACCTATCTCAAGGGCGATTGGACCAAGGCCAACCCCGAGATCACCGCGCTTCTGGAGCATTTCGGCCGCGCCGGCGTGCCGCTTTATCTTTTCTATCCGGGACATGGAGCCGGCCCGCGTGTTTTGCCTCAGATTTTGACGGCAGGCCTCGTGCTCGACGAGATCAAGACGCAGGCGGCTCTCTTGAACGCTACATCGAACAAAGGAGCTTAGCATGCCGTTGTTGAAACTCGCCGCAAGTCTAATCGCAGGAGTTCTCATGACCGCAAGCACACACGCCGCGCCCCAAATAGGCAAGCCCGCCCCCGATTTCTCCGCCACCGGCTCCAACGGTAAGACCGTGAAGCTCAGCGATTTCCGGGGCAAGACCGTCGTGCTCGAATGGACCAACGACGGCTGCCCCTACGTGAAAAAGCACTACGGCTCCGGCAACATGCAGAGCCTGCAAAAGGACGCAGCCGCAAGGGGCATCGTTTGGCTCTCCATCGTCTCATCCGCTCCAGGCAAGCAGGGCTATGTCGACGGCGCGGGCGCGAATGAGCTTACGAAAGCGCGGGGTGCGGCGCCAGCTGCCGTGCTGCTCGACCCTGAAGGCGAGCTCGGCCACCTCTACGACGCGCGTACCACGCCGCATATGTTCATCGTGAGCGCGGACGGCACGCTCGTCTATATGGGCGGCATCGACGATAAGGCGACGGCGGAGGTAGCGGACATCCCGGCCGCGAAGAATTACGTCCGGGCCGCGCTGGACGAGATCGCGGCCGGCAAGCCGGTGGCCGAGGCCGTCACGCGCCCCTACGGCTGCTCGGTGAAATACGCCCCCGAACCGGGCATAACCTATTAAGCGCAACATGTCCTCCGGAAGGCTGGAGAGGGCGTTTTGGCCCGTCCAGGCTCTGCCTTTGCCATGGTGCTATTGTAAGTAAATGCGCTTTACCAATGCGTTAACGGGGCGGTTTTGCTTAAGTGTTTGATTCCGCAAGGCAATATTTCAGCGCTGGCCGCTTCGTTATAGTTAATTTCAAATCTGCGCGTATATTTAATAGGGTTTTGGAGTCGTAGAAATCGACCTAAAGCGGGAAAAAATTCGTAGAAAGACGGCGGCGAAAAATATGCGAGGCGCCCGTTAACCTTGGCCGCATTTACCATAGTAAGGCCCTTACGAAAATTTAGTCTTCCGCAAGGGATGAACTTGCCGCGGAAGCCTGGGGCCGCATGTGAGTAATACCAATCTCCAGCAGCGGTGACCGCTTTGCGTCATTGCGAGTTCCGCACCGGCCCGCAGGCCGGCCCTGCTGGATGAAACGGAATCTGAGGCCAAGTCCCCCCTCATCCTGTCCTTCTCCCCGCCAGCTCGCCTTGGCGAGCTGGCATCTTTTGCTGCCGCATCCGCAAGCGGATGCGGCCAAGCTGAGTTGCAAGCTCGCCAAGGCGAGCTTGCTGGGAGAGAGACAGAGTGAGGGGGTCTTCCCGCACTGTTTCTTCCTGGCGAAGCAAAGCAATCCAGATGCTATGAGGCGACGGACAGCTGAACCGGGGCTAGGGTTCGATGTCCACAACTCGAAGCGATTGCGAGAAAGAGATCGAGTGCCATATTTTGCCGCCTTTCGAACATGCGCCATGCAGCACCTGCCTCTCAGCCCGCCGTATTCGCTCGCGCGCTAACCCTCTGTGATATTTGGCCCACAGCGGCGCGTGAGCGGTTGCCATTCGGCCATTCGGGGTTGACGGGGCACGCGGATAAGCTCATATAAGCAGCAAGCGTCAGACGGGATTTAGCTTTCCGCCTCGTGCGCCGCTTCCGGCAAACCCCTTTAAGAAGTGATGTGCCGCAGCCCGCTGGCATCGCAGCGCGAAAAAATCCTGACGCATGCAATCTGTCATCATCCCGCATTGTGCGCGATGGTACACCTGAACCCGAAGAGAGTGGTTCCAAGAATTCAACCGGATATGACATTTAATCAACTTAAGCTCAGCGACAAGGTCCTGGCTGCCATAGAAGCGGCAGGATATAAGACTCCTACCCCCATTCAAGCCCAGGCCATTCCCCTCGCCCTCGAAGGCCGCGACGTGGTCGGCATCGCACAAACGGGCACGGGGAAAACGGCTGCCTTCGTCCTCCCGCTCCTCACCATGCTGGAAAAGGGCCGCGCCCGCGCGCGGATGCCGCGCTCGCTCATCCTTGAGCCCACGCGCGAGCTGGCGGCGCAGGTGGCGGAAGCGATCGAGGCACTCGGCTCCCAGCACAAGCTCACGGTGGCGCTGCTGATCGGCGGCGTCTCCTTCGACGACCAGGAGCGCAAGCTCGAACGCGGCGCCGACATCTTGATCGCGACGCCCGGCCGCCTGCTCGATCATTTCGGGCGCGGCAAGCTCTTAATGAACGCGGTCGATTACCTCGTCATCGACGAGGCGGACCGCATGCTCGACATGGGCTTCATTCCCGATATCGAGCGCATCTGCAAGCTTTTGCCGCCCTCGCGCCAGACGCTGTTCTTCTCGGCGACCATGCCGCCGGAAATTCAAAAGCTCACCGAGCAGTTCCTGCGCAACCCCGAGCAAATCCGCGTCAGTGCGCCGGCTACCACGGTCAAGCTCACCACGCAGAAATTGAAGTTCTCGCCGGCCAATTCCAAGATGAAGCGCCATGTGCTGCGCGAACTGATGCGCAGCGAAGCCGGGACCGTGAAGAACGCGATCATCTTCTGCAACCGCAAGCGCGATGTTGCAGTTCTGCATAAATCTCTCGTTAAACATGGCTTCAACGCCGCAGCACTCCACGGCGACCTCGACCAGCGCCAGCGTACGGCGACGCTCGAAGCCTTCCGCAAGGGCGAAGTCACCTATCTCGCCGCCTCCGACGTTGCCGCGCGCGGCCTCGACATCCCGGATGTGAGCCACGTCTTCAACTTCGATGTGCCGATCACGCCAGACGATTACGTTCACCGCATCGGCCGGACCGGCCGGGCTGGGCGCGAAGGCTATACGGCGATGATCGTTACCCCGAAAGAGATGAAGGCGCTCAAGGCCATCGAGGCGCTGACCAAGACGAAGATCGAATGGATCGATGGCGAGCCCTCGACCGAGAATTTAACCTCGGCGGATTTCAGCGAGCACCGTGAGCGCGGACGCCGCGGACGCGGCAAGGGCCAGCGCGAGGAGCGCAAGGAACCCGCACCGCGCCCGCAGCAACAGCAGCCGCAGCAGCCGCAGGCGGAGGTGCGTCCTTTCAACGGCAACGCCCGCCGCCCCAGCAAGGACGGCAGCAGTGTGTCGCGCTACCACCGTGAGCTTCTGCCGCCGGCAACCTCCGCACCCGTGGTCGGCCTCGGCGAGCATGTGCCGGAGTTCCTGAAGCGCCCGGTCCGCGCCGCAAGCTAACCGGACCGCCGCGTTCGGGCTTGCGTTTTGCAGGCGCGCCGCGGCTGACCGGGACCGTCAAGCTCATTCGGGCGGATATTTAGGGCCTTCGAAGCGCTCGCGGGGCGTCAGATCGGGCCGCGCGGGCTCCTGGGGCGGGGGCGCGTATTCCCGTTCCGGCCGCCGGTAATAATAGGGCGGCGGCGGAGGGGGAGGCGCGGGATCGTAATCCCGCGGGCAGCTTGGCGGCGCGCACCCGGCTCTGTTTTCGAGCTTCCAATCCCGTTCGTGGTGCCGTTCCTCTTCCTCCTGCCAGGCTGCCCTCTCCTCGGCCTCCGAGCGCGACTGCTCGCGGTAGGCCCAGCAGCCATGGCCGCAATAACCCTGGCTGAAGCGCTTCATCCAGCAGAGTGCCCCGCATTTTTCGGTGCACGGATAGCCCCCACACCCATACCGGCACGGGTCCTCGCGGCAAAACCCTGGCTCTGCCGGCGCGAGCGTCTCGGGACGTCGCGAAACGCCGGGGTAGATGTTCACGGAACCGTAGTTGTTGTGGATCGTGACTTGGCCGCCGCGATAGCGCGGCGGGCGGCCGAAGCCGGGGTCTGGCGGGCAGGGATAATCCCAGCCGCAGCCCGAGCCGGTTTGCAAGCGGAAGGGCCGGCCCGGCGCGTGAATTCGCGAACCTTTGCAAGCCTGCCGGCGCGGCGAATGCGGCGTCCGGAAGAGTGCTCAAGATCGCAGATAGGAAGCACAAGAATGCGAATACGGGTTGAAAGCTTCCTCGCCTGGGCCGCAAAAAACATCGCCCGGCGTTCTTGACGATCCCGGATAACGCCGCCGGCGTTTCCGGGATGGCGGCACTGGCCATATGGGGAGCAAAGCAAAGTGTCATCCGTAACCTCCGGTTAGGATTCTTTGCTTGAAGTTATTCGATTTTTCTTAAACTCGTACTTTGTGCGCGCGCCTTCCTCATGTTGTGGTTAATTTTCCCCTGCGTGCCGCCCTGCCAAGAGACGTATTTGCCGCGGCGCACAAATTCGCTATGTAAAGGCTCGTTTCTGCTAAGGACTCGCCCATGTCACAGCACCTGGAAATGCGCCGGATCGCCGCCCCCGATATCAGGGCCCGCAAAGGCCGCGAGAAGATCGTCTCGCTGACCGCCTATCACGCCCACACCGCGCGGCTGATCGACGGCCATGTCGATTTTATGCTCGTGGGCGACTCGCTTGGCAATGTCATGCACGGATACGAGACAACCGTGCCGGTTCCGCTCGAACTGATGATCATGCACGGCGCGGCCGTTATGCGCGGCTCCAAGCACGCGCTCGTGGTCGTGGATTTGCCATTCGGGTCCTATGAAGAATCGCCCGCAGTGGCCTTCCGCAACGCGGCGCGGGTTATGAAGGAGACGGGCTGCGGTGCGGTGAAGCTCGAAGGCGGCCGGCGCATGGCCGAAACCATTACCTTCCTCACCGAGCGCGGGATCCCGGCGATGGGCCATATCGGGCTCACGCCCCAATCGGTGAACGTGATGGGCGGCTTCAAGACGCAAGGGCGGCGGCTGGAGGAGTGGGCGGCCATTGAGGCCGACGCCAAAGCCGTCGCGGACGCCGGAGCCTTCGCGGTGGTGCTCGAAGGCATGGCCGAAGCGCTTGCGGCCAAGATCACGCATAGCATCCAGATTCCCACCATTGGCATCGGCGCTTCCCCAGAATGCGACGGCCAAATCCTTGTTCTCGAAGATATGCTTGGGCTGTCGCCATCGCCGCCGCGCTTCGTGAAGAAGTTCGCGGAGCTAGGGCTCGCCATCGAGGAGGCGGTCAAGGACTACGCAACCGAGGTTCGCGCCGGTCGCTTTCCCGGCCCCGATAACGTCTATGCCATGCATAAAGGCGGGCAGACGGGACCGCGAGTCACGAAAATGTCCAAAACAAAGGCCAGTTGACATATTGGCTTGAAGCGGCAAAAAGCCCTGCTGTCCCGTAATTGGAAAACGGTCTTAACTTGCAACAGCCAGCGCCCCATCTGTTGCGGAAATGTCACTGAACCTTAAGGCACCAGCGCTATGAGCCACGACGACGAAAGTTTTTTCCGCGAGGTCGATGAAGACTACCGGCGGGACCAGGCAATCAAGTTCTTTGAGGACTACGGCGCGTATTTCCTGGCCGGCGCTTTCATTATCGTGGCTCTAGTTGCGGGCTATAAATTCCAGCATAACCGGAGCCTTCATCAGGCGGCAGCTGGCGGCGATACCCTTTCGAATGCGATGATGCTGGCCGATAACGGCAAGCAGGATGAGTCGCAGAAGGTCCTGGCTTCGCTGGCGGAGAACGGGCCGGGCTCTTACCGCGTTATCGCCCGCTTGCATGAAGCGGGCAAATCGGTTGCAAAAAATAACCTGGACGCCGCCCGCACCGAATATAAGGACGTGGCGGAGGACGAAGCGGCGCCTGAAGGGCTTCGGGATTTTGCGAAGGTTCAGCTTGCGTCCCTGTCCCTTGGCGATGCGAGTTACGACGCATTGGCGCACGATCTGGAAAGTTTCCGGTCGGGCACGAGCCGCTGGCGGTTTTCCGCAAAAGAAATCCTTGGCCTTGCGGCCTTTAAGGAAGGTAAGATTGCCGACGCCGAGCGGCTGTTCGGGGAAATCGCAAGCGACGGCGAAGCGCCGCAGGGTATGCGGCAACGGTCGGAAGTCATGCTTACGCTGCTTCTTGAAAAGCAGAAGTCCGCGCAGGCGGCACCAACCGGGAAAAAGGACGCGGCAAATGATGCCAAAACGCAGTAAATGGGGGCCGGCGGCCCCGTTCTTGCTGTTTCGATCCGTCCCATTCATTGCTGTTTTAGCCGTTGGCCTGGCCGGTTGCGAATCGATGGGCTTAGGTGAGAGCGCCTCCTCCGTGACGTCGATGTTCGACAAGAAGCAGGAGCCGCTTCCGGGCCGGCGTATTTCGGTTTTGAAGGCCGACGAGAAAGGCACGCTTACCGGTCCCGAGGCTACGGGGCCAATCGTGCTGCCTCCTGCCGTGGCGAACGCTGCCTGGAGCCAGCCCGGCGGCGTACCGAGCAACGCCCCAGGCCATCTCGCCATTGGCGAGGCATTGCATACCATTTGGACCGCGAATGCCGGCGAAGGCTCTTCCAAGCGCACGCGGCTGACGGCGATTCCGATCGTCTACGGCAACAAGATTTACACCATGGACTCGGAAGGCACCGTCTGGGCAATCTCCGCTGACAACGGTGCCAGCCTTTGGTCGGTCAGGACGGTGCCGGAGAACCAGAAGTCCAGCTTCGATTATATTCATCCGTTCAACTCGAACAACCTGTCCAGGAACGGCTTCGGCGGCGGCCTTGCTGCCGATGGCGGGAAAATCTTCGCCGCCACCGGTTTCGGTTCGGTGATCGCGCTCGACGCGGGGTCGGGCCAGGTGCTCTGGACGAAGATGTTCGCCATTCCGATCCGCCAGGCGCCAACCGCTGCCGACGGACGCGTATTCGTCGTCAACTCCGAAAGCGCGCTGTTGTGCTTGAACGGCGCCGACGGTGCTCAGTTTTGGACGCAGAAGGGCCTTCCGGAGAACGCGGCTATGCTCACGGGCGCAAGCCCGGCGGTGGCTGGCAATCTGGTGTTCGCGCCCTACCCCTCGGGTGAAATAATCGCCGTCGATATCAAGACCGGCCAGTCGAAATGGACGGATTCGCTCACTAAGGGCGAGATCAACTCTGCCTCCACCGCGATCGGTGAAGCCGCCCGCCCGGTGGTGGACCGCGAAGCTGTCTTTGCCATGAGCCGCGGCGGACAGCTGATCGCCACCTCGCGCGATAAAGGCTCGAGGCTGTGGACGCGCGAGATCAAAGGCTCGCAAACGCCTTGGGTTGCGGGCGATACGGTGTTCGTCGTGGACATGACCGGCAAGCTCGCCGCGCTGACGCGCAAGGACGGCAAGGTGCGGTGGGTGACGCCTTTACCTGGAGACGGCCACTGGAGCGGGCCGGTACTCGCGGGCAACCGGCTTTGGCTTGCTTCCTCGAACGGGCAGTTTGTGGGGGTGGACGCGCTTTCGGGAACCATCTCGATGCAATCCGATCTCGGCACGCCCGTGTTGATAACGCCTGTCGTGGCCGAGAGCAGGCTTTACGTTTTGACCGACGAGGCCAAACTTATAGCGATGAACTGATAGCGGATGCTTCCCGCCCTCATCGCGAGGCGCCGTGGCTTTGCCCTTCACAATGACGCGCGAGCGATAGATATTTGACCGATGGCTTACACCGTCGCCATCATAGGCCGTCCCAACGTTGGCAAATCGACCCTGTTCAACAGGTTCGCGGGCAAGCGGCTGGCGCTCGTCGACGATATGCCCGGCCTCACCAGGGACCGCAAAGAGACCAGCATCCGCATTGGGCGGCATCCGGTTGTCCTGACGGACACGGCGGGATTTGAGGATGCCGAGCCCGGCAGCATTGCGGCGCGGATGGCTGAACAAACCGCCCAAGCCATCGCCGAATCCGATCTCATCGTGTTCATGATCGACGCGCGGACGGGCCCAACCGCCGCCGACAGCGGCATCGCGCAATTGGTGCGGTCTTCGGGCAAGCCTTTCGTGCTCGTGGCGAACAAAAGCGAAGGCCGCGCGGCGGAGGCCGGCTTCTACGGCGCATACGAGCTTGGGCTTGGAGAGCCGCTGGCACTTTCCGCCGAACATGCGCTTGGTTTTTCAGACCTACTTTCCGAGGTCTCGGATCGCCTGGATACCATAAGCGAGCGCGAGGAGCCTGGCGCGGAAGACGAGGACGAAGCACAGGGAGACGCGCGCAACCGGCCGCTCAAGCTCGCCATTGCCGGCCGGCCGAACTCAGGAAAATCTACGCTCGCAAATGCGCTCTTAGGCGAGGAGCGCATGATCACCGGCCCCGAAGCAGGCCTCACCCGCGACGCCATCGCCGCCGAGTTTTCCTGGCACGGAAAGCCGGTCCGGCTGTTCGATACCGCAGGACTGCGCCGCAAGGCGCGCATCACGGCGCGGCCCGAAACGCTGGCCGTGGGCGATGCGCTTCGCGCGATCCGCTTCGCCGAGGTGGTCGTGCTGCTCCTCGACGCGGAAACGCCTTTCGAAAAGCAGGACCTCACCATCGCCGATCTGGTGGAGCGCGAAGGACGCGCGCTCGTGTTTGCGGTCAACAAGTGGGACCTCGTCGCCGATCCGCAGGGCCGCCTCGCACAGCTTAAGAAAGACGCCGAGGCGATGCTTCCGCAGCTTGCCGGCGCGTTGCTGGTGCCGGTGAGCGCGCTTTCGGGCCGAGGGCTCGACAAGCTTATGAAGGCCGCTTTCACCGCCTACGAGGCCTGGAACAAGCGCATCGCGACCGCCGAGCTGAACCGCTGGTTCGCCGGGGCACTGGAGCGCCATCAGCCGCCCGCGGTCTCCGGCCGGCGCATCAAGCTTCGCTACATCACGCAGGCCAATGCGCGGCCGCCCTCCTTCGTGATCTTCTCGTCGCGGCCCGAGGCGCTGCCAGTTTCCTATTTGCGCTATCTCGTCAACGACCTGAAGAAGACTTTCGGCCTTGGCCCCGCTCCCATCCGGATGCACATCCGCAAGACCAAGAACCCTTACGCCGATGAGAATGGCGGCAAGCGATGACGGTGCCGGAATTCTGGTTCTATCATCTGGAGAGCCAGCCGCTTCAGGCGGTCTTGCCGGTGCTGGTGGAAAAAACGCTGAGCCGCGGCTGGCGCGCCTGCTTGCGGTTCTCGACGCAGGAGCGGCTCGAAACCATCGACAGCGCACTTTGGACCTATCGCGAAGAATCGTTCCTGCCGCACGGCACCGCCCGCGATGGCCACGCTGAGAGCCAGCCTGTGTTTCTCACGCTGGATGGCGCGAACCCGAATGGCGCGCATGCGCTGTTTTTGCTGGAGGCCGCGACGGAAAGCGAGCCGGAGCGGTTCGCACGCATCATCCGGCTGTTCGGCGGCGCGGACGGGGAGGCCAGGGCGCTGGCCCGCGAGGAATGGAAGGGCGCGAAGGCGGCGGGCTTCGAGGTAAGCTACTGGCAGCAGGACGCGAACGGGGCTTGGAAGAAATCGGCGTGAGGCTTGGGCGCCCGCGCCTTGACAGCGCTCGCCGCATGAGCCTAAATGAGTGCATAAGGGGTCATAGCTCAGCTGGGAGAGCGCTGCAATCGCACTGCAGAGGTCGTGAGTTCGAATCTCATTGGCTCCACCAAATTCCCTTTTTAGGGGCGAATAGCGCCCAATCTCACCTCATCTCAAGCTGCTTCAAAGGCATTGATTTTCAATGGCTTTTGGCGCGTTTTGCGTCCCGGAGCCGCTTTAGGCGCCTCTCATCACCTGTCACCCGGCCATTTGCCTTCCCACGCTTCTGACGGTATGCGTGGCGGTATCTTAGAGGCTGACGGTATCAAGGTGACGGTATGCAGCTTTCCGACAAGGCGATTCGAGCGCTCAAGCCCAAGGAAAAGCCTTACAAGGCAACCGACGGGCAGGGGCTCTACATCCTCGTAACGGCGCAGGGATCGCGCCTTTGGCGCTTCGATTATCGTTTTCAAGGCAGGCGTCAGACGCTCAGCCTCGGAAAATTTCCCGACGTCGGCCTTGCCGATGCAAGGCAGCGGCTTTCCGAAGCCCGCCAGCTTTTGGCGCAGGGCAGGGACCCTGCTTCGGTGAAAAAGGCAGAGAGCCAGGCCGCGAACGACAATTTCGCCGACTTGGCTGACGAGTGGATGACGAAGCGCAAGAAGGAGGGGCTATCGCCCCGGACTGTCGAAAAAGACGAGTGGCTCATTAGCCTTGTCCGCGACGACCTTGGCAAGCTTCCCGTCAGGCAGATCGGCACCGCCAAGGTGCTCCGCGCGCTTCGCCGCCTGGAGCTTCGCGAAAGGTATCACTCGGCCAAAACCTTGCGCATGGTGCTCAGCCGGATTTTCAGATACGGCATTGCATGCGGCCGCGCGGATAGGGACCCCGCTGCAGATGTTTCCGAGGCGCTCACTTCCGTGCCGGGCAAGTCGCGCGCGGCCATCACCACGGCCAGCGGTTTGACCGGCATTTTGCATGCCATTGCAGGCTATGATGGTGCCAAAGAAGTCAGGATAGGGCTCATCCTTCTCATTCATCTGTTTTGCCGCCCCGGCGAACTCCGGTACATGGAATGGGTGGAGGTCGACGAAACTGGTAAGCTTTGGTCTATACCGGCCCCGAAGATGAAAATGCGCCAGCCCCACAGTGTTCCGTTAAGCAGCCAAGCGCTACAGATGCTAGGCGAGCTGCGGGCGTTGACGGGGGCAGGGAAGTATTGCTTTCCAAGCATCCGCTCGCCCTTAATGCCGATTTCGGAAAACACGCTGAACGCCGCGCTAAGGCGGCTGGGTTATACCAAGGAGGAAGTGTGCAGCCACGGCTTCCGGTCTACCGCCTCGACGTTGTTAAACGAGTCCGGCCTTTTCAACCCAGACGCCATTGAGGCCCAGCTAGCGCACCGGCCGCGTGGCGGAAAAGTTCGCGGCGTTTACATGCGCGGCGAATTTTTCGAGGAGCGCGTCAAGATGATGACGTGGTGGTCGGACTATCTCGACACCTTAGCGGGGAAACCCGCTTTGGGGGCTTAGGTCGTTTGACATTTGTGCTCGCAAGTCTTGATAGCAGCCATATGCCAGCGAACTGCTAGATGGGTTGTGAAACCTCGAAGCGCAGAGCACGGTTTCCCGTTCGTATTTCGCGGACTTCGCGAAAAAGCATCGCAATCATGGGGCCTTGTATGTAAGCGCTCACGGGACGTTAGTAGAAATTCCTAACACATTCCCCAATCTTGCTACTGCGATGGCAAGATTCGTGATGCGTTCGTCGTGTTTTATGAGACCATTTAAGGCAACGTCGATATGTTCATTGATGACAGGAATCACTCGATAACAGTCGTTCGAGAGGTGTTTAAGATTGTCATTGATCCCGGTAGTCACTGAGATGACGTTTTTACGGAAGTTTTCAATCCACGGTTCGAGGACGTGTTCATAGTCGTGGCGAAGGGCGATCAGGTCGGCTTCAATCCTGGACACGTCGACCGCCTGTTTCCTGAGGTGCGCCACATCGGCGCGCAGTTCGTTCACCTCATGGACAAGCTGGTCAATCTTGTCTTGGGAACTAGGTGCAGTCATGGAGCACTCCGCTGGAAATGGATCAAAGTCTCTCTGTATCTTATGGTGTGCACCGTGCGCTATAAAGTGGGTAATTGCTTTCAAGAGAGTGGCTCAAGACTGAAGCGCAAGCGGTGGTCAATCGTTGAGGACTTGAGGATGGATCAGCCCCCAGCGCGTCTAAGAAACGATCCATAAAAACATCGCTGACCCCGGTGCTCTCAAATCCCATTCCTGCCCACGGCACTCCATACGCGCACCATTTCCGTTTCCAGTCTTTCACACATGAATAAGCAGCTTCCAGGGCTAAAAACATGCGTGGTGATTGTCCGCTTTTTCCAGTCATGTAGCGATAAACTTGATCGGTATTATGCTCAAACTTTTCCACATTCACCTCCACGTCGAGGGCAAGGCTCATGGTTTCAAAGTCTATATCCCACGGGGTTTCGATATGAAATTCGTCTTTTATTTCCGGGTAAAGCTCGCAGTAGCGATCTTGAAGCTTACTCACACTGTGGTGGAGCTTCTCCCCAGATGGTGCCCGCAAAAGGATGCACCCTTTCAGAAACAGTTCTACCGCATGGTATACGCAGAAGTACGCGACGCTTGCTCGTGGCCAGTCTAAATGCTCAGGGTGTTCGCCGAGGTCGCAGCATAGTGCCTGTGCTGATTTTAGGTAACCAATTGACATCTGATGAAGGCGTTCAGGCACAGCATTCCTGCCAAACGGCTCAGATTCAACACGGATGCCCGGCCACTTGATGGTCTCACCGCATAGAACGCATTCAGGACAGCGGGCAACGCCACTGGTTACATCAACGTGCTCGCGGGGAACTATATTTCCACACGTGGCGCATTGGTACATCATAATTAATTACCTTCCGTCTGCAACAAAGCTCATCCGGCACCAATATCAAATTTTCAACCTCTCGACGAAGCTCCCGAAGGGCTGCTGCCGTGAAGGGTTCCCATTGCCAGCTCGTTCGCGACGGCGCCACAGCCCCGAGGGTCCGGCGTCGGAAAGCCTTCACCATTGCCGTCGTCGCCTGAACTCCAAAACGCCCCCCATGTTCTTCCGTGGCCCGCCAATCGGCAATTAATACGGGACGTCGATTACTGCGCCAGGCTCATGATCCGCGAGCCCCCAGAACCTCGTCAGGGCGCGCATGTAACGGGCGAAATCGTTATCAGCTAACAGAATGCGCTCGCTCTGGAATAGCTGTGGAGCAAGGTTTCGCAACCCATCGGCCGAGCGTCCGTCCCCATGCCGAACGGCATTTGCTAGCAAATAGAGTTCGTCGATGGTGTCGCCCACGGCGGCTGATTTGAGATCGATAACGCAATCAGCGGCTGTTTGTTTCAAGAGCGTCTGAAAACTCAGTTTGCTTACCTTGGCTTTGTCTACCTCAGGAACGTGCGCTTGCACCCACATTCGGAGTTGGCGTTCAAAGATGGCTGCAAGTGTGAGCGTAAAACATCTCCGGGCTTCATAAACAACGAGGTTAAAGGTCTGCTTTTCGGCGTTGTCCAAATACTCATCTAGGGAGCTGAACTCACCTTCTTTCACGGCCTCATGAGGACTTAATTCGCTCAACGTCGGGAAAATAACTCGCCGATAAAACCGATCCAAATCAGCTTGGAACCCGCGAAGCAGAAAATCTCTAGGCATTAACGGAACTCCTCTCTAGTTTTTGAACTATGTGCGCTGCGCCGGAGGACCAAGCAAGGTGTGCCTAAACGGTCTAGTGAACGTGGGAGGCCTGTTTGCCGGGCTAGCTAGACGCTAGACGTGCATACAGGTTCAAGCTTCACAAGGTTTCCCGTTAACATCCTATTCCTATCCCAGCCGTTCGGCCTGTCGGCGTCGACGGCCGCGCCTAAAGCGCTCCGCCTTTTCGTGTCTGCCGGTGGTCACTTGCGTACGCGACGAAAATTTCTTACGGCGTTCTTGCTGTTCTCCACGCCATGGTATTCCTTCTCACCGCATCTCATTTTGCCTTATGAAACCGCTCGCGATCTCAGCGGAATCGCGCTACATACCATCATGTTCAGCAGCAACCTTGGTTGTTGAACCCTTCCGGCTGCCCCAAAAACAGAAGGCAAGTTAGCGGCGGTACTACCGCGCGCCCGCCAAGCGGTCCGCGGCAGTCCAGCCTCACCGGCGTTGCCGGTGAACTTGCAAGGGAGCTGCGCCCCCGTTGACCCCGCCACGCTCCCGCTTATAATTCGGCCCCATGACATCGCCGGACGGCCCCAGCGCACCTCGTAGAAAGTTTGCCAATCCGCCGCGCGAATACACCCAATCCTTGCGACTGCGCCTGAACCCCGAGGAATTCGCCAAGCTTTCCGGCGATGCCGACGCTGCTCAGCTTTCGATTAGCACCTATGTCCGCAGAACCGCGATCAACGGCCGATCCACGCCGCGCGCTAAAAAATACCCCCGGTCACACGGCAAGCTCGCGGCCTTTAATTTAGGCCAGCTCGGTATGATCGCTTCGAACTTCCGTCAAATCCTGCGCGCGGCTCCGCTTCCACTTATGCAGCGCGAGGAAATCGAGCAGGCGCTGGAGCACATCCAAGAGTGTGCCAGCATCATCAGAAGCATTATCAGGAGCCGGTTACGTCCATGACAACCACTAAGGCGGGCACGCCGCCGCGCAAACGCCAAGGCAGCGAAAAACGACAGCGTACCCATGTCGTGCGCATCCCCCTCCTGCCGGAAGAGCGGCATGAGATCGAGAATGCGGCGGCGAAGGCGGGGCTGACGCTCTCTGCCTATGTCCGCGCCCGAACGCTCAGCGCCATGCCGCCGCGTGACGGCACACGGCTTCAAGCCAGCCGCGAGGCGCTGGAAAAGCTACTTCCCGAACTGCGCGGAATCGGGAAGGTTTTGAACCCTATTGCGCGGGCCGTGAACATGAATACGGCTGGTCCCGCCGATTACGACGAGGCTTTGCGCCAGGCGCGGGAATTCAGCGCGGCCATCCGTCAGTTTGTCGTGGCGCACGGCCCTGTCGATACTGGGGGCGCCTGACGAAAGGGATTATAGGGGGTTGGAACGCGGTAGGGACGACCGTTGCCAGCTGGCTCTACCGCGATCTCAGTCCACCAATTACGATAAACTTGTTTTGGGTAGCTATATTTACAAGCTTAATTTGAGCAAATTAGAGATAAATCTTGTTTGAAATAAACAATTGTATTGCAACCTGTAATTTTTTATGAAAAAACGTAATATATAAATTTAGTTTATTGGAGATTACTGTGAGTAAATTTCTTGATTCGGCATCAAAAGTCAGTTTCGCGTTTTCGTGCTTGATCCCACTTGCTTTGGCTGTTGTTGGCCTGAGTAGCTTGATTATTCCAGCTATTCCAACGGCTGTGGCGTTGTGTTGTTCATTTGGAGCAGCTACAGGTTCTTTGGGGTTAGCGCTTAAATCACAAAATGGGTTTGATGGCGATAGTCCGATGAGAGTAATGCTAGCGGCTGCTGCAGGGGCAGCAGTCCCAGGGTTACTTGTGATGGGTCTGTAATGGCTCATGGCCAATAGACAAGTCTGGTACCCCCGCTGACCCCGCCGCTTCAGTTCCTGCCCCAGCGCCGTCTCAGCTTCAGCCAGCCCGATGAAAAGCGCCGAACGGCATCGCCCGCGCCGCCCGATGCGTGCCCATCCCTTCAAGAGCGCCCATTCGTCGAACAAAGTTGGAAAAATTCTCGCGGGGCACAGCTAATAGCTACGCCATGGCACTTGCGAAACGTTCACGGCAGGGTGCCCTCTATCTTTCGGGGCAATCTCACGCATGATAACGTCCTTTATAAAGCGTGAGGTGGTGGCTTTTAACTAAGCACTGCACGGGCACCGACACGTTCATTTATCTTGAGTACCTCTCCCCGTTCGGAAACCCACTCAATTGTCTTGTTATTGCTAGAAGACTGACGATGTCGGAATGTTCTCGCCTTGCGCTGCTTGGTTAGAGCATGGGTAACAATGAAAAGCAGATACTGATCTCTCTTTTTGAGCATCTGCTCGTACTCATTTGGTGTTAGTTCCACACTGACGGTTGATCCGGATAGCCCTTTCACCTCAATTAAAACAGTCCCGCCGTTGGCTTCGATGTCCCACCCTTTGCATTCTTTAGACACGTCCTTAGTGTTATCGAAATAGCTCATTGCCCAATCCATTGCGACCTTTTCGACGGCAAGGCGGTTTTTGGGATTGGCACGTCCACCACCCTGCCGCCTTTCCCTTGATGGCTTTGACAGAGACCCGCTACCGCTTTTCACAAGATTTCGCACGCGCTGAATTAGGTTCGGGTGTTTTTCTCCGTACCAAACTGGGGACTCACCGACGCCACCCGGTTCTTTTCTAGCAGTAGGGATGACCAGGTTGCGTTGTGTCACTAGCAGAACGTGACTATCTGACGCTTGTGCCCGGAGTGATGTTTTGATTTTTGGGTGCCCGTTGAATTTAAAGCTACGACTGACCGTGGCATTGCTGTACCAGCCGACAACCTTTAATTCATTGACAGCCGGGTCACGCGCCATGAAAACGACCAGAACACCTTTAAGTTCGTCTTGATCTTTCAGTGCTCCCAAACGGGAGATGTCAATGCGGCAGCTTCGAGGGACGTAACCATAGACCCAGCCAGCACAGTTCACAAAATTCCACGCTTCGATACCTTGTTCCTTCTTATGTTTCCTGAAGTATCCAAAATTACCTGGGTTAAACTTGTCGGTTGATGAAGGGCCTTGGTAGCGCTTCATCCAGCCAATATTTATAAAAACTATCGGCGGATCCTCGATCATGATTTCTCCAAAGCTTAAATAAACTAGATAAAAACCATAGCGTGGCACTTTTCATGATAGCAAGAAAATCATCCGTCGCTGCATAAGGAAGCAAAACGGGCCTAAGCGTACAAATCAAAGGACTGGTCGGATGATATAAATACACTGACTGGAGTGGGCGACATAGAATGTAACGTTGCAAGCGGCATTTAAGGGGGTGTCTATGCCTTTTTACGCGTATCAAACTACTGAAATCGGAGTTAATATGCTTGAATACCGCAGACGACATCCGGTAAGTCTTGCTGGCAATGGATTGATACGAACCACATGTAAGAAATACCTCAGCGACAATGACGCCGGTTGGATGATCACGGATAATGATATGCTTGTGACCGGTGGTTATAGTCCGAGTGATCATGCTTTGGTAGTCGATACGGCACCTAGACGACCGACAGTGAGCCTGTTTCAGATCAAATCAATCGCCGGGTATACTTATGCTAACTGGACGCCAATAATGGTAACCTTTGAACAGTTGTTTGTTGATTTTGAACTTACGATACCGCCAGATACGTTTAAACAACAGTTCAAAGATACCAAATGCGAACGCTGCATTGTTCGGTCGATCTTGTATTTGAAGGGAGGGTTTAACGAAGGGGACTGGAATTGGGGTGGTAACAGCCGAACCACGGCAGCGCTACTTTGGAAAGAAGCCTGGGAATACTTCAAAATGCAAAACTGACGTATTGTGTGTGGTCATATTTTATTTAGAACTCTTTCAAATCGTAATCCGCTCCACTTCGTCGAGTGTAATCTTATCGCCAGTGCGATCATAGAGCTTGGTCGTGCGCGGGCTTTCGTGTGCCGCCATAGCTTGCGCATTCTCTAACGTGCCGCCAGCTTCCATGTAGGCGGTTATACCCGTCGCGCGGAACGTGTGGCAACCGACTTTGATTTTCATGCCTAGATCAGCGGCACGGCGCTGGATCATCCGATAGGCGTCAACACGGTTTATCAGTTTGTCCGTTAGCGCGCCGGTGCGGCCAGCGGCGGAGCGGAAGAGGGGGGACTTGCCCAAGTCCCGAATACCGGCGGCATCGATGTAGGCGTCAAGGTAGGCTTCAAGAGTATGGTGCGCCGGCATTTCATGGCGCTTGCCGCCTTTCTCGTGCAGGCGCACCCACCAGCGTTTGCCTTGCGGATAGTAATCTTCAATACGCATGGCAACGACGGCGCCAATACGGGCGAAGGCAAACGTCATCACCGAGATCAATGCCCGGTCACGCAGGCCAACCAGGGTGGTCGTGTCGATGCTGTCGAGAAGTTCGCGCGCTTGTTCGCCGGTTAGCACGGTTGTCTTACCGCGCTTGACGACATGCTTGGGGCCATGCACCGAGGTTGCTGGATTGACGGCGACGACATGGCCGGTCACCAGCCAGTCGAACAGCATGCGGATTGCGGCCAGGTGCTGCTTGACCGTCGGTTTGGCGGCAGAGGCTTGCAGACCTTCGATATAGGCGGCGATATGCAGCGGCTCAATGTCGGCCAGTTCGCCGATCTTGTGCCGGTCGCACCAGGCGAAGAACTGACCAACCGCGCGCATATAGGCCATGCGGGTGTTCTTGTTACGGATTGTGGCGGCGAAGAATTCCAGAAAACGCCGCGCAGCCGTCTCGCCGACGGCGGCGATCAAGCGCGGCACCAGCATGCCGACACCGGAAACGGCGGCGGCCAGTTTGGCGTCCGCTATAATGACCTCTTGGCTCATACTGTTAGTGTAACATAACGTCCTTTATGTTACACTAAGTTTATTTGTAATTAATTCCCCCGACAGGCCTGCCGACCGTCGATCTAAGACTATGGTTTCGCGACGGCTTTTGCGACGCCAAACGCCCCATCTTCCAGAAACCGGCTTCCTCAACGGCACCATGTTCCAAAAACGGGCGTTGTTGACACTCATTGAATTCGTCATCGGCGCAATACGCCGCTTAGCATTCGAGTTGGAACAGATGACCCCTTGTTGTCGCCGGACGATGCCTGAACCCGATTCTTCGCTCCCCTGCAACTCAAACCCTAAAACCATGAATAGGAAACATGGTAAACAGAGGTTACCTATACCGAGATAACCTTAAGTTAACCGCTTTGATGTAGTCTGATTGGAATTTTTTGAATTCATTTTTGAACTATATTTCATGGAGCGGCGCATGATAGGCCGGTGTATTTTTTCACGTCAGATATGGTTTTTGCTGACTATCATTGCGCTCAATTCGTTTTCCATAAACGACGCGAAGGCGGATTTCATTCTTCAATATGTCGGCGATCCGGTTGACTACAACGCATGTGAGGCATACTTAACCGCAAATTTGCGTGTCCCGATTGAGCCGCCGTGTCTTTCGTCCGGCAACATGACGGCAACCCTTTATTTTTCTGGGGACGCCCCCGTTCAAAGGAATGCCAACAATCATATATACATTAGTTATTCAGCAAGCAGTAACTACAGTGTTGGATACGTTTCCAATTCATCTACAGGCGCGTCATGGCCTATTTCCTTGAAATCCGCGACCGGGAACTTCTCTGGAGTCGGCCCCCTCAATATGTCGCAAATTTATTTCAATGGATTCTTTAGCAATGGTGATTTCAGCTACATTTACTTCTATGCCAGCGATGACGCATACGATTTTAGCTATAGCGCAAGCCTGGACCCCACGTATTCGGAACAAGCCTTTTTTGATATCGGCGGCACTACCTGGTTTGGATTTGCGTACTATCCTAGACAAGGGAGATGGACTCTCCAAACTGTTGATACCAACTCCGTTTCCCCCAAAAACAACGGCAGCCAGACGGACTGCCCGCAAGCCTGCGACGGTAATCCGATTAACTCGGCGACGGGCAATAAGTATCAGGTCGAGACGGACTTCACTGCCGATCCGCACATTGGGCTGAACCTGATCCGCTACTACAACAGTCAGGACACTGGGGGCTCGAGTTTTGGTAGCAAGTGGCACAGCACTTGGAACAGAGGCCTGACATCAAGTAGCGGCAAGGTCACTGTTACCCGCGCTGATGGACGCACCGATACCTTCACCCAAACGTCATCCGGCGCTTACACCGCCGACCCGGACGTGACAAGCGTGCTGGCGGCAACGGTGAACGGGCAGAACCAGCAAACCGGCTGGCGGTTGCTGTTGCCGGACGATACGACCGAATTCTATGACACGACCGGCAAGCTAGTCTCGATTGTCACCCGCGCCGGACTGACCACGTCCTTGGCTTATGACGCCAACAATCACCTCAGCACCGTCACCGGGCCGTTCGGCCATGTGATGAGCTTCGCCTATAGCAGTGCGGGCTATGTCAACCAGATGACCGCCCCAGACGGCGGGATTTATGTCTACGCCTACGACGCGCATAACAATCTGAGTTCTGTCACCTATCCCGACAAGACGCAGAAACAGTATGTTTATGAGAACGCGGCGTTCCCGAACGCCCTGACCGGCATCGTGGACGAGAACGGCAACCGTTTCTCCACCTACGCCTACGATACGCAGGGCCGTGCCGTCTCGACCCAGCATGCGGGTGGAGCCAAGCTGACCACGGTCACTTACAACAGCGACGGCAGCACGACCGTCACCGACGCCAACGGCAATGTGCATGGTTACAGCTTTACGACGCAGTTCGGCGTGGTCAAACCGACGACCCTGTCCGGCGCACCGGTGCCGTCACTGGGCGGACAGGCCTTTACCTATGACAACAATGGCTTTGTCGCCAGCAAAACCGACTTCGACGGCAACGTCACAGCCTATACCCGTGACGCGCGTGGCTTAGAACTCAGCCGCACCGAGGCGGAAGGCACCAAACTGCAACGAACCACATACACCCAGTGGCTTTCGACCTTCCATCTGCCGGTTGAGATCACCGCACCGGACGGTAGCGTCACGACGTTCAACTATAACGCCAAAGGCGATTTGCTGAACAAAACCATCACGGCGAATAACTTAACCCGCACATGGACTTGGACATACAACGCCATGGGCCAGGTGTTGACCGCCAAGGGGCCGCGCACCGACATCAACGACCTGACCACCTATGCCTATGACAAGGTGGGCAATCTGGCCTCGGCCACCGACGCGCTTGGCCACGTCACCAGCTTTACCAGCTATGACGGGGCGGGCCGCCTTTTGAAGGTGATAGACCCCAACGGCCTCGCCATCACCTTCTCCTATGACCAGCGCGGGCGTCTGCTGACGCGGACCGAGGGCTCGGAGACCACCACATACGCCTACGATGCGGCTGGTAACCGGATCAAGCTGACCAAACCCGATGCCTCTTACATCACCTTTGTCTACGACGCCGCGCACCGGCTGACGGATATGTTCGATGCCCTTGGCAACCGGCTAAGCCTGAGGCTCGACGGTAACGACAACCGCACGGCAGTGCAGCTGCTCGATCCGAACAACAACCAAGCCTTTGTCCGTACCTATGCCTATGATTACGTCAACCGTCTAGCGGCGGAAGCCGATGCGCAAAACAACATCACTCAATACGCCTATGACTATCAGGGCAATCTGACGGCGGTGAAAGACCCGCTGGGCCGCCTGACGCGCACCGCCTATGACGCGCTGAACCGGCCCATACAGTTGGTGGACGCCGCCAACGGCCAGACTTTAACCGCCTATGACATCATGGACCGGGTGACAGGCGTAGCCGATCCGCGTGGCTTGCAAACGTCTTACGCCTATGACGGCCTCGGC
Source organism: uncultured Alphaproteobacteria bacterium (assembly GCA_963785355.1). Taxonomy (GTDB): domain Bacteria; phylum Pseudomonadota; class Alphaproteobacteria; order Rhizobiales; family Rhodomicrobiaceae; genus Rhodomicrobium. The sequence continues at coordinate 76,684 of CAWAVJ010000072.1, forward strand.
AACGCCACAAACATCACCAGCCCCGACACCGGCGCGACCGCCAAGACCTACGACGCGGCTGGCAATGTCCTGACCCAGACAGACGCCCGGGGGCAGAAGGCGACCTTTGCCTACGACGCCCACAACCGCCGCATCGGAGCCAAATACTCCGACGGCAAGCAGATCAATTGGCAATACGACCAGGGCACCAACGGCATCGGCCACCTGACTTCGATGACCGACCCGTCAGGCCAGACCGCCTTTATCTATGATCAGCATGGACGGCTGACGCAGAAGACACAGCACATAAACAACGTCAATCTGGTCACCCGCTATACCTACGACGCCGGAGGCCGGGTGAGCACGATCACCTACCCATCCGGCAAGGCCATCACCGTGGCCTATGACGCCGCCGGACAGGTCAAGAGCCTCAAGGCCGCTAATCAGAACCTGATCTCGGGCGTTACCTATCAGCCCTTTGGTGCGGCAACCTTCTGGCAGCAAGGCAACGGCCTGAGCTACAGCCGCGCCATCGACCAGAACGGGCGTATCACAGCAATCGTCAACGGCACGGAAAACCTAGGCCTCACCTATGACGCAGCCGGACATATCACCGGCCAGACCGAAACCGGGCAGAAGCCGCAAGCTTTCGGCTATGACGTGCTTGACCGGCTGACCGGCATCACGGTCGGCACCGGCAAAGACCTTCAAAGCACCGCCTACACCTACGACGCCGACGGCAACCGCACGGCGCTGTTGCCCTTCGTCAAGGGCAGCACGACCAAAGTGGATCAGGAGCATGCAATTGCCTACGGCTACGCCAAGACCAGCAACCGCCTGACGGCGGTCGGCAACAAGACCTACAGCTATGACATCACGGGCGGTCTGTTGTCGGACGGCGAGCATCAGTGGGATTACGACGCCCGAGGTCGCATGGCCGACGAGCATAAAGGCCGTGGCGGGGCGTTCGGGTACGGGATCAACGGCCTCGGCCAGCGCGTAAGCAAGCAGGAATTTCTGGACTTCGACCACGACGCGAACAAGGAACCCGATCACGACCTTGATGACCTATTCCGCATCACCCAGGGCGCGGTGCTGTACGTCTATGACCAAGCCGGGCACCTTATGGGCGAGTACAACAGCCGTGGGCAAGCCCTCGAAGAAACCGTGTGGCTGGGCGACTTGCCGGTTGCCGTCATGAGCAGCGAAGGCTTCCGGAACGACACGCATTACATCGCACCCGATCAATTGGGTGCGCCGCATATTATCACCGACGCAAGACAACGCCCGGTCTGGGCTTGGTATCACAAGCCGTTCGGCGATACGCAACCTGTGGACCCAATTGCTTTTCGGGTGAATGGGACGACGGGTATTCCGGTCTTCTTACCAACCGGGTTTACCTATGACCTCCGCTTCCCCGGCCAAGTCGCCGATGCCGAAAGCGGCCTGAACTACAACATGGCGCGCGACTATAATCCTGCTATCGGCAGATACGTCGAGAGCGACCCGATTGGGTTGAGGGGCGGGGTGAATACTTATGCCTATGTCGGCGGGAATCCGCTGATTGGCACTGATCCTTATGGTCAAGATATTAAACAGACATCGTATAGAGTTCTTAGGTTCTTATGTTTGTATGAGAATCTATGCTTTGGTGACATAACGAACCCAGAGTTTTACCAACCACATCTGCCATCTCAACAACCTGAGATTCATCAACCTGCTCCAGAAAAACCAGAGGCGCCGGAAGTGCTGGAAGAGCTTAAGAATTGTGCGCCATCAAATAAGGCACCAACACCAAGCACAGGAACCACTGACGTTCCATCAACCGGACCATCAAGATCTATTCCTTTTATTCCTATTAATCCCGGTTTCATCATGCCAGTTGATGTATGTAAGCTAACTCCGAATCTGTGTTTCAATGACAATGGCTCTTAGCTTGGGAACCCAAGATGGATACTAAAGGCATTAAAGCAATCCTTACAGCAGCGGAAGCTGGCGAAACCATTGCCCAGTGCGTCGCCGCAGGGCACTATTACCACGGCAAGAATGTGCCAAAAGACTTAGACAAAGCTGAGCGACTATGGCGCTTGGCGGCTGAAAAAGGAAACGCCGCTGCACAATATTGTCTTGGCTTCAACTGCTACAATAAAATTGGCATAGAGGAATCGGTAAAATGGATCGAAAAGGCTGCGGACAACGGTTTTCCGCAAGCCCAAAATTATCTTGGCCTCATGCTGTTTTTGGGTTTTGGTGTTTTAAAAAGAGATAGAGTATTCGCTCTTAAATGGATGAAACTAGGTGCAGAGCAAAGCTCCCACTTAATGCCAAAACTATACTATGCATTTGCCAAATTGGTCACGAACAACGCTCGTATTCTAGAGGCGGAGAATCTTGTTGAACAATGGCGAAGGCTACATTTGCCATCAACCACACAATCGATACATTGAGCTAGATCACCTAGGGTGCAGTACGTCTATGACGTCGCCGGACATATCACCGGCCAGACCGAAACCGGGCAGAAGCCGCAGGCTTTCGGCTATGACGCTCTCGACCGCCTGACTGGCATCACGGTCGGCACCGGCAAGGACCTCCAAAGCACCGCCTACACCTACGACACCGACGGCAACCGGACGGCGCTGCTGCCTTTCGTCAAGGGCAGCACGACCAAGGTGGATCAGGAGCATGCTATTGCCTACGGCTACGCCAAAACCAGCAACCGCCTAACGACGGTCGGCAACAAGACCTACAGCTACGACGGCATAGGCGATCTGTTGTCGGACGGCCAGCATCAGTGGGATTACGACGCCCGTGGCCGCATGGCCGACGAACATAAAGGCCGTGGCGCGGCGTTCGGGTACGGGATCAACGGCCTCGGCCAGCGTGTGAGCAAGCAGGAATTTCTGGACTTCGACCACGACGCGAACAAGGAACCCGATCACGACCTTGATGACCTATTCCGCATCACCCAGGGCGCGGTGCTGTACGTCTATGACCAAGCCGGGCACCTCATGGGCGAGTACAACAGCCGTGGTCAGGCCCTCGAAGAAACCGTCTGGCTCGGCGATTTGCCGGTTGCCGTCATGAGCAGCGAAGGCTTCCGTAACGACACGCATTACATCGCGCCGGATCAGTTGGGTGCGCCGCATATCATCACCGACGCAAGACAACGTCCGGTCTGGGCCTGGTATCACCAGCCATTTGGCGAGAACAATCCCGTCGATCCAGTCACCTTCCGGACCAACGGCTCGGGCGGAATACCGGTGTTCCTGTCTTCCGGCTTTACCTACGACCTCCGCTTCCCCGGCCAAATCGCCGACGCGGAATCCGGCCTGAACTACAATATGGCACGAGACTATAACCCGGTTATCGGGAGGTACGTGGAAAGCGATCCGATTGGACTGAATGGCGGCATGAATACGTATGGGTATGTCGGCAATAATCCACTATGGGCGAGTGACCAGAGCGGTCTATGGTACATTCTCGTCGGCGGAGGCGGCTCATTTCATCTAATTCTGGTTGGTAAAGGTTCTTCCTTTAGCTTTGGTTTTGATTCTTCTGGCAATCTCTGTGTCGTCGGAGAGGTCTGTAATACATTCGGTTTAGGCGTGTCTGGAGGTACGGGCCTCACAGGGAGCGTTGGAAGTGGAGGTTTATGTACTGGAGAATCCCATTCGGGAGGAGTATTTGTCGAAGGTGGAGCGGGTGTTTATGGAGGGGGTACCCTTAGCACAGCTGTTTCCGGTGGTGGTTTGGTTCCGGAAGGTGGATCGCAAACGCCAGTTCCACCAAGCGACCAAAGCACGTCATTTGGAAGAGGTATATTTGGATATGGTGGTGGTGGTTCGGGCGGTTTTATCGGTTGTACGCAACAAACGAGCTGCATAAAGATGCCTAACCTATTTGGGTCAAAGTGATGCTGAATGAGGTTACAAAACACCTAGATCAGTCCATGCTGACCGGCCTTAAAATCGGTACGGTCGGATTTTTGGTCGCCGGGATAGGCGCTGCCGTCGCTTTTCTAAGTGTAAAGGTATTTAACAATGCTCGCTCGATTGAGCTATTAGGCGTAGGGCTTTTTGGTGTGGGCGCATCAGCAGTATTCTCTGGAATGGCAATCCACTTCTACTTGATGTTCAAGAAGCTCTTTCGGCGCAAGTAGGGGCAGCACGACCAAACTGGATCAGGAGCATGCGATTGCCTACGGCTACGACGCCATGGGCGATCTGTTGTCGGTCGGCCAGCATCAGTGGGATTACGACGCCCGTGGCCGCATGGCCGACGAACATAAAGGCCGTGGCGCGGCGTTCGGGTACGGGATCAACGGCCTCGATGACCTGTTCCGCATCACCCAGGGCGCGGTGCTGTACGTCTATGACCAAGCCGGGCACCTCATGGGCGAGTATAACGGACGCGGCCAAGCCCTCGAAGAAACCGGTTGGCTGGGCGATTTACCGGTAAGGCACTGAATTTCCTCGTTCTTGACGCGACCGCTTCTGTATATTTGTATAATTGTATGGTTTCGCAAATTTCTTTTGTTTCGCAGATTTCGTTTTTGTGCTATATGTGGCTGTGAAGGAGTTTCCTAACATGCCTAGAACCAACATCGATCTTACCATCGCACCCGAGCACGAGGCCTTGCTTGCGCACGAAGCCGCGCGCGCCATTGAAGCCAGCGAGGCGCAAGGCGAGGCCGGTATGCGCATGCAGCTCACCCATGAGGGACAGGAATCAACCACCGTCGATATGCCCCCTACGGCGGTTGCGCTCATCCATCTTTTGCTCAAGCAAATGGGCGAAGGCAAAGCCGTCGCGCTCGTCGCCGACGAGCCCGAGATCACCACCCAGCAAGCAGCTGAACTTCTCCATGTGTCCCGCCCCTATGTGGTTGGCCTCGCTGATAAGGGCCTGCTCCCTGCCCGCGCCGTCGGCAAACAGCGCCGGTTGCTGCTCAAAGACGTGCTCGCCTACAAGCGCGACATCGAGACCAAGCGCCGTGAAGCTCTGCGCGAGCTTGCGGCGCTCGATCAGGAACTCGGTTTGCGGTAATGATTACCGCGTTTCTCGACGCCAATGTGCTTTATCCGGCGACCTTGCGCGGCGTCTTGCTGGAACTCGGTCGCGTCAAAGCCTTTCGTATCCTCTGGTCGGAACAAGTGCACCAGGAGTGGATGCAGGCCCTTAAACGCCAGCATCCCGATATTCCGCATGACCGCATTGTCCGCTTGCGCAGCATTATGGAAACCTATGTGGAGGACGCCACGGTCACCGGCTACGAGCCATTGATTGAGACCCTTCGCCTGCCCGACCCGGACGACCGTCACGTGCTGGCTGCTGCCATTCACGGCGGCGCTTCCCTGATTGTGACGTCAAACGAGCGGGATTTTCCGGCCGCAGCCCTTGCGGCCCATAACATTGAAGCCATCAGCCCCGACCGGTTCCTACTTCGCCTGCTTGAACAAGATCCCGGCCTTGTTCTCGCCGCCCTCGAAGCCGACCGGGCCGATCTCATCAATCCGCCCCTCACCCAAGAGCAATACTTTACAGCGCTCGAACGCAGCGGCTTAATCGTAACAGCCGCAACCTTGCGCGTCCTTGCCAAGCCCAATTCTTGATCGCAAACGCCGTTTCCCCGCCCCAACTCCAGCCGGTCAACACGTACGGGATCTTTGCGGTTAGCGACGACGACCGCGCTGCGATCATCCCCAACGATGAATCGAGCGGCGCGCTTGAAAGGCCAGATAGGCCGTTCCCAAGGGGCTGGATCTGTTTAGGCGCACTAATGGGGTTTGCCTGCAAACCCCGAGGCTTCGCCCACAGTAGCATGAGTCGTGACATCCGTCACCGCCCCCAAGCCGCGGCTCAAGCGACACCGCTTTCCAAAAGCCAATCCTTATTGCCGGGCTCGGCCATGCGCATAAACTTTGTTCGAACAAGAAAAAACCTGCTCCAAGCCTTCACCACGAAGCAGCACCCCTGAAAGGCTGCTCCTCGAAACCAGGATTTCGCGGGGGCCGCTGGCGCTATGGGGCATACCCCCGCGAAATCCTGGCTCCGCGAAGCAGCCCGCCCCCGGCGGCGTGTGTCTGACCCAACCCCGTCCAACGCCGAGGACAAGGCGCGGGCGGGTTTCGGGAGCTGGAGCGATTGGCAATCGCGGCGGCGGATGAATTTCGGGTGACGATGCAGGCGAAGCCGAGAAGACCGTTTTGGCGGTTGCCGTTTACTGCGCCGAGGAAACCCTTTTAGGCCCATGCGCTGCTTCCAAAAGCATAAGAAACATTTGAAACTAAATCGAAAATCTTGATCTTAAATCTAATTAATTATACAAATACGCGACTTAATATTTGAAGGAATTTAACATGACTAGCGTAGTAGAATTCATTTCGGCCGGTTTCGAATTCTTGGACAGAAACCTCAATCCTGTCGCACGCCAGGACCGTGCCATCAAAGCTCTGATAGCGGAATGTGAGCCTCGTCACGCCCAATTCTGGCAAGATGCGGAACGGGATAACTATGACCAAGCACAGGGCTGGAAAATCCAGTATGCACAATACCTCGATATGTGGCAAGGCAGAGTCGTAAGGGACGCGCATAACAGAGTAGTCGCCGTCCGACCGATGACACCGGCGCAACAACAGTTCTTTAATAGCTTGGTCCCCGAAGTGAAGGCGCTCATCGCCGACAGCCCTTTCAGCGATAGCTTTCAATATCGCGCTGGCGGAACGGCGCAAATGCAAGCCCAACCAAGGTAATGAAGCGCGCTGCTCAAGTCTAATCCTCTCTGTGCTGAAAGTGATGGGCGTTGCCCCGCAAGCGGGGCCGGGCTCTATCCTGCTCCGCCAGGGCTACGCAGGACGGAGCCGCTCGGCTTCGCCCGCGTCTCCGCCGTTCCGGTGACGATCCCTTCTCTAATCGGGTTCGTGTCAACGCTTATTTTTCATCATGCAATACGCAAAGAATGCTGTGTCCGGTAGGGTGATGGTGTCGATGCTTGCGTCTTGGGATTTGGGCGGCCCCCTCGCCAGGGCGATGGTCACGCTCTCCTGCGCGGCGAACGGGCCGCGCAGCCAAGCCGCCGGGGTCGGCGTCTTGGCCCTTCGGGTTTTGATCGTTGCCGCGGGAGCGTGCGGCGAGGTCTCCGGCCTATAAAAAAGCCAGCGCCTGTTTCCGAGCGGGCACGACGGCAATGTCAGCAGGTTACACGCTTCTCTACGTGGTCGGCTGGGACGCACCGCTGCCGCCACAAGTTACTTTCCTTGAGAAAACGAGGTAGGGCTATCTAACGCACGTGGTTGCAAGATGACTCCTGCGCCAACCAAAGGATCGACCGCCCTTACCTCATTCCCCGTCCTGCCGGACATCTCCGCTTGCCGGATTGCGGCGGCGAAGCTTCTTAACTCGTGATCGGCTTACGCGGCAACCTCCTGCGCCTGGCCCCACCGGAACTCGGTTCCGTCAAGCCACATCCGGTGCATGATGACTGCGAGCCGGCGCGCCACCGCGATGCAGGCGTTCTTATACGAACTGCGCCGCGCAAGCCGCACCCCCCACGCCTTCAGCGCGCACCATGTCTTGGTGCGACACAGCAACACGACCGCCGCTTCGAACAGATGATTGCGGGCCATCATGTCACCGCACTTCGTGATATGCCCGTCATAGTTCATTTCACCCGAGGCGTACTTGCGCGGAGTCAGTCCAAGCGCAGCTCCGACGTTTCGCGACTTCTGGAAGCGCTCGGGGTTGTCGATCGCCGTCTTGAACACCAGCGCCGTCAACGCGCCAACACCCGGAATGCCCATGAAGCGATGGCACAGCTCATCCTTTTTCACGACATCCAACACCATTTTTTCGAGCTTCGCACATTGCTCCCGCAGATGCCTTCGCGCCTCGAGCAAAGGAACGATATAGTCCTGAAGCTCGACATCCCCGCCGATCAGCTCGCGGATGCGCGCCTCATACGTGGATGGCGTTACCTTGCCGGTCTTGAGCCCAAAAACCTTCAGCGTTCCACGGATTTGACCCTCGATGTCCAGCCGCTTGTCGAGCAGGCAGCGCCGATTATTGAGAAGCACGCGAAGCTTCTGGCTGCCGTGACTTTTGACATGCACCACCTTATACCAGCCGGTGCGAACGATCTGCGCTAGGCCGCGCGCGTCATTCCGGTCGGTCTTCATATTCTGCGCCGCCAACGCCGCTTTCGCGTGCCGGGTCTCCATACAAACCAGCGGCAGCCCGGCGGCTGTCAGCTCGTGATAGAGCCAGATCGACAAGTTTCCGGCTTCAAGCCCAATGCGGCTCATAGGCAAATTGCACGAAGCAATATACCGCCCGATCTCTTCCGGATTGGTTTGAGTTTTCCCTTCCCGGCAAATAGTCCCGTCTGCATCCACGATACAGATCGATGTATTTTCGAGAGATACGTCAAGACCAGCAAAGTATGGCATGTTCAGGCACTCCTTTTTGTTGGAGATTGATTTCAGGAATACTTTAGCATAGTTTGGTCGTAACCGTGCTTCACTGCTCGCGATCCGAACCCGATTACAGTATCTAACGCGGCCCCCGATACCCTACCCTTGCCGGAACAGAATTGAGCGCATGGGCAAATTACGACTTTTTTGGGAAAAAGGACGTTTCACGCACCCGTCTTTCTTCGGGAAGGTAATAGCCTTTTTCGAATTCGGATTTACCGATGATGTCATGAATGACGAGCATGGTTTTGTGGTAGTCAGAAAAGGTGTGATCCAAGAGCCCGTTGAGTTCGATGCGCATAAGTTCACTTAAACGGGCGTTTGCACCAATTGTCTCCCACTGCCATGCATCTGTTTGGTTTATATATTCAATTGTTTTGTCGAGGCGTTGGCACTCGTTATCGAGGTCCTCGCGGGTCGAGGTAACGACGCGGTTCACGAGCGAGTCTTCGGCGCGCAGCGCGCGCACTATTTGGCCTATATATCCGATTTCTTTATCGAGGCGTCGGCGTTCGTTATCGAGGTCTTCGCGAACCGTGATGACAACTCGTTTCACGAGCGCGACTTCGGCACGCAACGCACGCACTTCGGCCGTCTGTTTATCGAGGTCTTCGCGGGTCGCGGTGACGACATGTTTCACGAGCGTGACTTCGGCGCGCAACGCGCGCACTTCGCGCACGAGCTGCGCAATGGTGTCGTCTTCGGTCTGCATGGTCACGGCTGGCCTCACGAAAATGCATAAAATATCTACGCAGTTTAGTGCCTCTGCGCCGCGTTTTAAAGTGTATAATTACTTTCCGGCCATCTCGGAGCAGTTTGAAATCGTGGACACGACCACGCCTAGCCAGTGTGAAGGCCAGCGACGGCGACGAACTCAGGGAAGCCCCATATCCCAGAACCGGAAAGCTCCGCCCTACCCCGCTGCCAAGCTAGACACAAAGCCTGCGCCCGCTTCGATCACTTCGGCCTTAAGGGGTTGGTTTGCCCTTGGTGTAGCTTTTAACCCAGCCCAAAAAGCGGGCGTCCTCGTTATGCGCCCGGTCCTTACCCGCCGCCCATTCACGGTAAAGTTGTTCAAGCATATACTTGTCCCAGCCAGGCGCGAATTCGTAAAGCCGCTCAATTGCCTGCGCCGACACCAGGATGCGCCGTTCCGGCTCAGAAATTGGGGCTACACGCATTTCGGCGGCGGCCTTCGTATCAGCTGCCGCCTTGGCGGAAAGCGCATGAGCGGCCAATTTTGTGCCGTTGCTAGCGACCTCCGTGCGCCGCCAGAACACCGCCTGTTCTCCTTCAAGCGTCATCGTGTAATCGGGAAGATGGTTGCTTGCGATCAAATGCCTGACATAGAACGCAAACTTCTTGGCAGGTGAATTCGAGCCCGATTTTTTCTGAAGCACCTCAAGCGAAACGCGCCAGTGGTGTTGCTGGCCGCAATGTTTGCGCGCCAGTTCGTAAATCCGGCGATCAAGCGGACGCCGCAAGCGGAAATAGCTCCGGCTGATGGGCAACACGTCGCAGGCCTCGATAGCCCGGAACAGCCAGGGCGACAGTTCAATTTCAAGAAAGCGCAACCGGTCGGCGAACATGCTTCCTTTCCGGTTATATTCATATTCGTTGATGAGACCGAAGCCGCGCGTGGTGACTCCATCACCCGTCTTGATGTTCGTTTTGATCGTAACCCCTTTCAGGCGATCAAGTGCCGGTGCCAGCCGTTCGTAGCCGAGATCGTTTGTGGGACGGTTCGTCTGCACGAGAAGATCATGCGTCGTCAGCCTGATGCAGGGGCCAATGTCACGGCCATCGTCTTGCATGGCGACCAGCTTGGAAATGCAATAGATGAGCACATCCTTGTCGAACACCGTCGGCAGGCCCAGGGTGCTTGGGATGATTTCGAGCGAATTGTCGCCGTGCCTGTATTTGAGGGACCGTGTCTCCGGCTTGGTCGAGAGCGAAAAAATCGGGTGCTCCATCGACGCCATGTCGGAGCGCGGGGCCACATCGAGCGCGTCGAGCACGAAAAAATCGCGGACTGGGTGGCGTTCAGGGAGAAGCAACTGAGACATACGCAAAACTACCAATATCGATACTTGCCATTAGAAACCTGATTCGCACTTTCAGGAACCAGAATTCGCACTATCAGGAACCGGTCCCCCTGCCCCAAAAAGCGCGCCAGCCAGGTGCATTCCGGATTCGCACCTTTGGGAACCAATCTTCGCACGTTTGGGAACCGGACTTCGCACCTTTGGGAACCCAACTTCGCACCTTTAGGAACCGGCCATTTCCCTATCTATTTGAAATGGGCTGCGATCTAGCCTTATCCACACCCCTTAACTTATCTAACTCTATTTAACTATATTAACTCTCCAGATTTTTATTAAAGATGGTTAGAGGATTCGAGATTGTTTCTAATAATTTTTATGAAACTAAATTCGTTCGGTATATTGCACACAACAATTTTCTTTTGGTTATTGCATGACTGTGAAAAATGGCACTGCTTCTATCCTTGTCAGCGATATTCCGCAGGTGGATGAGGAAGACGTAAAAGCTGAAACCGCCGCCAATGTTGGTTTTGGCGCATTCGGGTTCAGGGAAAGTCCTTATGAAAACTGGCTGCATTTCCTGGCCTCTCTTTCCGATGAGGAAAGAGAAAGAATCCTGAAGGAAGAAAGAGCCGAAGAACGTAAGCGGATGGCTGAAACCTATCCGGCGGGATATCTGGACCAAATATTTCGTCACCGGCACCTGCTCCATTCGTTGAGGGATTACGCGCGGCAGGTCACTGTTCCTAGAATGCCGGACGGGCTAGTACGTTCAGAGCAATCTATTTGGGTTAACAGAATATACCGTCGGCGTAATGATGCACTGCGCAAGATAAGTAGGACGCTGGCAAGAGGTGAACCGATCCGTGGTTCAGACATTCAAAGCCTGTGTCCGGAAGATATAGAGAAACTCTGTATCGAAGGCGACCCATATCTCAGGAAAATTGTTCTCGAATACGAGCGGGCGCAAGTACGACAGCAAGATCGCGGGCGTGATTTTGGCCGCTAACCAATTGGGTATGCAAAAGCACACCAAGTGTATATGGATATACACCTATACAAATATACAGATATGCGTTTGAACAGCCAGACAATGCTACTTGTATAACTGTATTGACAGGATAAGTAAGGAGCTTAAGCTAAAATCATTCTTTCCTGCGCCTTTCGTATCCATGAAAACTCTTGCCATTGTTTGTCAAAAAGGCGGCGTCGGCAAAACCACCATAGCCGTCAATCTTGCTGTCGCTGCGCAAGCAGCTGGCCATACCGCTGCCATTGCTGACACCGATCCGCAAGCCTCCTGCTGTTTCTGGAGCGATACGCGCGCCAAAGCCGATATACCTATCCAGCCCGTCTTTCCGGTTCGGCTCGAACACAGCCTCAAGGCGCTTGAGCAAGCAGGCTGCGATCTCGCCATCATCGACACCCCGCCACATGCGAAGGACGTTTCCAGCCAAGCCATCGCCCTAGCCGATTTTGTGCTGATCCCAACCAAGCTGGCGGCTTTTGACATCGCCGCCATGTTCAACTCCATCAGCCAATGCACATCCCGCAATAAGCCCTTCGCAGTTGTCTTCAGCATGTGCCCACCCCAGGAAGGGGAGGAATACGCTTACGTGAAGAAAGCGCTTGCCGAGTGGGACCACGAGGTTTGCCCGGTCTTGATTCATCACTATGTCGCCTATCCGCGCGCACAAACCACAGGCCAGGCTGCCGTAGAGATTGACCCCAGCGGCAAAGCCGCCGCCGAAATTACACAGTTATACGATTATACAATTAAACACTTGGGGATCACCAAGCCTCGGTCCCGGAGACAGGCGTCATGAGCCGTAAAACCCACTCCAATACCCCGAACGCCTTCGCTCGCATGACAGCAGCGATGAAACTGCCCGCCGCTGCTAATGCCGCGCCGATCAAGGCGGAGCCCAAGCCGGAGGTTACCAGCAAGGTCACAGCCAGCCCTAGGGCATCCACCCGCCAAAATACCAAGATCGTTGCCGGACATTTCCCGGAGCCTATGCACCGCGCGCTTCGCATCGCCGGGGCAGAGGAGGGGCTCACCGTGCAGCAAATTCTCGAAGAAGCCTTGCATGATTGGCTCGTCAAAAAGGGAGCCACCAAACACTTAAACAAATAGACAGTTAGACGCATAAGCAGTTAAACAATTACACCTGTATACAATCATACAGATATACGCGTATCTCACTTCGCTTCAGGCGGTCCCGCGCGAGGCCAGCAAAAAGCTGTGGATATCGCTCCTTCTCAGAATTTTGACGGCGTTTTTGACGGTATCCGCAGAGAGCTGCTAAAACTTTATCGCGTATTATCAATGCATTAAGATATTGATGCGGTTCTCATTGGCTCCACCAATAATACCTCCGTCAACGTGCGCATACGTTCGAAAATCGCGGCAAAACAGGCTGTCTAGGCGGCTTGAGTGTGCTCTAGACATTCGGCCGTCCATCTAACATGGGGCGGAGCAGCGCTTCCTACGTGAGGGGTGCGCGGAGCTTTCAAGAGCTTAGAAGCTATCGCCGTAAGCGGGGCAAAAGTCCGGGCAGGCAATTGCCGGTGCGCCGATGCACGAGCGTCATTCCAGCGAAGGCGGGAATCCATTTATCCCGTTGGAACAAGCTCTAAGATGGGTCCCCTCTCCCGCGGGGCCGGCGGCATACAGCTTGGCTTAACGCGGTGAACTACTCACCTGCCCGGACTTTTGCCCGTATTACCTATCGCCTGCCTGCGCCGGGGCGCCGGTCAGGACGCGATGATCGGGCCAGCCACGGTCAGTAGAACCACCCCAAGCCCCCGCCGCAGGATCGTTTCCGGAACCCGGTGTGCCCAAAGGCTGGCCAGCCAGATACCGGGGATGGAGCCGGTCAGCAGCAATCCGAGCAGGGTCCAATTCACGTCGCCCATCAGCCAATGGCCGCTGCCCGCGAGCAGGGTCAAGGGCACTGCATGCGCGATATCGGACCCGACAAGCCTCACCGCGGGGAGTTGCGGATACAATACGCGCAAGACGACGATGCCAATCGCGCCGGCGCCTACGGAAGTCAACGAAACGAGAACGCCCAGCACTAAGCCCAGGAGCACGGTCAACCCTGGCCCTGCGGACGAAGCCCCTGCGCGACGGCTGGTTGCGAACCGGGCGGCGAGGCGGCTGGCAGCTTGCCCAAACAGCAGCCCGGCAGCTGCGAGCACCAGAGCCAGGCCAATCGCCACGGTGACAAAATGGGTTAGCGCTGGAGTGCGAAGGGGCAGATGCGCCATCAAGAAGATCGTGGCCAGCGTACCCGGCACCGATCCAAGCGCCAGGAAGCCAACGATCCTCCATTCGACATTGCCCTTGCCCGCATGGACCCGCGCGCCCGTGACCTTGGTGACGGCGGCATACAACAGATCGGTGCCCACGGCCGAGAGCGGGGGCACGCCGAACAGCAGGATCAGGAGCGGCGTCATGATGGAGCCGCCGCCGATGCCGGTGAAACCGACCAGCCCACCCACGATGAAGCCGCATACCGGATATGCAAGGGCCATCTCAGTCATGGCGGTTCTCCCGATAGTCTTCCGCGGCCGATCCGGTGTCCTCATAGGAAGCCGCCACGCCGGCGGCCGAAAGCAACCGCAACACCTCGCGGGCCCGCCGCTGAAATTCGCGCACGTCCGCTTGCCCGCAGCCGAGATCCGCGCAAAGCCCAGCCGCTAGCATATCGCGGGTGAGCTGGAAGGGCGAGGGAGATGTGGCACGAGCTTCGCCGCCCTGGCTTGCCGAAACCACAATTCCAGCGGCAAGCGTTGCCCCGGTCAGTGCGTCGACGAGCAGGAACGCGCCCGTCTCCTCCAACTCACCGAATGGATCGAGCGCCGCCGGCCGGCCGAGCGCGATCGAGACGGCAGCAATGTCGTTGGCGGAGCATTGGCTGGCGGACTTTAGCGAGAGGGTCTCAAGCTCGACATGGCCGGTGACTTCGATCGCGGCGACCGGCACGAGATCGGCCGGGGTCTTGAGCAGCAGGCTGTGAGCGGCGCCAAAGGACTGCTCCGCCACCCAGACGATGCGCCCCTCGATGCTCCGGGCCTTGACCGGAAGCGCTCCGGGTGCTGCCAAGACTGCGCCACGGGCCACATCGAGATCGGTGTCGAGAACCAGGACAACCGCCTTGCCTTTAGCGGCTTCATCGAGGTCGCCATCCATGGTGGCGATCCGCGCGACGCGGGCGGTGCGGCCCGTCAAAGCGTCGGTCACCTCATCGCCGGCACAAATCTTGCCGGAACTGACGGTCCCAGCGAGGCCCCGGAAATCCTGGCCGTCGCGCAATACGGTTTGAACCGGCATGCGGAATGCGTTGGTATCGGGGCTTTGCCGGCTGGGGGTGCTTTCGAGATGCGCGACAAGCGTTGGCCCTTCATACCAAGGCGCGTTGCCGGAGGGCGTGGCGACGTTATCGCCATTGCGCGCGGACACCGGAATGGCGCGCGCCTCCACAAAGCCGAGGCCCGCCACGGCTTCGGCGAAATCGTGCTCGATCTCGCGGAAGCGCGCTTTCGCTCCAGTCCACGAGGTCCATCTTGTTGACGGCGAGCACGACGCGCGGAACGCCCATCAACTGCAGGATGGCCGCGTGCCGCCGTGTCTGGCGCTTGAGGCCGTGCCGCGCGTCGATCAGCATGATGGCGGCATCGGCGTGGCTGGCGCCGCTCGCCATGTTGCGGGTGTATTGGTCGTGGCCGGGGCTGTCGATCAGCACGACGCGGCGCTTTTCCGTATCGAGGTAGCGCCAGGCGATGTCGATGGTGATGCCCTGTTCGCGCTCGGCAACGAGGCCATCGAGCAGGAGGCTATAGTCGAGCTTATCCGGCTTGCCGGCCAGCACGCGCGGCGGCGCGCACCCGCTCACGCTCGTCATCGGGAAGATCGGAGGCGTCCCACAGCAGCCGGCCGATCAGCGTCGATTTGCCGTCGTCCACCGAGCCGCAAGTGAGGATGTGGACGATGCCGTGAGCGCCCTGCGCCGGTGCCCTTTGGGTTCGTGCGAGCCCGCTCATCAAAAATAACCTTCCTGCTTCTTGCGCTCCATGGCGCCGGCCTGATCGTGATCGATGAGCCGGCCTTGGCGCTCGGAGGAGCGGGCGGCAAGCGTTTCGGCGACGACGCTTTCAATATCGGCGGCGGTCGAGGGAATAGCGGCGGTGAGCGGCCAGCAGCCGAGTGTGCGGAAACGGACTTGGCGCAGAGTCGGGGTCTCGCCGGGGGCAAGCGGCATCCGCTCATCGTCCAGCACGATAAGCTGCCCGCCGCGCTCGATCACCGGACGCTCCGCTGCGAAATAGAGCGGCACGACGCCGAGCCGCTCGCGCAGGATATAGCGCCAGACATCGCGCTCGGTCCAATTGGAGAGCGGGAAGATGCGCGCGGTCTCTCCCGTTCCGAGCCTGCCATTCAGGAGGCGCCACATTTCGGGGCGCTGCTGGCGCGGGTCCCAGCGATGGCCGGGCGCGCGGAAGGAGAACACACGCTCCTTCGCCCGGCTCGCCTCCTCGTCGCGCCTGGCACCGCCGATGGCGCCGTCGAAGCCGTGGCGGTCGAGCGCCTGCTTCAAGCCTTGCGTCTTCATCACATCGGTGTAGAGCGAGGGCGCGTGATCGACGGGGTTGATGTTGTCCGCTTGCCCCTTCGCGTTCATGTGCACGATCAGCTCCAGCCCGAGCTCTTCCACTGTGCGGTCGCGGAACGCGATCATGTCGCGCGGCTTCCAGCCGGTATCGATGTGCAGCAACGGGAAGGGCGGCTTCTGCGGCCAGAACGCCTTGCGCGCCAGATGCAGAAGAACGGTGGAAATCCTTGCCAATGGAATAGAGCAGCACGGGCTTACGGAATTGCGCCGCCGCCTCTCTGAAGATGTAAATGGCTTCGGATTCGAGGAAATCCAAATGCGAGGGCTGTGCTGTCATGTAAAATCCGGTTGCCTCAGGTTGGCTGCGAAAAAAAAAGACCCCCTCACCCTGTCCCTCTCCCCAAGGGGAGAGGGACGCTGGAATTGTCCGCTCACCTTGATGAGAGGCTGCAGCCTACTCCCTCTCCCCTTGGGGAGAGGACTGGGGTGAGAGGGGGTCTTCGCATCTTTACGCTGCCGCCTCGGCCCGCGGGCGGCTATGCAGGCCGCATTCCTTGCCCCAATCGCTCTCCCACCACCAGCGGCCGGCGCGGATGTCCTCGCCGGGCTTTATGGCGCGCGTGCAGGGCGCGCAGCCAATCGAGGGAAAGCCTTGCGCGTGCAGCGCGTTGACGGGAATGGCATGCTCTGCAACGTAGGCTTCGAGGGTTTCGAGCGGCCAGTCGGCAATCGGGTTGAGCTTGACGAGCTTGAACGCCTCGTCCCACGCCGCGAACGGCACGTCCGCCCGCCCGCCGGATTGCCCGCGCCGGAGCCCCGTCACCCAGCCGGCAGCTCCTTCAAGCCCGCGCTTCAGCGGCACGACCTTGCGGACATGGCAGCAAGCCTTGCGCGCCTCGATGGAATTGCGGAAACCGAGCACGCCGTCGCGCGCGACAAGCGCCTCCGCCTCGCCCGCTTCCGGTGCCAGCACGCGGATTTTGAGCCCAAAGCGCGCCTCGCTTCCGGCAATCGTATCGACGGTCTCCGCGAATAGCCGCCCCGTATCGAGCGTGAAGACGTCGACGGCTGCGCCGCTTTCGGCAATGGCGTGTAGAATGGCCTGATCCTCGATGCCGAGGCTTGTCGAGAATGCGATGCGCCCTTTGATCATGCTGGCCATAAGCTCGATGCGCCGGCTGAGATCGCTGGTGCTTGCCAGCTCCAGCTGCAGCAATCGAGCTGCCTCGACGCCATCGGTGAGCGCGCGCGCCGGTTGGTTTCCCCATGCCATGGAATGCTGGCCTCCTGCCATGCTTGCCTGAGTTCGAAACGAGGTGAGCGAGGAGATCGCCGGACCGCCTTTTGTGCCACCCGATGCTGTGGCTTAAGTTAGAGCAAAAAATTTTTTCCAGGAACCCAGCGCGCAAGATAAAAATGAAACTGCGTTCCATCATTATGTAAAGAACGGAATATTGCTGCGATTGCCGCAAATCGGTTCGTGTATCCCGTACTCATGCCGGCGCTGGCAACGGTTTTTCTGGCACCTAATCTAGTTATGTCTGTACACCGATAAGCGTCCCACGATAGCGCGGAATGCTTTTCGTGCGGAATAGTGAGAATGAATAACTCACGAAAGGTCATCTAGTAGGAACGCAGGCCAAAGAACTGACGCGCTTCGGAAAATTGCCGCCAGAACAGGGGTTGGCGAGTGCCGCGGCTGACAACTGTTGCCCTTTTGCACTTGTACGCCCTTTTGTAGCTCAGTATGTTTGTAATGTCTATCGAAGCAGTCAACGTAACGGGGGCTGGGCATTTCTGTGGGACCGCGGGCCTTTCGGGTCCGCTTCATTAAGGGGCACAAAGTGAGTAAAACTGTAGCTTTCGTCTTGGCGGCTACCGGGTTCGCCGCGTCAGCGCATGCTGCCGATTTGAGTATCGACAGCTTGAAAGATCCGCTGCCTGACACTCTTGCTTGGCAGGGCGTCACGCTCTATGGCACGGTCGACTTGGCCTATGGATACCAAAATCACGGTGCGCCGTTGAATGGCTCCGCGCCGCAGGGCGTCAGCTACAGCATCTACGGATCGAAGATGGACAATAAAGCGGTTTCCTCGCTCGATCCGAATGCCATCGAGAGGTCGGCCTTGGGCGTCAAGATCGACGAATCGATCGGCGGCGGCTGGGTAGCCATCGCAAAGCTAGAGACGTCCTTCGACCCGCTTTCCGGGGAGCTTTCCAACGGCCCCGCGTCCTTGCTGCAAAATTATGGCGTGCCGCTCGCAAAGCAAACCTTCAATACGGACTCGGGCCGTGCCGGGCAGGCCTTTAACGGCCCCGCCTATGCGGGCGTGAGCAACGCAACCTACGGGACGCTGACCGTGGGCCGTCAGCAATCGCTGCAGCTCGACGCGGCTTCCGTCTACGATCCGCAGGGCCTAGCCTATGCGTTCAGCCTGCTCGGCTGGTCGTCCGGCCTTGTTGGGTCTGGCGACACCGAAGCCGCCCGCTGGGATGACTCGGTGAAATACGTCTATCAATACGGGCCGGTTCATGCCGCAGCCATGTACTCCGATGGTGGCGCGGATACCGGGATCTTCGGCACCGCCTACGGGTTTGACGTGGGCGGCGCTTATAAGGGGTTCTCGCTAGACGCGGTCTATCAAAAAGAAAATTCGGTTGTGTCGGCGCCGGCGGCGAGCGCCACGACCCTGAAAGCGACGATCTCGGACAATAAATCGTGGTCGGTGCAGGGAAAGTACACCTTTGACTTCGGCGGCGGTTTCAAGGACGATGCGCAGGGGGCCAAGCTCAGCTTCTTTGGCGGCTACGAAAACATCTCCTTCGCAAATCCCAGCGGCAACCCAAGCTCCTACATAGGATCGACGGCCATCGGCGGCTATCTCATTTCCGCCGTCACGTCTAATCCCTATGCCACCGACAAGGTTTTGCAGCTTGCCTGGACCGGCGCTAGATACGAGCTTCCCTCCGGCTGGAGCTTTACTGGCGCCTACTATCACGTAGACCAGGGGGCCTATACGGGGACGGTCAGCGCCCCAGCCGCTGGAACGATCCAGACGAAAGCCAACAGCGCCGGTACGGCCAACGACGCATCCTTCCTGGTGGACTATGTGTTCAACAAGCACTTCGACGTCTATACCGGCGTGAATTACTCCACGCTGAATGGCGGACTTGCTTCCGGTTACTTGAACGATAGTCAGGCCAGCGTTGTGACTGGTGCGCGCTTGAAGTTCTAAAGCACCCACGGGGCCGGGTGTTTTGCCTAGCCCTTCGCTCTCAACGCTGGGCAAAAGGCTGGTGGGCCTTGCCCGGCGCTTGAAACACCGTAATTGCCCCATCCGCGCTTTCTTACATGTATTTTTTTGCTCATCGCACAGGTCAAGTCTGCCTGCCCGCTGCCTGGCGTGGGCGATGAGGATATTACCATCCCTAAGCTCCAGACCGGAGCCCGCGCCGCAACGTAGAGTGATTTGCTGCACTGGCTCCGTTTTCATGTCCGCAGCCGGCTGTGAAAGCGGCGCTTTGGCGCCGGGGACGCCCAAAAATAGATATGCACTATATGAATGATAGACTTTATGCAGCGACGATGTTTTTTATGTCTCCGGCGTATTTGGGAACCCCATTCCCATTTTGCCTGGATAGGAACATTGGAGCGGGAATGCTGACGAACAAAGGCAAATATGGCTTGAAAGCCATGGTTCATCTTGCCGGGTTGCCGCCTGCGGAGGTAGCTCAAGTCGGCGAGGTCGCGGAGGCAAATGAAATCCCCAAAAAATTCCTCGACCAGATTTTCTCAGAGCTGCGCAAGGCAGGCCTGGTGCATTCGAAAAAGGGAAAGGCAGGCGGCTACGCCCTCTCCAGGACGCCCGAGAGCATTAGCGTGGGGCAGATCGTCAGGGTGCTGGATGGACCCCTTGCGCCGATCGAGTGTTCGAGCGTTACCGCCTACCGGCCCTGCGGCGATTGCGGCGACGAAGACTACTGCCCCGTCCGGCTCATCATGGTGGAGGCGCGCAACGCGCTCGCGGCAGTGCTCGATGCGCGGTCGCTGGCAGAGATGCGTGCCATGTCCACGCCGCCGGGGCAGAAGGACAGTGGGACTGGCCGCGCTACCTTAGCAAGTGCCGCACAGACAGGAATTCGGAATGGAACTGCATAAACTTACAGAAGACTTGAGCGTAGCAAGCCAGCTCGATGCGGCCGATGTTCCGCTCATTGCCGCAAAGGGCTTCCGCAGCATCGTTTGCAACCGGCCCGACGGCGAAGCTATGGGCCAGCCCGCCTTCGGCCCAGTTGAGGCAGCGGCTCGCGCGGCGGGAATGGCGGTTGCCTATCAGCCAGTCCCATCCAACGCGGTCAGCGATGCAGACGGTGCCGCTTTTGGAAAGCTGTTGGAGGAACTGCCGAAGCCGGTGCTCGCCTACTGCCGGACGGGCACACGCTGCACAGCTCTGTGGGCGCTGAGTGAGGCCCCCAAACAGCCTGCCGGCGAGATCATGTTACGGGCGATGCGCGCCGGATACGATTTGAGCAAATTGGAGCCGCGTCTGAACAGCCTGTTCAGGCCCTGACCGCAACACTGGTACGGCTGGCATAATACCGCATCCGGTTGAGTAGTTCGCAACCATCATCCCGGAACTTGATTACCCCGATATTTCCGCCGGTATGGGGTTCAGGTGGGGGCAATTTCGCCGCAGCGTCATTCCCGCCTTCGAGCGTGTGAAAAAATCGCTGAATTGGCTGAAACGCATGAAATCCGGACCGCAGCGTCGTCCCCGCGCAGGCGGGGACCCATGCTAAGAGCTTGTTCCAGATTGATAAATGGATTCCCGCCTGCGCGGGAATGACGGCCTGCCAGGAAGCTCTGCTTAGCTGCAACCCTGCTAGGTGCAGAAAGCGCGTTCGCAACAAAGCGCGGATAAGGTCTCCGGCGAAAGCTGGATATGGACCGCGCCGCATGCCTGGCGGCCAGGGCAGAGCTTGGCGGCAGTTTTGCGCGGACTGAGCGGGACCTGGCCAACGCGCGCTGAGTATATGGGCTGCACATTCTGTAGCGCCGTACCATGGTTAATTTTCGCCTGGTTAACGAGCACCCGCCATCTTTTCCGCCGCCGTCTTTCTGCGAATCTTTTCCCGCTTTAGGTCGATTTCTGCGATTCCAAAATACCCGTTAATATTAGATTATTGCGCGTGTTAACCACAAACCCCAATCTGTGGTTGTGTAATTGGTTAACGGCAAGCAGTGGTTATTCCAGTAATCGCAATGACTTATTCGTCCGTATACTGCCTGTGCTCTACCGGAACGGCTTTTTCTTCGCAGCGCGCGGGGAGGAGGAAGAAAGTGAAGCCAGCGGCGATGTATTGGCAGAAGATTTAGGTTTTCGGGCGGTGAAAAAATGCGGAAGCAACAGTATACAGGGAAGACTATTTGCATGGAAAGGCCTGCGCCATGGGTCATGAAAGCAAGCGCGCGCCGGGCATGGCAAATGGAAGTCAGCTTATTGTAAGACGTTGCATTGGTTTCTGTGCTTCGTTTCTTCCTCCAATCGCTTGCCGCGTTTCCGCAGCGTCATTCCCGCAGGAGCGTGTAAAAAAATGGAAATTGCAGGCGCCGGGTGCAGACCCCGCGCCGTCATTCCCGCGAAGGCGGGAATCCATTTCTGCCGCTAGAACAATACCTTAGATGGGTCCCCGCCGGAGTTTAGCCCCGCGAAGGCGGGGCCGGGACGACGCCGCGGCCCCGCGATCCGTGGTGGCGGAAAGCCTCATCCGGCAGGGAAAGCGATTGCCCTGCCCGGCGTTAGCGCATCGGTAAGGAGCTATGGTCCACCATTGCGTCATCGGAAGGCGCGGGCGCAGTCAGGAGACTTGCCATGGCTTTATTTGCAGGACTGAGAGCGGGGCCGTGGCGGCTGCCAGCGGGGCTGGGCAGCGCGGACCTGTGCAGCTCCCAGTGGGCGGGGCTTGCGCCAAAAGGTAAACGCACCCCGCTGCGCTTAGGATACTCCGAACAATAACTGCTACGAATTCGCGGTCGGCCTAGGCTTGATGGTGTAGTTCCATTCAGGATGAAAATCATCGCCTGCGATATTCAACATCTCCATCTCGGCATCGCTGACGTGGATGCCCTTTTCGTAGGTTCGTGTATCGAGGACGCACTCGACCTTCAGCCCAGTCTTTGTCGTGGTGGCGCCGATCAATTCGACGATGGCGAGACGGTCTGTCAGCGGGCGGCCTCTCCAGTTCTGGGTGATATGGCAAAACATGCGGTGCTCGATCTTATTCCACTTGGATGTACCGGGCGGATAGTGGAGGACATGGAGCACAAGCCCCGTCTCATCGGCGAGTTTCTGCAATTCGGCCTTCCAGAGCCGCACACGCGCACCATTTGAACCGCCGCAGTCTGCCGTGATCGTTAGCTCGCGTGCTTTTGGATAGCGTTGGCGCCCCATGCGTCCGAACCAAGTGCGGATGGCCTCGACGGCGAACTCGGCCGTATCGCTCGTGATATCCTACGCTGACGAACCCGGTGTTGGCCGCCACGTCGTAGACGCCATAGGGCACAGCCTTGCCCAATTCCTTATCGGCGAAATCGTGCACGTTCACACGCAGAGGATCGCCCTTAGGCCGGTAATCGGAGCCGCCATTCTTGTAGTTGCCAACCAGTTCCTTCTTCTTCGTATCGACCGAAATCGCCGGTTGCCGTGCCGCCTGCGCCGCAATGACCTTGTTATTGATGTGTTCGAACTGCGCGTTCCGGTCCGGATGCCGCGAGCCTTCATTCGTTTTGCGATTGAACTGGCGAGAAAAACCATGCTTTTTCAGCTCCTTGTCCACGGTATCGGCGCTAATCGAATGGCCCATCGCCGTCAGCGTGTCAGCCAGCTTGTCCATGCTCTTCGAGACCCAGATCAGCGACCGCATGGGATCGCCCAGCGTTGCGGGCGCGACAAGCCGCTTCAGTTCCGGAATCAGCTCCGGATCGTTCTCGCTCACCGCCTTGCGTCCGCCGCCAGCACGGCGAATCCGTCCCTTCGCCAGGGGCTCCGCATCAAGATCGTCCTCGCCGCGATTGATCGTCGAACGTGCAAGCCCAGTGATCCCCGCGACAATCGCCAGACCGCCCCAGCCAGCGGTTCGTACCTCGGCCGCGGCGAACATGCGCCGCCCCCGTTCATCAAGATTGCTGCCAACTGTTTCCCAGCGGTAGCGAATTGCGTCTTCATCGATCATGGGGCCGGCATACATCTGTTTGCCGGGGCGCGGAATCCCAGCAAATTGAGTTAAACGGTCGCAGATCGCGATTCAGTTATTGTTCGGAGTGTCCTTAGCCGCCGGAAACCGCAAGATTTGGAGGCCCAACCTTCCGGGCATGGCTAACAAACCGCTAAAAACTTATCGGGGCTGGGTCGCGATGCACCACAACACACGGACTTGCCGGGGCACTCAGACATCGTGTTCGGACCATTTCAACTCTTGGCTTCAATATACAGCTTATCGCCCATCTCCCGGAACTTCCCGCTCATCTCCGCCATGCCGGCCTGCGCGGCCATCTCGGGCGTCTCGTTCAGCTTCGCGGCGTAGTCCCGCACCTGCTGCGTGATCTCCATCGAGCAGAATTTCGGCCCGCACATCGAGCAGAAATGCGCGACCTTATGCGCCTCCTTGGGCAGCGTTTCGTCGTGCATGGCGCGGCTGCCTTCGGGGTCGAGGCCGAGGTTGAACTGGTCCTCCCAGCGGAAGTCGAAGCGGGCGCGGGAGATCGCGTCGTCGCGGAGTTGCGCCGCCGGGTGGCCCTTGGCGAGGTCGGCCGCGTGCGCTGCGATCTTATACGCGATCACGCCGGCCTTCACGTCGTCGCGGTCCGGCAGGCCCAGATGCTCCTTCGGCGTGACGTAGCACAGCATCGCCGTGCCGAACCAGCCGATCATTGCCGCGCCGATGGCGCTGGTGATGTGGTCGTGGCCGGGCGCGATGTCGGTCACCAGCGGCCCCAGCGTGTAGAACGGCGCCTCGCCGCAGAGTGCCAACTGCTTCTCGACATTCACCTTGATCTTGTGCATCGGCACATGGCCGGGGCCTTCGATCATCACTTGGCAGCCGCGGTCCCACGCGATTTTCGTCAGCTCGCCCAGCGTCTCCAGCTCTGCGAATTGCGCAGCGTCGTTGGCGTCCGCGATAGAGCCGGGCCGCAAGCCGTCGCCCAGGCTGAACGACACGTCGTAGCGCCGCATGATGTCGCAAATGTCGCCGAAGCGCTCGTAGAGGAAGCTCTCGCGGTGATGGGCGAGGCACCACTTGGCCATGATCGCCCCGCCGCGTGACACGATGCCGGTGACGCGCCGCGCGGTAAGCGGCACATAGCGCAGGCGCACGCCGGCATGGATGGTGAAATAGTCCACGCCCTGCTCGCATTGCTCGATCAGCGTGTCCTTATAGACCTCCCAATCGAGCTTCACAGGATCGCCGCCCACCTTCTCCAGCGCCTGATAGATCGGCACGGTGCCGATGGGCACGGGCGCATTGCGGACGATCCATTCGCGCGTGGTGTGGATGTTGCGGCCTGTGGAGAGGTCCATCACCGTGTCGGCGCCCCAGCGGATGGCCCACACCATCTTTTCGACTTCCTCCTCCACCGAGGAGGACACGGCGGAGTTGCCGATATTGGCGTTCACCTTGGTGAGGAAGTTGCGGCCGATGATGACGGGCTCCAGCTCGGCGTGGTTGATGTTGGCGGGGATGATGGCGCGCCCGCGCGCGACCTCGCTGCGCACGAATTCGGGCGTGATGAACTCCGGGATGGCGGCGCCGAAGCTCTCGCCATCGGCAAGCGCCTCCTTCGCGCCTTCCAGCGCTGCCGCGCGGCCCAGGTTCTCCCGGTGCGCGATGTAGGCCATTTCCTCGGTGACGATCCCGGCGCGCGCGAATTCGAGCTGTGTGACCGGCGCATCGCCCCGCCCAGCCAGAACGGCATGGCGCGGCGGGAATTCGCGCGCCGCATGCGCATCGCCCACATTGCCATTGTCCTCGGGCTTCACCTGGCGTCCCTCGCAGCGCTCTACATTGCGCTCGAGCACCCAAGGCTCGCGGATGCGCTCAAGGCCGGCGTTTACGTCGATCTTCGCGGCTTCATCCGAGTAAGGCCCGGAGGTATCGTAGACGCGGAAAGGTGGCTCGCCGCTCGACAGATGCAGCGCGATCTCGCGGAACGGCACGCGCACCCCAGCGTGGCTGGGCACGTCCGAATAGACCTTCCGCGAGCCCGGCAGGCCGCCCGTTGTCACTTGCACCGGCTTCACAGTTTTCGGATCGATCGGTGCATTCATAGCGCGCCTCCTTTTTCTTTACCTGCCAGCAATGTTCGATCGATCAGGGCCTCGACGCGGGACGGGCCGGGAATGCCAAACAGGCCAGCCCTGTAGTCCTCGCCGTACCGGCCCTTCCAGCCGTAGTCGAATAAAATGGTGCCGCGATCTGTATCGCCTTTGCGCTCCATCTTCGAAAACGCAGCGGCACAATAGCTCTTGACCGGACCGTTCCCGCCAACAGCCACGATCACCCTGCGGTTGGTCAAGCCATAGGCCGTGCGCCACCCGTCCGCGATTTTCTTCGCCGTCCATAGCCATATCCCCGCCCCAATCAGGCACATGAGCACGGGGACGATCAGGAGGAAGAAATTATCGCGCGCATGCCAATCCGGCGCCTTTGCCGCGGGGCTGAAGAAAGACCGCGCGATGAAGCCGGTCCAAAACGTCATGAACGCCAGTAGCGGCAAATGCGGCACCGCCGCCCGCCACGGCGAAGGGGCACCATGCCATAGGAGCGTTTCGCCGGGGTGCAGCTTTTGCGAAATGATGGAGAAAGCTTCGCGTTCGTCCAAAACACCATCCCTCCGCCGGTGCGAACCGGATCAGGTTCAACGGGTTGCCGCGCGGCTTGTTCCGTAGCCCAAGATTGGGCAGCGAGCCTCAGCGTGGTCTCAGCCGCATGCCTGCGGCCCCCCAAGGTCCCTTTATACTGGTGCAGGAAGAGGGCCTTGACAAGCATCGAAAGCCGAAGGCCGGGAAGAAAGCGCGCGGGCACATTCATCCCGCGCCCGCAATCCTATTTCAGCAAAAGCGTCTCGTAGATCAGCCTTTCGACACGGCAAGGATCGGGGATGCCATAAAGCCCGGCTTTGTAGCCGCCCCAATTTGCGCGCGGGCTTTGAGAAAGGCTGGCTATGTAAGCGGCCAAATTCGCAGGCGCGCCATGAGCAAACAGAATGGAACCCCGCGCGCTATCGCCAGTGCGGAGCATGTTCGAAAATGCGCCGGCGCCATAGCTCTCCGTCGAACCGCCCGCGCCAACCGCAATAATGACCCGGCTGCCGGTCAAGCCATATGCGGTGTGCCAGCAATCGGCGATTTTCTTTGCCGTCCAGAGCCAGTACGTCACGCCGAAGAAAAAAAGCAGCGCGGGGACGAAAAACCTGGGGTCATCGGCGCTCAGCTCCCCATCCCGTATGGCCTCAAGCGCCCCAAGAAACAGCGAAGCGGCCAAACCGGTCCAGACCGTTATGAAGGCCAGGAGCCCCAGATGCCACGCAGCCGCGCGCAAAGGCGAGGGCACGCCGTACCAGACGAGTTTTTCGCCCGGTTGCAGCCTGGACAGGATTATCGATTGCGCTTCGATATCGTTCATTCCGTCCCCCCGCCGGTATGAAGCGGATCGGGTCCGGCGGGATTGCTGCGCGGCTTGTTCTCCGCCCAGAGCAGAATACTGGACCTGAGCGCGATCTCAGCCGCATGCCTGCGGCCCCCCAAGGTTCCTCCAATACTGGGGCCGGAATGCAACGTTGACAAGAATCGAAGTTGGGTAGGGGCAAGAAAGCCACAGAAGCGCCTTGAATTGCCGGGCACACTTTGTTCGTTAATTGCCGCGCCTGCGCCGGGCGGGCACAGTCAGCATTGGGGGTAGACAAACGAAATGACGAAGTATTTAGCCTTAACCTGTGCAGCGGCTCTCGCTCTTGCGGGCTGCGCCGGGACAAACTTGGATCAACCGTCCGCTCAGGCCAATGCGGTGGACGTATCGAGGATGCCGCAAACCGGCATTTTTGCGGTCAAGGACGTTGTCGTAACCGAGCAGGGCGGCGATACGCTCAAGCTCGCCGCTGCGGCCACGAACAAGTTCACGTTCGACCAGCTTTCCGCGGTTGTCTGGTGCCGTGCGCACGAGGAAGCGGTGGCGCGGAAATACGACGGCTGGTATCAAGACGGCATCCAGCAAATCTCCAACGGCGCGGATCAGCCGCAAACTGCGGTCGCGACTGCGCACTTCTTCAAGGGCAAGGCGCCCGAGGGCAAGAAGACGCTGAAACACGACAAGAACCCCTGCAAAGAGGTCCCATCCGTAGCCAAGGCTAAGGTCTAGCGTCCCGGCCGGCCGCCTCGCCGCCGGGTTGCCCGTCAGTGGGATTTTTTCTTGCCGGGCCAAGAGACAACGGGAATTTCGAGCTTCGCAGTTCGAGGATATACGAGGCGATTGCGAGCATCAGGATCGCACCCGCCTCATAAAGCAGGTTCACCGGCTCTTGCTCCTTTTGCAGGATGGCGAGCCGCGAAAGGGCTGTGATCGCGATAAAGACCGGAAAGGTGATCGGGATTCGTTCGCTCTCGTAATAGACGCCTGCCATGCCTAACACCTCGGTGTAGAGGAACATGAGCAAGAGGTCTTGAAGTTCGACGTCCCTTCTTTCATAG
The DNA here is from genome assembly GCA_963785355.1 of uncultured Alphaproteobacteria bacterium. Classification (GTDB taxonomy): domain Bacteria; phylum Pseudomonadota; class Alphaproteobacteria; order Rhizobiales; family Rhodomicrobiaceae; genus Rhodomicrobium. The sequence continues at coordinate 104,535 of CAWAVJ010000072.1, forward strand.
ATTTGGTAAAGGGCTTCAGCCGCACCGGCGAGTGTCAATACACCGATTATGACAAGCAGAGCATTTTCGGCATAGTGACTCGCCTTGATCATCGCATCATCCTGTAGGCTCTATTCGACCGTTCGCGGAAGCGCTGCTGCCATTCCCGGCAGTGTGGCCGTCAAGGGCGTTCGCAACATAGAGTTTAACCGCATCCCGTAACCAATCCATGTCTCGCAGCGTGATATCGGTCTGCTGCGATGCGATCGCTATGCCGGCGGCATGGAATGCATCGAGGATCGCGATGTGAAGATCCGTTCTGACGCTTCCGCTGGCGTTCAGGTCGTAGACGAAAGCGTAGAGCTTAAACTCCAAGGCATTGCCGCCGATATTTTCGAAGTCGACGAAAGGCGCAGGTGCGCGCATGACGGCTGGATGAGCTTGCGCGACCTGCAGCAAGATCGCTTTCACTTGCCGCGGATCGGTGCCGTGCGAGACGCTTACATGGATCGTGATCCGGCCGGTATTGTTCCTTAGCGTCCAGTTCTTCACCTTCTCACTGATGAAAAACGAATTGGGGATCAGCACATTCGCGCCGTCGAAGGTCTCGATCTCGGTCGAGCGGACGCTGATCTTGCGGACATAGCCTTCCTCGCCGCCGGCCACGACAAGATCGCCCACCTTAATCGGACGCTCGGCCAAGAGGATCAGGCCCGACACGAAGTTGCTCACGACGCTCTGCATGCCGAAGCCGATGCCGACAGAGAGCGCGCCAGCGACAATCGCGAGGTTGGAGAGATCGAAACCCGCGCTAGACAAGGCGATGAGCGCGGCGGCCGAGATGCCGGCATAGCCAACGCCGGTGCGTATGGAATTGCGAAGCCCCATCGACAGGCCGGCAGGCTTGAGCACTTGCGTGTCCAGCCATTGCTGGAAAAACTTTGCGGCAAAATAGCCGAGTACGAAAACGACGATGGCGGCCAGAAGCGCCGCGAGCGTTACCTGCGTACTGCCGATATGGAGGCCGAAAAAGAGCTGATGGTACCACTCAAAAATATCGGCCCATTGAAAATTCCACTGATTGAGGATGAGCGGAATTGCAGACAGCAGCACCGCAAACTTCAATAGCAAGCTCACGGGAACCGCAAGCCTCTGGCGGGCGGTGTGGTCGAGCTTGGCTACCGTCGCAAGCCATTTGCCCGAATCCGAATTCTCGTCTCTCATCGCTTGCGCGACACCGTCCGCCCACAGCAGCAGGAGATAAATGATCGTCAGGATCGCGCCCGTGACGATGAGTTGCTGCGTAATGAAATTCGACAAGTAGATGTAGCCTGCCGCTGCGGTCGCCAAAACGGCGATGGCGGCAAGCCACACCGGCAGCCCGAGAATGCGCAGCCAGGAGGTGGAAGGTAGGCCCTCCATGCGCTCTTTGCTCAGCGGCGTTTGAAGGATGATAGCGAGCAGCAAGACGATGACGGTGTTCGGAATTAGGGTCAGCACCAATCTCGATGGTACCGGCGCCTTGAAAACAAAAGTTGCTGTTTGGAGGAATGTTGCAGCGCCGTAGATGAGGGCCACTGTAAGCATGAGAGCGGAAATGCGCACTGCGGCTGCGTTTGAGGCGGGGATAAGGCGCCAGCGGTGATCGCTTGGCGAGAGCGCTGTAGAAATCAAAGCATTTATCACCACCACGGTGACGATCGAACGGGCACCCGAATAAAAGAGCAAGCCCATATCGTACGGCAGTTCCTGGACCTGATCGATAGCCTTGTAGAGGAAAACGAGGGGCAGAACCGCCGGCAAGGACCTCAGAAGGATGATGCCCGCCGCGTCGGAGGCGCGCCGCCAGAAGGGAGGCTCGCCACCTTCTTTCCAACGCCTGAGCGAGCGCACGCCGAACAAATCCAAAATGGTCAAGCCCAGCCAGAGCGCCAGCGCAACTCCGGCGAGAGGAAGAATTTGATCCCGATCTTGGGCACTCCACCAGGCGTTCACGGCGCTAAACGTTTGGCTTGCCAATTCCACAATTTGGCCGGGCGCGTTCTCCCAGGTCCCGGGCAGGAACGCTCCCGGTACACGGTGAAACCGGAACTCGTTAATTCTCGATAGCCGGACCCGCAAAGCCTCAGCAATGAGCTTGGTGATCCGGCTCTTCGTACTGTCCAAGGTCACGCGCGCCGAATTCAGATAAGCGACATAAGCAGTGAGTTCGGCCCGATAGATTGCGGCTTGCTCCAGCTCCGGAGCCTGGCCTTGGGCAGGCGGAGCGGGGAGCACCTGCAGATCTTCGTTTGCAGAGTTGAGCACAGGCTCAAGCTTTGTCCAAAACTCTTCGCCATCGGCGCGCAGTTTGTGAAGTTCCTCATCGTAGGCAAGCAGCGGCTTGTACTCGGCCTTGGAATTGTGGATGCCCTGCTCGATCCGGTCGAGATCCTCGCGCCAGCTCTTGATCTCGGCGTCGATATCGAGGCCCGTTGCGGCGTTGGCCTTGTTGACGAGTGCGGCTTGGTCGACATGTGGCGGCTGTACGGCCTGGCTCGCCGCGGCTGGGGCGGCCGGGGCCGGCGGCTGGGCGGCGGGTGCGGGTTGCGCGGCGCCTAGCAGAGGCAGCGGGGCCTGGGCCATGGCTCCCGCGCTCATGACGGTGAAAATCGCGAAAAGTGAGTATACAATCGCGCAACGCCGCACAACCATCGGATACGCCCTCTATCGAAAAACTGAACCGCAGCGCAGCTGTACTAGAAGCGGACCGTGCGGACAATAAGGCGATAGCCAAAGGGCAGCGCCGGTGCGCATATGCCTCAGCGGCGCCCGTTAGCTCTTGGCAGTTGCCTCGCTGGGTGCGGGTCTGGCATCGCTGCGCCCTTTGAGGCCCTCGGGCAGGAGCTCGACGGTCTGGCCCAGGTGAAACGGCCGCCAGATGGTGAGGAACAGGCTTGCCGTGATGTTGCTGATCATGGCCCAGACGGCGAGGAAGCCTACGCCGATCACAGCGGCGGCGCTGACGAACAGGGTCCACAGCCCGCCCATGCCGATGCCCCAGAGGTTCAGAATGAGCATGGCCGCAACGATCCACAGGGCAGCCGTAACCGGCCGGGTAATCGTCAGCGAAGTTTCATAGGAAATGGCAAGGCGGCGCTCGAACTCGGTCAAGCAGTTTCAAAATATATCGATTCGATATAGCAATAATAGTTACAGCAACGGCTAGAATAAAAACGGTACCAAAGATTTTCCAAATGTTGATATCAATCTGACTGAGCTAGTGAGGAACGCCATTCATCGCTCAGACCTTTAGGCGTTCGTCTTAAAGCGCACGCTTAAATGAAGTCGGCGCTGATTGAGCGTTTGCTCAGCGTCGAAAGCTTGGGTTCAAGCTCAACCCAAAGCTGCCGCGCCGCTTCGAGCTTCTTGCTGACGTCGTCTTCCCCAAACGGGGTTTCGAACAGCTTGTACTTATGCTTCTTTGCATAGAAGCGGATGTCGGACGTATGCATGACGTCGAGGAATTTGCCGGCGTGACGCTTGGCCACCCCTTCTTCGGGGAAGAAATATATGACCGTGTAGCCGCGCATGGAGGGGTCGCGTAGCGATTCCCCTTGCTCGTACCAGTAATGCAGCGTGCGGTTACGGTAGAGCGACTGCACCGAGTGGAACGCCTGGGCGTGGGTGCCGTCCGGATTCCAATCGTCGCCCGAAACGTAAAGCTGGCCGTCGCAGAAATCGATGTTGAGAAAGCCAAAATAGAGCGGCTTCTGCGTTTGCATGTCGACGACAACCAAAGGCCAGTCGCCCTCGATGAAGCCGTTGCCTACGAGCGTGCGCCGGAGCAAACGGGAAAAAACCGGAATCTTCTCGATGATTATCGTCGAAAGCGGATAGCTCAGCCGGAACAGAAGGGCGAGCGCGGCCAGAACCGCCGGCGCGGCCCAATTCTTGTACTGCGCGCTCGCCGCCTGCAATTGGTCCCAATGCTGCAGCACCCACCACGTGAATGCCGCTACCGCCGCATGGACTGCCGAATGTACGCCCCGGAACAAGTGTCTGCCCTCTTGATCGCGACCGGGCGCACCTTTGCACATCCGGCCGCCGCCTTGCAATGTTTTCGAATTAACCGCCGGTTAATTAGTTTAGCGGCTGTGGCCGGGCGCTAAGCGGCGATTCGGCGCAGGATAGCGGCGTCCTTCGATATTGAACTAATCTAGCACAAGAGGCTTCAGGAAACGCTAAGTGGCAACGCATTGATATTACATGAAAAACGCTCCGGAGGAGTTTGCCGCGGACGGTTCCTTCAGCGCGGGAATTGGTTAATTGCAAATCTGCCCGTATATTTAATAGTATTTTGGAGTCGCAGAAATCGGCCCAAAGCGGGAAAAGATTTGCAGAAAGACGGCGGCGGAAAATATGCTGGGCCTGCGTTTACCATCCGCGCATTAACCACGATAGGGCCCTACGCCGGCTTCATCCTTCGTTTACGGCCGGGCCGGCACATCGTCTGGCGGATCGCCGCGCCTGGAAACCGGCCGCCGCCCGAGCCAGTTGTTGCGCCGGTCTAAGTAGAGGTAGACGAATGGCGTTGTGTAGAGCGGCGCCTCTACAAAAATGAACTATGTGCAGACCCGAGACGGGTGGCGGTGGCTCAGGTGAACCGCCTCTGCCGCTCAGACGCAGCATGACAAGCCGCCGCTTTGCGCTATAAGAGGGCATGACGAGAGTGCATAACCGAACCTCCCGGTTGGGCCGGGTTATCGCGGAAATCGTGGCCGATCGCCGCCTGGCGCTCATGCTGGCGCTGGGCTTCAGCGCGGGCCTGCCGTATTTGCTCGTGTTTTCGACGCTCTCGGCTTGGCTGCGCGAGGCGGGCATCGCGCGCACCGAGATCGGCTTCTTGAGCTATGTTGCGCTTGCCTATAGCTTCAAATTCGTATGGGCGCCCATTATCGACAGGCGCGACGTTCCGCTGCTTTCGCGCTTTGGCCGCCGCCGGGCCTGGATGCTGCTCAGCCAAGTCTGCGTAAGCCTCGGCCTTCTCGGCATCGCGTCCGGCAATCCCTCGCACTCGCTGGTTTGGACCGTGGCCTGTGCGTTCTTCGTGGCCTTTGCCTCGGCGACGCAAGATGTGGTGGTGGATGGCTGGCGCATCGGCGCAGCACCCGTGGAACGGCAGGGCATGATGTCGGCGAGCTATCAGCTCGGCTATCGCTTAGCACTTCTGTCTGCGGGGGCGGGCGCGCTCTATATCGCCGATTTCGCCGGTTGGAAGGCGGCCTATTCCGTCATGGCCATCCTCATGGCCGTTGGCATCGCGGCCAGCATCCTTGCTCCGCACCCGCCGCAAAGCGAGCCGGCCGGTCCGGCGCGAATCCTTCCTCAAGCTCTACGCAGAGCCGGTCGCCGATTTGCTGCGCCGCAACGGGGCGATGATCGTCCCGATTCTCGTGATCGTCGCGATCTACCGGGTTCCCGATTTCGTCTCCGGCGTTATGGCGAACCCGCTCTATATCGATCTCGGCTTCTCGAAAACCGCCATCGCAACCGTGACCAAAATCTACGGCGTCTGGATCGGCATTGCAGGCGTCTTCGCTGGCGGCATCGCAGTCCTGCGGCTGGGCTTGATGCCTGCGCTCTTGATCGGTGCCATCGCGGCCTCGGCCTCGCATCTTGCATTCGCATGGCTGGCACTTACCGGCGCCCGGCTCGATCTCCTAACCCTCGCCATTGGCGTCGAGAGCTTTGCCTCAGGCTTCGCCGGCACGGCACTGATCGCCTTTATGTCCTCCCTGACCTCGCCTGCTTTCGCGGCAGCGCAATATGCACTGTTGAGCTCGCTTTACGCGCTACCCGGCAAGCTTGTCGGCGGCCTCTCGGGGCTCATGGTCGACCATTTCGGCTATCCGACGTTCTTCGTCATCACTTCGGCCATCGGCATTCCTGGCGCGCTTCTCTGTCTTTATGTCTGGGGCGCAACGCCAGCTGGGGACGCCGGGGCGGAAGAACCTGTAGCCGCACCAGGCGGTGCAGTACAGTGAAGTTTTAATGCGCCGGGCCTGCCTGGATCCGTTCGCCACCGCGGCATTACGGCGCCGCCAGAGGTATTTGTGTTATACCAGCGGCCAAAGGTTTTGACCGTTGTAGCGTCCTTCCCGCGAAGGCGGGAATCCATGTCTAAACAATGCACTAGCCTGCGGAAAGCTGGGTCCCCGCCTTCGCGGGGACGAGGCCGGAGCGGGCAACAATTACGCCCGGCGGTATTAGAGCCTATCCGCTTTTGATGGAAGTGCGTCTTATCGGAAAACCGCTTCGCACCTCCGGGTCAAGCCCGAAGGCATGCTTTTCCGGACGCACTCTAGCCGAGGCGCTCGCTTTCACTTGCGGCCCAGGACAGCACCACAGCTAGGGCGCGGATGGGAGTAAGTCCGCTTTCAAGCGCGCGCTCATAATCGGCTATCAAAGCGCCCCTAAATTCGTCAATCACTTCATCCGGCACTTCATCGGAATAGTTATCTTTTTTAAAACCTTCAAACAAACTGGCGGACACTTGTTCGCTGTTATGACCCAGCATGGAACGCACTCCCATTATGCTGCTACCTTAACGTTGTAATTTTATTTCGTATGCGGCTCCCCAGAGCGCATAAACAATCCTAGCGGTGCGGGAGGCGCTACCATAACTTGCGCATTCCGGCAATACAACCAATGAATATCGATGGTAGCATTCATTGTCAAATGCAGAGATAAAGACTTTTTTGCGGCATTGCAGAAGCTGTGGAAATTCCTCACTACACGTACGTTATTGGCCCTCTAGAGTGCGTCCGGAAAAAGTGTGAGCGGTTTTTCCGGTAAGACGCACGGCTAGACAAAGACTTAGAGCCCCGCTTTTGATTCTATCAAAAGCGGATAGGCTCTAGCGCACCCGCCGCCGCGGCCAGGAGGACCACGAGCCACACCGGAAGCCTTGCCACGGCAAGCGCGGCAAAAGCCAGCATCGCGAGCGCCGCGTCCAGCGGGCGGAGCACAGCCGAGGTCCAAACTGGCTCATAGAGCGCCGCGCCGAGAATGCCCACGACAGCGGCGTTGACCCCGTCGAGCGCGCCGCGCGCTTGGCCCTTCACCCGTAGCCGGTCCCAGAATGGAAGTGCGCCATAAACGAGCAGGAGCCCTGGCAAAAAGATTGCGATCACGGCCACTGCCGCGCCAATTGCGCCACCAGGCCCAACGCTTGCCTTTGCACCGAGAAACGCGGCGAAAGTGAATAACGGCCCAGGAAGGGCCTGCGCCGCGCCATAGCCGGCCAGAAAATCGCCGGCGGGCACCCAACCGGGCTGCACAACGGTTTGCTGCAGCAGCGGAAGCACAACATGGCCGCCGCCGAAAACCAACGCGCCCGCCCGGTAAAAGGCTCCGGCGAGCGCGGCCGTGCCGTTTTGCGAGACGGCGGCAGCGATAGGAAGGCCGGCGAGCAGTAGGAAGTAGGCAAGGATCGCCGTCCACGCAGCCCTGTGGCCGGTTCTCACGCCAAGCGGCGGCGCGCGGGGCCGCTCCAAGCCCCGCAAGGTAAAGAAGCCCAATGCAGCACCCAAAACAATGGCGGCGAGTTGCAATTGCGCGTTTGGCACCGCGATGAGTGAGGCTGCGATGGCGAGAGCGAAGCCTGCTCTGAGCCGGTCCGGGCACAGCGAGCGTCCCATGCTCCAAACGGCCTGGGCCACCACTGCCACCGCGAGCAGCTTTAGCCCATGGATCGCCCCTTGCGCAGCGGGGCTTTGCGCGTATTGCAAGCCATAGGCCGCGATCAGCATGAGCAGCGCCGAAGGCAGCGTAAAACCGGTCCAGGCAGCGATCCCGCCTGCGAGCCCGCCGCGCAGGATGCCCAGCGCAAAGCCAACCTGCGAGCTGGCCGGTCCCGGCACGAATTGCGCCAGTGCGACGATGTCCGCGTAGGCCGCTTCGCTCAGCCATTTGCGGCGGTTCACGAACTCCGCGCGGAAATAGCCAAGATGCGCGATAGGCCCGCCGAAGCTGATCAGGCCCAGGCGCAGGAATGCGAAAAAGATTGTCAATATTTTCATGGCGGCCATGTACCCAAAATCGGCGATCCGTACATAGCGTTCCACCCCTCATCCTGTCCTTCTCCCATTGGGAGAAGGACAGGATGAGGGGTGGAACGCTATGTCCATGACTCCCACTTCAGCGATAGTGGCTTTCCTAGCCGGATTTCCGCGCCGCCTGCTTCTGAGGAGGCCCGCCCGCTTTTGCGGCCTTCGCATCCGCCTTCCGCTTGTCTTCCTGCCGCTTGGCTTTCTCCTGCGCTGCCACTTGCCAATCCTGCGCCAGGATCTCCGCAAGCTCGTCCGAGCGTTGCATCGCCAGCGCCGCCATTCTCTGCGTATCGGTGTAGTGCGCATAATCCTCGTAGAGACGCTTTTCGTCGTGCTCCTTGAAGGTCTCCACGGTGAAGCGGACCTCGCCCTCCGGCAGCCCAAGCCCGCGTAGCACATCCTGCGTCAGCGCGAGGGAGGAAAGAAAGGCCTCGCGTTTGATGTTCTTGATGCCGAGCTCCATCAATTGGTGGACGTGGCGCCGGTTGCGGGCCCGCGCGTAAATGGGCACATGCGGGAAGTGCGTCTTGACGAGCTCCGCGGTTTTGAGCGATGCCTCGATATCGTCGATGGCGAGCACGAAGGCGCGTGCCTTGCCGGTCTCGGCGGCCTCCAGGATCGAAAGCCGGCTGGCATCGCCAAAATAGCTCTTATTGCCAAACTGATTGACGAGCTGCACCTGATCGGGATCGTCATCGAGGGCGGTGAAGGGGATGCCTTTTGCGTTGAGGACGCGGCCAACGATTTGGCCAACGCGGCCGAAGCCCGCAATCACGACATGCTCGTGGTTCGCCGGAAGCTCGTCGAAGGCCGGCTCCCGCTTGGCTATGCGCTTGCGGACGATATCGTCCAGGCCGAGCAGGAGCGGCGTCGTCACCATCGAAAGTGTCACGATAATGCCAAGCGTCGAGGCATAGCCAGGCGTCAGGATACCGCCCTGCTGGGCGCTCGCAAATACCACGAAGGCAAACTCGCCGCCTTGGGACGTGACGATGGCAAACCGGCGCGCCGCTGGCCCGCCGAGCTCCTGCCAGCGCCCGATTGCATAGAGCACGGCCATTTTTACCGCGACCAGTCCTGCCACGCCTGCGGCAATCGGACCTGGCTGGCTCAGCAGCGCGCGATAATCCAAGCCCATGCCCACCGATGTAAAGAATAACGCCAGCAACAGCATTTCGAACGGCTCGATGTCCGCTTCGAGCTGATGCCGGAACCGCGAAGTCCGCCAAGAGCACGCCCGCGAGGAAGGCCCCGAGTGAAGCTGAAAGGCCGATCTCCGTCATCAGGAGGGAAACGGCCGCCACGGTTAGAAGTGCTGCCGCTGTCATCGCCTCGCGCACCTGCGTCAGGGCGAGCAGATGGTAGAGGCGGTTGAGAACGTATCGGCCCACGCCAACGATGAGACCGGCCGCGCCAACGATCCTGAGCGCGCCCGCCCAGGTAATCATCGCTTCAGCCGGCATCTTGGTTGAGAGCAGCGGCACAATCGCGATCAGCGGTATCGCCGCGATGTCTTGGAAAAGCAGCACCGAAAAGGCCAGGCGCCCGTGCCGCGTGGTCAGCTCGCCCTTTTCTTCGAGGGTTTGCAATGCGAAGGCCGTGGACGAAAGCGCCAGCGCAAGTCCGGTCAGGAACGCTTTCGGGAAGGACAACCCGGTTCGCGGGGTCAGCCAAAAGATCAGGCCCGCGAGCAGAATGCCGGTCACGACGAGCTGGACGAAGCCTACGCCAAAGACCGCGCCCCTCATCTTCCAAAGGCGCTTCGGCCGCAACTCCAGGCCGATCAGAAACAGGAACATGGCGACGCCTAGCTCGGCGGTGTGCCGCAAGGCTTCTGGGTTATAGGCGGCAATTCCGAGGAAACTAGCGGCGCCATAAGGCCCGATGAAAGCGCGGGCCAGGAGATAGCCCAGGATCGAGCCGAGCTTGAGCATCCGCGCGATGGGGCCTGCAAAGGCCGCGACGCCCAAGAATATGGCAAGCTGAAATCAGGAAATGGCCGTCGATGGCGCTATCCTCCGCAGTGGCCCGGGGAGAGACGTCTGGCAAGTCTCCGATTCATAGGGTGAAGCAAAAAGCCGCCCCTGCCAACCTCAGTGGGCAGGAGCGGCTCAAAATCGCGTTGCAGTTATGCTGCTCTTCTCTTGCTAGCCAAGCACTTTCGAAAGTGCGACGAGGCCAAGCGCGACGAAAAGAGCTTTCGCCGGGCCGTCCGAGTACGCCTTGATGTGCTCAATCACGTAAGGGACTTCGTAGACGCCGAAAATGCTCAGTCCGACAACCACGGCGATGGCGATGCCGATAAGCCAAAGAACCCAACTCATGGGACCCCCTAAAGGTTAAACAAACGATTCACGCCAACCAAGAGGTAGAGGACGTGTGCTTGGCTTGCAAGTGATTGTAACTAGCATTTTAGCCGCGTTAGCGCCGGTGCGCCCGCTTTGCACCAGTGCTTTGCGTGTATTGCGCCGCAATACCGTCCGGCGATTGTATTACATGAGGCGGCTTCAGAGGCAGCATCCGCGGCTGCCCCTGCGTTCTCCCAGATACGCCTGCACCCGGGAGAGACCGATGCCGCGTTATTTAGAGCCTATCCGCTTTTGATGGAATCAAAAGCGGATAGGCTCTAAATCTTTGTTTAACCGTGCGTCTTATCGGAAAAACCGCTCACACCTCCGGGTCAAGCCCGAAGGCATGCTTTTTCCGGACGCACTCTAGGTTCGATGTCAGCCGAGGTGCTTCGACACTTCATCGAGCGTCTTCTTCGCGTCGCCGAACAGCATCCGGTTGTTCTCCTTGTAGAACAGCGGATTGTCGATGCCGGCGTAGCCCGAGGCCATCGAGCGCTTCATGACGATCGAGGTCTTCGCCTTCCACACCTCGAGCACCGGCATGCCGGCGATCGGGCTGGTCGGATCCTCCTGCGCCGCCGGGTTGACGATGTCGTTGGCGCCGATGACCATCGCGACGTCGGTGATCGGGGAAGTCGTCGTTGAGCTCGTCCATCTCGAGCACGATGTCGTAGGGCACCTTGGCTTCGGCCAGCAGCACGTTCATGTGCCCCGGCATGCGGCCGGCGACCGGGTGGATGCCGAAGCGCACGTTGACGCCCTTCTCGCGCAGCGTCTTGGTGAGCTCGAAGACCGAGTGCTGCGCCTGCGCCACCGCCATGCCGTAGCCCGGCACGATGATGACGCTCTTCGGACTCTCGCGAGCAGCTCCGCGGTCTCGTCCGCGCTGATCGGCTTGCACCTCGCCGGCCGGCGCGGCGCCGGGCTTGGCCGCCGAGCCTTCGCGCGGCGCCGAAGCCGCCGGCGATCACGGCGATGAAGTTGCGGTTCATCGCCCGGCACATGATGTAGCTGAGGATCGCGCCCGACGAGCCGACCAGCGCGCCGATCACGATCAGCAGGTCGTTCGACAGCATGAAGCCGGTCGCCGCCGCCGCCCAGCCCGAGTAGCTGTTCAGCATCGAGATCACCACCGGCATGTCGGCGCCGCCGATCGCCATCACCATGTGAACGCCGAAGGCGAGCGCGATCACCGTCATCACGATCGAGCGGCAGCATGCCGGCGCGCAGATCGATTCCGGCGCCGAGGAACCAGTAGCCGCAAACGATCACGATGAGGAGGCCGAGGAGGTTGAGCCAATGGCGCCCCGGCAACAGCACCGGCTTGCCGCTGATCCTCGCCGACAGCTTGCCGAACGCGATCACCGAACCGGTGAAGGTCACCGCGCCGATCAGCACGCCGATGTAGATTTCGAGCACGTGGACCGATGTGCTCGGCGTGGGTCGGAAACACCGTCGAGGTGTCGATGTAGCTGGCGAAGCCGATGGTGCAGGCGGCGAAGCCGACGAGCGAGTGCATGATCGCCACCAGCTCCGGCATTTGGGTCATCTGGACGGTGCGGGCGGCCCAGAGCCCGATCGCGCCGCCGACCACCATCGCGCCGACGATGAAGGCGTAGCCGTTGCCGGTTACGATCGGCTGATCGCCGCTCATCAGCGCGCGGTAGCCGAACACCGTGGCCAGCACGGCGATCGCCATGCCGACGATGCCGTACCAGTTGCCGCGCTTGGCGGTTTCCGGATTGGACAGGCCGCCGAGGCTGAGGATGAAGAGAATGGTGGCTCCGAGATAGGAGACCGTGACGAGACTGACAGGACATTTTCCGGCCTCCTTATTTCTGGAACATCATCAGCATGCGGCGGGTCACCGCGAACCCGCCGAACATGTTGATCGACGTGAGCGCGACGCCGACGACGGCGATCCACAGGATCAGCTCCGCCGGACGACCGGGCGCAGGAGGCGGCGCAACCTGCAAGCAGCGCGCCGATCGCGATGATCGAGGAAATCGCGTTGGTCACGCTCATCAGCGGCGTGTGCAGCGCCGGGCGTGACGTTCCACACCACCATGTAGCCGACGAAGCAGGCCAGCACGAACACCGTGAAGTGGCCGAGGAACGCCTGCGGAGCGAAAGCCGCCGATCAGCGCGAACAGCGACGCGCCGACGCCGAACAACACCAGCGCCGAAGCTCGAGCGGACGATTGCCCGGAGCCGCCGGCCGTGGCCGCCTTTCTTCTCCGCGGCGGCGGGCGCGACGGCTGGCTTGGGCGCCGCGCGCGGCGGGGCGGGAAGCTTCAGCGGCGGAGCCGGCCAGGTGATCTCGCCGTCCTTGATCACGGTGAAGCCGCGGATCGCGTCGTCGTCCATGTTGACGACGATCTGAGCCGTCCTTGGCCTTGCACAGTTCCTCGGTCAGGCGCAGCAGATTGTTGGCGTAGAGCGTCGAGGACTGCTTGGCCAAGCGGCTCGGCAGATCGGTGTAGCCGATGATGGTGACGCCGTGCTTGCACCACCACCTCGCCCGGGCTCGGTCAGCTCGCAGTTGCCGCCCTGCTCGGCCGCCAGGTCGACGATGACGCTGCCCGGCTTCATCGACTGCACCATTTCGGCGGTGATGAGCTTCGGCGCCGGCTTGCCGGGAATCAGCGCCGTGGTGATGATGATGTCGACCTCCGTCGCCTGCTTGGCGTACATCTCGCGCTGGGCCTTCTGGAAGCCTTCGCTCATCACCTTGGCGTAGCCGCCGCCGCCCGAGCCTTCTTCCTCGTAGTCGACCTTGACGAACTCGCCGCCCATGGACTTGACCTGATCGGCCACTTCCGCGCGGGTGTCGTTGGCGCGCACGATGGCGCCGAGGCCCGCCGCCGTGCCGATGCGCCGCAAGACCGGCGACGCCGGCGCCGGCGATGAACACCTTGGCCGGCGGGATCTTGCCGGCGGCGGTGATCTGGCCGTTGAAGAAGCGGCCGAAATGCGTTTGCCGCCTCGATGACGGCGCGATAGCCGGTGATGCCGGCCATCGACGTCAGCGCGTCCATCTTCTGCGCGCGCGATAACAGGCGCGGCACGGCGTCCATCGCCAGCACCGTCACCTTGCGGGCAGCGAGCAGCTTTCATCAGCTCGGGGTTCTGCGCCGGCCAGATGAAGCAGACGAGCGTCGTGCCTTCCTTCATGAGCGCCACTTCGTCGGTGGACGGCGCGCGCACCTTGAAGACGATGTCGGCCTTCGACCACAGTTCGGCCGCGGTTGGCGCGATCTTCGCCCCGGCGGCCGCGTAGGCGTCGTCGTAAAAATTGGCGCCGTCGCCGGCCCCGCTCTCGACGGCTACCGCAAAGCCGAGCCCGATCAGCTTTTCGACGACCTCCGGCACGGTCGCGACGCGCTTCTCGCCCGGATATGTTTCCTTCGGAATTCCAATGGTCATAACCATCGCCGCCTCACAGTCAAAAATGGGCGCGATGCACGCAAGCTCCCCGGTACAACCTATTGAAGGAGAGGCGTGGGGGATGACGTGAACACCGCGCACCGATGGATGGCCCTCCGGCCGCCCGGCCGGAGGGGGATGAAATACCCCAAGCAAACATTCGTTGGCTGCCCAACGAATGTTTGCTTGGTTCCTTTGTTTTCGCAGAGTTTTTGTCCCAAAACCGGTGGCCACTTTTGGGAAACTCTGCTTAGTAGAGACCTACGTCCTTGCTCTTCGTGTAGTGATCGAGCATCATTTTGTGGTGTTCCCGCCCTATGCCTACGCCTCCGTGGCGCTGCCCAAGATCTCCGCTCCCGCTTCCCGATATTGTCTGTCATGCACATAGGAACATTCGCCAGCACCCGCCTCTAATGCTACGCGGGCGCCAAGACCTTTAAATTTCTTTACGGTTTCGGGGGTGAGAGCAACCCTGGGCTCGCCCTCGGCTTCGCGCGTGGAGGAGATAGTGATCATGAACCTTTGGTGAAGGAGCTTACGTTAGGAAAATTGCCATGCCTGCCAGCAGCAAACGGCGGCGCCGATGAAATGATTCACCAATGCAACGAAATTACGGTAGGTTCGAACATGGATGCCTCATCCATGTTCCCATTTGCCCAGCCAGTCAATGTGCATGGGCTTAATGTCCCACCGCGTGCTCCCGCTCAACTGCCAAGCTGGCATTTTGCACAAGTTTGTGCCAACGCCAAGCGTTGAAGTCTTTTCCCCACATGGTACTTAAGCCGCATGAACGGGAATTAACGGAGCATTAAAGGAAAGTATCGAGTTCTTATGACCAATTCGACCCGCCACACACTATTGGGCGCGATCCTGGCGCTCGCCGTACACGGATCCGCCCTGGCCGATACCCCAGAGGAAAAGGAAAAACTCGCCGAGTGCGCCAAACAGATGTGCAGCATGGTCGCTTCCAAGAATGCGCACGGCCCGGACCTTACCTGCGATCTTACGAAGTCATGGGCGAAAGAAGATCTGGAAAAGGGCGCCGATTATAAGCATATCTCGTGGGGATTCGGCTCCGCGAGGTGTAACGCCAAGGTCACCGTGAAGCGGGCCGATATTATCGCCGCTCTCACCTCTCATGAGTATAAGCTCAAGATTAGCAAGCAGGCGATCGCTTGCGAAATAGGCGAGGAAAAGTATACCATACGCGCGACGCTCGCGCCCGAGCTGACACTCAAGGATGGTGCAGTCACGCATGGGGAGCTGCATATGGACAACATAGAGGGTACGGCCCTGATAAAGGGCGTGGTTTGGTCGGCGGCAGCCCTGGAGCGGCATTTCGGCCTTTTCGAAAACGATGTCGTTCGCGAATCGAACAAATTTCTCCAGAAGGAATGCCCAAAAATCCTGGCCACCCAGCCACCGCCGAAACCGGCAAAGCATAAATAGAGTTCACAATATCTGCAATCTGTAGGTTGCAGATCGATGCCGCAATAACGCCGCAACTTTGTCTGAGATTGGGCGCCGGGCACAATAAAGAATAGACGCCTCCGGGCATAATAAAAGAGTATGCGGCGGGTGGGCCGCTTTAGCCATGCACGACGAGCGGGACTATTATGCAATACTTGGCGTACCGGCGAACGCGCCAGATGCCGAAATCCGGCGGGCTTTTCGCGCGCGCGCTAAGGAGCTGCACCCCGATAGCAAGCCGCAGGGCGAGCGCGAGCAGGCGCATCGCGAATTCAATTTTCTTTCGGAAGCCTACGAGACGCTGAAAGACCGGGAGCGCCGCGAGGCCTACGACCAAGAGCTGAGAAGCTCACGCCAGCTCGTACGCACCAAGAGTAAAGGCAGGCCTCCCGGCGCTTTCGCCATGGGACTGGCTTTCGGTCTTCTCCTCGCGGGCGCCGCGATTGGGGCAAAGATTTATTACGATCGTTCAGGACGGGGCGTCCCGAAAAGCCAGAATCCTTGAGAGCCCTGAAAGTTCTGCAGCCGCCGGCCGCTGCATCCGGCTCATCCGGGGAAAACGGAAAAGTAGCGGCAACCGCTCCAGCGGCCCCCCCTCCCGCGGCCCGCGCCCCGCGCCCAACGGCGCCGTCCGAACCGGGCGAACCGCTCGAAGCCGCGGTCAAGGAGGGCACACCGGCTGAGACCGCCGCGGCTCCCGCCGATGCGGTTAGCGCCGGAAGCCCGTCCATGGATCAATCCCGCCAAGTGCGCGTCCCGCGCTCCCAATTCGCTAAAGAGGTGCTGTCGCTGGAAAGCCAGACGAACTCGGACGCGGGAGGCGTTGCCGTATACAGGCTTGTTTCGCTTGTGAATTCGTCGACCGCCATCGACGATCTCATCGAAGCGGCTTCGCTCGCCGGTAAACCGGAAACGGTAGATCTGATAAATGGGCGCATCGCAGCTCTGAAAGCAGACCGGGACAGGCAGGCCGCCAGCGCCAAGCCGCAAGAGCCCGCCGCTCAACAGAGCGCTCCGGCCGCCGTGGGCGTCCCCTCGCGCTCCCGGCTGGACGGCACCTTCGATGTCGCAACCGGCGCTCGCGGGAGCGAGACGATTCTGAGGCTGCACCCAGGCAGTGGCTTGAAGGAGAGTTTCTCGGACTGCGCGAGCTGCCCGGAAATGGTTACGGTTCCAGGCGGGCAGACGGTCATCGGATCGCGCCCGGAAAGCCTAGGCTACCGCCCGGAGGAAGCTCCCGCGCACAAAATCGGCATTCAGAGGCCGTTTGCGGTTTCGAAGCATGGCATCTCGGCGGAGAACTGGCGAGCCTGCGTGGAGGCGGGGATATGCCGCCCAACGTTGGCTTCGTACCTATCGGCCGGGCCGGGCGTCCCGGCAACGAGGGTCTCCTGGTTCGACGCCAGAACCTACGTCGAATGGCTGTCCAAGAGCACTGGCCGCCACTACCGGCTTCTGAGCGAGGCGGAATGGGAGTACGCGGCGCAAGCCGGCAAGGCTGCGGAAGCCATAAAACCGGAGGCCGGGCCGGCCGGGCGGGGAGCGGTTCCGGGGCTGCTCCGCTTGGGGGGCGCATTGAAACAGCTCGGTGAGACCAAGCCGAACGGGTGGGGTGTATATCCGCTGCCGGGCAATCTCCTGGAGTGGGTCGAGGACTGCTGGCACACGAATTACGTGCAGGCGCCGCAGGACGGTTCGCCCTGGCTGTCCGCCGGCGGCGGAGATTGCGCCTATCGCGTCGTCCGCGGCGTCGCCTCTAGCGGCGGGGAGTTCGGCGGCAGGCGGCTCGCGGGCAGAGCCAGGGAAGCCGCGGATGCGCGGTCGCCAACGCTTGGATTCCGTATCGCGCGAGATCTCACCCCGTCCAAGACCGCGCTCGACGCATTGGGCACAGCTGGCGGCAGGACCGCGCGCGGCAATTAGCCCCCGGCCGCGGCCCATAGTGCCGCAGCTTACTGGACTGATGAAGGCGGTGAACGGCAACGCCGCCAAATCCGGCGTGCTGTTCGCCAAAGCCCAAAAGCCGGCCTATGGGCAGTGAGGCCAGCGGCCAAAAGTTTTGACCGCCATAGCGTCATTCCCGCGAAGGCGGGAATCCATTTATCAAGCTGGAACAAGCTCTTATATGGGTCCCCGCCTCCGCGGGGACGACGCTGCGGCCTGAATTTCACGCGTTCCAGACAATTCGCCGATTTTTTCACACGCTCCTTCGCGGGGACGCCGCCGGAGCGGTCAACAATTACGCCCGGCGGTATGATGCGCGCCCGCCGCTTGCGCTCGCAAGGGTTAATCTAGAATTACTCGTAGCTCATTCATTATAATGAAAGACAAGGCTATGTTAGGCATTGTTGGTTTTGTGTTGAATCCATTTGACATCGGTCAAACCCGGATGACGCCTGCGCCATGATTGTACTCCGCAAATCCTAGTCGAGTGCATGTCAATGACATGCCTCTTACTGTAAAGGAGTAACTCATGAAGCGGACACCCGCAATTGCAGTAGCGTTTATGCTTGCAGCCTCGGCCTCCGTCCTCGCTACAAGCTCGCCAACCTCCGCCCAGGGATGGCGCGAATCGGGCTACGCCGGAACGGAGCGCGGCGCCAGTTTGCGCGATCTTCTGCCGGAAAGGATGGAGAGCCGCGCCGATCTGCGCGACCTCATTATGGACAGGCTTGCCGAGCGCGCGGCCCTGCGCGATCTGATCAGGGACCGGTTGGCAAGCCGGAGCGATATCCGCGACCTTATCGGGGACCGGATGAGGGGCCGCGAAGACCTGCGCGAACTTCTCGGGAACCGCATGGAGAGCCGGGAGTCCTTGCGCGATATTCTTGCGGGACGCGAAGGAGGCGAACCTTTGCGCGACCTGATCATGAATAGGCTCGAAGAACGCGCCGCGTTGCGCGACCTTCTGAGAAACCGGTTAGAGCGGCGCGCCACGCTACGCGATCTGATTGGAGAGCGGTTTGCAAGCCGGAACGATCTTCGCGATCTCCTTTCGGATCGGATGAGGGCGCGGGAAGACCTGCGTAACCTGATCATGGACCGCCTCGAATCCCGCGGCGATCTGCGCGACTTGCTGATGAACCGCATGGGCGATCGCGAAGCCTTGCGCGAGCTGATCATGAACCGGTTGGAGGACCGCGGCGATTACGGTGACACGATGTCTGAGCGCGCGGGCGAACCCGAAGAGCAGTCCATGGACCGCGAGGACATCCGCGACCTCATTATGGACGAGGCCAGCAGCGGCAATCTTTCGGCCCTGAGCCGCTTACGTGAACGCATTGGCGGCAAAGGCTAATGCGCTGCGAACGAAACGCGAAATAAGGAAATTCGAGATGAATAAGCTTGTGTTTTTCGCGGCGGCGCTTCTGCTCGCGCCGCTGCCCGCGGCGAGCCAGCAACAGCAGCAGCAAACCCCGGGCTCGCAAAGCCAGCAAACCCAGGGAGCGCCATCCAGCCAGGGAGCGCCATCCAGCACGATGGAAAACCGCTCCAGCGCCTCCGAATATGGGGAGCAGGGCAGCGATCTTTTCGGCCGCATCGCTCAATCTGGCCTGAAAGACCGCTTGTCGATGGCAATCGAGCGGGTCGAGGACGCCTGCGGCGAGGACATCCAGGAGTATTGCGGCGACGTTACGCCGGGTCAGGGACGGATCGCAGCATGCGTTCACGCCCATTCCGATATGCTGAGCCGCAGATGCCGGTTCGCGCTGTTCCGCACGGCGCGCAACATCCGCAACGCCGTCGAGAACGTTGCCGACGAATGCTGGAACAGCATCCAGGCGCAATGCGGCAGCGCGCAGAACATAGGCGAATGCGCGGTGCAGAAAAGCTCATCGCTTTCGCCAACGTGCCAGACCGTGGTTGCGGCCTTGCATGAGGTTAAGCAGAGGATCGGGCAGCTCAGAGACATGCCGGTGTACAGCGCCGACAACAGGGACCTCGGCCGCGTCGTTGAGGCCGTGCGCGGCCCCGATGGCAAGCTGCAAGCCATCCAAATTCAGGTTGGCCGGTTTCTCGGGATCGGCAACAAGGTGGTGACGATCCCCGCCGATCAAATACACGAGATGGCGGATCATATCATGCTGCAGATGAACAGCGATCAGGTCCGGAACCTGCCAGAGACGAAACAGCAGGGGATCCAGTAGGCCCCTCGCTTACGTTTCCCGCCGCACGCGCCCGCTTCCCGCAAGGGAAGCGGGTTATTGCTTTACTCCAGCACCTCGCCGGAGCCCTTGCCGGGCGAGAGCGGCGCGAGCCGGATCAGGCGGGAGTCCGCGAAAGTCTCCTTGGTTGGATCGATAAAACCCGTCATCGTGGCGTGCGCTCGCGGATCAGCCCCTCCTGTGCCACCGACGCCACAAGCCGGCCATCGCGAGAGAAGATGCTGCCCCGGCAGAAGCCGCGCGCGCCCTGGCTGCTCGGGCTGTCCTGCGCGTAAAGCAGCCACTCGTCGGCGCGGAACGGCCGGTGGAACCACACTGCGTGGTCGAGGCTCGCCATCATGATGCGCGGGTCGAACATCAGGCGGCCATGCGCGGCCAGCGCCGTATCCAAGAGCGAGAAGTCCGGACGCATAGGCCAGCACGCATTGATGCAGCCGGAAATCCTCCGGCAGCGGGCCGCTCGCCTTGATCCAGATATATTGCTTCGGCTCGCCTTTTTCGGATGAAAGGAAGCGCGAAAGATCGGTGGGGCGCAGCTCGATGGGCCGCTCGTACTCCCAATAGCGGCGCATCGGTTCGGGCAGGTTCGGCAAGAGCCGCGCCTTCAGCTCCTCCTCGGTGGCCAGCTCCTCGGGCGGCGGCACATCCGGCATCGCGATTTGATGGTCGAAGCCGGGCTCGGCCTTGTGGAAGGATACGCCCATGGTGAAGATCGGCTGCCCATGCTGGATCGCGATCACGCGCCGCGTGGTGAAGCTGCCGCCGTCGCGGATCCGGTCCACCTCGTAGACGATCGGCACTTTCGGGTCGCCCGGCAGCAGGAAATAGGCGTGCAGCGAATGTGTCAGCCGGTCTTTCGCCTCGACCGTGCGGTTCGCCGCGACCAGCGCCTGGCCCACGACCTGGCCGCCATAAACGCGCTGCCAGCCGTTTTGCGGGCTGCGTCCACGGAAAAGATTTTGTTCGAGCTGCTCCAGGTCGAGAATATTTAGTAGGTTATCGACGGCAGACATGCGCGCTCCTTATGGCTATTTATGGAAATAACGGGCGTTCAAGAAACGCTGTCAAGCTGGAACGCATGCAAAGGAGAGCCGCACTGTGAACGGGAACGGGACAAACCGCTTCGATATTGCGATCTGCGGCGGAAGCTTTGTGGGGCTTGCGCTGGCGCGCGCACTCGTGGCGATGGCGCCGGGCGCTTATAAGCTCGCCATCGTGGAGCAGCGCGCCGCTGCACCCGGCCGGCTGAAGCCGCTGGCGACGGGCGGACCGTGGCGCTGACCTCTTCGGTGAAGGCGATGCTGGAGGCGATTGGCGTCTGGCCGGCGCTCGCGGATAAGGCGCAAGCCGTCCTGCGGATCGAGCTGACCAACTCGGCGCTGGAGGCTCCAGTTCCAGGCCCACGCTGACCGGCCTCGATTCGAGCGAGGCGCGGGGCGGGGATCCTACAGCCTATGTCGTTGAAAATGCGTATCTTTTGCCCGCGCTGCTGGGCTCGCTTCAAGGCGTTTCGGACGTCGCTTTCTTCGCGCCGGATAGCGTGGCCTCGTTCGAGACCAAGGAAGGCGAGGTTGCGGTCTCGCTCGCCTCGGGCGCCACGCTCAGCGCGAGGCTGCTTGCCGCCGCGGATGGGCGCAAGTCCAAGCTCGCGGAAATGGCGGGCATCCAAACCACGGTGTGGCCGTCGAAGAAGGTTGGCATCGTCGCAACCGTTGGCATCGAGCACCCGCATAACGGCACGGCGTGGCAGCATTTCCTTCCGGCCGGCCCCTTCGCCATTTTGCCGATGACCGGCAACCGGGTGTCCGTCGTCTGGACCGAGCACGCCGATGCCGCGAACGAGATCCTGGCGCAAGACCGCGAGACCGTCGTGGCGGAGCTGTCGCGCCGCTTCGGCAACGAGCTGGGCGTCCTGACGCTCCTGTCCGAACCCAAGGCCTATCCGCTGACCATGACCCTGGCGCGCGATTACGTCCGCCCGCGCCTGGCGCTCCTCGGCGATGCGGCGCACGGGCTGCACTGGATCGCGGGCCAGGGGCTCAACCATGGCCTCAAGGACGTCGCGGCGCTGGCCGAGACCTTGATCGACGCTAGCCGCCTCGGCCTCGACATCGGCAGTCTGACGGTGCTCAAGCGCTATGAGCGCTGGCGCCGGTTCGATAGCGTCACATCCGCCGCTTCCGCGGTTGCCATCGACACGCTGTTCTCGAACGATAACATGGCGCTCCGCATGCTGCGCAGCTCGGGGCTCCGCACCGTGGACCGGCTTGGCCCGCTCAAGACGTTCTTCATGAAAGAGGCGGCGGGGCTGACGGGCGAACTCCCGAAGCTGCTAAGGGGCCAGCCGGTTTGAGCTCCTGCCGCGCGCGTAATTGCAAGGAGGCCCGTGGCCGGCGCAGGAATGTGAAGCCGGCGCCGTGCTCGCGGCGCGGAGCAGTCAAAAGTAATTGTTAACCTCGTTCCTGCGGTTTTCCTACTAAACATCCCGCAATCCTTTTGGTTTTCTTCAGCCGCCATTATAGCAGCAATATATTTTCAAACTATTAAGCCGTCCCCTAACGTGTTGATACCACATAAGAAAACGGAATTGCCTGGCACCGCTTTCTTGCGCAAAATGCACCGTCCTATGGTTAATTTCAAATCTCCCCGCATATTTAATAGGGTTTTGGAGTCGCAGAAATCGACCCAAAGAGCGAAAAAATTCGCAGAAAGACGGCGGCGGAAAATATGATTCGGTGCCGTTTACCATCGGCGCATTTACCATAGTAGGGCCTTACGCGAAAAGAACGATGCGTTAAGGTCCCGGCCCTCACCGCCTGGGCGATCCAGAAACGGGGAGCGAAAATGTTTCTATGACATCAGGCGCGCTTATCTGCTATAGCTCCTTGGGCAGTGCTTTAATGGTAAAACACGGGCGGGAACAATGAAAACATATCAGGACTGTATAAAAGAGTATGACGCCAAAGTTCCGCACCTGCCCAGTATATACATGCTTGGTTTTCTCGACGCCATCGCCTTTATATTCAATAAAGATCGGAAGCAAGTGGTGAAAGACACACAGGATTACCGGTCTGAACGCATCTTTGAGGAAGAGGAAGCCTGAGAAAGCCTACTTATGACTGTTCTTTCCAGTCTGCTGCGTCGTGCGGCTTGCGTGGCTCTGGCGCGCTGGGCGCGGACGAAGCGCACGAAGCGATCCACCCAAGGGTTCGCGGCGGTCGCCCGCAAATGGCAGAAACTCCCCAGAAGGTTGCCGAGCACGATGCCGTCGCGCCGCTCTCCTACGCCTGTGCCGCGCGCGACCTTGTAGGCGAACCGCAAAGACGGGTCGAGGTTCTCCAGGCTCGCGTAGTGGAATTCGTGCGCCGGGATCGCCATCGCAGGCGCGGCCGGCCATAGCGCATCGGCGGTTTCCTCCAGCACGGCAAGTCCCCGGCCCTGCGGCCTTGTGTGCATTACCGCGTCGGCCGGGATGACGCCGGCCATCTCGTGGGAGGCATTCCCCCAGCGGATGGAGCGGGCGAGATACATCATGCCGCCGCATTCGGCGTAGGCCGGCAGTCCGGCGCGGATTTTTTGCGCGATGTCCGCCCGGAGCGAAGCGTTCGCTTCGAGCTGCGCGGCTTGGGTTTCGGGAAAGCCGCCGCCGATGAAGAGGCCATCGGCGCCGGGAAGGCGGGCGTCCGACAGCGCGTCGAAGAAGCAAAGCTTGGCGCCCGCCCGCTCGAAGGCTTCGAGATCGCCGGGATAATAAAAGCCGAAAGCGCTGTCGCGGGCGATGGCGATGCGGACATCCTGCCGGGCCAGGGTGCTGGGCGCGGCCGGGCTGGCGGGAAGCGGCGGGGCGTTGCGCGCAATTTCAAGCAAGCTATCGAGGTCCACGCCGCTTTCGATGGCCTGGCGGAGCCGTTCAATCGCGGCGCGGGAGGCTGGCGTTTCCATCGGCGTCATCAGCCCGAGATGGCGCTCTTCGATGGCGAAGCCGCCGTCCCGCGGCAGCGCGCCAAGCACGGGGATGCCCGTATAGCGCTCTACGGCTTGCCGCACTTTGCTCTCCTGCCGGGCCGCGCCAACCTTGTTCAAGATGATGCCCGCGATCTTTACCTCAGGGTCGAAGGCCTGATAGCCCAGGACCAGCGGAGCCACGCCGCGCGTCATGCCTAGCGTGTCGATTACCAGGATGACTGGCGCCGCCGTAAGCTTCGCCAGCGCGGCGTTCGAGTCGCTGCCCTCAAGGTCCACGCCGTCGTGCAGGCCCTTATTGCCCTCGATCAGCGCAAGGTCCGCGCCTTCCGCCCGCGTCGCAACGCTTGCGGCGATTTCGGCATGCGTTTGCGTGTTGAAGTCGAGGTTGAAGCAAGGCCGGCCGCTCGCGCGCGCAAGCCACATCGGATCGATATAGTCCGGCCCCTTTTTGAAAGTCTGCACGGCGAGCCCGCGCGCCGCAAACGCCGCGGCAAGGCCAATGGAAACGGTCGTCTTCCCCGAAGACTTATGCGCCGCCGATAGGAAAAGCCGCGGCATTACGGTCTGCCTTCTTTCGGCATGCTGTGCGTGCTGCGGCGCGCGAGATTATGATTAAGCTTGTAACCCCTCACCCTGTCCCTCTCCCTCTGGGAGAGGGGACGCCTTCTCAACGGGTGCGACCGAACTCCCTCTCCCATAGGGAGAGGGTTGGGGTGAGGGGTTGTGAGCCCTGAAATTTGCCGCTCCACCTGCCCCAGCATCATCGCCTTATGCCGCCGCGTCCAGGCTGGCGCGGTCACGCTGCGCCCACATATTCTCGGCGACGATCTGTGCGTCCTCCTGGCTCGCGGCGTGGCCGAGCGCCTTGAGCGCAATGGCGAGCGTGCCCGAGATCGCGGCCTCGCCGTACTCATCCGTAATTTCGCCGCGCCAGAGCGCAGCCAGGCGGCCGAGGTCCATTTCCTCTTCCGCCCCTTGGCGCGGCTCGGGAAGGAGGGCTGGCCAGCGCTCCTCCGCCGTCACGCCCTCATGAACCGTGAGCACTTCGCAAGGCTTATTCGGGCGCCGCTCGATCTCGCCGCCTTCGCCGCGGAAGACGGCCATGTGCGGCTGGCCGAGCAGCGCCGCTGCTTTCTGGTGAATTTCCATGTAGCCGGGGTGGAAGACGGCTTGCAGCATTGCCGGCGCGGCGAAGGGATTGAGCATGCGCGAGAGCGTATGCACGGGCGAGCGCAGGCCCAGAATTGGGCGCAGCTCGATAAGCCGCGCAAGCTGCGGGCTGACGCGATCCAGCGTCAAATAAGCGAAATTCCGCTGACCGAGGTGTACTACGGCTTCCTCGAAGCTGCCCGCAACCGGAATGCCGAGGCGCGCCAGGACTTCGCTCGTATAAACGCGGCCCGCCGTATGCCCTTCCGCGCCGTGCATGAAGACGCGCAAGCCGTTCCGCGCCAGCAGCAGCACAGCGAGAAGGAACCATGGAAGCTGCCTGCGCTTGCCGGCATAGGAGGACCAATCGAGGTCTACCTTGGGCAGGGCGGAGGGCAGCGCCATCGCCTCGCGCGCGGCGAGCACGAAGCCGGCGATCTCCTCCGGGCTTTCTTCCTTCACCCTCAGCAGCATGAGAAAAGCGCCGAGCTGCTCGGGCAGGACATCGCCGGCCAGGATCATGCTCATGGCTTCCTGCGCTTCTGCCATCGTCAGCGCTCGCGAGAGCGACTTTCCGCGGCCCAGTATCTGGATGAACCGGGCGAAGGGGTGGGGCGATGGCATCATAGGCGTAAACTCCTAGCGGGCGGTCAGCGGGTGCGCGGCGCCGCGAGGCAGGAACGGCAGCAGCTTAATGCCAACGCCCGTGATTAGCATGGCGATTGAAATCCCGCTCACCCCAAGCAAAAGCTCGGGCAGCGAAGGCCAATATTGGGGAACTTGGCCATCGAAGAACGGGCTTGACACCTCCATACCAGGAAAGAGCCTCAGAGGGAAAGCCTGCCCGCCGATGATGGTGACGTACATTTGCGCCAGGCCGCCGAGCAGGAAGAGCACCGCCGAAACGGCGAGCCCCAGCCATGCCCACCGGCCGCTCGCCAGGATGACGATAGCCAGCGGAAGCAGGGTGCCCACTGCTATCTGCCCGATCCAGAAAGCGGCGGTGTAGATGCCGCCGTCGCGTAGCAAGAAGGCTTCCACAGGCCGGTAGCTGGGCTGGTACAGCTTCGTCAGGTGATGGACGGCGGTGAAATAGAGAACGGCGAGCGCGAACAGCACGAACATCGCCCGGAACTTGTGAAGCATTTCGCGGTCGATCAGCTCGCTTCTGACCTCGCGGCTCATCATCAAGAGCACGAGCACGGTGAAGGCGAGGCCGTAAAGGAATGAAGACACGATGAACAGTGGCGCCATGATCGCGGCGGAGTAGGCGTCGCGCGCGATGAGGAAGCCGAAGATCGAGCCGGTGCCGGTGGTGAGAGCAAAGCGCCAGAAGAACGCAAAGCCGCCCATGAATCTTGTTGGCAGGTGAGAGCGCGAGACCTTGCGGTCCATCATCACGAAGAGATAGGCGGCGACGACCGCGAAGAAGCCCGTGTAAAGATAGATGTTCCAGGCGAAGATCGATTTGAAGTTATAGGTGGTCATCGCCACGATCAGGCGGTCTGGGCGTCCGAGATCGAGCACCAGCACGGCAAGGCCGCCCGCGAGAAGTGCGATTGCCAGTAGGCCCGAGAGCCGCGCATAGGGCTTATAGGCCAGGCGGTTGAACACGGACGAGAAGGAGGCCACGTTCAGCGCTCCCGACGCGGCCACGATCAGGAACACCGCAAAGACGTGCGGCGCGCCCCAGACGATCTGGTTCGACATGCCCGTTACGATATGGCCGTAGTGCTCCATGTAGAGCGCGGCGCCCAGGCCCACAGCGACGACAAGGATGTGCAAGCCCATGAGCCCCGTGAAAAAGACGCTGTGGTCCGCGTACCGGCTATATTCGACCTTTGCCATGCCCATCTCCGCCCCGGACTCTCTCCATCTGATCGAGGGAATCTCCCCTCACCCTGTCCCTCTCCCCATGGGTGAGGGAACGTTGTTGCAATCGCCGCGCCCTATTCAGGCGTCCCTTCTCCCCCACCGCATCCGCTTGCGGATGCGGTGTTCCCGAGTGCAAGCTCGCCAAGGCGAGCTTGCATGAGAAGGACAGGATGAGGGGTAATGCCCTCGTTCATTACTCAATCCGCTTATTAGCGCCCGCGGAAATTTTCCGGCGGCGCGCCTTCCCTCAGATGTTCTGATAGTAGACCCCGGTGTCGCAGCCCAAATCCTCGCGGATGCGCGCCGTGCGGTAGGTGGCGACGCGCTTGGCGATTTCGCTCGAAGGATCGTTGAGATCGCCGGAAAGGATAGCCTCGCGGCCCGCGGCTTTGCACGCCCCAGCGCAAGCGGGGATTTCGCCCTTATCGATGCGGTGGGCGCATAGGGTGCACGCCTCGACGGTGCCTTTGCCGCGCGGCGCGTCCGGCATCTGGTCTGTCAGCGTCTCATGCACGAAGGAGCGCGCCTTGAAGGGGCAGGCCATCATGCAATAGCGGCAGCCGATGCAAATGTGCCGGTCCACGAGAACGATGCCGTCCGCCCGCTTGAAGGAGGCGCCCGTCGGGCAGACATCGACGCAGGGCGGGTTGGCGCAGTGCTGGCACATCATCGGCAGCGAGAAATGCGCGCCGGTCTTGGGGTCCTTGACGCTGAGCTTGCGTATCCATTGCGGGTCCGTCGCGGGATGGCCGGTGCTTTTCCAGCCAAAAGTGGTTGAGCAGGCATCTACGCAATCGTTGCACCCGTCCTCGCATTTGCTGGCGTCGACGAGCAGGCCCCAGCGGACCTTCGAGGAAACTGGCGGCGTTGGCCCGGCGGCTTCGGCTTGCCCGCCCATGGCGTAAAGTGTCACGCCAGGTGCGACTATCGTTGCCGCCAATGCGGCGGTGCTTAGGAGAAAGCCGCGGCGGCTTGTGCTGGCGGCGTTTTCATCCGCGCCGGGCTCGCAGGTGCAGCTCCCGTTCACGTCTGCGCATCCCTTGGTCATGGATGGCTCCCTTGCAAATAGTCCGCCAGGGCTACCGTGCCCTTGGTGGCGGGTTCCGCGGCCGCGGCTGGCGATTTCGCGCCTGGTTTCGAAGCGTGGCATTCGAAGCAGTCGATTGAAACCGCCGCGTAGTCGTGGCAGCTCCGGCAGAAGTGCTTCGGGCTCTCATAGCTGACCGGCTGCCCGTCCTCGCCCTTGACGGCATGACAGCCGGCGCACTCCCCGATGCTGAACTTCCCGCCGCGCACGCCGTCATGCACGGTCTCGTCGCGCTGATGCTTCATCATCGTCATGTGATAGCGCCGCATGTAATCGGTATCGGCGACGCAGTGCTCGCCGCGTCCCTTGGGCGGATGCGGCACCAGATTGCTTTCCGCGCGCGCGGAACTCCCGATCAAGGCGGCGGCGAAGAACGCAGCGATGAGGGCCTGAATGAGGGAATTACCCCTCACCCTGTCCCTCTCCCACAAGGAGAGGGGACGCCTGAATAGCGCTTTGAGCGTGCAACACCGTCCCTTCTCCCATTGGGAGAAGGACAGGATGAGGGGCAATAAGCGCAGTATTGGCCCCATCCCTTCCAACAAAAATAACCTTGGCATGGCGCGTTACTCCCCAAGGCCCATGTGAATGGTGGCGGCCTGGCTAGTCTTTTCGTTCCATTCTTCTTCTTGCTTCGATCCGGTGAGCACGATGGCATTCGAGACCATCTGATGCACGCTGACAATCGCTTCCATGTCGAAGCCGAACTTGGGCAGCACCTTCGAGAACTGCGCTTTGCAAATGGCGCAAATGGCGGCCATGTGCGTGACGCCGTGCTCCTCGGTGACTTCTTTCAGGGCCTTCATCCGGGGCGAGGCGCCCTTCACACGCAAATCCATCAGCTCGTCGGTCAAGAGGCCGCCGCCGCCGCCGCAACAAAGCGTCCCTTCGCGAATGGTTGCCGGGTCCATATCGAAATAGTAGTTGCACGATGCGCGAAGGACCGCGCGCGGGATTTCAAACTGCCCGCCGGGCATGCTGCCCATGCGCGTGGCGCGCGCGACGTTGCAGCTATCGTGGAAGGTAAGCCGGATATGGTCGTTCTTCGACTTATCGAGGCGCAGCTTGCCGGCCTGGATGAGATCGTAGGTGAATTCGCAAATATGCTGCGGCACCGGATAGCGCGGATCGAGGAAATCGAAAGGCCCCGCCAGCGTGTTGAGGAAGCTATAGGCGACACGCCAGGCATGGCCGCATTCGCCGAACACGAGCCGCTTTACTTTGAGATCGCGGGCGGCCTTGGCGACTTGCTGCGAGACTTTCTGCATGTTCTCGTAGGAGCCGATGAACATGCCGAAATTCGCGGCTTCGGAGGCGTGGGAGCTTAAGGTCCAGGAGACGCCCGCCTCGTGCAGCACCTTAGCGTAGCCCATCAGCCCTTCCATGTGCGGCGAGGCGAAAAAGTCAGCCGACGGCGTGACCAGCAGGATTTCGGCCCCCTCCACATCGAGCGGCAGCTTCACCGGCACGCCCGTCTCTTCCTCGATTTCCTCCTCAAGGCCCTCAAGCGTGTTCTTCAGCGCCTTGGGCGGCAGGCCGAGATTGTTGCCAACCTTGAAGACCTTGCCGATGATCTCATTGCAGTATTTCTGCCCCATGCCGATCGAGTCCATGATCTCGCGGGCGGCCATGGAGATTTCGGCGGTATCGATGCCGAAGGGGCAATAGGCCGAGCAGCGCCGGCACTGCGAGCACTGATGGAAGTAGCTATACCACTCGTCGAGCACCTCGCGCGTCAGGTCCTCCGCGCCGACAAGCCAGGGGACAACTTTCCCGGCAAGCGTGAAATAACGCCGGTAGACCTTGCGCATCAGGTTCTGCCGCGCAGCGGGCATGTTCTTGGGATCGCCGGTGCCCATGAAGTAATGGCATTTGTCGGTGCAGGCGCCGCAGCGCACGCAAGCGTCGAGATAAACACGCAGCGCGCGGTTGTTCTTGACGAGATCGCCAAGCTTCAGGATCGCCTTCTCTTGCCAGTTCTCGACCAACTCGCCAGGGAAGCCGAGCGGGGCCTGGTGCGCGGGCGTCGCGGGATAGGGCTTGCTCGCCGCCATCGCGCCTGGGGTAAGCGCTGGGATATCCAGCGGGTCTTCGTAGGCGGCGTGTCCGTGCAACTGTTCCGCGCTCTCCATGATCCGCCTCCTTACGCCTTGACCGCCGCGACCCGGGCTGGCGCATAACGGCGCTCGCGCGAGTTATCGGCTTGGTTGCGCGACGGGCTGAAGAAAATCCCCGGCGCATGCAGCATCTTCGAGAAGGGAAAAACCGCCATCAGCAAGGCCACTAAGCCCAAATGCGTGAGCAGGATGGGATCGGCCGGCAGCGGCTGGATATCGAAGGCCATCAGCCCCATGAAAAAGCCTTTCAGCGCGACGATATCGGTCCGCACCAGGAATTTCATGGCAAGGCCGGATGCGCCGATTAGAATAAGCAGGAGCAAAATGAGGTGGTCGAACGCGTCGCTGATATAGCGCACCCGGGCGATGGCCACGCGCCGCGCCCAAAGTGCCAGCAGCGCGCCAACCATGGCGAAACCGGCGTAGATGCCGAAAGGCTGGGCGAACTGGACCGGCAACCACACAGGCTGGGTGAAGTAACGCAGATGGCGGAAGAGCACGAGAACCAAAGCGCCGTGGAAAGCGATGCCGAACAGCCAGATCCACTTGTTGGATTTATACAGGCTCTCGAAAACCACCACTTCGCGCAACACGCGGAACGCCGCGCCTGCCCGCGTTATGGGCGCGGGCGTCGCCGGGACTTTCAGGGGAGCCGGCGTCTTGGCATATTGGAAGATGCGCAAGAGCAGCCCGCCCGCAAACAGCGCAAAGGCTGCGTAGAATATGACCGCGTAAATAGTCGTTTGCACGGCTTTCCGTCCCTATCATCCCAGGTCTTGCGCCCGGTGTTTACGTCGTCTCGATGCGAAATGGGCTAATCTTCGCTGATGCTGGCTCAAGACCCCCTCACCCTGTCTCTCTCCCCAAGGGGAGAGAGGACGCCCGAACTGTCCTCCAGCTTAGGGAGAGGGCCGCAGCTCCTTCTCCCTCTCCCCTTGGGGAGAGGGTCGGGGTGAGGGGGTCTTGGGCCAGCATCAGTGAAGCTGAACCCTTAAATGCAGCCCGTCGGCTTCGGCAGGCCGGCGATTTTGCAGGCTTGCTTCGCCGGCCGTAGGGGAACAGCTCGTAAAGATGCTTCTGATCGCCCTTTTCAGCCCCGAACTTCTTCTTCATCTCTTTTACGAGGATGCGGATGGCGGGCGCGATCTGGTATTCGTCGTAATATTCGCGGAGGAAATCCACGACTTCCCAGTGCTCAGGCGTCATGTCGATGTTCTCGGCCTTCGAGATCACCACGGCGAGGTCCTTATTCCACACCGTGATGTCGGTGAGGTAGCCTTCCTCATCGTGTTCCGCGACGACGCCGCCAGCTTCATAACTTGCCATGCTATTTCACTCCGTCCCAGTTAGTAAGTTGTCTTCCCTTGCCGCTCAAAGCCACGCAACCGTGCGGCCGTGTTGCGTGACGAGATCGACGAAACCGCTATATTCGACAAGCTCTATCCCGTCGATCACGTCCTGCGGCTTGATACCCCGCGCAGCCAAATCCGGCGCAAGCGCGTAAACCTTGCTGTTCTTCAGCGCGGCCTGCACCATGCTCGCGGCCACCGACCCCTTGCGGGCTCCAAGAACGCCGTCTTCGATCATAAGAACGGCATCGCCGGCGGCGATATGGCCGAGACAGCTATGGAGCGAGGACCTCTCGAAGGGGGATTTGTTCACCGTATGAAGGGTGGACATGGCTTCAATACTCCTCGCGATCAAAAGCTTAGGACAACGTCTTGGCTAGCGATTAGGCCAGCCATTTCGCCGCGGCTAATAAGGTGGATCGAGGGCTTTACGGCGTAGTCCTCGTTCTCGTCTTCCCAGGCGATCTCCTGCAGATCGGCCAGGGTGAGGCCGCGCGCCTCAAGCGACTCGCGCTCGACATAGAGTTTGCGCACCTCGAAATCCCCGAGCGCCTTGTAGGTGCGCGAGAAATTCTTCATGCCCACGCCCGCGGTGTCCTGGTTCGCCATAAGCTGATACACGCCGTCGTCGATGAAGGCGAGGCTGACGTCCTGCTCGAAAGCGGCGCCGATCAGAACGACTTCGAGGGATTCGAGCGCGTAAATCGTGCCGTAGGGCGCCTTGCGGTTGATATACAAAAATTTCTTGGCCATGGCTCCCTCTCAGTCCCCGAAAGTCACAAGCCGCTCGGCCTGAATGCCAGCTTCGATGAGCTGACCCAGCCCGGAGATGCGGAAGCCCGGCGCGATGTTGCTTACGTCCTTGCCATGGCGCTTGGCCTCATCGGCGTCGAGGATGCCGCGGCGCTGCGCGGCGGCGACGCAAACCACGAGGTCGAGCTTGTACTTCTCGCCAAGTTCGGTCCAAAGCTTTTGCAGATTGCGGTCGTCCTGCGGCGGCACACCGAGCCGCGTGCCGTTGTTCACGCCATCATGGTAGAAGAAGATGCGGAAGATCGTGTGCCCCTTCTCTAGTGCGGCCTTGGTGAATTGATAGGCCGTGTCCGACGCCTGGTGCGTGTACGGCCCTTCGTTTACGACGATTGCGAGCTGCAAGGTCCCGTCTCCCCAGCCTTAGAAGTGCACGTGCGCGGACATGTTCATGGTCTTGCGCGCGCCGGTCCACGTGTCGAGGTGGTGCTTCGTGAAGGCGAAGCCCGTCAGCTCGAAGAAACGCGGCCAGCCGATGCGATCGATCCACTCGCCCATGCGCTCCCAGTCCTTCGCGTTATCCTTATAGGCGTAAAGGATCTTGCGGACCACTTCGGCGACTTCCGGCCAGCGCGGCGCGTTATTGGGCAGGTTCGCCACGACCAGCTTGTGGAATGTGGGCTTGGAGCGCGCGTTGGAATGCTTGCCGCCAACCCAAACCGCGATCCTCGTGGAGTTCGGCGCCGTTGATCTGCATGGGCGGGCAAGGCGGATAACAGGCGCCGCAGCACACGCATTTCTGCTCGTCGACCTCAAGGGAGGGCTTGCCGTTCACCATCGCAGGCCGGATCGCCGCGACCGGGCAGCGGGCCACAACCGCGGGGCGCTCGCAGACTTTCGAGACCATATCGTGGTTGATCTTCGGCGGCTTCGTGTATTGCACGTTGATCGAGATGTCGCCTTGGCCGCCACAGTTGATCTGGCAGCAGGAGGTGGTGATGCGAACGCGGTTCGGCATCTCCTCCTTGACGAACTCCTCGAACAGCGAATCCATCAAGCTCTTCACCACGCCCGAGGCGTCGGTGCCGGGGATGTCGCAGTGCAGCCAGCCCTGGGTATGGGAGATCATGGACACAGAGTTGCCGGTTCCGCCGACGGGGAAGCCTTCCTCCGTCAGCTTTCTGACGAGCGGCTCGACCTTGTCCTTCGAGCTGACCATGTACTCGATGTTGCTGCGCGTGGTGAAGCGCACATGGCCTTCCGCGAAGTGATCGGCGATGTCGCAGAGCTTGCGGATAGTGAAGACGTCCATCTGGCGTGGGGTGCCGGCGCGCACGGTCCAGATTTCATCGCCGTTCTTGGCGACGTGATGAAGAACGCCGGGGCGCGGGCGGTCGTGCCAGGCCCAATTGCCGTAGTTCTTCTTCATGATGGGATGCATGAAGGGGAAGGGATCCGGAACGCCCGATTCAATTGCGCGGCGCGGTGCTGCAGGGGTGCTCATCGTAAAATCTCCGCGGATAATTTTGAAAAAGACTGGTGAGGCCGGGACGGAACAGCAGCTCCCTCGGGAGTTGCTGCCCTCTCCCGTTCAACTCACCTACTCGGCCGCCACAGTCAGCCCGGCTTCTTTCGCCTTGCGCTCGAAATACTTCTCGGCTTCCACCGTGAAGTCGTCGGTTCGAACGTAGGAAGACGTGCGCGGGTGGTTTATCATGTTCGGATCGGGATCGATGCCGACGGCCTCAAGGAAGGCCGGCAAGCCGATCCGGTCGATGCACTCACCGATACGCTCATGCTCCAACGCGTTCTCGGCGAAGAAGTCGATGATATTGCGGGCGAGTTCGACCAGCTTCTCGCGGTCCTCATCCGTGTCCAGTTTGATGAACGGGATCATCATGATGCCCATCATGTCGCCAACCTTGAGCGCGCGCTTGCCGCCGATCAGGATCGAAGCGCCGCGATCGTCGCCCGGCGAAAGCGCCTTGGTCATGACGTTCATGCAGTGCATGCAGCGCACGCAGGACTTGTTGTCGACGTCGAGCGTATCGTCATCGTTGAGGCTCAGCGCCCGGGTCGGGCACATCGCAATGACGCTGTCGATGGTGTATTTGCGGCCGTGCGAGGCGACGTAGGCTTTCACCTCTTCCTGGTTGACCTTCATATTGTCGCGCCAGGTGCCGATCACGGCAAAGTCGGAGCGGTGAACGGCATTGACGCAATCGTTGCCGCAGCCCGAAAACTTGAACTTGAACTTATAGGGCAGGGCCGGCCGGTGCATCTCGTCCAGGAATTCGTTAAGCACGGTACGGTGCGCTCTGACCTCGTCGTAGCAAGACTTCTCGCAGCGCGCATGCCCGACGCAGCTCATCGAAGTCCGCATCGCAGGGCCGGCGCTGCCCATGTCGAAGCCCATCTCGTTCAGCTCGTCGAACGCATTCTGCACGTTCTCGGTCGTGCAGCCCTGGAACATGATGTCGCCGCTCTGGCCGTGCAGTGCGATAAGGCCCGATCCATGTTTCTCCCAGACGTCGCACAATTTGCGGAGAAGATCGGAGGTGTAATGGTAGCCCGCCGGCGGCATGATGCGCAGCGTGTGAAATTCTTTCGATTCAGGAAACTTGGCCGCGACCTCAGAGAAACGCGGGATAACGCCGCCGCCGTAACCTATAACCGAAACGGTGCCGCCCTTCCAGAAACCCAGCCGCTCCTCGTAGGAGTGCTCGAGCTGTCCAAGCAGGTCGTTCATCATCGGAGCGTAAGGCTTGCCCTCGGCATCGCGCAAGCGCTTGAGGCCAGTCACAAAGCTCGGCCAAGGACCCGACTCCAACTCGTCGAGTAGCGGCGTCGCGTGTTTCTTGGGCTGATCGTCATTCGCCATGAGGCCTCCTCGATATTCGCCGCGATCCGCCCAAGCGGGCGGTTCCACAGCCTTGCGTTTCCTGCCCCGATCCGGCATGCGCTTGTGCGGCACGCCTTCCGTTGCGTTGGTTTCTTGTTTAAGCCGGCCTGGGAACAGGCTGCATTACCGTCAAGCTAGCACGCCATATCACTAATGACAATATTCATATTTGTGAATAAGATGCCGCATACGCAACTTTTTGGCAAGGCGCATCCGAACGGGATGGCCTTACGCCCAACAAGAGAAAGAAGGAAGGAATGTGCTGCTGTTGCAAGCCGCTAGTGTCCCGTCTCCGAATTACCGCCCCATTTGCCGCACGCTCGTACGGTAATTCGGAGACATAAGGGACACTAGCAGAGTCAAAGTACTAGTGTGGCTTGATGTCTCGCAATTGCCTTCGCGAGGCCAGCCACGAAGGGGGTAGGCAATTGCGAGACGCCACACTAGCGCCGGGAGGGACGGCTGCGGGGCTTGAGCCGGCCGAGGGGCCGTTTAGCCTAAAAGATGAGAAAAGCTACGCCGCCTGGCGTGCCGCGAAGCTTGCCGCCTATCCCAAGGCCGCTTCGGAGTTGCGCGTTACCATTCGCGACCTGGCTTCGCCATCGCCAGCCGAACGCGAGGCGCTTCTAAGCCTTTGCGCCAGAGCCAACATGGCGCTCTACGATAGCGGCGAGCTTGGCACCGATCCGGTCAAGGTCCGTCCCGCTTTGCGCGCGCTCGCGGATGCTCTCAATATGCAGCATGTGGAAGACCACCGCTCCGGCGGCGCGGACGGCATCGTCGCAATCGAGGTCGCGAGCGAGGGCGGGCGCGCCGGCGATATTCCCTATTCGACCCGGCCCATAAGCTGGCATACGGACGGCTATTACAATTATCATGGGCCGTCGCGCTGCGTGCAGGCCATGGTGCTGCATTGCGTGCGCGATGCCCCCGCAGGGGGCGTCAACGGCTTGCTCGATCACGAGATCGCCTATATCCGCCTGCGCGATCGCGACCCGGCGTTTATCGCCGCACTCATGCACCCGGAAGCCATGACAATCCCGCCCGGCGAGGAAGCGCATGGCCGCCCGCGCCCGGACAATGTGGGGCCGGTGTTTTTCGCCGATCCCGCTACGGGCGCCCTCGTCATGCGCTACACGGCGCGGAAGCGTTATGTCGCTTGGCGGCAGGACGCGACAACGCGCCGCGCGATTGAAGCTCTGGACGAGATTCTGGAAACCGATCCGCTTATCCTCACCTATAAGATGCGTCCCGGCGAAGGCATGGTATGCAACAACGTGCTTCACAACCGCACGGGCTTCGACAATCATGGCGCGGCGGAAGGGCGGCTTCTCTACCGCGTCCGCTATTACGGCCGCCTGAGTGCGTAGTGCTCAGCCAAGCTGCGCGGGCCATTGTGAGTTAGCCTGCCTTTCACTGCTGATCCGGACGGCTCGCAGGGGCGGTCTCATCCGCAATGGTAACAACTTTGATTCCGCTAACCCGGAACAACGGCTTGTCCGGCTTCTCCGTGGTGACAAACTCGGAAGCGCCTCCACAGATCGCAGCGGCAACGTGCAGCGAATCCATGGGAGCGATATCGTAAGTGCCCGCAAAGCGTATAGCGCTTGCTACCAGTTGTACCGAAACATCCACTTCAGAAGTGGCCGCTCTGAAAAAGGTCTCCATGAATTCAAACTTCATCCCTCCGGCGGTAAAAGGTAGGTTTGGGCAAAGCCTCCAATTTCAGAAAGCTGCTGATAATGAATTCCCGCTCCACATCGTCGAGGATTGCTAAAGCCTTCTCAGATAAGGAATGTGTGCCACGAAAGGCGGCCAGCAAAACTCCCGTGTCAACGTACGTCCGCTGCTTCGCCATCCGGCAGCTCTCCCCGCCTGCTCTCGATCTCCCTGGCAATCTGCGCTTCAGTCAGCAATTCCAATCCGTTTGCGATTGCACGCAACCTAATTTCGACCAATTCTTTTCCAAGCGGCGTTCTTGCAGGAAATTTCCTTTCCGCAGTAACCTCCGAATGTTCTAATATGTTAGATATATTTTCGATCATGGCGAAGCTCGTTTCCCAGCGGGACTGAAGCGAAGGCGCTTTGAGCGTTCATTTTGCCTCGTCTCCACGCAGGTAGCAAGCACCGGCAGTTTGCTTCCCCCGGCGCCGTTCGTGACTTTACCGGGCCGGATCGATAGACAATAAGAGGCCCGGGATAGAAACTGCCCGGCGCAGGCCGGCCAAGGAGCAATCACATGGTCCAGATCAGCGACCTCATCATCGCGCATCCTGAGATTACTTCCTTTGAACAGCTTGAAGAGCTTGTGAAAGAGGTAGCGCGCCAGGGCGAGATCCACCTTTCTTTCGATCTGAAGCCCGAATATCAAGATACGCCGCGCAAATGGCAGGACCGGCTGGAGACCGCTTTCACGTCGATCATCCCCCGGGGCCGCTAACGGAAGAACGCAATGGACGGCGAAGAAAAGGAACGCCTCGAAACGCTGATTGCGCCTTTTGGACGCGAGGTGCGTTTGGACGAGGTGCGATTTGAAAGTGGCATGAGGCTCTTGCGCGTGACAATCCGCGAGGGCAAGCGCATCACCGTTCTCGATGTCGATGCGCCAACCGCGCTCGCCTGGGCACAAATCATGAAGCTTTGGGGCGAGCGCGAAACAGAGCGCGAACGCTAAGGACTTAGCCGTGGATCAGCTTCCGGTCTTTTTCCAAATCAAGGGCAGGCCCGTCGCCGTCGTTGGCGGGGGCACGGTCGCGGCCCGCAGGGCGGAACTTGCGCTTCGGGCTGGCGCCAATGTCCGGGTTTTCAGCGAGGCCTTGAGCGACGATTTCCGGGCCATCGAAAGCCATGAGCGCTTCGAGTATGTGCAGGCCGCCCCCACGGCCGGCGCGATCGTGGGGTGCGCCTTGATCTTCTGCGCGACCGGCGACGCGGCTTCGGACGGGGCCGTTGCTGAACTCGCCCGCCAAGCCAAGATCCCCATCAACGTCGCGGACGCTCCAGAGCTGTGCGACTTCATCATGCCCTCTATCGTGGACCGCGATCCGCTCGTCATCGCTATATCGACGGGCGGGGTGTCGCCGGTGTTCGCCAGAATGATCCGCGCGCGCCTCGAAAGCGTGATTCCGGCGGCCTATGGGCGGCTCGTAGCCCTGGCCGGTACCTATCGCGAGCGCCTTAGCGCAAGCATTGGCAGCCTCGTCTTGCGCCGCCGTTTCTGGGAACGGGTGTTGGAGGGGCCGGTCGCCGACCGGTTCCTAGCCGGCCATGAGGAGGAAGCGAAGCAGGAGCTTGAGCGCGCGCTCGCTGCCGCCGGCGATGAAGCCGGAGAGCCCGTGTCCATGGGAGAAGTTTATCTCGTGGGCGCCGGGCCGGGCGATCCCGACCTGCTTACGTTCCGCGCCCTGCGCTTGATGCAGCGCGCCGACGTGGTTCTCTACGACCGGCTGCTGCCGCACGGCATCCTCAATCTCGTCCGCCGCGAGGCCCAGCACATCTATGTCGGCAAGCTGCCCGACGACCACATCCTGCCGCAGGAGGAAATCACCGCGCAGCTCGTCAGGCTCGCCAAGGAGGGCAAGCGCGTGCTGCGGCTCAAAGGCGGCGATCCATTCATGTTCGGCCGCGGCGGCGAGGAAATCGAGGCCCTGGCACAAGCGGGCATCCCGGTGCAAGTGGTGCCGGGTATCACGGCCGCCACGGGCTGCGCCGCCTATGCCGGCATTCCGCTGACCCATCGCGATCACGCTCAGGCGTGCGTGTTCGTGACCGGCCATGCCAAGACCGGCAAACTCAGCCTCGATTGGAATGCCCTCATCCAGCCGCGACAAACTGTCGCAATCTTCATGGGGCTGGGCCACCTCGCGGAGTTGATGGAGGAGTTCATCGCGCATGGCGCCGCTCCGAACATGCCCGCCGCGATCATCGACAACGGTACCCGCCCGAACCAGCGCGTCGTAACCGGAACCATTGAGACTCTTGCGGAAAAAGCCGCCAAGGCGCGGCTGCACGGCCCGGCGATCATCATCGTTGGAACGGTGGTCACGCTACGCGAAAAGCTTGTGCATGACCATGCCGCCGGCCACCGCGACGGCATCGCGGCCGTTGCAAATTCGCCACAAGCTGGCATTAAGTCACCCGTCTGAGGCGGGACAAATGGCCTCAGGGCGCAAGCGAGGCTGTTGATACCTTTTCCTCGCTTGTATTTTCGGATCGTAATGTGTGAATATACAAAATGTCGCACCCGCCGGACCGCAACCTGGACGGGGGCACGAGGAAACGTAAGGGGAGAATAAGAATGGCACACGTAGTGGTGCTTGGCGCTGGCCTTGGAGGCGTCATCATGGCTTACGAAATGCGAGACCAGTTGCGCAGGGGCGATAAGCTCACAGTCGTCACGAAGGAAGCGAAATACCATTTCGTCCCTTCTAACCCATGGGTGGCGGTGAACTGGCGCAAACGCGCAGATATTGAAATCGACCTTAAGCGCACCTTCGCGAAGCGCGGGATCGACTTCAAACCTGTCGCGGCAACCCGCGTACATGCGAAGGAGAATACGCTCGAGCTCGCCGATGGCTCCAGCGTTCCATACGACTTCCTGATCGTCGCGACCGGTCCGGAGCTCGCCTTCGACGAGATCGAGGGTCTTGGGCCGCTCGGCGGCCACACACAGTCGATTTGCCACGTCGACCACGCGGAACACGCTGGCCAGGCATTCGACGAGTTCTGCAAGAAGCCTGGGCCGATCATAACTGGCGCCGTTCAGGGCGCTTCCTGCTTCGGCCCCGCTTATGAGTATACCTTCATCCTCGACACAGAGCTGCGGCGCCGCAAGCTCCGCGACAAGGTGCCGATGACCTTCGTCACCTCCGAGCCCTATATCGGCCATCTCGGCCTTGACGGCGTCGGCGATACTAAAGGCATTCTCGAAAGCGCGATGCGCGATAAGCACATCAAGTGGATCTGCAACGCGCGCATGAAGAAGGCCGAACCGGGCAAATTGCACATAGAAGAGGTGGCCGAGGATGGCTCCGTTGCGAAGACGCACGAGCTGCCATTCGGCTTCTCCATGATGCTTCCTGCCTTCCGCGGCATCGGGGCAGTGCGCGGCGTTGAGGGCCTCGTCAATCCGCGTGGCTTTATCCTGATCGACAAGCATCAGCAAAACCCCACCTTCAAGAACGTGTTCTCGGTGGGCGTTTGCGTGGCGATCCCGCCGATCGGGCCAACGCCGGTTCCGTGTGGCGTGCCGAAGACCGGGTTCATGATCGAATCCATGGTGACGGCGACGGCGCTCAACATCGGCCAGATGCTTCGCGGTAAGGAGCCGTCGCATCAAGCTACCTGGAACGCGGTTTGCCTTGCCGATTTCGGCGACGGCGGCATCGCATTCGTGGCGCAGCCTCAGATCCCGCCCCGCAATTTGAACTGGTCTTCCGACGGCAAATGGGTTCACAGGGCCAAGATCGCCTTCGAGAAGTATTTCATCCGCAAGATGCGCCGGGGCGAAAGCGAGCCGCTTTATGAGAAGTGGGCGATGAGCATGATGGGTATCGGCAAGCTGAAGCGCGTTACCTGATAAGCTCCATGCTTTGACGGCGGGTCTCTTTTCAAGGCGCCCGCCG
Organism: uncultured Alphaproteobacteria bacterium; assembly: GCA_963785355.1. Classification (GTDB taxonomy): domain Bacteria; phylum Pseudomonadota; class Alphaproteobacteria; order Rhizobiales; family Rhodomicrobiaceae; genus Rhodomicrobium. The sequence goes on from CAWAVJ010000072.1 coordinate 144,839, forward strand.
TTTTTATGCCTGTCTTTCCGCCATGGGACTTGCGCGGATGTTGACATTGGCCTCACTAATAGAGATATTCGAATGTGTAGAATAGCCGCTCACGGCAAGGCACAGGGGAAAGAACGCACATGACCGAAGGCAATGGCGCGGCCAACCAGAAGAGAATGACGATCATCGTCACCAAGGGTACGCTCGATTGGGCTTATCCGCCTTTCATCCTGGCCACCACCGCAGCAGCCATGGGCGTCGACACCACGATGTTCTTCACGTTTTACGGTCTGCCGCTGCTGCTGAAAAAGCCCGAGCTAAAGATTTCGACTCTTGGCAACCCGGCGATGAAAATGCCGATGATGGGCATGCACATGGCGATGCCCAACTGGGTTTCCATGGTGCCAGGCATCGACTCGATGGCATCCAGCATGATGAAGGGCATGATCAAGAAGAAGGGCGTCGCCTCGATCGAGGAGCTGCGTGATATGGCCATCGAAGCGGAGGTCAAGATGATCGCCTGCCAGATGACCATGGACCTTTTCGAGTACAAGCTCGACGACATGATCGAAGGGCCGGTGCTTGGCGGAGCGGCGACTTGGATGGAGAACGCTCTCAAGTCAGACATCAATCTCTATATCTAAGCGCGAGCGTGCATAATTCTGAAACCAAACTGCTCGCTTGAGGGAGGACTATCCACATGGCCGACAAAATGCTGGACGCGAAAGGGCTCAACTGCCCGCTGCCGATCCTGAAGACCAAGAAAATGCTCAACGAGGTTCCGCACGGCGGCACGCTCGAAGTGCTCGCCACCGATCCTGGCTCCGTCGCGGACATGGCTTCGTTCTGCCGCACCACCGGCAACGAGCTGGTCGAATTCGACTAAAGACGGCGACGTTTTCCGCTTTGTTATCAAGCACCTGGGCTAATTCGTTTCGGGACTCGCCACGGCGATCGCGGCGGCCCCATCGCCCTTCTCACAGCAAGCCCGCCGGGCACACCCAATGTCATGGCCGGGCTTGACCGGCCATCCACCACGCCATTGAACGCGATTGGTTTATCATGGATGGCGTCCCCGGACTTGATCCGGGGATCAAGCCGGGCCATGACAACTGAGTTTGCGGCAAGTGCCGATTCTTAAGCCGTGCCGGTCATTCCGGCGCCTTCCTTTTTTGAGCGCCGCCCCACACCCGTTTTCCATCGCGATTTTTAGCATGAGACAAGCGATTTCGCTTGCAATGGTGCATAAGCGCAATGCTCCGATACCACCCGCCACGTTTTCCGCGCATTTCGCCTTTAACGATTCGTTTACCAACCTGGTTTAAGTAGTAAAGCGTGACCTCGCTTTCCTCACCAGGCTAGGCGGCGAAGAGAGAGAGGGAAACAAGGATGCCCATTGGCGTCTCAGAGGGCGTATCAGTGAAGTTAGTAGAGTTTGGTGTGGCCTTGCGCCTGCGGGGGCTCGGGCTCGGGCTCGGGCTTGTACTTGCAGTTGCTGCGTTTCTCATCCCGATGACCAATCCATCGTGCGCGGAAGATCGCACGATCTCGATGTTCAACATTCACACGAACGAGACGATCAACATCGTCTACAAGCGGGATGGCAGGTTCGTCCCCGAAGCGCTGCAAGCGCTCAATCACTTCATGCGGGACTGGCGGCGGGACCAGGAAATCAAGATGGACCCCGCGCTCATCGACCTCATTTGGGAAGTGCACCACGAGCTTGGCTCCAAGGAGCCGGTGCATCTGATTTGCGGCTACCGTTCGCCCGCCACCAACGAGATGCTGCGGCGGACCTCCGGCGGCCAGGCGCGCAATAGCCGCCATATCACCGGGCAAGCCGCCGATATCGTGATGCCCGATATCCCGCTGAAGCAGCTTCGCTATTCCGCGTTGATCCACGAGCGCGGCGGCGTGGGCTACTATCCCGCCTCCGGTCTGCCCTTCGTCCATGTCGATACCGGCAATGTGCGCCACTGGCCGCGAATGCCGCGCATGGAGCTGGCCATGCTGTTTCCCAGCGGGCACTCGCTTCACGTCCCATCCGATGGACGCCCGCTGACGCTGGCCGATTACCGCGTCGCTGTGGCGAGAGCCGACGCGAACGGCCTGGAGAGGCCCTGGGTTTTGACGCATAGGCAAGCCGGACCGATGCTCGCGGGCCTTGTCCCGAGCGACACGCCTTTGCTGCATCGGGCGAGCTTGACGGCGGACGTGCTGGCGCCAACCCTGCCTGGCATGGTGCCCTTCGCGGCGCGCTCCAAAGAAACGGCCAAGCCCGCTCCGTTGGCTAAGCCGGAAAGCCTGGCCGAAATCCCGGCCGATCCACCGGAGCCGCTATTGGCCGAGGAAGGCGAGGAGCAGGAGGACGACATCGCGTTCGAGCCCCTGCCTGCAACGTTCTTGCTCGCCGAGAAGCCGCTTTTATACTCGGACGTGCCGGACGGGCAAGCCCGCGAGCCGGTTTTCCAGAAGATCGGGCTGTTGATGGCGCCGCCGAGCGTCCTGGCGAGCGAGGAATTCGACCATCGCCTGCAAATCGAGGACCTGTACGAGGCGAACGCCTTCAAAGGCCGGGCATTCGCCTTTGCCGAGAGACTGCGGGCGCGAATGTCCGCGTCGCTCGAAGCGAACGCCAAGCAGACCCTACGGTAGACGGCGCCCCCTTATACCTGCCGCCATAGGTTGTTAGCGGTTTGTTAGTCATGTCCGATAGGTTGGGCCTCCCAAATCCCGCAGTTTCCGGCGCGTGAGCGCAGCGCCACGCGTTTACCATTTGGCACAATAATCTACGCTTGTGGTTAACTAGCGGCACAACCAAAGATTGGGATTTATGGTTAACCCGCGCAACAATCTAACATTAACGGGTATTTTGGAGTTGTAGAATTCGACCAAAAGTGGCAAAAGATTTCGCAGAAAGACGGCGGCGGAAAAGATCGGGCCAGCCCATTAACCAAACCAAAATTTACTATGGTGTGCCCCTACGGCTATCTATCCATGCCGCTCTACGCCGGTAAGGCGGCGATAGGCGCTCTTACGAACGCACGTTCCCAAAAAACCGAACCTGCTGCTCGATACCGGCTCCGAGTGCTACCCCGACGGCAACAGGCCGAGGCTGTGTGAAAATGCGGTTTTAGTCCGACCGGAACGGCACATTGCGGGATGCCGGTTTATCCAGGCTGGAATTGCGCTTGTCTTGCGCAGAAAACCGCGGACAGAGTTGCTATGAGAGCGGCAGCACAAACATAAATGAACAGCAAGCCGCCTTTTTTGGCGTAGGCCCGCATTGCCTGCAGTAATCCTGGCACACCGGGGATATTTATGACACGCTTCATGTTGTAGGACAGAACATGAAGCGACATCTCCGTCTTCACATTGTACAGGCGTTTCATCAGGAAGTGTGCCGGGCCCATCCAAAACTTGAGAGTTCCGAAGGGATGCTCCACGGTGCTGCGCCGCATCGTCATTATACCTGGGGTCCGGTCCAGCCGGTCCTGGGCGGCCTCCAAAACGGCTTCATGCTCCCAACGTTTAACGCGGCGCTCCCTGCCGGTGGTGCATTTTTCTTTGAGCGGACAGGCGGTGCAGGCCGTGGCCCAGTAATTCCGCATGACCTTGCCGTCTTCTTCGTTGGTGAAGCGGTAGGTTAAGCGCTGGCCGGCGGGGCAAAGATAAACATCCTCGCAGTCCAGCTCCAGATCATGACCGGGAGCAGCACGACACTTGGGAATTGTAGAATCCCAAAGATAAGCACCGCCAGAGCGAGCAAACCGCTTCCTGGAATTCCGGCAACGATAAATCCAAGGCCAGAGAGCACTGCTTGACGCCTCAAAGCTGGCGCGATAACAATCCCGCGCCCTTCAGATGAAATCAGAACCTGGCCGCTGATCGCGCGCGTGATCCCGCCCAAAGGGACGAGCGTCGATCCCACCCGCCGACCCTTTGTCGTGGTCGATCCTCGTGCCGGGCACGGCCCCGGCATCGGCGGGTTCAAAGCTGAAAGCGAAATCGGTGTCGCGCGATGACTTTTTCGAGGAAAACTGCTTCGGTGCGGGCGACGTCCTCAGGGCATTCAACCCCGTGATCGCTTCATAACGATAAGACATTTCGACCGCCTCTTTCGAGCTAGTTCAATATTTGTCGCCATAAACGAATATAGCTTTGATAAATATCAACGCTATCGTCCGCTATAGTGTAAAACTATGACAATAATAATGTGAACAAGTTTTTGTCACTAGAACTAGTTTTCACCAGTACCTTATTGATCTGTTAACCGTGATTTTTTATTTCAGCGGATCATGAGCGGCTCACCAATTATTATACTTAGAAACTTGGAGTTGAACAAGCGAAAGTAGTGGTGCGTACATGACCGTTATAGCCGGCGATTTATTACCTCACGCAACAGATGCGTTGCTCAAGGTGGCTGAAGCGGAAGTGGCGAAGGCTGACGAGCGCAAGCGCGCGGCAGCAGCTGCGGAAGCAGAGAAAAGAGCGCTGATCGATCAGCTCCAGAAGCCATCCGGAATTTCCGAGGAAGAGGGGATCAGGCGGGCGGCCGCTATCATCCAGCGCGCGGTCCGGAACGGGCTCACGGAAGTTCAAGTCCATCGGTTTCCCAACGAACTGTGCACCGACCGGGGACGGGCGATCAATCAAGGCGAGCCCGGCTGGGAAAACACTCTTACGGGATTACCCAAGGAGATGTATCAGCTCTGGCAAACCCACCTGAAGCCGCGCGGGTACAAGATCCGGTATCAGATCGTCGATTTCCCAGGCGGCATGCCTGGGGACATTAGCATAACCCTCAGCTGGCATTGATACGCCGAAAGCTCTGACGGCGTCATCCCGGCACAGGAAAGCACGGAGGCAAAAGTGCGATATGCGTTTCTTCCGCTTATGGCCGCTCCATTCTTGATGCTCCTGCCTGCTGCGGCCCAACAGACTGCTACCACCGCTGTTCCGGTTACGACGGTCATCGCGGAGGCCCGGCCCGTCTCGAAGACCAAGGATTTTGTCGGCCGGATCGAGGCCGTGGAACGCGTCGAGATAAGAGCCCGCATCACCGGCTATCTGCAAGCGATCCTGTTCAAGGAAGGGGAACTCGTACATGAGGGGCAGCCGCTCTACCAAATAGAGCCGGATCTTTTCCAAGCTGCCGTTGAGCAGGCCCAAGGCGCTCTTGATGGCAGCAAGGCATCGAAGAAGTTGAGCAAGGTTGAACTCGACCGCGCCAACCAGCTCCTGTCTTCGAGCTACGGGACCCCGCAGAAGCGCGACCAGGCGCTGGCGTCCGACGAAAACGCTGCCGCCGGTATTTTGACCGCGCAGGCAAATTTAGACACGGCCAAAATCAACCTGGGCTACACCGACATCAAATCGCCGATCACAGGAAAGATCAGCCGGACGAAAATTACCAAGGGAAACGTCGTCTCCCCGGATAGCGGTGTCTTGACGACGGTTGTGAGCGAAGACCCGATGTACGTCGTTTTCCCGGTCAGCCAGCGCGAGTTACTGGACGTGAAGCGCGAAGAGAATGCCGCTGTCCGGAGCCAGGTGCTGGTGACGGTTCGCTTCTCCGACGGGAGCGTTTACGATCATAAGGGGCGCATCAATTTCGTGGATGTCAGCGTCGACAAGGCAACTGACACAGTCATTGTCCGCGCCACGATTCCCAATCCCGACGACATCCTGATCGACGGGCAGCTCGTCCGCGTCAACATCGACTCAGGAGCGCCGCGGGAGAAAATTGTCATCCCTCAATCAGCATTGATTGCCGACCAGCAAGGCCCTTATGTCTTTGCGGTCGAGGACGGCAAAGCAGTGGTCCGGCGCGTGAAGCCTGGCGAGGAGGTTGGCGCCAACATCTCCATCGATTCCGGATTGAAAGCTGGCGAACAGATTATCGTTGAAGGAATCCAGGGCGTCAGGCCGGGCGGGCGGGTGCTCGCTTCGCCCATGCCGCCTGAATCGAGGAGTTAGGCCGTGCTGTCCTCGATTTTTGTCGACCGGCCCAGGCTTGCGATTGTTATTGCAATCGTCACCACCATCGCTGGTGCCCTGTCTCTGCTGGTCATCCCCGTATCTCAGTATCCGGATGTCGTTCCTCCGCAAGTTTCGGTCGCAACAAACTATCCAGGTGCGTCCGCGGCCATCGTGGATGCTACGATTGCCCAGCCAATCGAGGCTCAAGTCGTTGGCGTCGACAAGATGATCTATATGAAGAGCGTCAGCGGCAACGATGGTAGTTACACGCTGACGGCCTCCTTCGAACTGGGCACGCACCCTGACATCAATACCGTCAATGTGAACAACCGTGTCCAGGTCGCGCTTTCGAAGCTGCCCCAGGACGTGCAGAAACAGGGCGTTACGGTTAAGAAAAAGTCATCCGCACTGCTGGGCGTCATTGCGTTGTACTCTCCAAAGGGTGCGCACGATCCGCTTTTCATCTCCAACTATGCCACCATCAACATCATCGACCAGATCAAGGCGACGCCCGGCGTCGGCGATGCGACCCTTTGGGGGCCGCAGGACTACGCGATGCGGGCCTGGGTGCACACGGATCGGCTCACAGGATTGGGGCTCACCACTGGCGACGTCATCAACGCTATTCAGGCCCAGAACGTGCAGGCCGCGGTTGGGCGCATCGGGGCGAGGCCGGTGTCCAACGATCAAAGGCTGCAGCTGAACATTCAGACGAAGGGGCGTTTGAGTTCGGCCGCCGATTTCGACAACATCGTGATCCGTACCAATCCGGATGGCTCGGTGCTCCGGCTTAAGGACGTGGCGCGCGTAGAACTCGGGGCTGCAAACCTGGACCGGGAAACGCGCCTTAATGGGAAGCCGGCGGCGGCTCTTGCCATCTACCAGACGCCAGGCGCCAACGCGCTCTCTACGATGAAGTCGATTTCAGACTCAAATGGCGGAACTCGCAAAAAGCTTTCCTGAGGATCTGGAATGGAAGGTGACCTACGATCCCACCACGTTCGTTACCGCCACTGTCCACGAAGTTCAAAAGACGCTGGTCGAAGCATTTCTATTGGTTGTTCTCGTAGTTTTTCTATTTCTCGGCAGCTTTCGTGCAACTTTGATCCCATCCATAGCGGTTCCAGTCAGCTTGATCGGAGCGTTCATTGTCCTGTACGCCATTGGCTATTCAGCGAATTCGGTTTCGTTGCTCGCCGTTGTCCTAGCAATCGGCATCGTGGTCGATGACGCGATTGTCGTCGTCGAGAATGTCGAACGCGTCATGGAGGAACACCCTGAGCTCACTCCAGCGGAAGCAACCAAGCAGGCGATGCGGGAAATCACTGCGCCTATCATCGCAATCACTCTGGTGCTCTTATCGGTTTTCGTGCCGGTTGCCTTCATTCCCGGCATCTCAGGTGAGCTTTTCCGTCAATTCGCTGTCACGGTTGCGGTCGCGATGTTCCTCTCCGCGATCAACGCCCTCACTCTTTCCCCCGCACTCTGCGCTATTCTGTTGAAGCCGCATCATGGACCAAGGCGCGGCGTTATCGGGGTTGTCATGCGCTTCATCGACCGCGTCCGCGACGCCTATGGCGCCGTTGTGGCCCGGCTCGTTCGCATCTCCATCGTTGGGCTCGTTCTCGTCGCCGCTTCCATGTTTGGCGTCGTGGCCCTTTCCAAGATCACACCGACTGGCTTTTTGCCAGAGGACGATCAGGGTGCCTTTTTCGTGGTGGCGCAGCTCCCAGGCGGCGCATCGGTCGCGCGCACCTCTGATGCTGTTCATAAAGCCGAGCAGATCATCGCTCAGGAAAAAGCTGTCGCGGACTACACCTCGATTATCGGCCTGAACTTCATCGACAACTATTCCCAGCCCAATTCAGCTTTCTTCGTTGTCACGCTTAAACCGTTCGAGGAGCGCCAAGCAAAAGATGAAGGCGCGAACGCCATAATCGTCCGGCTCAATACGAAGCTTCGGGAGATTCAGGGCGGCAGTGTCGTGCCTTTGCCGCCTCCGCCAATCATCGGTCTCGGTACGGGCGGCGGCTTCACCTATGTGCTCAAGGACCTGAAGGCCGGCGATCCGAAGACACTCGCGCAAGTGCTTCGCGGCCTGCTCGTAGCCGCTAACCAGGACCCTAAGCTCAACAGGGTTTTCAGCACATTCTCGGCCACAGACCCGTCCATTTATCTCGATATCGACCGCGACAAGGCGCAGGTCCTCGGTGTGCCGCTTAGCTCGGTGTTCCAGGCCCTTCAAGCCTCGCTTGGCGGCTTCTACGTCAATGACATGAATTTGTTCGGCCGTACCTGGCAGGTGCAGGTGCAAGCCGAAGCTTCAGACCGATCGAGCATCGATGATATTTACCGGATCAACGTCCGCAACGGCGAAGGAAAGATGATTCCGCTTCGCAGCCTTGTTGAGCCGCGGGTGATCGTAGGTCCTCCTGCGCTGATCCGCTATAACAATAAGCGCGCCGTCACCGTTCAAGGGACGCCAGCCGCAGGAGTGTCTTCCGGGCAAGCCTTGGCCGCGATGGAGGCTGTAGCCGCGCGCACGCTCCCTTCAGGTTTCGCTGGGGAATGGACGGACACCGCTTTCCAGGAGAAGCGGGCCGAAGGCAAAACCGGTATGATCCTAGGCTTCGCCCTGCTCTTTGCGTATCTGTTCCTCGTCGCTCTTTATGAAAGCTGGATTATTCCTGTGCCCGTCCTGCTTTCGGTCGCCGCCGGCGTGCTGGGCTCCTATCTTGCCATCCTCGCGGGCCGGCTCACGCTCGACCTCTATGCGCAGATTGGCATGGTCGTTCTCATCGGCTTGGCCGCGAAGAACGCAATCCTTATCGTCGAATTTGCGAAAGAGAAACGCGAGCACGGCGTGCCCCTTTTGGAAAGCGCGATCGAGGGAGCCCGCCTCAGGTTCCGTCCGGTGATGATGACATCACTGGCCTTCATTTTAGGGCTTTTTCCGCTCGTCATTGCCACGGGCGCCTCCGAGCTCGCCCGCCGCGGCGTCGGAACCCCGGTTTTCGGCGGCATGCTGCTGGCGTCCTTCCTTGGCATTTTCGTGATCCCGCCGCTGTATGTGACATTCCAATGGATAGCAGAGCGTTTGAAGGGGCGTGCCTCCAAGCGCTTGGAGGCTTCTGGAAAGCTTAAAGAAGCGCGCACCTCAGAAGAACACCTTTCACCGGGTCCCGCAGAGTAGGGCAGCGGTTTAGCCGTGCTGCCCGCTAAAGAAGGGCTTTGGATTGCCGGATTCCGAGCAAAGGCGATGTCAGGTTCAGTATTTTTACGCGACCCACTTTCGCTCCATTAAGGCCTCTTGATCTTCGTACTTGCCTTTGTTCGATCGCTTCGGCAGCTCAACCTTTGCCACATCGGGTTTCCCGTAGGGGATGAGGCTTAGGATGTGCGAGATGCAGTTGAGCCGGGCACGGCGCTTGTCGTCTGATGAAACGATATACCAGGGCGCCTCCTTTGTGTCCGTCTGATCCAGCATCATGTCCCGGGCATGCGAATAATCATACCAGCGCCGGTACGATTCGAGATCCATTGGGCTCAGTTTCCATTGGCGAAGTGGATCATTGATGCGGGCAAGAAAGCGGCGTTCTTGCTCGTCTTTTCCAACTTCAAGCCAGATCTTGATCAGCTGAATGCCGCCGTCAACAATGTATTTCTCGATCTCGGGACAAAGCTCCAAAAAACGTTGGTGCTGCTCCGCCGTGCAGAAGCCCATGACGTACTCCACACCGGCGCGGTTGTACCAGCTGCGGTCGAAGATAACGACCTCGCCGGCAGCCGGGAAACGCTCGATATAGCGCTGCATAAACATTTGCGTTTTTTCGCGATCGGAGGGAGCGGGGAGCGCAACCACCCGAAAAACACGGGGGCTTACGCGTTCGGTTAGCGCCTTGATCGTTCCGCCCTTTCCCGCAGCGTCGCGCCCCTCGAAAATAATAATAATGCGGGCGCCTGTTGTCTTCACCCACGTTTGGACATGGCACAGCTCCACTTGCAGCTGCCGAAGCTGGCCCTCATAATCCTTGCGTTTCATCTTTTGCTTGGTTTCGCCGGACAGCTTCTTCACCATGGCTTTTGCCTTCTTCTTCGGAAGCGCTCGAATGTAGTTTTGGCTGCGCGCGCTGTGCCTTTGTCTTCACCAGGAACAGCTGTGCCCCTCTCCATTCCGATAAGAGGGTGGCTAGTACGCCCCGCGGGAAATCCTGACCCGTTTGCGGCTGGCGCTGACAGGATTTCCCGCGGATCAGGCGTACTAGCAGACTATCAAATTTAGTACAGCTGATCGGCCGGAAGTTCGCTTGCGAGCGAGCGGCATGCGGGTGCGAACTTCCGGCCGGCTGTACTAGTGAACCGTTGCGCAGGAGAAAGTGAAGCTTCACACTCTGAGCCTTCTCATTCAAAGTTCCGATAATATCCGTCGTATAAACATCCGGCCACGATTAGCGATGCATTTGCAGTTACCACGGGGCCACGCTCCGCAGACAGCGTTGGGGCGGTCTTGGAAGCAAACTGCGTGATAGCCCGAGGTTGGTAGAAGTCCGTTGTCGCGAGGCTCCGGTAACCACCAGTTACCCAGACAGGCCGCTCGCCAGCTTCTAGACCTATCGACAATTATGCACAGTCCACAATTACATCCTGACCGGCAAGAATGGCAAAACACCAGCTGAACGTCTCGGGCTGGCTCAGGCACCCCTGGACTATGAGGACATCATTTATTTCTCTTGATGAAACAAGAGTTTCGCAGGACAGAGCCCTCTGCGCAATCATCAACAGATTAAGTTAACGGCTCGGGAGATCTGCAAGCCCGTTTCGATGAGAGGGATGTGGAAACGGGGCCATGGCCGGACCCGTAAGGCACTCCAGACGAAAGGGGCGGCAACGGATATGTCTGGCCTACAGTTACCGCGCCACATCTCAACTCTACCACGAGTAAGCCTGGGCATTGCATGCCGGGGTGCCTCGCAACGAGGTTTTGATCGAGGTCTGCAGTTGAAGGTCCAACTGCCGGGGTCCTATCGCGACGGCGAGTCCGGAATCGACCCGGCGGAGACGTCCAAGCATTGGTGAAGTCAGTCACTTTTGCTTAGATCGCGACTTGCCGGCCGGTCTCGACGACCTGGCCGGGCGGGAGGCGGAAGAAGTCGGTCACGTGCGCGGAGTTTCGCTCCATGGTGGCGTAAAGGGCTTCGGCCCATTCGGGGAGCCCTAAGCCGTCCTCGCGGGAGACGACGGTCTCGCGGCCGACATAATAGGTGACGTCGCCGAGCGAGATACCGCAGCCGCGCTTCTCTGCCTCCTGCAGCAGCGTTGGGATGTCGGGCCGCTCCATGAAGCCGAAATTGGCCGTCGCGCGCCAAAAGTTCGGGGCTTCCTGGAAGAAGTGGAGCCGGTTCGCCGCCTCAACCCAAGGTATTGGTTCGATGCAGACGTTGACCACCATGATTTTTTCGTGCAGAGCCCGGTTATGCGTGACGTGCCAGGCCATGACCGGCGGCACGCCCCGCTTGGAGCGGGTCAGGAACACGGCAGTGCCGGGTACCCTGGGAACGCCCTTCTTCTCAAGGCCGGCCAAGAAGTCAGCGATCGGAACGTATTTAGATTCGATCATGTTCGTCACGACCCGCCGGCCCGTGTGCCAGACCCACATCAGCCCGTAAATCAGGCCCGCGAGCAGCAGCGGAACGTAGCCGCCATCGGCGATCTTGGCGGAGTTCGCGAGGAAGAACGCGCTGTCCACGACGATGAAAAAGCCCGATAGGATGACGCTCACCGCCAGGTTCCAGCGCAGGTATTCGCGCATGGCGATGAACAGCAGCACCGTGGTCATGAGCATGGTTGCCGAAACCGCGATGCCATAGGCCGCCGCGAGATTGTCCGATTTCTTGAAGATGAGCACCAGCCCAATGGTAACGGCCATCATGAGCCAGTTCACGGCGCCGACGTAGATCTGCCCGTAGCCCGTGGCGGATGTCTGGACGATGCGCAGCCGGGGCAGCCAGCCGAGCTGGATCGCCTGCCGCGTCATTGAGAACGCGCCGGTGATAATGGATTGGCTCGCGATGATCGTCGCAACCGTCGCCAGTATAACGTAGGGAACGAGCAGGCTTTCGGGACAAAGCTCGTAGAAGATGTTCACGCTCGCGGGCGTGCCGTTCAGGACTAGCGCCGTCTGGCCGGCATAGTTCAAGACGAGGCACGGGAAAACGGCAACCATCCAGGCGAGCTGGATGGGGAAGCGGCCGAAATGGCCCATGTCGGCGTAAAGCGCCTCCGCGCCGGTGACGCAGAGGAAGACCGCGCCCAGAACCAGGAAGGAGCCCCAGCCCCCAGAAAACAGGTAGCGGATTCCCAAAACCGGGTTCAGTGCCTCCATTACGGATGGGTGTTGCGCGATGCCCCAAATGCCGAGCAAGCCTATACATGCGAACCAGATGAGCATAATCGGCCCGAACATCCTGCCGATTGCCGCGGTCCCGCGCGGCTGCACCAGGAACAGCAGGATGAGGATCGCCACCGTCAGCGGCACGATATAGGGGCCGAATTTGGGCGTCAGGATCGAAAGCCCCTCGATCGCCGACAGCACCGAGATCGCGGGCGTGATCGCGCCGTCGCCATAGATCAAGGCCGCGCCGAACAGGCCGAAGGCGATAATCACGCCGCGCTTTTTCTTGCGACCGCCCAGAAGCGCCATCAGCGCCATGATCCCGCCTTCGCCATGATTGTCCACGCGCATCGCCACCGACACATATTTGATCGTGGTGATGACGATGAGCGTCCAGACGATGAGCGACAGGCTGCCGAGCGCGGTCACGCGGGCTGCGGCTTGTCCCCCGTCCAGCGCCAGGACGGTCTTGAGCGTATAAAGCGGGCTCGTGCCAATATCGCCAAAGACCACGCCCAGCGCGGAAAGCGCCATCGCGGGGACGCTGCCTCGCGGCATGGGCCGGGCGCCCTGGGAGCCGGGAATCGAAGGGCTTGTGCTGCTCATGATCCATCCATCGCCGTGGAACCGGCGCACCTTTAGCACAGCTCCGGCATTTCGCACCAGCGTAGCGTCCCGCGCATGTGGCTCCACAATCCCGCTGGCTGCTTCGGTCGTGGCGCTCTCACAAAACTCGCTTGAGCCTATAACTCACTTGGTCCATGGTGCGGACGCAATTTCGTTCCGGCCACAAACGACCGATCCGCCCCGCCATGATCTTTACCGAACGCTTGGAAGCCCATGCAAGCCGTCTCGAACGCCATCTTGACGATTGGCTAACGCCTGCCCGCGTCGGGCCCGCTGCCCCGCGCCTGCTCGAAGCGATGCGTTACGGCTCGCTGGGCGGCGGCAAGCGGTTCCGGCCCTTTCTCGTGATCGAAAGCGCAGCCCTGTACGGCGTGCCTGTGGAGGGCGCGCTGAACGCGGCGGCGGCACTCGAATGCGTGCATTGCTATTCGCTGATCCACGACGATCTGCCCGCGATGGACAACGACGATCTGCGGCGCGGACGGCCGACAGTGCATCGGGCTTTCGACGAGGCAACCGCGATCCTGGCCGGCGACGGGCTGCTGACGCTCGCCTTCGAAATTCTCGCGTCGCCGGACACGCATCCCAACCCGGCAGTGCGCGCGGACCTTGGCCTGGCTTTGGCGCGAGCCAGCGGCGTTTCCGGTATGGCGGGCGGGCAGATGTACGACCTCGAAGCGCCCGGCAAGACCTTGGGCGAGGCCGATATCCGCCTCTTGCAGCGCATGAAGACCGGCGCGCTCATTACTTTCGGCTGCGTGGCGGGCGGCATCCTGGGCGAGGCTTCGGAGGCAGACATCGCGGCGTTGCGCGCCTATGGCGATGCACTTGGCGCGGCGTTCCAGCTCGCCGACGACCTGCTCGACGTGGAAGGCGACGCGGCGCTTGTCGGCAAGGCGACCGGCAAGGACACCGGGGCCGGCAAAGGCACGCTCGTCTCGCTGTTCGGCATCGAGGCGGCGCGCGTTAAGCTCGAAGAGCTGAAGGCGGAAGCCCTGGCCGCGCTTGCTCCTTTCAGGCCGCGCGACGGCATATTGGCCGAGGCCGCGGCGTTCGTGGTCGCACGCAAGTTTTAGAGTCCCCGATAGGGGGCCGGTAAACCCCACGCCTTTAGGCGGCAGGATGCGTAGCATCACAGGTTGTTAACCGGAATTGGGTTCGTTTGGCAGAAATGCCGGTTCACATAAGTAAGTAATATAGCCGGCCTCATCGCCGGCAGCCATCGCCGCATCCCTTACGCCGATCTTGCTGCCTACAAGGAACAGCAACGCGCCCGCTCACGCGCCGCCACGCTCGAAATGACCCGCCTCAGCGAGGAGATGGGCCTCTACGGCGCCGGGGAATCCGCCACGGGCCGGGACAGCTGAACACGGCGGGGGGAACAACGCCCCGTCCGGTTCCGGGCAGCGGCCTTGCGCGTCGCGGCCATGGGTAAAAATGACCCGAAGGAGACCGCCTTTCGATTTGGCTCAACCACCGATGAAATCGTTATCGGTCTCTAAATTCTCAGCGAGCGCCGCCGCAGACTCACTTCTTAGCTTAAGCGCGGCGGCTAAGCGTCCGGGGCGAGGAAAGCACCCGTAACGCGCCGTCAAGCAAGCCAAGGGAAAAATCGGAAGGGGGGCGCGCACCGACGTGAAAGGCCAGCAGGCCGTTGAAAAGCGAGGGGGCCGCTGCAAGCGACCGGAATGCCGCGCGCCGCAAACGTTGTTTTCCATCCAAGAGCAGCAGCAGGCGCGCCATGAGCTGCGGCATTTTTTGCAACCGGCGATGGGCGGCGCCATAGCGGGTGAGATCGTTCGCGGCGAATGCCTCTGCGAGAGCCGCCGCCTGGCGGAATGCCAAGTGCAAGCCTTCCCCCGTGATCGCATCCACCGTCCCAGAGGCATCGCCAAGCAGCGCCACGCTTCCCTTGGTCACCGCGTCCAATCTCAAAGACATAGATATTCCGCCGCGCGCCGGTCCTGATCGTTCGGCTCCCGCCAGACGGGCGGCGAGCTTTGGAAAGACGGTAGGCAGTTCCTCCACGCCAACCTCTTTTGCCGTTCCCAGCAGCGCAACGCAGATTTCATCGGGCCCAACAGGCGTGACATAGGCCTGACAATTCTGGCTCCAATAGACCTCTACGAAGTCGGTCCACGGCTCGGCGCGAAAGTGCTGGCGCAAGCCCATCCGCCGTTCGGTGTTCCAAGCCGGTTGCAGCCCGCACCATTCGCGAACCCGCGAAAACGCTCCATCCGCACCGGCGAGCCACCGGCAGCGAACCCTCCGTTCGCCGGCGATGACACTTCCCTCTTCGAAAGCTTCCACCGGAGATTGCCACCACAGCTCCGCCCCGGCCTGCTCAGCGGCGCGCACAAGGATTCTCATGAAGGCGCGTCCTGCGGATGCCAAAACCGCATTCGGAGTTTGGAAAGCAGGCCTCGGCCTGAAGCTCCCCATCGAGGAAGCGGATGCCGCGGAACGGCACTCCGTCGCCTGCGGTGAGTTCCACCCCGAACTCGCGCAGGGCAGCGACGCCGTCGGGCATAAGGCCTTCGCCGCACGCCTTATCGATGGGCGGCTGGGCTCTGTCCGCGACGATAACTTGAAGACCGCGCTTGCGGGCTGCGAGAGCGGCAGCGAGCCCGGCGGGTCCGCCTCCCACGACAAAAAGATCGGTATCCGCCGGCGCTTCCGTTGGCGTCACCATTGGAGGAGGATCATTTCCGAACAAAACCCAGGGCCCATTGCCAGAAGGACCCCGTATGTGCCGGGCTCCGGAGCCCTGTTCGTCAGAACCTCATCGAGCACCAGAAGGACGGAGGCGGAGGAAAGATTTCCGAATTGCTTAAGGCACTCCCAGGAAACCTCCAAAGCGCTGTCTCTTAGAGCAAGCGTATCCTGGATCGCATTCAAGACTTTTGGCCCGCCCGGGTGCATGACCCAAGTGCCGATATCGCGGCGGGTGAGCTTATGGCGGGCAAGGAAGGCATCGACGTCGCTGGCGAGGTTTTGCCGGATAAGGTCCGGCAGGCGCGGCGAAAGCACAATTTTCAGGCCCTTCTCAGAAATCTCCCACCCCATGATATCTTCGGTTTCGGGATAGAAGACCGAGCCGGTGCCCAGGATCTTCGGGCTGCTGGCGCCAGCCGCGCCGCTTCTCACCTTGGAGCCGCTGACGATGGCTGCCGCTGCGCCATCGGCGAAAAGGCCCACGGAGATAAGGTTTGCCGGCGAAAGGTCGTCCCTCTGGATCGTCAGAGAGCAAAGCTCGACGGCCAGCAGCGCCGCATTGTGATCCGGATAGGCCCGCACATAATCGGCCGCGCGCGTCAGCCCGATGGCGCCGCCCGCGCAGCCAATGCCGAAAATCGGTGTGCGCTTGATGTCTCTGCGCAAGCCCAGGCGGTTTATAAGCCGCGCGTCGAGGGATGGGCTCGCGATGCCTGTCACCGAAACCACGAAGAGCGCGTTCAACTCCTCCCTGCAAAGGCCGGCCCGGCCGAGAGCGGCATCGATGGCCTTCGCGCCAAGGTCCTGTGCCACCTCAATCCAAGCATCGTTCGTCTCGCCGAAGGAGGCAAACTGTGGATAACGCTCCATCGGGAAGGACAAGTGCCGGTGCTCGACCCCAACGCGCGAGTGAAACTGATCGATCCGCTCGGGGCTCTTCAGCTTGTCACTCCAATACGCCTTGAATGCCGCGGTGATCGCCGCCTGGGGATAGCGATGCTCCGGCATCGCGCCTGCCACACCTGTTATTCTCACGGGCACCCCCGGCTCTGCTGCCGGGTGTCACAACTACTCATGCACTTCCCCCTCTACGTCTTAATCCGATCACCCTGTCTCCCTCCGCCAGGGAGTGGATTGGTGCGAAAGGGCTTTCCAAATTTCCGTCGCATTGGCCGGCCAGGCGGCCTCATATGGACTTCAGCGCGCGCTGCGCGAGACCGGTGGCCTCGGTCCAAAAGCCGCCGAAGGTGTGCATGAGTTCGGTTATCTGCGCGATTGCGAGGACGAACGCATCGAGGTGGCTATCCTCCATCATTAGCGGCGGAGAGACTTTCAGCACCATGAAGTTGTTTCCGCAGACCTGGTTCAGCATGCCATGGTCGCGGAACAGGCGCATGACCAGGATCTGGCCGAAAACCGCCGGATGGATCGCGGCCAGCGTCTCGAACGCCACTCGCAGCTTCAGCGAGCGCGGCGCCTTGAATTCGATGGCGTTCAGCAAGCCGAGCCCGCGCACCTCGCCGAACATTTCGTGGCCGGAAAGCCGCTCCTTCAACGCATTGCGCAGGCGCTCGCCCGATAAAGCAGCCCGCTGGCCCAGCCGCTCATCCTCAAGCACATCCAACGTCGCGAGCCCCGCGCGCATCGCCAGCGCGTTCTCGCTGAAAGTCGAGGTGTGAACCAGCGCGCGCTTGAAAGAGCTGTAGACGGATTTGTAAACGGCGTCCGTCATCAATACCGCGCCGCATGGGATAAGCCCGCCGCTGATGGCCTTGGCGAGGATGACGATATCGGGGTCCACGCCGAAGTGATGACCGGCCAGGAACGGCCCGGTGCGAAAGAAGCCGGTCTGAACCTCGTCCAGAACGAAAAGCGTGCCGTGGCGGCGGCAAAGCGCTTGAACTTCGGAGAGATAGCCGGGCGGAGGGACAAGCACGCCGCCTTCGGCCTGCACCGGTTCCACGATGAACGCCGCGAAGGACTTGGTGCGAAGTTTCTTCTCCAGCTCTCCGGTGTCGCCATAGGGAACGAATTCGGTGGCGGGTAGCATCGCTCCGAAGCCAGCTTTCCAGAAGTCATTCGACATCAAGGAAAGCGCGCCGCAGGTGAGGCCGTGGAACCCGCCCGAGGCGCCAAGAATGCCAGGGCGTTTGGTGTGGGCGCGGGCGAATTTAATGGCTGCCTCGACGCCTTCGCTGCCGGAGCTGCAAAAGAACACCTTGCTGGCGCGCCCTTTGGCGAGCCCGCAAAGCCTGGCGGCTAGTGTCCCGGCTAGCTCCGGCACATGCGCCTGCAGCATGGCGGGGCCGCACTTGCCAAGCTCGTCTTTCAGAGCCTCGACGATGCGCGGGTGATTATGCCCCGCGTTGTGGACGCAATAGCCAGAGTTGAAATCGAGAATGACGCGGCCGTTCGCGGTAAAAAGCTTCTCTCCTTCGCAGCGGTCATAGGTGACATTCATATCGAGAATGTCGAGCAGCTTAACCCACTGGGGATTGACGTGCTGTTCGTATAGACCTTCGCTGCTACCGTCGAGGCGCGGGGCTTGAAGCATTGGTTCCTTCAACGGAGAGGGCATAAGGCAGCTTTAAGCGGGTTCGCTTACGGAACGCTTACGCCCCCCGGTGTCCATGTGCGATTTCGTCCGTTTACGGCGCCTTTTTCTCGATCAGCCCGGCCTCGATCTGGATATCGATCTCGTCGGAGACCAGGAAACTCAACGCCGTCATATTGAAAGCGCTGCGCTTAATGTGAGCGCTCACTGAAACGCGGGAGCCATCCTTGACGACCGCCACCAGGGTCGCCGGCTGCGTTACGCCGTTCATCGTCAAATCTCCGGTGAATTCGGCGCCATTCGCTCCAGCCGGTCTAACGGAACGGCTCTTGAACCGGATTTCGGGGAAGACGGCAACATTAAAGAACATGCTGCTTTTTAACTCACTTTCCCACGCGTGGGCGGTGAGGCTCGCGGTCTTAACAACGGCGTCAAGCGAGCCGCGCCCGGGAGCGCGCGCATCGAACTGGAAAATACCGTCCATCTCCGTGAAGCGGCCGGTCTCGGAGATAAAGCCTACATAATATGTGAAGTTCACATCCGCGTGCTGGCTGTCGAAAGCATAGGTCGCAGCATAAGATCGTGCCGGCACCGCCCCACCCGCAAGCAATGAGACCCCTGCCAGGATCGCGGCCCTAACTAGCATAAACACAGTCGTCACCCTCCCAAGAACGGCAAAGCTGCTAAGCCCTTGGCCAGAGGTTGACAATCGAAATCGAGCGCCAAAGAACACATTGGCGCATCATTGCGCCGATTGCGCACGCCTCCCGAGCCGCAAATTTCAGCCGTCGCGGGCCACATCGACAACCTGAAGCAACGCCTCCGCCCGGTTGCGATCAGCTGGCGCCGGTTGGAGCCAAGACCGCAGCTGGCCTGGATATCCCTCTCATCGTCTAGTGGTTTGCAGATATCGGGCGGGTTTCGGAGGCCTCCAGCTTGGCTACAACTGCCAGGTAAGTTTGGATACAACCCCCCGCTTCGTGCTCAGAAGAACTGAGCGCCTGGTAAGAGGCTGCCGGGACGTCTGCTTATGGCCCATCGCGTCATAGCACAACCGGCCGGTTCTGGAGCGCTGCGCTCCCGGCGTCCGGACATATGTCTTGGCCAAGCCAGGCATCGCCGCTTTGCGCATTTCCGGCGGATAATTTGCTGCCGCCGCATTTAACGCTTGCGCGAACGCGAAAAGCGATCATCTACGCTGGTTTCCAAGGTACGGCGCGCGCAGGAGTAGACCCATGAAAATCGGCGGAGTTCACTACCGGACCATCTGGCGCGATAGCGGCGGGACGGCCGTTTGCATCATCGACCAGACGAAGCTGCCGCACGAGTTCGAAACGGTGTGGCTCGAAACGCTCGAAGATGCGGCGCGGGCGATCTCCACCATGCAGGTGCGCGGCGCGCCGCTGATCGGCGTTACCGCGGCCTATGGCCTTTGCTTTGCGCTTGTACGCGATGCCTCCGATGCGGCGCTGGAAAGCGCCTGCGAGACCTTGGCCGCGACCCGGCCCACGGCGGTGAACCTGAGATGGGCGCTCAATGAAATGCGGACGGCGCTGAAACGGGTTCCGCCTTCGGAGCGCGTTGCGGCGGCTTACGCCAGGGCTGGGCAGCTCGCGGACGAGGACGTGGAGACCTGCCGGATGATCGGCCATCATGGCCGGAAGGTAATCGCGGAGATTGCCGCCCACAAAGGCACCCGCGTGAACATTCTCACCCACTGCAATGCGGGCTGGCTCGCCTGCGTCGACTGGGGCACGGCACTTTCGCCCATCTATCAGGCGCACGATGCCGGCGTGCCGGTCCATGTCTGGGTGGACGAGACGCGCCCACGCAACCAGGGCGCGGCGCTGACCGCCTTCGAGCTTGGCGCGCATGGCGTTCCGCACACCGTGATCGCCGACAATGCCGGCGGGCACCTGATGCAGCACGGCCAG
Source organism: uncultured Alphaproteobacteria bacterium (assembly GCA_963785355.1). Classification (GTDB taxonomy): domain Bacteria; phylum Pseudomonadota; class Alphaproteobacteria; order Rhizobiales; family Rhodomicrobiaceae; genus Rhodomicrobium. Next base: position 165,021 of record CAWAVJ010000072.1, read on the forward strand.
GTGGACCTTTGCATCGTGGGCTGCGACCGGCTGACGGCCACGGGCGACGCGGCGAACAAGATCGGCACGTATCTCAAGGCGCTGGCGGCGAAGGATAATGGCGTGCCGTTCTATGTCGCACTGCCGAAATCCACCGTCGATTGGACGATCTCGGACGGCGTGCGCGATATCCCCATCGAGGAGCGCAGCGCCCGCGAGGTCACACATATGACCGGGCTCGCCGAAAGCGGCGAGATCCTCACCGTGCAGGTGACGGCGCCGGGCAGCCACGCCGCCAATCCGGCCTTCGACGTAACGCCGGGGCGGCTCATCGCCGGGCTTATGACCGAACGGGGGCTTGCCCCCGCCACGCGCGAGGGCCTGGCGCAGCTCTATCCCGAAATGGCCGGCAATGCCGCCGCTCAGTAAGCCTGAGATGAAGCGGGCCATCGTGGCCGCCGCGCGTAAAATGCAGAGCCTCGGCCTAAGCCCCGGCCGCTCGGGCAATATCTCGGTGCGCTGGAAAGACGGCATGCTGATTACCGCGTCCGGTATCCGCCCCGAGGATTTGGATGCGGAAACCGATGCCGTTTTCGTGGACTCCGCAGGCAAATGGCCTGCAGGCGGCAAGGCGCCGTCGAGCGAATGGCGTTTCCACGCGAGTATCTACCAAGCGCGGCCCGATGCCGGTAGCGTTGTGCATTGCCATTCGCGCTTTGCTACGGCGCTGGCCTGCGCGCACCTTCCGATCCCGTCCTTCCACTACATGGCCGCCAAGGCAGGCGGGGCGGACATCCCGCTAGCACCTTACGCAACCTACGGCACGCCGGAACTTGCGGCCTATGCCGCCGCAGCTCTCGCATCGCGGAACGCCTGCCTGCTCGCCAATCACGGCCAGATCGCCATTGGCGCCGCACTCGAAGACGCGCTCGAAATGGCCGAAGAGGTCGAGGTGCTGGCGGCGCAATATGTCACGGCGCGGTCACTCGGCTGCCCGGTCCTGCTCCCAGCGGAGGAGATGGCGCGGGTAGCGGAGAAATTCAAAACCTACGGCAAGGCCGCCAACCCGCCGGAGCCGCCGCGCACCGGAACGAAGTCCGCGGCCCGGCCGCGAAAGCGTTAGCTACCGGAGGTATCGATCCTGGAACGTGCTTCAAGCCGGTTCAAATCGCGGTTCGCCGCCGCTCTGCGGCAACGCGGTAGCGGCTGCAGGCCGGCCGGGGAGCTGTTGCGGTAATCGGAAATGCCGATGGCTCCATCTTCCCTATCGAAGGGGGGTGGCCCCTAGCGGGGGGGCGCTAGGGGCTAGATGGTTGGGCTTCCATCCATGGCGTTGCTACTATAGGTTGCATAGCGCTGCGAATCAAGTCATGCTAGAAACTTTTTGCACCGGTAATGCACAAGCGCTTTGCTGCGGTGGGTATCTGCTAACCAGCAGAGGGTTTGCGGCGTCCCGCAATTGCCTACGCGAACGCGCGGGGGCGGCAATTCGGAGACGGGGGGACAGTAGTACAGCCGGAGGCAAGTTCGCACCCCATTTGCCGCACGCTCTCAGGCGAACTTGCTTCCGGTAAGCTCTACTAGAAATCGAAGAGTTGCTAGTACGCCCGATCCGCGGAAAGTCCTGTCCGAGCCAGCCGCATGTGGGGCAACTAGCACGGCCGCGCCGCGGTCATGAAACGCCTGGCGGGTTGCCTATCGCGCGAGGCGCGGCGGCCGGAGAGGCAATGAACTGCCTGTGCACTTCGCCCCTCGTGCCGGCGATTTACATCATGCCGCATCCGGTTGAATGCTTCCGCAACGTCACCGCGAGGCGCTTTAGCGCTGTGGCGATCCAGAGTTACTTGCACAACGCTCGCGTCTTCTGCCGCGGGATTGCTTCCGGCCGCGCTTCGCTCGCCGTCGCAATGACGGCTGCGGTGAAGCGATCGACCGGATACGGTATCAATCCCCGGTCCCGGGCTTCGGCGAGAAATACTTCTCAAGCTTGCCGAGCTCTTTCGCGAACTTGTCCGCGTCCGGCAGAGCGGCCTTCTTCGTGGTAATATTCGGCCATTCCCCGGAATAGTTCCGGTTCAGCTCAAGCCACTTCTCAAGCCCCGGCTCGGTGTCCGGCTTGATCGCATCGGCTGGGCATTCGGGCTCGCACACGCCGCAATCGATGCATTCATCGGGATGGATAACAAGCATGTTCTCGCCCTCGTAGAAGCAATCTACGGGGCATACTTCCACGCAATCCGTGTACTTGCATTTGATGCACGCATCCAGAACGACGTAGGTCATAGTTTTCTCCGCAAGGAAAAAGGCGTCCGGTTTGAATCGCTACCTAGCGCAAGCAAAAGCTGTTCACAAGCGGGCACATTGGCCTAAGCGGCAAATAGCCACTCCTGGGCGCGTGCCCGCCCGGAATTAGCGTGAGTAGAACTCAACGACGAGGTTCGGTTCCATGATTACAGGGTATGGGACATCTGAGAGCTGTGGAATACGGGCGAAGCGCGCGGTCATTTTGCTGTGATCGGCCTCGATGTAATCCGGTACGTCGCGCTCGGTGCTTTGCACCGCTTCGAGCACGACGGCGAGTCCGCGCGACTTCTCGCGCACTTCCACGACGTCGCCTTGCCTTAAGCGGTAGCTCGGAATGTTCACGCGCCGGCCGTTAACGGCCACATGGCCGTGGCTTACGAATTGGCGCGCGGCGAAGGGCGTCGGCACGAATTTCGCGCGGTAGATCATGGCGTCCAGACGGCGCTCCAGAAGCGAGATCAGGTTCTCCGACGTGTCGCCGCGAAGCCGCGTCGCCTCGTCATAGATGCGGCGGAACTGGCGCTCGGTGATATTGGCGTAATAGCCTTTGAGCTTCTGCTTGGCCTTGAGCTGGGTGCCGAAGTCGGAAGTCTTGCCGCGGCGGCGCTGACCGTGCTGGCCAGGGCCGTATTCGCGCTTGTTGAATGGGCTCTTCGGGCGGCCCCAAAGATTTTCGCCAAGACGGCGGTCGATTTTATGCTTGGCGCTGACGCGCTTTGTCATCTTGAGTGCTCCAGATGCTATGGGGTGGAGCACGCCCTCCTTTGCAGGAAACCTGCTGACAGACGGCGGCTGCCGTCACGGGCATGCAAAAAGGCGGCACACGCCGCCACCGGGCAGAGATAGCGTTTTCGCTGGCCCGAAGCAAGTGTCATTCTTCATGGTGTGGCCGTTACGCTTCGCTGCAGTTCCTTACAAACATATTTTTGCAAACCCGGCCTTCGCTTTTTCACATTACCGGTGTTGAATGCAAAGCTCGCGGTAGCACTGCCGCGGTCTCTCGATTGACGCTTCAGGATGGCGTCAAGCCATCCCCATATCCCATGGCCGGGATTAAGGTTCGTCACGCCATTAACTAGAGAAGGGCGAAAATGAAACTAGCGAGCCACTTGCAAAACTCTAACCGATGTGAAGGGCTGGGACGGCTTTAGCCTTCGGCGTCGGGCGTTTTTGGCGGTAGGTGTGTGCCGCCAGGGGGGCGGCGGCGATTTTTGGCGCAACTTTCCCGTAGTTTGACTTCGCCGGGGTTTGGCAGCCGCCGTGCGGTTCAGTCTCACCAGCCGCATCAGCTGCTCAACGGTTAGCGTCAGGATGCCGAACATGAGATGGCACAGCACCTTGGCATGACCGCGCACCCGTACGGACCGGCCGCCGTAGCTGTCCTTGAGCGCGCTGTTGACGCGCTCGGCTGAGCTGCGCTCGCGATAGCGGACATCCTCTGCGGGCTGATGGCCGGCGCATCGCTTGGCCAGCGCCTCCGCCTCGGCCTCGGCCTTGCAGCCCCGGCGCGGCTTGGCATCGATGATCGGCACATGCCCGAGCGCGCAGCTCTTGTCCCAGATTTCCGGCGCGTCGTAAGCGCTGTCCATGAGGTCGTAGAGGTTGGCGACGCGGCCGGCCGTGATGGTGGCCAAGGGGATCGCCACCTGGCTGTCGTGGACGGACGCCGAAGTCAGCAGGCAGGAGACCGGGATATCGCCATCGGCGGTATCGATGTGCAATTTGTAGCCAATCCAGCAGGTGGTATGGCCTTTTGCATTGCATTTCCTGCCGATGGCGCACGCTGTTGGCAGATCGGCCAGCATTTCAGCCAGCGTCATGCCAGCTTGGCGCTCCAACCGCCGCGGCTCCTTCTTCGAGACCAGCCTCGCCCTTTTTCGGCCGCCCGCGTTTGCGCTTCGGTGTCTTGGGTAGTCTTGCTGTGCCGAGGATTGCCAGCCGGCTTTTCGCGCGCTTCGATGGCGGTGGCGTCACGCGAGATGTGACCAACCAGGCGATCCTTGTGGGTTCTTACGATCAGGGCCTCGTGCACGCGGCCCGGCAAGCCGCTCGCCGCAAACTCGGCGAAGGCGCGCGAGAAGGTGCTTTCGCTCGGAACCTGGCTTCTGAGCTCCCAGCCGCATCAGCCGGCGCAGCGTGGCATCGACGGCCAGCCGCTCGATCAAAGCCGAGGTCGTGGCCAGGTTGAGCACGGCCTTCGCCACGAACGCGCGCGCCAACGCATGCCGGTCATCCAGCGGGCGCCCCGGCAGGCCCGGCCACATCCGCACGAAGGCCTCGATGCGAGCCATATCGAGCACCACCACGAGCCGCTCGTGCTGCGCGGTCAGCGGACCTACCTCTTCCCGCAGCATCGGGAAAAGAAAACCTTGAATGTGATCCCAGGTGCTGGTTAGCATTCCGTGCAGAGGCATGTCCGCGTCCTGATTCGGCAGGTGGTTTGTAGCAAAAGCACCATGCCTGACACTCGCGGGCGCGGACGCCTCGCTTCATCCCCCATCAGGACGAAAAATCCCGCTCGCCGCTGCTATTTTGCAAGTGGCTCTAGCACATCTGATTATTGCAGCCGGCACTGCACTCGCTTTGATGCTGCCGGTGCAGGGGGCGTTTGCCCACGGTGTCAGTGGCGGCGGCGGCGGGGGCGGCGGCGGTGGCGGCTTCCACAGCGGCGGTGGCGGCTTCCACAGCGGCGGTGGCGGCTACCACGGCAGCTTCTCCGGCGGCTCCCGTTACCAAGGCCGTTACAGTGGCCAAAGCCGTTTCGGTGCCCAGAGCCGTTTCGGCGCCCAGAGCCGTTTCGGTGCCCAGAGCCGTTTCGGTGCCCAGAGCCGTTTCGGTGCCCAGAGCCATTTCGGAATCCAAGGACGCCATGTACCGGCCGGCGCGACATGGGGCTGGCGTCACCACCACCGCGGCTATTGGTGGGGCGGCAATTGGTACTGGTGGGGCGGCGGGGTCGGCGTCTACGGCGGGAGCTGCTACTGGACTTGCCGAGCCGCCGGGTATAGCCCCGCTTTTTGCAGCTACAACGCTGGCGATTTCTGCTGGTAGTCCGATACACAAAGGTTGCTTGGGGGCCGCGAAAGCGGCCCTTTTCATTTCAGGACGCCGATGCGCCGCAAGTTCTCCGGGCTCCGCATTTCTCCAGGTCAGGACTTGAAAATAGATTACAATTTTGTGCGCTGGATTTCCGGTAGCCGGGCTTATCATCACCGGACGCCGGGGGTTACGCCTGGCGCGCGTGGAGGCAGCGAAGACTGCCGCACATTGGCCGGTGAAGGTATCGCAAACTCGACAAAAGGCAGGTTCTCAGATGCCGGTTAGAAGTCTTTGGATTGCAGGCGCTACCGTACTCGGATTGTCCTTGTGCGGACAGGCTGCGTATGCGGCCGTGGCCGCCCAGGCCCAGCGGCCACGGTGGAAGCGCTAACTGCAACGGCTGGGAGCGGGGCGCTCACCCTTGTTAGAGGCGGCCACCATCACGGCGGTGGCGGCGGCGGCCACGCTCATGCCATGCACTTCCCCCATGGACACCCCGGCCGCGGCGGTCCCCATGCCCACGGCGCCCCCCATGCGCACGGCGCCTCCCATTTCCAAGCGCGGCACGCCTGGCAAGGCGGCAACTGGCGGCATGGCGGGAGGCGCGGCTATTGGCGCCATGGCCATTGGTTCTGGAACGGCGGCTATGGCGGCGGCAGCTGCTATTGGAACTGCATCAATGCCGGCTTCGGTCCGGGTTATTGTAGCGTCAACGCTTGGCGGTTCTGCTATTAGTCTATTGAATGATTGCCCGGGGCCGCGAAAGCGGCCCTTTCCACAGCGCCGGCGCCCGAATGCCGGCAGATTGCCCATTAAGGGCACGGGAATCGTTGCTAAAAGGGCTGCCGTAAATGCATTGCGATCTGCCTGCGCCTGGCTCGCACAGAGAGGCGATACAATTACAGTCTGGATTTTGTCTGGGATCTGCCTATATTTTTAGGCGGCGCTAGCGATATCCTTAAAGAAATCGCGGGCAGCGAAAGCTGCAGCGTCATGGCCAGGGAAGGTGATGTGAACCCGAATAAAAAGGAAGGTTCCAAGATGCAGCTCAAATATCTGATCGTTGCAGCCGCAACGGCGCTTAGCTTATCGCTAGCCGGGACGGCTGCGTCTGCGGGTGCCGCTCCGGCCGCAGTTGCTGGGGTCGAAAAGCAAGCCGCGGCTCAAGAGGCTGGGGCTCTAACTCGCGTTTGGGGTTGGGGCTACTGGGGTTGCGATCCCTACTACGATCCATACTGCGGCGGTTACGGCTATTACGGCGGCGGCTGGGGCGGCGGCTGGTACGGCCACCGGGGCTGGTACGGCCACCGCGGCTGGGGCGGTGGTTACGGCCGCGGCGGGTATGGCTATGGCCGCGGCGGGTATGGCGGCAGGTTTGGCGGGTTTAGCCGTGGCGGCGGCGGCTTCCACGGCGGCGGGGGCGGCTTCCATGGCGGCGGTGGCGGCTTCCACGGCGGCGGCGGTCATGGCGGCCGCCGCTAGGCGATTACTGCTATTTCGAGGAGCGGCCCCGATTCCGGGGCCGCTTTTTTTGTATCAAGCATGGCTTTGACCCGGGCTTGGCCGGTCCCCGCTCAATTCGAGGAATTGCAAGATGCTGAAGGCTGCGGGCGCCCTGGCGCTGGCTATTTTCGCGGTGCATTTCTACATGCTCGCACGCACAGGCCATATCGATCCATGCGAAGCAGCCTTCGCAAAGCTTGAATACGAAAACATAAACTACTTCAAAAGCAAGCGCCGCGAGCTGGTGGTGGACGAGGAACAGCAGCAGCTGTTCGATTATATTAACGGCCGGGACATACTCCAATGTTACAAGATCGCGCTTTTTTGAGCTATCCAGGCTGGCGGCTGCACGCGTTGAAAGGCGATCTCGACGGATATTGGAGCATTTCCTTTACGGGAAATTGACGCATGATTTTCCGTTTCGAGAATGGAGACACCTTCGGCTTGGACCTGCCGGCTATCATTGAGAGCGCGGGAAATGACCATGAAGAACCCCTGCCATCCCGGCGAGATCATCCGCGAGGATGTGCTGGCTCCGCTTGGCCTCAACGTCACGGAGGCGGCGAAAGTGCTGGGCGTCACGCGGCAGGCGCTGTCCAATATGCTGAACGGCCGCACGTCGCTCACGGCAGAGATGGCGCTGCGCGTTGAAAAGGCGTTCGGCCCGAAGATGGAGCATCTGATGCGAGTGCAGCTCAATTACGATCTCGCCGAGGCTCGCGCCCGCGCCGATAGCGTGCAGGTGGAGGCTTACCGGCCTCAGTAATCGAGGCCTGGTCGCGGAAGTTCGACGCGGACCATATCGAGCGGCTCCCATTGTAGGGCCTTGACTAATTATAGAAAATTATATATTCCATTTTTTATATGGTGTTTTGTTGCAGGGTTAATAATAATGCGTTTCTTAACTTTAGGAGTTCGCCGCCTGCCTAATAACTGCTTCTGCGCTTCGATGCCATTCCGATCAGATTCGTCAGCAAGGCGCTGTTGCATGTAATTCACTAAATGCGTTGATAATCTTTGAAAGCTTCAGAAAGAAAAAAGATACCTATGGCATGCTAAATGCACTGCAGAATCGTGAGTGCATCATGCTTCCCTTGGGTCAAAAAGTTGAGAAAATTGAAGGAAAAGTGGGCAGTTTTTTCAATGTTGCGGTTACATTCCCTGGAAGCGCCAAGGAATGGTGGATCTCCCAATTCGACTTAAGGACATCTATTGAACTCCAGAACCTCAGCAATGACCTGGACCGGTTGACAGAGCAATCTAATAAAGAACGTCAGCGCCGAGCGCCGATTTCAGGGGACAATTGACGCGGCTACGGCGAAGCAGTACATTATGAGCGAAGACGATTTTGAATGGGACGAGGCCAAGGCTCGCCTCAACCTCCGCAATCACGGCCTGAGCTTCGAAGTTGCGCGCGAGGCATTCGACGATTTTTATGCCTATGAGTGGGCCGATGAACGGGAAGACTACGGTGAGGAGCGGTTTAATATCACCGGGATGGTCCAGGGCCGCTTGATTACCGTGACATTCACAATACGTGAGACAAAGCTCCGCCTCATTTCCGCCCGTAAGGCCGAACCACGGGAACGCCGCCGCTACCATGAGCAAAAAGACTAGCAAAGCATCCGAAACTTTCGATTGGACGCGCTTCGATGCGCTGACCGATGAAGACGTTCACGCGGCGGCGCTCGCCGATCCCGATGCCCAGCCTTGGACCGAAGAGCAACTCGCCAAGGCCAAGCGCACGCCCCGCGTCAAGATCGTCCGCCGCGTCTTGAAGCTAACGCAGGAGCAATTTGCCGGGCAATTCGGTATTCCGTTAGGCACTTTGCGGGATTGGGAACAGGGGCGCAAGGAACCCGACCAGGCGGCGCGGTCATATTTGCTGGTTATAGCAAGCGATCCCGACGCTGTGCGTAATGCGCTCAAGAATGCTCGCCAGCCGGAGGCTGCGGAGTGAGCGCAACATGCCGCAAATCGCAATAGCTGGGCGTAACCCACGCGCCGGCCTTTAAAATCCCGCCATTCGCCCTAAGGTAAGGGCGAGTAACCTTCGGCGGCAGGCTGCCGGGCAGCGCCCGGTGGCAGGCTTGGGGCAAGTAAGCCTTTGACACAAACACACATCTCGGTGCGCGGCGCGCGCGAGCACAATCTCAAGAACGTCTCGCTCGACATTCCGCGCGAGAAGCTCGTGGTTATCACGGGCCTGTCGGGCTCGGGCAAATCGAGCCTCGCCTTCGACACCATCTACGCCGAGGGCCAGCGCCGCTATGTCGAGAGCCTGTCGGCCTATGCGCGGCAGTTCCTGGAGCTGATGCAGAAGCCCGATGTGGATCACATCGACGGGCTGTCGCCGGCCATTTCCATCGAGCAGAAGACCACCAGCCGCAACCCGCGCTCGACGGTGGCGACCGTCACCGAGATCTACGATTACATGCGCCTGCTTTGGGCGCGCGTTGGCGTGCCCTATTCGCCGGCTACGGGGCTGCCCATCGAGAGCCAGACAGTGAGCCAGATGGTGGACCGGGTGCTGGCGCTGCCGGAGGGGACGCGGCTGTATTTGCTGGCGCCCATGATCCGCGGCCGCAAGGGCGAATATCGCAAGGAATTCAGCGACTTGCAGAAGCGCGGCTTCCAGCGCGTGAAGGTCGACGGCACCTTCCACGAAATCGCCGAAGTGCCAGCGCTCGACAAGAAGATCAAGCACGACATCGACGTCGTGGTGGACCGCATCGTGGTGCGCGGCGATATCGCGAGCCGGCTGGCGGATAGCTTCGAGACCGCGCTGGAGCTGGCGGACGGCATCGCCGTGGTGGAGTTTGCGGATGCACCGAAGGGTTCCGCCCCTCACCCTGTCCCTCTCCCCCTGGGAGAGGGAACGCCCTCTCAACGGTCTCAACCGGCCCCCCTCTCCCATGGGGAGAGGGCTGGGGTGAGGGGCGCGAAGCCATCGAAGTCCTCTGCCCCCGAACCCGAGCGCATCGTCTTCTCCCAGCGTTTCGCCTGCCCCGTCTCGGGCTTCACCATCGACGAGATCGAACCCCGGCTGTTCTCCTTCAACAACCCGTTTGGCGCCTGCCCCAAATGCGACGGGCTGGGCACCGAGCTGAAATTCGAGCCGGCGCTCACCGTGCCGGACGCCTCGCTCAGCTTGCACAAGGGCGCCATCGTGCCCTGGGCGCGCACCGGCAACACCTCGCCCTACTACACCCAGACGCTCCAAGCCCTCGCCGCGCATTACGATTTCTCGATGGACACGCCCTGGAGCAAGCTACCGAAGAAGATCCAGGACGCGATCCTGTTCGGCTCGGGCGGCGAGGCCATTTCGTTCACCTACGACGACGGAATGCGCACCTACACCACGAAGAAGCCCTTCGAAGGCGTCATCACGAACATCGAGCGGCGCTGGAAGGAGACGGACAGCCAATGGGTGCGCGAGGAGCTATCGCGCTACCAGTCGGACGCCCCTTGCGAGGAGTGCAAGGGCTTTCGCCTGAAGCCGCAAGCGCTGGCGGTGAAGATCGGCGGGCTTCATATCGGCGAAGCGTCGCGGCTTTCGATCCGCGCCGCGAACGATTGGTTCGCCACGCTGCCGGAGACGTTCACCGGCAAGCAGAACGAGATCGCCGCGCGCGTCCTCAAGGAAATCCGCGAGCGCCTGCGCTTCCTCAACGATGTCGGCCTCGATTATCTGGCGCTCAGCCGCAATTCCGGCACGCTTTCCGGCGGCGAAAGCCAGCGCATCCGGCTCGCCTCGCAGATCGGCTCGGGGCTGACAGGCGTGCTTTATGTGCTGGACGAGCCCTCCATCGGCCTGCATCAGCGCGACAACGCGCGGCTGCTCATCACCCTCAAGCATTTGCGCGACCTCGGCAATTCGGTGCTGGTGGTCGAGCATGACGAAGACGCGATCCTGCAGGCCGACCACGTCGTCGACATCGGGCCGGGCGCTGGCGTGCATGGCGGCGAGATCATCGCGGAAGGCACGCCGGCCGAAATCATGGCGCATCCGGAAAGCCTCACCGGGCAATATCTCACGGGCAAGCGCGCAATCCCGCTGCCGCCCGAGCGCCGCAAGCTCGACAAGCGCCGCCAGCTCACGGTGCGCGGCGCGCGCGGCAACAACCTCAAGAACATCACGGCCTCGATCCCGCTCGGCTGCTTCACCGCAGTGACGGGCGTCTCGGGCGGCGGCAAGTCCACGCTCCTGATCGAGACCATCCAGAAAGCCGCCTCGCGCAGGCTCAATGGCGGCGGCGAGGCGCCCGAGCCCTTCGACGCGCTCGATGGGCTAGAGTTCCTCGACAAGGTCATCGACATCGACCAATCGCCCATCGGCCGCACGCCACGCTCGAACCCTGCCACCTATACGCAAGCCTTCGGCCATATCCGCGACTGGTTCGCAGGGCTGCCCGAAGCCAAGGCGCGCGGCTATCTGCCCGGCCGCTTCTCGCTTCAACGTCAAGGGCGGGCGCTGCGAGGCCTGCCAGGGCGACGGCGTCATCAAGATCGAGATGCACTTCCTGCCCGACGTCTACGTCACCTGCGACGTCTGCAAGGGCCACCGCTACAATCGCGAGACGCTGGAGATCAAGTTCCGCGGCAAGTCCATCGCCGATGTGCTGGAGATGACGGTGGACGAGGCCGCCGAGTTCTTCAAGGCCGTGCCCGCCGTGCGCGACAAGATGGAGACGCTGCAACGCGTGGGGCTCGGCTATGTCAAGGTGGGCCAGCAGGCGACCACGCTGTCGGGCGGCGAGGCGCAGCGCGTAAAGCTGTCGAAGGAGCTGTCGCGGCGGGCGACCGGGCGGACGCTGTATATCCTCGACGAGCCGACCACGGGGCTGCATTTCCACGATGTCGCGAAGCTGCTGGAGGTGCTGCACCAGCTTGTGGATGCGGGGAATACGGTGGCCGTGATCGAGCACAATCTGGAGGTCATCAAGACCGCGGATTGGATCATCGACCTCGGCCCGGAAGGCGGCGATGGCGGCGGGCACGTGGTGGCCGAGGGCCGG
>CAWAVJ010000073.1:0-22775 GCA_963785355.1 uncultured Alphaproteobacteria bacterium
TCGTCCGTATATTTAATAGGGTTTTGGAGTCGCAGAAATCGACCTAAAGTGGGAAAAGATTCGCAGAAAGACGGCGGCGGAAAATATGCCGGATGCGCATTTACCATATGCGTATTAATCATAGTAAGCCCCTACACCAAATAAATAGTTCATTAAGAGCACGATTAGGAACAGCAGGCCACAGCACGAAGCGCCAAACACGGCAGGCGCCATGCCTATAGTGTCCAATACCAACCGGCGTTATATTTGCGCAGCGTTGTTCGAGCGGAAACTCCATGATCCCACACGGCACCCACCTTGAGATCGGTTCCCTGCTATTCGAGGATATCGATCAGATCGACTTGACAGGACCGTTCGAGGTGCTGTCGCGCCTCCCCAACTCGACCTATCGCATCTACGCCAAGAAGGCAGAACCCGTTCGCGATGTAAGGGGATTACGCCTGATGCCGGATGCGGTCCTGGCCGATGCTCCGCAGCTGGACGTCCTTCATGTGCCGGGCGGCTTCGGCCAGGAAGCCTTGATGGAGGATGAGGAGGTGCTCGGCTGGATCCGGCAGCAGGCCGCGGGCGCGCGCATCTTTTCGGTTTGCACGGGCGCGCTCATCTGCGGCGCGGCCGGTCTGCTCAAGGGACGCCGGGCCACGACGCACTGGTCTGCGTTTCACTTGCTGCCCTTCTTCGGGGCGATCCCAGCCGATGAGCGGGTTGTCATGGACGGGAACTGGGTGTTTGCCGCCGGGGTCACGGCCGGGATCGACGGCGCCTTGCGTCTTGCGGCCGGGCTGCGAGGTGACGATGCCGCACGGACCATCCAGCTTCACATGGCGTATGCGCCGGAACCGCCCTTCGACAGCGGGACACCCGAAAGAGCCCCCGCTGCGATCCTGGAGCAGGCGCGGCAATCCGTGCGGGCCATTACGGAACAGCGGGAGCGGACAGCGCGGCGTGCGGCTGCCCGCCTCGGTATCGATGTCACGGCCGCGGCTCTAGTCCCCACTGTCGCTGAAAGATGAGTCACAGCCATAGGGCATTACCCCTCACCCTAGCCCTCTCCCAATGGGAGAGGGAACTCGCTCGCAGCCGTTGAGAGGGCGTCCCTTCTCTTATTGGGAGAAGGACAGGATGAGGGGTAATGCGCGTTGTGCGGATCACTGGTTCCGGGTACTAGGACCTTAAAGGGCGCCAGCACTCACAATGGCAGGCGGGATGATGGTTGCGAACTATTCAATCGGATTGGGGCCATCTTTCCGCCGTGAATTCACCGCAATTTGCCAATGCAAAAGAAATGAGCTAACTCCGGCTACGAATTGCATCTTCCGCATGTGGAAGGATGGATTTAGCATGCCGAAACCAGGTTGTGGTATTCTGCAGCCTCCTTTACTACCTCGATCAAGCTCCAGCGCGGGCGATGCAGCCGCTTAACGGAACGGATGTCCGATGGTTCGTGTTCTTATCGCTCTCATTTCTCTAGCGCTTTTGGTGCCGGCAGCTTCCGCCAGGGACCGGCAGGCCGCAGCCGAAAGTGCGGCGGCGCACAATTTCCGCGATTGCCCATTATGCCCCGAGATGGTGACGGTTCCCGCCGGCGAGTTCCTGATGGGCTCTCCCGAGAGCGAACGGGGCCGCGGCAAGGACGAAGGCCCCCAGCATAAGGTTACGTTCGCCAAGCCCTTCGCGGCCGGCAAATACGAGGTTACGTTTGCCGAATGGGATGCGTGCGTGGCGGAGGGAGGCTGCACGCAAAAGCCCGGCGACGAGGGCTGGGGACGCGGCCGGCATCCGGTCGTCAACGTGTCGTGGCAGGATGCCACAGAGTTCACCGCTTGGCTTTCGAAGAAGACCGGCAAGCCATACCGGCTGTTATCGGAGGCCGAGTGGGAATATGCGGCGCGCGGGGTAACCAAAGCCACCGATCCGAGCACGCCATTTTCCACGGGCGCCGTGATCAATTACAAGCAGGCCAATTACGACGCCAATTTCACCTATAACGGGAGCCCGCCCGGCCAATACCGGCAAAGGACGGTGGATGTTGGGTCGCTGCCGCGCAACGCATTCGGCCTCTACGAGATGCACGGCAATGTCTGGGAATGGGTTCAGGATTGCTACGAGCCCTCATACGAAGGTGCACCGGACAACGGCTCGGCGGTACTCGCCAAAAAATGCAGCCTGCGCATCCTTCGCGGCGGCGCCTGGAACTATTATCCGAAACTTTTGCGCTCCGCCTACCGTTATGCAACGGCGCCCGAAGTCCGGCTGAACAACGCCGGGTTCCGGGTGGCGCGCGATCTCTGATGAGCGGTGGCAGCGAACAAGCAACTAGTGTGGCGTCTCGCAATTGCCTTCACGCTTCGTGGCTATCCTCGCGGAGGCAATTGCGAGACCTAAGCCACACTAGCACTTTTAATCTGCTAGTGTCCCTTATGTTTCCGAATTACCGTGCGAGCCCTCGGCAAATGTAGCGGTAATTCGGAGACGGGACACTAGCGGCGGGTCTAGTATTCGAGGTCAAGGACATGAATTCCAAGCGTAATCTGCACTGTGCGATCGCCGCGCTCTCGCTAGCTTTAGTCAGCGTGGCCGGAATGCTGGCAACCCCAGCCGGTGCCCGCGGGCTCTTTTTCGACGACAGGGACGACGACGACGCATACAACGGCCGCTACCAAAGCCGCCACCAAAGGCATTACGAAAGGCATTCCGAAGACGACGGCTACGACAACCGCATGGGCGGCAAAACGCCGCTTCTAGCGGTCGTGGCGCTCCGCGAGCAGCGCATCTCGATCTACGATGCCAGCGGCAAGATCATGGAATCGCCGGTTTCGACCGGCCAAACCGGCCTTGAAACGCCGGCCGGCATCTTCAGCGTGGAGCAAAAGGAAGAGGAACACCACTCCAGTCTCTTTGACGACGCTTCCATGCCCTTCATGGAACGCATCACCTGGACAGGCATTTCGCTTCATGCCGGCGTGCTGCCGGGCTACCCGGCATCGCATGGATGCGTGCGCATGCCCGAACGCTTCGCCGAAGATCTCTACCAGGTGTCGAAAATTGGCATGCGCGTGCTGCTGGTGCGGCAGGATATCGCGCCAGCTGAAGTCGCACAGCCCGCCATGTTCACGGCGGCGGGCGGCCGTGCTGGCGGGGATCCATCGAGCCGCCTGAAGAGCTTGGCTAGCCAAAAGTCCGTGGAGGCCGATGTGGCCACGCGGCGTTTCAAGGATGCGAAGCTCGCGGCAACCAAGAAGGCCGCGGAGGCTGGAGTAGCCGAGAAGGCATTGCGCGCCGCCGAAGCGGGCGTTGCCAGCGCACAGGCAGAGCTGGATGCGGCCGGGCATGCGGTTGAGACGGCCGGGCTCGCCGGAGCGCACGGAGCAGGCGCAATCGGCCAAGTCTCAAGCCGCCGCCAAGCTGGAGGCCGCGCGGGCAAAGCTCGATGCCGCCGGGTTCGAGGCGCAAGCGAAGCTCGATGCCTCCGCAAAGGCTGAGCAAGAGCTACGCACCGCTTCCGCCGAGACGGCCAAAGCGCACGACGCCGCGGAAGACGCGCAGCTCGATCTCTACCCGGCGTCGGTTTTTATCAGCCGCAAAACCCAGCGCCTTTATATTCGCAAGAACTACATGCCGGTTTTCGAAGCGCCGGTCACGATCGGCGAAGCGGACAAGCCCATCGGCTCGTTCGTTTTCACGGCTTTGGATTACGGCGGGCCGTCGGGCACCATGCGTTGGAACGTGGTTTCCATGTACAAGAATGCGGCCAATGCGGAGCCGCCGGAGCCGGCGGCTAAGGACAAGGGCAAAGTCTCCCACGCGGAAGCAGCACCTGCGGACGTTTCCGGAGCGCAGGCTGCGCTTGGCCGGATTACCGTGACGCAGGAAGCGCAGGAGCGCATGTCGGCAGCGCTACTGCCGGGCTCATCGCTGATTATCTCGGACGAAGGGTTGCACAGCGAGACCGGCAAGGATACCGATTTCATCGTGGTGATGAGCGGCGAACCGCAAGGCGGGCTCACGTCGCGGCACCATCCGCAACACAGAGACGAATGGGGAGAGAGCTTTTTCAGTGGGTTCACCCACAGCCGGCGCGGCAACGGCAATGGCGGCGGCTGGGGCGGCGGATTCTTCTATTCGGAGTAGCCCGCGTGCCGGGCCGGCTGGCGATAGGAGCAAATGGTCCGGGCGGGTGCGTGGTTCAGCAACGAACTAATACCAGGCGTCAGAAGTCTTGACAGTTCCAGCGTCCGTGCGCGGTCATCGCGAGGCCACCTTAGCGGCCGTGGCGATCCAGAAGCGCCCGCGCAAACCGATGTTGCCCTTGGATTGCTTCCGGCCGCGCTTCGCTCGCCGTCGCAATGACGCTGCGGAAGCGATCAGCCGGATTTGGAATGACGGCACGGACAAGAAGCGGGATTGCCCTTTACGAATTTCTTTTGCGGCCGAATGAAAACATGGAGCGGCTGGGCTCCGCGGCGGATAGAGGCGGCGGGACATCCCCCGGCGACGAGCGCGCGGGCTCTGGAACATTGCTGGCGCGGCCTCTCCGAACCGGCGCGGCCCTGTTCAGGTTTCGGCTTGCTTGGCGGCGCCAAAAGCGCCCGGCGCTTGCCGCTGCCAACGCGCTTCCTATCCGCCAATGCGGCTGCCTGCGCACTCTGCTTTGCCTCAGCCTCGGCAAGGGCAAGCTCTTTCTCCTTCTCTTCCCGTTCCCGTTCCTTCGCGGCTCTGCGCTCGGCACGCTTTGCCTCTTTTTCCTGCTCGCGGTCGTCGCGGCGGACAGAGCGTGCGATGGAGTTCAACAGGTGCACGACCTCGCGCTCGGTCATCAGCTCGCAGAAGAAGAAGCCCTGTCCGTAGTCGCATCCAAGCGCCCGGACATAGGCGAGGTCTTCTTCGCTATCGACGCCGACGGCGATCAACGTCCTTGGCCAGCTCGTGTGCGATGGTCAGCACGGCTTTGAGCACCATTGCGCTCGACCGCTCCTTGTCGCTCAAGGCGCCACGAGCGACCGGTCGATCTTGATGGCGTCGATGGAGAGCCGGTGCCAATAGGACAGGGACGAAAAGCTGACGCCGAATTCGTCGAGTGCCACGCTCACATTCAGGCTCTTGAGCCAATCGATGATCTCGATCGCCTGCTCGGGATTGGAATTGATCAGGCTTTCCGCGATTTCCAGCCTGAGCGCGCCCTTGGGCAAGGTCTCCCGCCCGATGATGAGCCGCAAGTTCTGCACCAGATCGTGGTGGAAGAGCTGGTGGCTCGTCATGTTGATGCTGACGTATAGCGGATCGTCGCGCTGTAGGATGCGATGCCAGCGCGCACCTTGGCGGATGCAGCGCTCGAAAATGTAGGCCCACAGCTCTCCCGAAAGGCCAGCGGCCTCCGCGGCTGCCTCGAACTCCGGCAAAGTCAGCCTGCCGAGCGTGGGATGGTCCCACAGCACGAATGCCTCCATGCCCGCCAGCCGGCCGTCGCCGATTTCGAGGATGGCCTGGTAAAGGACGCGGATTTGCCGCCGTTCGATGGCGTGCTTGAGGTCGGCCTGAAGGATGGAACGCTCGTCGGTGGCGCCGCGCATTTCGGGCTTGAACAGCTCGATCCTGTCCGCGCCGGCGCGCTTCGCCCGGTACATGGCGCTCTCGCCTTCGCGAAGCAGGTCTTCGGCGGTTTCCTGAGTGCCGTCGAACATGGCAATGCCGATGCTGCCGGTAATCACGAGGTCGCGTCCGCCCACTTTCATTGGTGTGCGCAGCGAGCGCCTGACGCGCTCGGCGAGCATGGCGATGTGACGGGGCTCGGTATCCTCGGAAATCAGGATCGCGAACTGCAACGCGCTGATGCGTGCAAGCGTATCTTGCGGCGAGATGTGGCGGGTGAGCCTGCGCGCTATGGTCAAGAGCACGCCGTCGTTCGTTGCGAAATCCGGGGAGCGCGCCTGGTTCTTGAGAGCGTCGAGATCGAGGAAGAAGATCGTCGGCTTCGTATTCTCGTCCTTGGCGCGGACAAGTGCGGTCTGAAGCCTATCGATGAACAGCTCTCTATTGGGCAGGCCCGTCAGGCCGTCCCGGATCGCGTTGTGAAGCAGACGCTCCTGCGCGCGTTTTTGCGTGGTAATGTTGCGCAGCAGCCCGACGCCGCGAAGCGCCCTCGTGTTGCGCTGCTGCGTTACGGCCGCGCGCAGCTCGTACCAGAGATAGCCGCCGTCGGACCGCTTCATCCGGAATTCGAGATTGATGTCGCCGCCTTGGCGCTCGCGGATCGTCCACAGGGTGAGGCGCATGCGCTCGCGGTCGGAGGCATGAAGGTGCTGGAGCCAGTGTTCGAGCGAACATCGAAGCGATGCGGGCTCAAGGCCGAGCGCGGATTCGACTTCCGGTCCGGTGACGATTTCGTCGCGCCGCCCGTCCCATTCCCAGACACTGGCGCCGGATGCTTCAAGCGCCATGACGCGCAGTTTGAACTGTCCTGCATCTTCGCCCGTTGCTCCGGGCTCAGCGCTTTGAAATGCGTATTGTGTGACGTTAAAGCCGATCAAGGCCAGGAACAGCACGAGCCCCGCCGAGAGCGCCGAAACCACGATATCGCCCGAGACCTTGCCAAGGATGGTGACGGCGCAAGCGAACAGCCACACCATGAACAGCATCCAGGAGGGCACGAGCGCCAGCGCCCGCTCCTGGCCGCGAAGGGCAAGAAAGGCAATCAGCGCGCTTCCGGCGCCCGCGATAGGAATGAAGGAGAGCCGGGCGAGGCTTGCCGTCACCTGTGCGTCCACAAGGGCGAACACGATCAAGGCGAGCTGGCCTGCGATCCATCCGTAAAAGGCCACGCTGATCCAATTGTGCCAAAGCCTTAGATTGAGGAAGGTATAAATGAAAATAACAAGGCTGGCCGCAAACGCGGCCTCGGAGGCGGCACGGTAGGTGCCATTGTCCTCCGAGGTTAGCTGAAACAGTTTATGCCAAAAGCCGAAGTCGACGCAAAGATAGGCGAGCGCCGACCAGGCCACCAGCGCCGCGGCAGGAAAGATCGCCTTGTGATTGACCGCAAAAATCGCGGTCAGGAAGATCGCGAGAATTCCTGTGATCCCCAGCAGAATGCCATGAAACAGGCTGATATCGCGCTGCCGCTTGCCGAAGCTTGCGGGCGAGGATAGGAACAGCCTTGGAACGCGATGCCGAGGCCAGCTCGACAATGAACGTCACCGTGGTACCCGGCTCGATGGATAGCCGGTAAATGTCGAGGTGGTCGTAATCGTCGTTGCGTTCTGGCCGGAAGCCCAGCGATGGCGTGACGTTGGTGATGCGCGGCGCATCGAGGTCCGGCTGAGCACGCGGGAGCCGACGATGTCGTATTTCTGCGCTGTCAGCCAGCGCATGATCGTCTTGTCGGTCGGGTTGGAGAGCGCGAAGACGACCCAGCTTGGATTGGTGCCGGGCGTTTTGGCCGAAACGGTCATGCGCCCGACGATGCCGTCGGCGCTCGGCGCGGTTTCCACGCTCAGCTTGTCGCCGCGCCGTTCGGTAGAACTCGCCATGAAAGGTGATATCGATCTTTTCGTCGCCGGGGCCGATCACGATCGGCTCGACCGCGAGCGCCCTGGTGTTGAAACCCCGCCAGCGTCGAAAACAGGATGGCGATAACCGCGAGGATTGCGAAAAGAGGGCTTTGCCCGGAGAGGTCTCCGCGCTGCTGGGTTCGATTTCATCTGGCTGTTTCCCACACAATAGCCGAACGTCACGGTGAGCGGTCTTCCGCGAGCAATGCAAAAAGCCAGTGGTCCTGCCATGTGCCATTAATTTTCAGATACCGGCGGGCCAAGCCCTCATATTGGAAACCAGTGCGGGTCAGGAGCGCGGCCGATGCTTTGTTCTCCGGCAAGCAGGCCGCTTCCAAACGGTGGAGACGCAGCACGTCGAAAACGAACCAGGTAATGGCCCGGACTCCCCTGGTCATGTAGCCTTGCCGGGCATAGGGCTCTCCAATCCAGTATCCCAGGGAGCAGGTCTGACTTACCCCACGGCGGATATTGCTCAATGTCGCGCCTCCGATTAAGGAGTTATCAGAGCTTCTGAACAGAAAAAAGGCGTAACCGAGGTCCTGGCGTGCATCCCGGTAATAATAGCGCATGCGCCGGCGATAGGTGTCCCTCTCCAGCTCGTCCCGCGGCCAGCGCGGCTCCCACGGTTCGAGGAATTCCCGGCTTTCGGCGCGGACGGCGGACCATGCCGCATAGTCCGGACATTTGCGGCTCGCGCAGATACACCCCGTCGCCCTCGACGTAGGGCCTGGTTTCGGTAAAGAACAAGCGCGCACCGCCGAACATAGCGAGGTCACGCCGGCGCAAGAGTACCGGAAAGGAACGCTTCGGCCGCGTCCACCACGGCCGCGGCGGCTCCCCGCGCGCCAACGGAAGCGGACACGATTTCCGGCTTTGCCCGCAACCGGCGGCCGACCGCCTGGACATCCTCGCGTGTCACTCCTTCGATCTTTTCGATGAGCTCTTCGTTGGTTACCGGCCGGCCGAATACCATGATGTCCCAGGCGAGCTGCCCCGCCCGGGTTTCGCAGCTCTCAAGGCTCATGAACAGCCCGGCCTTGAGCTGCGCCTTCGCCCGCGCCAGCTCCTTCGCGGTGGGGCCTTCCTGGGCGAGATCGGCGAATATGCCAAGCGCCAGCGTTGCGAGCTCCTGCAATTGCTGCGGGCTGGTCGCCGCGTGCAGGCCGATGATGCCGCTATCGGAGTAGCCCCAGTCGAATGCATGGATATCGTAGCAGAGCCCGCGCTTTTCGCGGACCTCCTGAAACAGCCGGGACGCCATGCCCCCGCCGGCGATCCCGGCAAATATCCGCCCGGCAAATGCGGATAGGGTCGCCGTTCGGAACGCCCTCGAAGGCGTAAATCACGTGGCACTGCTCGAAGCGCTTGTCGGATTGGGCGTGGCCGCCTTCGAACCTGGCGCGCTTGATTGGCCGCGCGGCCTCCATGGGCATCCCGCCGAAAAGCTCGTCCGCAAGGCGGTGCAGCGTGTCGTGGTCGATCGGCGCCAGCCGCGCTCAGGATTATGCGGGAGGCGGCGTAATTCTCGTTGCGGAAGCGCTTGAGATCGGCCGCCGCGTGGCGCTCGATGGTGCGCGAGGTGCCAAGGATCGAGCGGCCGAGGGCCTGATTGCGGATACGCCTCCTCAAGGGCCATGTCGAAGGCGATATCGTCCGGGCTGTCCTGCGTGGCCGCGATTTCCTGCAGGATCACCTCGCGCTCGCGGTCCATCTCGTCGTCCGAGAAGGCGGGATTCTGGAGCAGGTCGGCGATCAGCCGCAAGCCCAGCTCGACATCGCTCCGAGCACGCGCGCGTAATAGTTGGTCGTCTCCGAGGATGTCACCGCGTTGAGCGCGCCGCCAGCCCCCTCGATTTCCTCCGCGATCTGCATCGGTGTGCGCGTCGCGCGTGCCCTTGAACGCCATGTGCTCAAGAAAATGGGCGACGCCGTGCTCATTGTCCGTTTCGGCCCGCGCGCCCGCGTTGACGAACACGCCCACGGTGGCGGTTTCGAGGCCAGCCATGCGGTGGCTTACGACCCTGCAGACCGTTACTGAGCTGGCTTACTTGGACTGTCATGGCATGAACCTCAGATAGAACTTGTGACGCCGCCGGCGCGGGTCGCGCGGGCGTCGATATAGGACGCGATGGCGGTGGCCGAATTCGGCATGATCTCGAAACGTTCGCGGCCTTCCAAGCACCGCTGCAGGGCGGCCGGCACTTCGGGCTCGCGCCCAATGGCGCGCTTCACCGCGTCCGGGAATTTTGCCGGATGCGCGGTTCCTAGAACAACCATGGGTCTTCTCCGCCGGGCCTGCTCGCGCTCTGCGGCGGCCAGGCCCACCGCGGTATGCGGATCGGCGATAATCCCGGTGTCTTGGAACAGCCGGTTCATGGCTGAGGCCGCCTCTTCGCGGGTAACGCGATGGGCCGCGAACCGGTCGCGGATAGGCTCAAGCGCCGGGGCCGGAATGCCGAAGCTCCCATGCTCGCGCAAATCCGCCATCGCAGCCGTCACGAACGGGGCGTCCCGCCCGCTCGCCTCGAACAGCAGCCGCTCGAAATTGCTCGAAATTTGAATATCCATACTCGGACTATCGGTGGGCATCACGTCGCGCGGCTCGTAGCGGCCTGTCTCTAGGGTTCGCGCCAGGATGTCGTTCTCGTTTGTGGCAATCGCAAGCTTGCCTAACGGAAGGCCCATTTTTAAGGCGGCGAAGCCCGCGAAAATATCGCCGAAATTTCCGGTCGGGACTGTGAAATCCGGCCGCGAGTCTCGGCCCGAGCTTTTCGGTTGCCGTGTAATAATACACAGTCTGGGCAACGATCCGCGCCCAGTTTATGGAGTTGATCGCCGAAAGCGCATGCCGGGTGCGGAAGTCCGCATCGCCGAGCAGCGTTTTCACAATGCTCTGCGCATCGTCGAAGGTGCCTTCCACGGCAATGGCATGCACATTGTCTTCGGCGGCGGTGGTCATCTGCTTGCGCTGCACATCGCTGATGCGCCCATGCGGAAACAGATATGAAAAGTTCGATGTCCTGACGGCCGCGGAAACGCCTCCACCGCCGCGGCGCCCGTGTCGCCCGACGTCGCCGCGAGAATGGTGGTCCGGCTGCCGCGGCACTTCAGCGCCCGCTCCATCAGCCGCGACAGGACCTGCATCGCGAAGTCCTTGAACGCGAGCGTCGGCCCGTGGAACAGCTCTAGGAGAAACAGATCGCGGCCGATTTGCGTGAGCGGCGCGGTGTCCGGATGGCTCCAGCCGGCATAAGCATCGGAGACCAGCGCGAGCAGCTCGTCATGCTCCGGATTGCCGCCCATATAGGGCGCCATCACGAAGGCAGCCGCGGCGGCATAATGGCCTGGAGCAAGCGCAGGCAGGCATGGCAGCGCGGGCCAGCTTTGCGGCATGTAAAGGCCGCCATCGGGCGCAAGCCCGGCCAGCAGAACCTCCTCGAAACCGGCGGGCGCGGCCTTTCCGCGTGTGGAGACATACATCATTTCAAATTACCAAATCTGGCTGAAGGGCTCTCCGTCCCGTTTTTGTTATCACGGCACCAGTACACCGCAATCGTTTATGCAGGACGTCATTGCGAGCGAAGCAATCCAGGAACGGCGCAGCCGCCTCGCGATGACGCTGAACGGTTCAAGGGAAGATTGCAACACGAATGGCCCAAATGCTGCGCAGCAGTCCCGTTTGATGCGCTGTCCTCTCCGCTTTCGTCAAGCCCGAAGACATAAACGACAGAAACGCCGGCGCGTGCGGTGGATCGCCTGCATGGGCTTGCAACTCTTCAAACTATCAGTATCCGGAATCAGTGATCCGCACAACGCGCATTACCCCTCACCCTGTCCCTCTCCCAATGGGAGAGGGGACGCCCTCTCAACGGCTGCGAGCGATTTCCCTCACAATTGGGAGAGGGCTAGGGTGAGGGGTAATGCCCTATGGCTGTGCCTCATCCTTCAGCGATAGCCGGTACTAGCCCGTGCTCCGGAGGTAGCGATTCCGCCGGAGTCTTTTTCCCGGCACCGGCGGCCGCTCTTATGCGCCCCTCATAAACACGAAGTAGGCCGCGGCCGCTATCGCGGCGGCAACGAGCGGCCAAATCCACCAAGGGATGCCTGCCTTCGCGGCCTGCGATGGGCGGACGAGGTCCGGGCTTGAGACAACCTCGTTAAAACGCGTGAAGAACTGGCCCGCGAGCATATTGGCCGTGCCCTGTATAAGCCGTGAGCCGAGCTGGGCGAACTTGCCTGTAACGTCGGCATCCGCGTCGTAGGTAAGCTTGGTGCCGCTTCCGTTGGCGGCGAGCCGGACCCGCGCACTTCCCTTAGCACTGCCCATGCCGCCTGCCGAGCCACGGCCGGAAAGGGTGTAGCCATTCGGCGGATCGAGTTCCGACAGGTGAACGTCGCCGTTGAACACCGCTTTGATCGGCCCGATTTTGGTCTCGATAGTCGCCTTGAAGGCGTTTTCGCCCATCCGTTCGAGGCTCTTGCAGCCAGGAATGGATTGGCGCAGCACATCGGGATCGTTCAGCGCGTGCCACACTCTTTCCCGTGCGGCAGGAATGGTTTGCTCCCCTGAGATCTTCATGGCGGTCCTCCTCCGGTCTTAATGTTTGGCGGCCGGTTCCGCTTTTTCGCCGAAGGGCCCTAGGTCTTCCGGCGTGTCGATACCGATTATGAAGCGATCGTGTTCCGCTTCATATTGTTCGATAGGCCAGCCACGAGCAGCACTGCCGCAACCTTGAGGTCTTGAGCCTTCACAGCCGGCTCCACCGCGGCTTAGAACTTTGGACGCTGACGATTTGCCGCTCCTTTGCCTCTACCGTTTTCCAACTTCTTGCCTAAGATATATGGACTTTAGCGCGGCGGACAATATAGCGTGCCGCGCCGTACATCCAAAGCAACCAAAAAGTGAGAGGGAGAAACATATGGCATACGAATTCGGCGGGAGAACAATCGAGGCGACTGCGACGGGCTATCTCGCCAATGCGGACGATTGGAGCAAGGAATTGGCCGAACATATTGCGGGCCTCGAACAGATCGCCCTTACTCAGCGGCATTGGGACCTTATTGAGTATCTTCGCGACGAGTATTTCAACAATAATGAGAACATGCCGAATACCCGCACAATTCTCAAGGCGATGTCGGAGAAATGGAACGAAAAGATCGATCAGAGGACGCTCTACGACCTGTTTCCGCTCGACCCGTCGAAGCAGGGCGGACGTATCGCGGGCCTGCCTGAAAGCCGCCGCAAGGGTGGATATTGATACGGGATCTGCCGTCCAGGCCGCTGCCGCATGAAAGAACGGCGCCGGCGGCCCTCAACCCAAAATCCGGCGGGTGGAAACACGCTGGAGGCCGGGCCGCGGCACCGGTATAAATTCCAGCCTTCGCGGGAATGACCCCGCGGGTAAAAGTCCACGAATTGGCGGCATACCCACGGTATTTGTGAATACTCCACCGGCTAAAGCCGGTGGCTTCCGGTTACCGCTGAAAGCCGGATTGGCCGGCCATGAGGCCGGCTGATATTATACCAAATCCGCTTGATTGCTTCGCCAGCCCTCGCGAAGACCTCCTCACCCCAGCCCTCTCCCAGCAAGCTCGCCTTGGCGAGCTTGCCGCTCGAGTATCCGCATCCGCAAGCGGATGCGGATGGGAGAGGGAGCCCGCTCGCAGCCGTTGAGAAGGCGTCCCTTCTCCCCTTGGGGAGAAGGACAGGATGAGGGGTCTTTTGCGAGCGCTATGCAAAACGATCAACCGGATTTCGTATTACTTACTTATGTAAACCGGCATTTCTGCCAAACGAACCCAATTTCGGTTAGCAACCCGTGGTGCTACGCATCCTGCCGCCTAAAGGCGTGGGGTTTACCGATCCCCTGTCGGGGACTCTAAATGAGGCCTTAGCGTTTGTTTGCGAGGATTTCTTCGATCCTCTGTGCAATCCCTTTCGGGGGCAGAGTTTCGCAGGCACCCCCGGCTTCAATAAGGGATTTCGGCATCCCAAAAACTGTGCAGCTTGCGCTATCCTGCGCAATCGTCCAGCCGCCCGCTTTCTTCAGTTTTGTAAATTCCTTGGTGCCATCGCGGCCAAGGCCCGTTAGCATGATGGCCAGGACGTTCTTGCCGTAGACCTCCAAAGCGCTTGCGGCCAAAACGTCGGCGCTTGGCTGATACAAGCTCTCCCCTGCGTCCTGGGAGACGCTCACAGCGCCTTCTTTCGTCCTCAAATGCAGGCCGCCCGGTCCAATATAGACCCTTCCGTTCACGATCGGATCGCCGTCCTTCGCTTCGATTACATTGTGCCCGCTTTGCGTCGTAAGCCGTTTGGCGAGGGCAGCGGTGAATGGCGAAGGCATGTGCTGGGCCACGAAGACCGGCACAGGCAAGGGGGGCGCCATGTTCATGAAGAGCTCGGTGAGAGCCTGAGGACCGCCCGTGCTGCTGCCGATCACCACGGCTTTTGGGCGGAAGTCTCTCGGCAATGTGGACGGCTGGCTAGTGCGGGGTGAAGCGGTCCATGTGCTTCGCACAGGCGCTCCACTTCGTTTTTGCCGCACTTGCGCGGCTGCAAGAAGCTTCTCGTGAAGAAGCGCCATGCCTCGCGATTTTGGGATGATGTCGACGGCTCCCAAAGCCAGCGCGTCCAACGTGGTTTGGGCGCCGGCCTCGGTTGCGGCGCTCACCATGATCACCCCCGCGGGGCACTTCGAGGCGAGCTGGCGCAAGGTTGCAAGACCGTCCTGCACAGGCATCTCCACGTCGAGCGTGATGACGTCCGGTTGCAGCTCCAGCGCCTTTTGAACGCCTTCCTGCCCGTCGCAGGCCGTCCCCACGACGGTGAAGCGGGCGTCGGCAGCGATTTCCTTCGAAAGGGCTTTTCGCATGAAGGACAAGTCGTCGACCACGAGTACCCGGATGAGATCAGCCAAAATGTGACTCCATAGGACTGAGGATGCCGAGCCTAACTTTTCTTGAGGATGCTTTTGTGAGGCTTACGGCCTGCAATCACCATTGGTTGAACCGCTTCCAGCGGAGCCTGCGCGCACCGCTCGATACCGCTGACGAGTTCGGCGCAAGTCGAATCGCATCGGACTTGCCCCCAGTTATTTGCTGCCGCCGGTTGCAACATGTCTGAACCCGAAGTTTCCGCGCCCCCTACTTCTCCGCCTCCACCTAGGAGATTGAGCGGCACCGAAAAGGCCGCCGCCTTGCTATTGTCTGTGGGCACCGAGAATGCATCGCGGCTGCTGGCGCATCTCAGCGAGGAGGAAATCCGCGCGATCGCGCGTTGCGCCTCGGATTTGGGCTCAATTCCAGGACAGGTTATCGAAGACATCGCCGATGAGTTCGTGTCTCAAGTAACTGCCGATGGCGGCATCAGAGCTTCCTCCGAGCAGGTTAAGGAGATGCTTGAGAAAATCCTGCCCACGGAGCAAGTCCGGCAGATCATGTCCGACGTGCGTTCAAGAATGAACGAAGCCGTGTGGCCGAGGCTTGCGGAGACACCGCCGCAAGTTACCGCGCAATTTCTAAACAAGGAACATCCACAAGTAATTTCGTTCGTTTTATCGAGACTATCGACGTCGGTTTCGGCGGATGTCGTGGCTCATTTCCCCGGCCCCCTCCGCAATGAGGTGATGCGCCGGATGCTTTCAAACAGGCTCATGACGCAGCCGGCTTTGCGGCTTCTGGAGCAGATCTTGCGGGACGAACTGCTTCTTAAGGTCGCAAGGTCGAGCGGCCAGGACACTCATGGCCGGATTGCAAAGATCATAAACAAGCTCGACCGCAAGGCAATGGAGGAAGTGCTTCAGAGCATTGGCGCGTCCCGTCCGAAAGAGGCGGAGATCGTCCGCAGCCTCCTGTTCACATTCGACGACATTGCCAAGCTGCCCCCGAACACTCGCGTAACCCTATTTGAAAACATGGAAGCCGAGATCCTTATCCCCGCGCTCAACGGTGCGGATGCGGCTCTCAAAGAGCTCATTCTGTCGACAGTGCCGTCCCGTACACGAAAGATGATCGAGCAAGAACTGGCAGTGGCTGCCCCGCTGAACGAAAGGGACGCTGACAAAGCGCGCAGGGTAGTGGCGGATATGGCCTTGCAACTTTCCGACCAGGGCGTCGTCGATTTAACTTTCGCAGAGGAATAATCTGGAGCCCTCATGGCCAACGCGTCAAATCAGTCTGAAGGCATTTCTGTTGGCGAGCGGATCAAGGCGCTCGCAAAACTTTCCATCGATAAACTGCCAATGCTCAACGTAGTGGTGGAGCGGACGGGGGCAGGCTGTGTCGACGCTTTTCACGCGTATTGTCCGCCCTCGTTTAGCGCTTTCGTTAACCAGATCGTGTCCGGCGATTCCTGGGATTTGCTGGAAGCGTTGTCGGATAGTATTGCGGTCGTCTTTTATTGCCGGGAATGGGACTCCAGACTTGTGATCGGCCTGGAAAGGCGGTTGGTGTTCGCAATCGAGGAAGCCATGTTCGGAGGAGAAGGCACCGAACCTCCTCTCGAAACGACCCGGCCGTTTACCATTCTGGAAATGCGGATCGGAAGGGTCGTTTGCGAGTTCGCCGCAACAGCGCTGGAAAAAGCGTTCTCTAGCATTTGCGAAATCTCGCTCGAGCCGGAGCGGACCGAAACAGCGTTGGAATTTACGACCTTGGGCCAAACCAGCATGATGATGATTCATGCACAGATACTTTTGCAGGTGTTGGATCAAGGCGGCCTGATGTTCGTACTGATTCCGCAACACAGCTTGAACCCGATCCGGCAAAAACTGGAGCGGGAACGTAAGCCTCTGCCTTCTTCCTTCGATCCGCGATGGACGAGCGCGATGAATAGCCGGATTTCCGGCACGGAAGTTCAGGTAAGAGCCCTCCTTGAAGGAAAGGATCTGCAACTCGGCGAGCTTGTTCAGCTCAAACCAGGCGCAGTGATCGAGCTTGACGGAAGTGGGCAAAGTATCGTGCTCGAATGCGAAGGCGACCGGCTTTTTCGCGGCCATCTAGGCCAAGCGCACGGATTTTTCACGATAACGATCGACGCGCCGATTAGCGAAGACGCGGCCACCCAACCTGTCTAGAGCCCGCTTTTTGATGGAATCAAAAGCGGGCTCTAGGTCTTTGTTTTATCGTGCGTCTTTATCGGAAAACCGCTTCACACTTTTCCGGACTCTAGCAAGGGTACGGCCAATCGCGGAAGGCACAGATCGGGCCCGCCCCAATTCAACGTCCTGCTTCCACGTATTTTGGAAGCGCCGTCAGCTACTTATCTTTTGATAAATGGTGCGGCCGCTCAGTTTGAATTGGTGCTGATGACTGTGAAGCGATTCCGAGTGACCGACATACAGCCAGCCGCCGTCTTTCAAGATCGAATGAAAGCGGTTGATGAGCGAGGCCTTGGTCTTGGCGTCGAAGTAAATCGCAACGTTGCGGCAAAAGATGACGTCGAAGCTCATGCCCGAGGGCCACGGTTTGATCAAGTTCAAATGCTTGAAGGTCACGAGCGCCTGAACCTGCGCCGAGACTTGAGATGCGCCGCCGGTTGTTATGCGGGTTGGCTTATCGAAGAAACGCTCACGCATGCGCGCGGGCACGGATTCCAGCGCAGACGCTGGATAAATGCCGGCCTTGGCTTGCTCAAGCATCGTTGTATCCAGGTCGGTCGCGAGGACTTGGAGATCCCAGTCCCGGCCGACTTCCGCGCGCGCGGCAAGGGCCGTCATGGCGATGGAGTATGGTTCCTCTCCCGAAGAGCACCCAGCCGACCACACCCCAATGCGGGGCGTTCCCCCGTGTGCGGATTTGACGAGTTCCGGCAGCACATGGCTGCGAAAATGTTCGAAGTGGTGGGGTTCGCGGAAGAACTTCGTCAGATTTGTGGTAATGGCGTTGATCAGAAAGCCAATTTCATCAACACCTTTGCTGCTGTTGAGGAGTGCGCAATACTCCTTGAAAGAGCTCAGCCCCAGGGCTCGCAAACGCTGAACAAGGCGGGCATACGCCATATCGCGCTTATTGGCCGCAAGCACGATGCCGCTGCGCTCGTAGACGATGCTAACGATGGTCTGAAAATCCGTCTGGGTAAACGGAAACTCTAAGCCACTGCGTTTCTCGGAGGCTTGGCTAGCAGGGTACACGGTTTTCTACCTTACAATGACAACCGGTTACCTTTGTAGCGTGCAAGAGCTTAACAGTGCCTTCTTTTGCAGCCTACAGTTGTGCGCAATAAACGAAATTGAGGGAGCGTGGGGCGAATTGCGTCAGTGCTGCGCGGGTCCAGAGGCAATGCCAGCCTCTTGCTTGCTCAGATAATGCAACTCCTGGATAAGGACGCTCTCGACAACTGGAACTCCGGCCTTGGCATTGACGGATTCAACAATGCTTTTCGATAGCTTGCCGAGGTCCTGTTTTTTCAAATGCCTGAAGTCGACTTGTTCCTCCGCGTAGACCGTCTTGAACACCGCATCGGACACAACGAGGTCCGGCGGTTGCGGCATCGTCTTGAGCAGATCGCGCTTCAGGGAAAGCGTCATGTCGGCAAGCACATAACCTTGCATTTCTCCATTCGCGATTACCGGCACGGTCATGGATTTCAGCGTTATCAGCGCCGGCCCATCGTCGACCGGCTCGGAGACGTGAGCGGTAGAGCGGAGCTGAAGAGTTGCTCCCATATAGGCCGAGGCAAGCGTTACGCTCAGGATCCAAATCGAGACAAAGATCGTGCGGGTCACCCGTACACCCTGGCCGCGCCGGAAAACCTCGAATAGGTCCCATCGGATTCGACTTCGCGGAGCGCGGACATGATCACCGATGAAACTTCCTTCGCGGCCTCAAGATGAAGATGCAAGAGCCAGCAATTCAATTCCAGCTTCTGCTGCAGGGCCTGCAAGCGCGCTTGTAGCGCGGTATCTTGCGCGGGGTGCAGGCGGGCCGGCCTTTGCAGCTCCAGCAGGCATTGGGTCTTGATGCGGCTGAACTCAGCAAGGTTGCTGGAGTCGAAACGGGTAAGCGCCGCATTTTCTTCGTCCAGCGTCTTTTCCAGTCTCGCCAGCGCGGCTTTGGTAAGCTCCGGCGTTGTTGGCAGATGGGGCTGCATCGTTTGGACCTTTTCCGTCGGGTCTAAGCAGACATTCGTTGGAGAGCCGGCGAATGTTTGCTCAGGATTTCTTCCGGTGCGCTCTTGCTTCAAGCTCTCGCGCAATGCCTATGCTCTTTGTGTGACTGACTGCAGTTGCGAGCGATTGGGCGAACATCGATTTCCAAACGTCGCCAGCAAAGCCCGATCCAAAAACAGAAGCCGCATTGCTAGGCAGCATTGTTTCGAAGAAGGATTTCAGCATCGCCGCCTCGAACTGCTCGTATGGGCTGGCGGGTTTGGCCACAAAGGTTGCCTGGCTGCCTACGCTGACCGAGATCACCGGAGTTTTCGAAGCCGCGGCCGGCTGATCTGCAAGCGCGTCCTCGAACGCTGCCGGCGCCGCCCCGTCGCTCGCCGCCAAGCTCGCAAGCCTCTCGGTGGCCGCTTTCGCCCGCTGCGGTTCCGCCGCCAGGAGCGCGTCGCTGAGAATATCTGAGGCGGGGTTGATTGCCATAAGCCAGTTGTGTCCACGATTCGCACACGCCACGCTATATGCTTTAGCTTTCCTCGCGCTTAAGTAGTGGTATATGCGTAGGCGGAGAGGTTGACGCAAGCCGCGGCGCCTAGTTGTCGCTGGAATCGCTCGTTGGATGAGCTACAGCCGGAGATGGTGCTGGAACAGGCGCACATTTCCAAGTTGTTAACACGAAGCATGATAAGCTCTAGCTAGCCTCGTAGCCAAGGCGGTGGAAACGATGACATCGACCCTTGCCACATACTTGCAAATCTCGAACAATATGACGAAGTGGCAGACTCTTACAGCCGCTGCAGCCGGCGGTGCAGGCGCAAACAGCCTATTACCAAGCCAATATCGGAAATGCTAAAACGCCATCGGACCTGACCAGTAATTACAGGCTCTTTTCTTATGTCATGAACGCCTATGGGTTGAGCAGCATGACATCGTACGGAGCGGGGCTTATCCAAAAGGTGTTGGAGCAAGGGACGGGCAGCCAAAGCGATCTCGCTTACACCTTGAACAACCCGCAAATATTAGCCCTCGCCCAAACCTTCAATTTTGCGCAAAATGGCACCTCCACAACCTCCTCGACGGCGGTCCAAACCGGGGTTGTCAGCGACTATGTTCAGCAGACTCTGGAGAGCAACCAGTCACAGTCGGATCCTGGCGTACAGCTAGCCTTATATTTTCAGCAGAATGCGCCGAATATTACGAGCGTCTACAACATCCTGGCAGACAAGAACTTGTTGACGGTTGTGCAAACCGCACTTGGAATCTCTCCCTATACCTCCATGGAGGACATCGATACGCAAGCACAAATGCTTACAAACGATCTAAATATCAAAGATTTTCAAGACCCCAAAAAGCTTCAGAGTTTTATAGAAAAATTCACAGTTCTTTACGACGAGAATAACCCCAGCACCACGACGACACAAAACGTGCCGGACGCTCTCCTCAATACATCTTCAAGCACCGGCGGCGTCACGGAAAGCATGCTCAGCAGCATGCAAGGCGTCAGCTATGGAAACTTCTAGCGCACGCGCGCTAGCCGCCGGCACAAACTGATCCCTGGCGGCTTCGCCGCCTCGCGATGACAGGGTCCAAGTGGCGCCGCAAGCTCCAGGCGAGGTTGACGCGGTTTAATTCAAGCCATGAGCTCATGTTGAGGGCCCGATGCAACGCGGCCTGACAAAACAATCCACCGGCCTTCCAAAGCCGGACGTTCAGCACATTGTCGGGCAAGCGCTGGGGCTTCTGCGAACCGGCCGTCCGGAACAAGCGCTGAAATGCCTTGCTGCGCGCGCGGAGATCGCCGCCGGCGATAGCTTTGCCTGCTATCTGGCTGGGCTAATCAACGTCAATCTCGGCCGGGACGCCGCTGCTCTTCCCTTCTACGACCGCGCTCTGGCGCTGAAGCCGGACTACGCAGACGCGATTGAAGCGCGCGCGCGGCTCTTGCAGCGTGCCGGACGTTCCAGCGACGCCATCGCAGCTTACGAGGCGCTGTTACCCTTCAAGCCCGCTGCCGCGTTATCCGCCAAAGCTTCTATCCTGCACAGCCTTGGCCGCGCCGGGGAAGCGCTCGAGGTTTACCGCACGCTCACTTCCACCGATCCCAGCGACGCTACCGCCTGGTACAATTGCGGGGCGATTCTGGCCGAGTGCGGCGAGCAGGCCGAGGCATACGAGTATTTTCAGAAGGCACTGGAACGCAATCCCAGCTACGGTAAGGCGCTTTACGGCACTGCCACAGCACTGCAGAAGCTCGGCCGCCCGGAAGAGGCGCTCGACGTCTGCGATAAGCTGCTGACCCAGGCCCCGGCGGAGTTCGACGCCTGGCTTCTCCGCGGCAATCTTCTGTATGCGCTCGCGCGCGCATCCGAGGCGCTGGCCGCGTTCGAAACAGCGCTCGCATTAAAGCCCGCAGATTTGGCCGCGCTCTGCAACAGAGGCGAGACGCTGCGCCAGCTCGGGCGGTTTCCGGAAGCCTCGGCCATGTTCGACGAGGCGCTGGCGAAGAACCCGCGCTGCGTGGAAGCCCTGCTCGGCCGGGGCATTATCGAATTCAAGAACGCGCGGACCGAAAAGGCGCTTCTATATTTCAACACCGCTCTCGAAGCCGGTCCAACATGCGCGACCGCGCTCACCGGGCGCGGCCTGGCTTTGCAAGAGCTTGGCTGTTTCAGCGACGCCATGGCCGATTTCGAGCGCGCGCTCGCCTTGAACCCGGAGCTTGTCGAAGGCCATTCCAATCTGGGTGCGTTGCAACTCCTTCTGGGCGATTTCGAAAAGGGCTGGGAGGGCTACGAATACCGGAAGCTCTGGGGCGACGAATGCAAGATAGGCGCAAAAGCGGTTTGGCCGGTCTGGAACGGCGAGCCAATCGCCGGCAAGAAACTGCTCGTTCTGGACGAGGCGGCCCACGGCGATATCGTTCTGCTCGCCCGCTACTTTCCCATACTTGCGGGCCTCGGCGCGGACACAACGTTCAAGTGCCGCCCGCGGATGATCGAGCTCATTAAAAACGTGCCCGGCGTGCGGATCGCCGCTGAAACGGACCCTGGCGAGCGCTTCGATTACCAGGTGCATCTTTTCAGCCTGCCGCGCGCGCTTAAGACCCGGCTCGATACGATCCCTGCGCGCGTCCCCTATATCGAGGCCGATCCGGTGTTGGCCGCGAAATGGGCGGCGCGGCTGGGCAGCCACGGCTTCAAGATTGGCATCGCGTGGCAGGGCAATCCCGATCCCAAGGTGGATATGGCGCGCGCCGCCCCGCTCGCGGCTTTCGCAGCCCTGGCCGCGATCCCGAATGTCCGGCTGATCAGCCTTCAGAAGGGGTTTGGCACCAGCCAGCTTGTCACCTGCGGGGTGAAAGTCGAGACCTTGGGCGAGGATTTCGATGCCGGCCCCCATGCCTTTACCGATACCGCCGCCGTGATGGCCAATCTCGACTTGATCGTTTCGGTCGATACCTCGGTCGCGCATCTGGCGGGCGCCATGGGGCAGCCGGTTTTCGTCGCTTTGAAACACGTGCCCGAGTGGCGCTGGATGCTGGGCCGTCCCGACTCGCCCTGGTATCCCACGATGCGGCTCTTCAGGCAGCAAACCAAAGGCGATTGGGGCGGCGTTTTCGCGGAAATCGCGAGAGCGGTAGAAGCCATGACCAAGCCTCCGGCGCCCCCGCTGCAAATCCCAGCGGCAATCGGCGAGCTATTCGACAAGATCGCCATACTCGAAATCAAGGCCGGGCGCATCGCCGATCCGCGCAAGCGCAAGAACGTGGAGCGCGAGCTTGCGCTGCTGCACGAGCTAAGGCAAAGCCGCGGGCTTTCCGCCCCCGGTCTCGACCGCCTCACGGCAGAGCTTAAGCGCACCAATTCGGCACTATGGGACATCGAGGACGCCATTCGCAGATGCGAGCGCGCCGGCGATTTCGGGCCGGCTTTCGTCAAGCTGGCGCGCAGCGTCTATAAGGAGAACGACAAGCGCGCCGCGCTTAAGCGTGAGATCAACACGCTGTTCGCCTCCGCTATCGTAGAGGAGAAATACTTTCCGGCGGAGTAAAGGGGGCGGCGCTTTTGGACGTAATATTATACCAGGTCCTGTTGAATGCTTCACATAGCTTCGGCGAAGG